>JAIQFN010000062.1 GCA_020073265.1 Terriglobia bacterium | reverse complement strand
CCACCCAGGCATACAGCTCTTGCCGATGGCTGGCTTGAAAACGCAGCTCCGAACTGCCTTCCAGAAATGCCCGGATCTGCTCCAGGCTCAATCGTTGTCCTTCTAGCACGCTGATCTTCAATCCCCAGCATGCGCAATCGCCCCTTCAGGCTCATCTTGTGTGAGAAACCGATTCCCGCTTCAGGCTCATCTTGCATGAGATAAGACTCACTCGGCGCGTGATTCCGGAAACCACTATAATGTTCCTCCGTGGCTAATATTCCGATCGGCACCAAAGGCGAATCGAAGTTGCGCGTGACTCCCGATATCGCCATCGACTTTCTGGGAGCGGAGGGCGCCAGAGTCCTCGGCACGCCTTACTTGATCAGCAACCTCGAGTTCACCGCGCGCAATTCGGTCCTGCCGTTTCTCGATAAAGGATTCGACACCGTCGGCGCGCGCGTCGATGTCCGGCACCTGGCCGCGACTCCGCTCGGCATGGAGGTTACCTTCCAGAGCGAGCTGATCGAAGTAGAGGACCGGCGCCTGCGCTTCCGCGTCCGCGCCTTCGATGAGAAAGAGATGATCTCCGAAGGCACCCACGAACGGGGCATCGTCAACATCGAGCGCTTCGCAGCGCGCGTGCAAGCCAAAGCCGCCGGCAAGTGATCGCTCAGTGCCCGCGCGCCCGAAATCCAGGCCAACGTTATAATTGAATCCGGTCTGGGAGGAAAGATGAACAAGATTCGCTGGATGGTTACCGCTGGACTGCTCGCCGCGCCGGCTCTTTGGATGCTGGGCGCCGAGATCGGAAAAATCGACAGCAAGAACCTGCTGACCGGCCAGAACGCCTTTGCCGACGCGCGCTCCATGAAGCCGGGCATGTTCCACCGAATCACCGCCAACGATCTGCCCAAGCCTTTCGACACCAAATCGTCTTCGAATTTTCCGCGCCTGATTGCCCGGCCCTCCGATGCCTGGCCGCAGGCCCCCGCCGGCTTCAAGGTGGATCTCTACGCCACCGGCCTGGATGAGCCCCGCCAGATTCGCACCGCGCCCAACGGCGATTTCTTCGTCGCTGAAAGCCGGCGCGGCGAAATCAAGATTTTCCGCGGCCTCGCGAAGGACGGCAAACCGGAGCAGGTTTCCACCTTCGCCACTGGGTTGAAGCAGCCCTTCGGAATCGCTTTTTATCCGCCCGGCCCGAACCCGCAATGGCTGTACGTGGGCAACACCAATTCCGTGGTGCGCTTCCCGTATCACAACGGCGATTTGACCGCTTCCGGCGCCGCCGAAACGGTGGTGACCGACATGCCTGCCGGCGGTTTCCATTGGACGCGCGATCTGGCGTTTTCCAACGACGGCAAACGATTATTCGTCGCAGTCGGCTCCGGTTCCAACATCGACGACCCCGACACGCACGATTCGGAATTCCATCGAGCCAACATTCTCGAATACTCGCCGGACGGGAAATTCGTAGGCGTCTATGCCTCCGGCATTCGCAACCCGGTGGGAATCGGCGTTAATCCGACCACCGGCGAGCTATGGTGCTCGGTGAACGAGCGCGACGAGCTGGGTGACAACCTGGTTCCCGACTACGTGACCCACGTCCAGCAAGGCGGCTTTTACGGCTGGCCCTGGTTCTACATCGGCGGCAATCCCGACCCGCGTCTCAACGGCAAGCATCCCGAGCTGAAATCCAAAATCGTAGTGCCCGATGTGCTCTTGCAGCCGCACAACGCCTCGCTCGGGTTCACGTTCTACGAAGGCGACCAGTTGCCCAAGGAATATCGCGGCGATCTTTTCGCCGCCGAGCACGGATCCTGGAACCGGGCGGTGCGGTCGGGTTACGAGGTGATCCGCGTTCCGCTGGAGAACGGCCACGCCAGCGGAGTCTATGAGGACTTCCTCACCGGATTCGTCAACGCCGAGGGTCAGGCGTGGGGCCGGCCGGTGGGCGTCGCGGTAGGCAAGGATGGATCGCTGTTCGTCACCGACGACGGCTCGCGCGTGATCTGGCGCGTCAGCTACGCGGGTAAGTAGGGCCGCGCCCGGGTTTTCTCAGTCCTTGCGGATGACGCCGCCGGCGGAGACCGCCACCTCGGACTTCTTTCCGCCTTTGCTGACCGTCGCCTCATAGCTGACGGCGCCGCCCTTGGTGACCGATTCCACCAGCAGAATTTTCCCGCTGCCGGCATAGCGTTCGATGGCGGCCAGCGCCGGAGCGGGCAGGCTGTCCAGGTCCACCTGCTCTTCGACTTCAACCACGGCGCCCGACGGATCGATCAGAATGTCGCGCGACTTGCCATTCACCTTGGTCTCGGCTTCGTAGTAGGTCTGGCCCTTCTCGACCTCCTTGGACAGCCCCTTCAGTTCCGCCCCTCTGGTCTGCTCCTGGACCGTCTTCTGGACCGGCGCCGGCAGATCCTTCATTTTCACGGCTTGTTCCGATGCGCTCGCCCAGCCGGCCAGAAGACCGGCTAGTCCGACGATCCAGGCGCGCTTCAGCATTCTCACCCCTCCTCAGCATAACCGTCGGGTCTGAAGAACCAATGAAGCAGGACCGTCGTTAGCGGCCTACCTGTCTGAAACTAAAGCATATGGGCAACCGTGCCGATGTGTTGAATAGGCGGTACTGGTGCCAAAGACCGATGAACTGAGCGTAATCAAGGGCCAATTTCTGGCCAGTCTCAACCATGAGATTCGCACGCCCCTCAGCGGCATCCTTGGCATGACGGACCTGCTGCTGGAAACCTCGCTGGACGGGGACCAAAAAGAGTACGTGGAAGCAGCGCGGCAGTGCGCCGAAAACCTGCTCGAGATCCTCAACGGCGCTCTGGAGTTCTCCGCCCTTTCGGCCAATCATGTCCGCGTGGAGGAGACCGAATTCTCGCTGCGGGAAACGCTGGACGGGATACTGGCGGAGTTCTCCGCCCGGGCCGAAGGCAAGGGCCTGAAACTGATCCGAAACTTCGATCGCACGCTGCCGGACGCCGCCATCGGCGATGCGGTCCGATTGCGTCAACTCCTGGTCCATCTGCTGGCCAACGCGATAAAATTCACCAATCAGGGCGAAGTCGAGCTGGCGGCTTTCGCCGGCCGATCCAGCAACCAAGACATGTCCCTCACCTTAGTGGTGCGCGACACCGGCATTGGCATCGCCCCAGATCAGATTCGCACCATTTTCGAAGGCTTCCAGCGGCTCCGGTCTGGACCGGTCAGCGATCACAGCGGGCTGGGGCTCGGTCTGGCGGTTTCGCAGAAACTGGCGGCTTTGCTGAACGGTTCCATCACCGTCCAAAGCGAGTTGGGGCGGGGAAGCACTTTCTTTATCGATATTCCATTGCGGCTGCCTGCCGAACCCGCCGCCAAGCCGGAAGCAGAATCGAAAAGGGTCCGCGGCCGGATATTGGTGGTGGATGACAACGCAGTGGCTCAAACCATTGCCAGCCACGCCTTGCGCCGACACGTCTACCACGTCGAATGCGCCGGTGACGGACTAGCCGCGCTCGAAGCCGCCTCTCACTCCAAGTTCGATCTGATCCTTCTGGATCTGCAGATGCCCGGCTTGGACGGCTTCCAGACCGCCGAACAGATCCGCAAGCTGCCCAACTACACCGAAACGCCCATTGTCGCCGTCACCGCCAACTGCTCGGCCGACTATCGCGAGCGCTGCTTCCAGTCTGGAATGCAGGGTTTCCTGGCCAAGCCCGTGCGAACCGCCGATCTGGTGGAGACCGTGGACAGCTACTTTACCGCGCAGTAGTCCCCGCAACGCTCGAAAGACCACCGAAGTTACAATAGGATTTGTTTCGCCTAGATGCCGGCCAGGTTTACCGCGCCGAAGCGCTCGAACAGCTCCCCTGGCTGGAGCACGGCTTCGGAACGCGCTCCAGCCCGAACTGGCCGGGCGCTTCAGATCTTGCGACCCTGCGCCAGATCCATTCCAACCAGGTGGTGCTCGCGGAATCCGCCGGCGACCTTGGCGAAGGCGACGCGCTGATCTCCAACGTCCCCGGCGTCACCTTGGTGGTTCGCACCGCCGATTGCCTGCCCATCCTGATCGCCGATCCGCGCAACCGGGCGATTGCGGCCGTTCACGCCGGTTGGCGCGGCACGGTCTTGGAGATTGTGGGAGCGACGATGGGCGCCATGACCAGCCGGTTCGGAACGCGCCAGGACGAACTGGTGTTCGCGATCGGCCCGGGGATCGGCCCGTGCTGTTACCAGGTTGGTCCTGAGGTAGCCGAACGCTTCGCCCCGTTCTTTCCAGAGCGCCAGGACTTGTCGGGCGCGACCAAAGTCGGCCTGGCCGAGACGGTCATTCGGCAGTTGAGACGACCTGGCGGCACAATGGGACAAATTGACCCAAGTGGCTTATGTACGTGTTGTTTACCTGACTTGTTTTATTCCTATCGGCGGGATGGTGAGGCGGCCGGGCGGATGCTATCGACCATACGCATCCGGTAGCTGGGGGGCAATTAGCGCTGATAAGAAACACAAAAGGCGCGAGGTTCGCTCGCGCCTTTTCGGAACCCTTGATCTACGCAGACCGGTCCCCGGTTGCTGCGGCTTTAGGCGGCGTGAACCAGGATGTCGTCCAGCGAGTCGCTGCCTTCTTCCTGGTTCTTATCAGCGATTTCTTGGCATTGGATGCAGTAGGCTGCCCAAGGTACAGCGTGCAGGCGCTTGATGCTGATGTCTTCTTCGCAATGCAGGCAAACGCCGAAAGTACCTTCTTCGATGCGGTGCAGCGCCGCGCGGACGTTGCGCAGCAGGTTGGATTCGCGGTCCAGGTTGCGGATCGCAAGCTCGCGCTCGGCGGCGTTTTGAACCTCATCCAGCGCGTCGGGGCTCTTCTCAATCGCAATCCCTTCGCGATTCCTCAACACCTGTGCCAACTCAGCCTGTTTGGTTTCCAGGACTTCTTTAAATTTATTTAACTCGGTCTTCGTCATAGGGTTAACTCTCCTTGTCGTCTTTCACTAACACGATTAGACGCGTGATCCTCCCGAAAGGTTCAAGCCGTTACAGATTATGACTGAACTATAATGGACTGTGAAGTTTAGCAACCGGCGGCAGCGCCCGTCGGTAAGAGAGGTCAGCAGTCTAGCTCCCAGAATCATACCACATCCGCTCAGCAATTCAAGTACCAGCCCTAAACTTCTTGGACCCGCGCCTCGATCCAACTCTGAGGCCCCCGCGGCCGCTTCTCGTGATACCTGATTCTTATCGACTTGGCTGGTAAAAACATTTATGCCTGCCGGCAACAAAAACTTGCGGTCTCCCGTGTAATGGCACGTTATACTGAGTACCTTGTAAACTCTGCCGCGGCAGCGAATCCCGGAAAACGATCGCGGCCGGCTTAGCATGGCGTCACGCAAGTTCACCCCCAACTGGTGGCCTGCGGCTCCGCTTGCTCTCAGCTTTTTCCTCACCTGCTGCGCGCTCCTGCCGTATCCGGGAATCCAGAACGACGAGGTCATTTTCGCCGTCCCGTATGTGCATCTTTCCGGCAGCTCCATCTTCCAGTTCGGCTTGTGGCGCCACCAGGTTCCGGTGATGTTCATGAGCTACATGGGCGCCTTGAAAACCTGGATTTGCGCTCCCATCTTCGCCCTGGCGCTGCCCTCGGTCTGGATCGTCCGGCTCCCGGCGGTGATCCTGGGCGCCGCGACAGTCTGGCTCTTCACAAAGCTGCTGGAACGCGTCCAGGGACGGCGGGCCGCCTGGGTGGGCGGAGTGCTGTTGGCTACCGACACGATGTTCGTCCTGACCACCAGCTTCGACTGGGGGCCCGTCGCCTTGCAACACCTTCTGATGGTCCTCGGTGCGCTGCTGATTCTCAAGTTCGCCTCGGGTTCCAGCCGTCTGGCTTTGTTTTGCGGTTTCCTTTGCTTCGGACTCGCGCTGTGGGATAAGGCGCTGTTCCTCTGGGCCCTGGGTGGTTTGACTCTGGCGACCATGGTCGTCTTTCCTCGCGAGCTGTGGTCCCGCCTGAACCCCAGAAACATCGGGCTCGCCGCCGCCGGTTTCTGCCTCGGAGCGCTTCCTCTGTTCATCTACAACGCGTCCTCGGGGTGGGCCACGTTTCGCTCGAATGCGGCGCTCGACTTTCGCTACATTCCCGGCAAGGCCAAGATCCTTCTGGAAACCTGGCAGGGCAACGCGCTGCTGGGCTACCTGGCGACCAACGCCGGGGAGCCGGGCCAGGCGCACGAGGCGCACAGTGGACTGGAGCGCGTTTCCTTCGCCGTGCAGGCAGCGTTTGGAGAGCGCCGCTCGAACCGGCTCGACTGGGCGTTCTGCGCGGCGCTGCTGCTGCTTCCTCTGGCCTGGCGCACCCGCGCGCGCCGGCCGCTGCTGTTCGCCCTGGTGGCGTTGGCCGCGGCGTGGTTCCAGATGGCGATTACCAGGAACGCGGGAGCAACCGCCCATCATGCCGTCTTGCTATGGCCGATTCCTCACCTTTTTCTGGCCGTCGCGTTTGCCGAAGCCTCGCTGCCTTGGCGCAAGCTGGGAACCGCCGCGCTCGTCGTCGCTGTCCTGTACCTGGCGGCCGAAAACCTGCTGGTGACCAATCAATACCTCTACCAGTTGGCGCGGTACGGATCCGTTCGCAGTTGGACGGATGCGAGTTATGGCCTGGCCGAAGAACTGGCCAAGCTGCCGGCTGCGCACGTCGTGGTGGACGATTGGGGAATCCTGAACCCGATCGCGCTGCTGGATCGCGGCGCCTTGCCGCTGGTGACCGCGGACGAGGCCTTCCTGGCGCCCTCCCGCAGCGAGGCCTTCCGCGCCTGGGATCGCGGACTGCTGGAGCAAGGACTTTGGGTGGGCCACACGCCGGCCTACCGGGAGTTCACCGCGGTGGATCGCAATGTGATGCAGGCCGCAGAGTCGGCCGGTTTTCGCAAACACGTCCTCAAGCTGGTTTCAGACAGCCACGGCCGCGCAACGTTCGAGATTTTCCGCTTTGAGCGGCCGGACTGACCGGCTTAATTGGCCTGCGGCGCGGCTTTCTTGCGGGGAGCGCGGCTTGGCTGCTCCATGCTCTCGATCATCTGCTCGAGCTGGCGTTCCGGAATCGCCAGCGACAGCGTCATGACGTTGCCGGTGGTCTTACAATCCAGAGTATCCAGCAGACTGGCCACCTGCCCTGCGGCGGCATTGTCCTGGCGGTTCATCGACAGCATGCCGACCACGAACTTCACCACGTCCACCAGCGCCTGCGCGTCTTTGTCGGACCGCGTGATCGCTTCCGCCGAGAGCGTCACAGTATCGCCGAAGCGGATGCCGCCGCTGGCCTGGTTGACGGCGGTCAGCATGTTGTTCCTCATGGCGCCGCTCACGTTCGGATCGGGCATGGTGCCGGCGAACTCGGAAAGCGGCACCAGAGTCACGAACCAGAAATCGTTCTTGGCGCTGACCGAGCCGACCTTGGCGACCAGTTGGCCGCTGGCGGCCGCGCTGCTCTTCTGCCGGTCGATCGCGCCCTTGACCGACGGCAGGTCGCCCACCGCCGCGCTCCCGGCATCCAGGAACGCGATGGCGTTGTCGGCCTGCTGCGCTCCCTGACCGGGATAGGTGTAGATGTCGGTCCCCTTGTAGTTCGTGATGGTGGCGCCGCTGCCCTCGGCCACGTGCTCGATCTTGTGGATGTCGAACACACCTTTGGCCAGCACCAGCCAGCGGCTCTGCGGACTCGTGGAGGTCCAGTTGGAGGCGATCACGATCTCGCGGACATCGCGCCGAGGATCGAAGCCGGTGTCCTGGATGAACTTGCTGAGGCTCTGATCGTCCACCTGCATGTGCGAGAGCACGTACTGGCCGAACACTGAGTTCTTGCTCTGATCCACCTGGATTCCGGCGATCACCTTGGCGTCCGGCATCACCAGGCGCAGGAGCGCGGGATCGGCGGCCAGTGCGGCGGCCTGGATGGCAATCACGAGGACCAAACTGCGCAGCTTTAGCATGTAAACCTCTCTGCCGACATTACGAGCGTAGCACGGGGAAAGTTCCTTCTCGGTAAAGGTCTCTGCGGAAGCCCTGGTAGCGTGTGGACAAAGCAGAATTCGGCAAATAACATTACGTGACGACTGAGCCATGCTCAGGGGGTGGTGTTAGCATTAGACCAGTAGGACAATGAACGACACATCTCTGCGACAACTACTGCGGCGAGGATACAAACTGAATGGCGATTGCGAGAAGGAGAGCCCTTTCCTGCTTATCGCTCCGTACCGCATAACCCGTGGATTTGACTGTTGTCAATCTGTTCCAGCACGTCTTGTACATGCCTTGATTCAGGAGGGGATTTTCAGGCGACCTTCGTCCAGGCTCGGTCGAGTGACGCTTTCATTAGCCTGACTTCGGCGCCATCGGATCGGAATAACTTAAGGCGGAACAAGTCCCGAAGGCTAGCTGAATCTGATGCAGACGCCACGCTACTGGCGCATTATGTTGAAAGGTGGGCGGAAAGCCCATCTCGCCAGATTTGATCCGACTCAATGGTGTGGAGATGTAGCGCTATGCGGACAACCGTTGCCGTTAGACAAACGAAGGGGTTCCGCAACAACAATCAATGAGCCACTCCTGAACGAATGCGAAACATGTTTGCGGAAGTCCGGCCACTTGAAGAAGCCCCCTCCTACCGAAGAGGAACGCCGCAACGAGCTCATCATGAAGACAGCACGTTTTCTTATTGAGCAACTTGGATTGACGCCTTCCCAGGTAGCGAATGTGATCCGTGACGCCAAAACAGCAAAAGAGAAGGCTGGCCACTAGCCATTTTGTCGACCACGCTATTGTCCTCTTGAGATGTCGTCGAAAGACTTACAAACGGCTCCGCCGTCTCAGGCCTGATGACAATACTCAGTCAAACGAGCAACGCGATTTTTTCTTGACAGCTTAAACCGGAACCTGCTCGACGATCTCGATCCCGTAGGCGTCCAGGCCCACCACCTTGCGCGGATGATTGGTCAGCAGCCGGATGGTGTGCAGTCCCAGGTCCGAAAGGATCTGCGCGCCGATGCCGCTTTCGTGCTGCAGGCGGCGCTGGCTGTCCGGAGTCGTCGGGCCGCCGTGATCGCGAAAGCCCGGACCGGTCTGGTGCAGGTAGACCAGCACGCCGGCGCCCTCCTCGGCGATGCGCTGGAGCGATTTCCGGATCACCTTGTGGCACTCGCACGCCACCGACCCGAACACGTCGCCGTAGATGCAATGCGAGTGCATGCGCACCAGCACGTTTTCGCGCCCGCTGAGTTCGCCGTGCACCAGGGCCAGGTGCTGCTCCGGCACGATGGCGCTGGCGTACACGATGGTCTTGAAATCGCCGAACTCGGTTCTGAGGCACGCTTCCGATTGGCGCTGGACGAAGCGCTCGGTCTGCAGACGGTAGCGGATCAGGTCGGCCACCGAGATCATACGGAGCTTGTGTTGATCGCAGAATTCCTTGAGCTGCGCGACGCGGGCCATGGACCCGTCGTCGTTCATGATTTCGCAGATGACGCCGCCCGGCCGGAGTCCCGCCAGGCGCGCCAGGTCCACCACGGCTTCGGTCTGGCCGGCGCGGACCAGTACGCCGCCTTCGCGCGCCCGCAGCGGAAACACGTGGCCCGGCCGCGCCAGATCGCTCGGCTTGCTGCGCGGATCGATGGCCGCCTGGATGGTGCGGGCGCGGTCGGCCGCCGAAATTCCTGTGGTGACCCCTTCGGCGGCTTCGATCGACTCGCAGAACGCCGTACCGAATCGCGAGGTGTTCTTCGACGACATGGGCGGCAGGTTCAACGCGTCGCAGATCTCGCCGTCCATCGGCAGGCAGATCAACCCGCGCGCGTGCTTGGCCATGAAGTTGATGATTTCGGGGGTGACCTTCTCGGCCGCGACCGTCAGATCGCCCTCGTTTTCGCGGTCTTCGTCGTCGACGATCACCAGCATGCGGCCGGCGCGGAAATCGTCGATGGCCTCAGGGATGGAAGAAAACGGCATCCAGTCGTCCTATAGACAATGTCTTGAAATATCAGGATAGCAAGCGCGACGCGGACGCCTTCGTCGCCTGTATGGTGGGGCGGCCAATCTTGGCCGCAGCCGGGCTTCTGCCCGGCGAACCCTCGGCGGTCTGAAAAAGGCTTAGCTAGAAACCCAGCTTCTTGTCCAGATCCGCGGTCACTTGTCCGAGACTCTGTGGATTGCGCAGGATGTTGCGCAGGCCGTTCGGGTCGCCATCATACAGCGCGTCGGCGGCGGCCAGCGCCAAGCTATAAGCCGTGCGCGCTTGTTCCGCGCTCAGCCGCGACCAATCCGGATGCAGCTCCTCGAGTCGCGGGACTTGGTGCGCTTGCGCGCGCTGCCGCAGTTGCTCGCGAGTTTGCGGCGCAAGCTGGTCGCCCGAAAGTTTTTGAGCCAGCCCTTCCTGAAGCCATGCCGGCCACGGAGTTGCCCCGGCGGGAATGCTGGTCAGGCAGGCGTGCACCAGCTCGTGCGCCAGGCCTCGGCGCATCTGCGGCCCCACTTCCTTCTCCCCGGTCCAGGCCATGTGGATGCGGCCGTCGTACCAGCCGCCGCTCCACTCTGCGGCTCCGGTGCTGCGGAGATACGTATCGCGATCCTCGACCACGGCGACGATTCGCTCGCGTGTGGAACATCCCATCTGCGCCGAGATGCGGCTGTATTCCGCATCCAGCGTTCCGAGAATCGCGCGCGCGGTCTCCACCGAGATCGTCTCGCGTTCGTAGCGCAACGCGATGTGCATGCCCAGCAGTCTCTCGCCCGCTCGGCCCGATTCAGCTTCCCGCTTCACCCGCGCGTAGATCTGCGTGAGCGAATCGTTGGGCGCCAGTTCGAGCGACTGCTTCCAGTAGTCGAGCGCGCTATCCAGCCGGTCCATGCGATACGCCGCCAGTCCCGCCAGCAGCAGCACGTTCGCGTCTTTGCGGTAGCGTTCGGGCCGGAGTACATCCAGCGCCTGCTCGGGTTGATTCGACGCCAAGAGCTGCGAGGCGCGATCCAGCTTGGGGTCGCCCGTTTGGATCACCATCCTGCGCGCTTCGGCCTCCATCGGTGTCAGCGCGGCTGTGGGATCGGTCGTCCGAGCCGACGACCGCTCCTGCTCGAATCCGTCCAGGCCGGCCAGCGCCGAACCCGAAACGTATCCCACTACATCTTTGTTGTCGACGCTCGCGGCAACCTTGATGCAGTCCCCGCCGTCCGCCAGCCGGAAGCGGATCTCCACCGGCGTGCCCGCCGCGAGATTGGCGATCACGGCGTCGCCCGCGGCGCAGCCGGACCGCAATGGAGTCTGGCCTTCGCGCACCGTCAGAGCTGCCAGGAAAAAGAGAAGGGGACCCACCATCCCGATGCTAAGGTCTCGGGCGCGAAAAGTCCCTCGGGTGAAAGCCTCAAAACAAAACGGGAAACGTGCTCGTGGATCAAGCCGCAGCGCGCTTGAACATTACCCGGAACAGGGCCATCAGCATCAGAACCACGCCGAAGGTGCAGACGATAGTGGCGCCGGTGGGCAAGTCGATCTCGAGCGACAGGAACACGCCTAGCGCGGAAACCAGCGTGCCCATGGTCCAGCCGATGGCCAGGCGCGCGCCGATTTTTTGAGCAAACAGCATGGCGCCCACCGACGGCACGATCAGATAGCAGAACACCAGCAGCACGCCGGCGATCGCAACCGAGGACGTCACCACGAATCCGAACGAAGCGTAAAACAGGAAGTCCCAGAAGCGCACCGAGAGCCCCTGCTCTTCGGCTTTATCCGGATCGAGCGAAATCAACAGAAATTTTTTGCGCAGCGCCCAGTGAAACAGGCCGATCGCGCCGTAAACCAACGCAGTGGTGCGCACCTCCTGCCAGGAAACGGTGAGAATGTTGCCCACCAGCATCTCCTTGAGGTGCTCGGTTTGCTCGACGGACTTGCTCATGGCTAGAATGGCCGCGGCCGACGCGACCGCGTAACTGATCCCGATGATGGCTTCTTGTGGAATCCGGGTGCGGCGCGCTTTGACGGTCGAAAAGACCGCCGCGCCCAGGAAGGTGAAGGCCAGGCTGGTCCAGTAGGAGCCGCGCCCGTGCGGATCGAATCCGTACAGCACCGCGACCGTGGTGCCCAGCGCGGCGATCTGCGCGAGCGACAGATCCACAAACACCACGCCGCGCTCTACCACGTGAACGCCCAGATAAGCGTGAATGCCGGTCAGTATCAGACTCGCGACGAAAGGAGCCAGCAGGAAGTGAAAAGTGTCCATGTGGTCCTTATTTCACCTTGGCGAAAGCGCTGGTCAATAGGTTGATATCGTAATCGAACAGCTCGAAATAGTTGGTCACTTCCTTCACGCCGCCCACCGACGGCAGCATGACCGCCACGGTCCCGCCGGTGGCCTGCGCGATGGAATTGGGAGTGCGCAAATCGAAGTACGGCTCCACCAGGATCAGCTTGATGTTGTCGCGCTTCATGGTGTTGATCACCTCCAGCGTGTGGGCGGGCGTGGGTGGAATGCCGGGCCGCGGCTCGATGTAGTCCACCACCACCAGGCCGAAGCGCTCGCAGAAGTTCGGCAAGGAGCGGTGATAGGTGACTACCTTACGCCCGCGATACGGCGCCATGGCGGCCTCCCAGCGTTTCTCCGCCGCTGCCAGACGCTGGTCGAAATCGGCGTAGCGCTGGGCGAAGTAAGCGGCGTCGGAAGGCCGCATCTCCGAGAACTTGTTTTGAAACGCCTTGGCGATGCGCCGGCCATTCTCCGGATCCAGCCAGTAGTGCGGATTGCCGAGCGGATGCACGTCGCCCATGGCGCGCGTGACCTGCCCGGTGGGGATCTCCAGGATCTGGCAGAACTGCGAGATGTCCAGGTAGCCGCCGGCGCCCACCTGGATCTTCGAATTCCCGCTCTGCGTAACCAGCGGGGGCAGCCAGCCGATCTCGAGCTGCAAGCCGACCACCGCCAGCAGATCCGCTCGCTGCAGCTTCAGCAGAAAGCTGGGCTTGGGCTCCACGAAATGGGGATCCTGATAGCCTTTGGCGATGGCCTCCACGCTGATGTGGTCGCCGCCCACTTCGGCGGCCAACGCCGCCAGGTCCTGCGTGGCCGTGACGACGTTGATCTTTCCGGCGGCTTGCGACAGGCCGCTCGCGGCTAGCGCGAGAACCGGCAACAGCAGAAAACTTCGTGAAATCTTCATAAAATTCATACCCTCGCTCAGCTAAAACGGATGCGCGCCATGGGCGCCGATCGAAAACTGGAACTGGAACAGCAACTCGTTGGCGGTCTGGCTGCCGCCATACAGCGTGCGGCGGAGCTGGCCGCGGATCTGGCTGAACTCGCTGGGCCAATAAGTCAGGACCAACGAGCCGCCCGTGTCCTGGTGCAGCGAAAGGTCGCTGAGATCCGGTGTCCCGAAGATGTCGCCGTCGACCGTGAACCAGTTGCCCAGACGTTCGGAACGGTCGAAGCGTCCGCCCAGGAACCAGCGCCGCGCGAACTGATAATCGCCGGACACGTAGTAGCCGAATGGAGTGAACGTCCGGCCCGGAAAGTCCAGGCGGCTCCAGGTAAACTCGCTGCGGCCGACAAAGGAATGATAGATGGACCGCCGCAGCGGCTTCCAACGCACGGTCGCGTCAACGCCATAGAGCTGGTCGATCACCGCCGGACTCCACACCGAATGCCCCCTGGAATAAGAGACGCCCAAGTCCAGGTTGGTGGATTCAGTAATGTCGCGATAGGCGCGCAAGTGGTCCACCGTGGAGACGTCGCTGCGGCGATAGGCGTGGAACAGGTTCTCCACCTCTCCGTGAAACAGTTGCGCGGTGCCTTCAAAGAAAGTGTCCTTGGGGCCGGCGAAGATCCGGCTGAGCGCCAGGCCCGCGTCATCGATGCCGTCTTCGCCGCCCACCAGGTTTTGAGTCATCAGCGGGCGATCGGCCCAAGGCAGCACGTGATTGTGCAAGGTGTTCACCTTTCCAAACGCGGCGCGCATCTTGCCTACCCGCAACTCCAGATGGCCGGGCAGCGCGGGAAAGGTCAGGAAGCCTTCCTCCAGATCCACGCCGTGTTCGCCGAAGGTCAGGAAGAAGTCGGCCCGTGCGTACGGATCGAGAATGGCCTGGAACGCGACTTCGCTTTCGTGCATCTCGAGCGCCGGCGTCGGCCGGCTTGTGCCATTGCCGGCGGCGCCCAGGAAATCTCCGATGACCGCGATGTCGGGATTGAGCACCTTGGCCGCGGCTGGACCGGCGCCGCCCAAGGCCTGCGGCGTCTGCGACGTCGCTGTTTCCGCCAAAGCGACAGCAGGCGCGGGTGTGGGTGTGGCTGGCGCCGCGGCCGTCAACGCGGCAGTGGTAGCTGCCTGCTGCCCCTTCAATTCCTGGACCTCGGCTTCCAGCGCTTTGATGCGGTCCTCCATGGCCTTGAAGCGCGCTAACAACTCGGCCGAGCTTTGTGCCGCAGCCGCCAGCGAGCCGAAAGTCGCCAGCACCAGGGCAAATACCGGAATTCTGATTCCTTTCAGCATGAATTACTCCTGTGCTTTCGTGGCACTTGCAAGTAAAACCCGGAAGGCGAAACCCGGCTTGCATGGGGATCTAGCCTTCCAACAAGTCAATTACGAACCGAAAGGTTTTAGACAGGAGGAGCGCGCGGCGAACGGAGGATGAATGCGCAGTCCAGGCCGAGATCGATGCTCTCCTGGACCCGATGCCAGATCACCGGCATCGCGACGGGCAACTGAATTTCGCCGGCCGGCTGCAGACAGGGCATATGCCCGCTGTGGCAGATGTCGCACGGGCGAGCGCTGTTGTAATCGTGGCCGTGCCCGGGCATCCCCGAGACGGTGATCACCACCAGCAACGCGCACAGCGCGAGCATCGCGGTGAAAGGCGCCTGGCTCTATTCATTGACAACCGCGGTTGCGGCGTACTTCAACTATAGCAAGCTATTATTTCACGTAGCGGGGCGCCCCGCCCGACCAGGGGTCGTAGCCGTCGGTGAAGGCCATCCGTTCCGACGTGGACGGATGCGAGTACATCCAAAATTCGATGAACCGGTTCGGATGGGGTTCGTCCAGATCCACTTCGCCCAGCACCTGGAACGAGTGCATGGCCACTGCCCTCGAGTTCGGAATGATTCCGTGGACCACCTCGAGCCCGTAGACGTCGGCCTGGTGCTCCTGGTTGCGGCTGTAAGCGTTGATCAGAGGTTCGGTCAGAAAGCTGAAGATGCTGAACAGCAGCAGCAGCGCCGGGAGCGAGGCCCAGTCGGCCGCATCGCGGATGCGCCAGCTCGCCCCCCAGCGGCGAAGCATCCGGTTCAATCCGTGATAGCCGATATACAGCAGCGCCAGCACCAGCAGCGCCAGAAAGATGAGCGTGTCGCGAACATGGCCCAGCACGTAGTGTCCCATCTCGTGGCCGAAGACGAATAGAATTTCGGGCGTCGTCAGCCGGTCGAGCGTCGTGTCCCACACCACCACGCGCTTGGATGCGCCGAAGCCCGATACATACGCGTTCAGCGAGTTCAGCTTTTCGCTGGCCTTCATTTCGAACATGCGCGAGGGCGGAATGGAGAGGCCGCCGCGCGCCACCACTCGTTCCAGTTCGTCCACCAGGGCCTGGTGCTTCGCGGCGAGCGGTTCGAACTTGTAAAACAGCGGCTCGATGACATAAGGCTCCAGGAACATCACGACGAAAAGAATCGGAAGCGCTGACAGCCAGAAGTACAGCCACCAGCGGCGCGCGCTGCGGCGGATCACCGCGTAGAGGATCAATGCCAGCAGGATCGCCAGCAGGAAGCTGAGCAGTTCTTCCTTGCTCCAGTCCCAGAACCAGGAGGGCCAGCTCTGAACGGACTGCTCGAACTTCAGCTCCAGGTGCTGCCCGTAGATTCCGAGCGGAAGCTCCAGGATGTCGTTGGCCAGCACCAGCAGCGGAACGAAAATCAGCGCCTGCACGAAGCGGCGTCGCGAGGCGGCTTCGGCCCAATCGCGCAACCGGGCCGAGACTCCGCTGGCCAGGATGAGCGCCAGCACCGCGATACCCCACACCGATCCGGCGAAGTGCAGCCAGTAGCGCGCCTGCGAATACTCAATGGCTTTTTCCAATTTGCCGGGAGGCAGGGAGTATTGACGCGGCGTCTCTTTCTGCTCGCTGGTTGGTGCGGAAGCAGTCGCTTGCGATGGCCCCGGCTGCGAGAGAGCGGGCGCCGGCATCAGCATGGTTGTCGCCAGCACAACCGCCATCGCGAGGCAGATCTTCATCGCGTCGCGATTATACCGCGCCACACGTTTGCGACCGCTACAATCGATTTCATGAGGCTCGCATTTCTCCTTTTTCTCATTGCCGCTTCCGCGCTGCCCGCCACTCTGACCATCACGCCGCCCGTCATCTTCGATTGTCAGAATGGCCTGGGCGTGGCGCAACTCAACTGGGCCGGCGCCACCACACCGGTCGAGATCCGATTGAATCAACCCGACGGTCCCGAGATGACCAGCCTCAGCGATTCCCCCGGATCGGCGGCCACCGGCCCGTGGGTCAGCGACGGTTTGAAATTCTTCCTGGTGGACCAGTCAGGCGCGGTGCTGGCGTCGGCCATCGCACGCGTGAGCTGCGGCGGCACCGTTCGCACCATCGATCCAGGCCTTCAAGGCGGCAGCTATTTTCCGCTGCAACTCGGCAACACCTGGATCTACCGCAGCAATAGCCGCCTGATCACCGGCACCTACGTCGTTCGTTCCATCAACGCAACCGAAACGATCGCGGGCAAGACTTACTTTGTACTCACGCAAGGCTCCGACGTAGTCGCCAAGCTGCGCGGCGACGACAACGGCGTAATCTGGATGGCGGCCGGCGACGGCGAACAGGTCTACCTGGACCCGAAATCCGCATCGGTTCAGAAGACCTCCTATAGCGGTCTGCTCGGAGATTTCAGCGATGCCCTGATCGCCTCCGGCTTTGTAAACTCGCTCGACTTCGATACCTCAACTTTCGTGCGCGGCATCGGCCTGGCGCGCCTCACCGAGGACATGGTCTCCGGCTCGTCAGGAGGCTTCGCTCAGAGCCTGGAACTGGTGGAGGTGCGAATGCCGGGAGTTCGTTTCTCGGTTCCTGCCCCCGCCATCAACCTGTCGATCGAAACGACTGACCTCGATTTGACCGCCAAGCTGGTAGCGAACTGCGCCCTGCCGTGCTATTTCACCGCCTGCGGACTGGGCGGCCCACAGCCCGATCCGGCGGGCACCTACCGGCCCTGCGCGCAGGCTCGCATCGAAGCCGTCGCCAGTCCCGGTGCTGAAGTCCAGCTTCAACTCATCGACGGCTCGGGCGCGGCCGTCTTCACTACCTCCGCATCGGCTGATGCCCGCGGCAGCAGCCTGAGTTACGTGCGTGTTCCGATGTACACCGCGTTGCAGCCGACGTCCAGCAACTTTACGCTCCTGCCCGCGGGTCAGTACCGGCTCACCGGTCGCGTTTTGAATGCCGGCAAGGAAGTGGCCGCATCGAGCCTCAGTGTGCAGGTGCGTTAGCGCCCGAAATACGGCCGGTCAACCGTCTTCATTCTTGTATCAAAAACCGGAATCCTTGATTCCCCGCCAAGCATCTAGACGAGCACGGCCTGATCGGCGCCATTCCCGGCATGCTGTCCGCCGGGATCACGGGCCTTGCGTCCCGAGCGTCGAAGGTCGCGAAGGGGAGACGTCACTGTATGTCGAAACAAGAAGAAGCCGGTCTCATTCTTAAACTGTTTGAACTCCGCCGCGAAGACACCATGCGGCGGGCGCGCACCTGGTTCACCATCGAGTTTCAGCCCAAGTCGTTCGCTGATTTCAACAAGGCCATCTTCGGCGAGCACAGCGGCCATCTGCGCATGGTGGTGGGCTATTGGGACATGGCCGCGGCTCTGGTCAACAACGGCGCCATCAGCATCGAGCTGTTCAACGACGCCAACAACGAACACATCGGCGTCTTTGCGAAAATCGAGCCGTTGCTGGGCGAAATCCGCGGCGCCTTCGGACCGCAATTCGCCGCCAACCTGGAAAAACTGATCGACGCGACGCCCGACGGCCGGAAAAAGGTCGCCGACCTTCGCGAGCGAATGAACCGGATTCTCGCCGAGATTGCGAATCAGCAAGCCCGGGCCGCGCAGCAAGCCTAAGCCGCGGTTCTTCGCTTCCGCAATTCGTCAAACGTCACGGCCAGAATGATCACCGCGCCGATGATCACCTGTTGCCAGTAGGGATTGGTGCCGACGAGATCGCTGCCGTTCGCGAGCAACCCCATGATGAACGCGCCCACCAGCGTCCCCAACACACTGCCCTCGCCGCCGCGCAGGCTTCCGCCGCCGATCACCACCGCCGCGATGGCGGTCAATTCATAACCCTGGCCGGCGGTCGGTTGTCCGGTCATCAGGCGCGATGCTTCGATCATTCCCGCCAGGCCCGTCAGCAATCCCGCGATGGCGTAAACCGCCGTGGTGTGAAACCGCACCGGCACGCCCGCGTAGTAAGCCGCATCCGGATTGCTGCCGATCGAAAACGCATAGCGGCCCAGACGCGTGTGCTCCAGCGTCACGTGCATCGCAGCCGCCGCCACCAGCAGAATCCACAGCACGAATGGGACGCCCAGCAGCGAGCCTTCCGCCAGGTACGAATAGGACGCCGGAATTTCGTGCACCGGCAGGCCCTTGGAAATGATGAGCGCCAGCCCGCGATAAATTCCCATGGTGCCCAGCGTCACGATGAACGGGTTGACGCGCAGCGACGTTATCATGAGACCGTTCCCCAGGCCGCTCAGCGTTCCGATCGCCACGCCGGCGGCCAGGCCCCAGGCGATGCCGTACTTTTCCATCGTCATCGCGCCCAGCAATCCGGCCAGCGCCAGAATCGAGCCGACCGACAGATCGATGCCGCCCGAAATGATCACCACCGTCATCCCCAGCGCCATGATGTTGATCACGGCGGTCTGTCGCACCACGCTCGAAAGGTTCGTGACTGTCAGGAAATTCGGCGAAACGATGCACAGGATGACGAACAGCGCGACCAGCGTGAAAAACGGCAGCAGCCGCTGGATCATCTGGCCGCTTCTCCGGCCGCCGACGCGCCGGTCTCGAAAGCCGCGTAGCGCATGATCGCCTCCGGTGTGGTCCGCCCGGGCAATTCGCCGCTGATTCGTCCCTGGCGCATCACCAGAATGCGATCGGCCACCTGGATGAGCTCCGCCATTTCCGAACTCACCATCAGGATGGCTGCGCCACGCCGCGCCAGCTCGTCCATCATCTGAAAAACTTCCATCTTCGCGCCCACGTCGATGCCGCGCGTCGGCTCGTCGAACAGAAACACGCGCGCCTGCCCGAGCAGCCACTTGGCGATCGCCACCTTCTGCTGATTGCCGCCGCTCAATCGCCCGGCCGGCTGCCGCGCGGGGCCCATGCGAATGCGGAGCCGCTCGCTGAACTCGGCCGTGATGCGCGACTCGGCGGCGTGCTTCAAGAAACCACCGCGACACACCGCCTTCAGGTCCGCCATCGTCAAGTTGTACGGCACCGGCAGCCCGGTGGCGAGTCCGGCGCGCTGGCGATCTTCGGGTATCAGCGCGAGCCCTTCTCGCACGGCGTCCTGCGGCGAACCGATGCCAACCGCGCGGCCGCGAATCCGGATCTCGCCGCGGTCGATCGCGTCGATGCCGAACAGCGCCCGGCACAGCTCGGTACGCCCCGCGCCGATCAATCCGGCCATCCCGACGATCTCGCCGGCGCGCAGCGAAAACGTCACGTCGTCGAGCACCGGCTTGCGCGTGAGACCTCGCACCGCCAGTACCTCTTCGCCCGGTGGTAGCGCCGCGCGGGTGTAGATGGCGTTCAGTTCGCGGCCCACCATGTGCCGAATGATCTGGTCGGCCGAAATCTCGCCGAGCGGTCCGGAGTGAACCGTCTGGCCGTCGCGCAGCACGGTCACCCGATCGCCGATCGCGCGCAGCTCTTCCAGCCTATGGGTGATATAGATGACGCCCATGTTGCGCTCGCGCAGCGCCCGCACGATCCGGAACACCTCCTGCGTTTCGGCTTCCGAAAGCGACGACGTGGGCTCGTCGAAGATCAGCAGGCTGGAACCTTGCCGGATGGCGCGGCAGATCTCCACCATCTGCTTGCCCGCCGGACTCAGGCGCTCAACGCGCCACTCGGCCTGTAAAGGGAAGCGGTGCTCCTCGATGATGCGCGCGGCGTGTTCCAGCATCTCGCGCCGGTTCACCCAGCCCAGCGGCCGGCGAGGCTCGTGCCCCAAAAAGATGTTCTCGGCCACCGAAAGATGCGGCGCCAGCAGCGATTCCTGGTGCACCATCGCGATGCCGTGCGCGGCGGCTTCAGCGGGATTGCGGAAACGCACGCTGCGCCCCTGCCACAGGAACTCGCCGCCGTCCGGCTCCAGCATGCCGGCCACGATCTTCATGAGCGTGGACTTGCCCGCGCCGTTCTCGCCCATCAGCAGATGGACTTCGCCTCGCCGCACCTCCAGCGAGCCGTCGCGCAACGCCACCACGCCGCCGAAGCGCTTCTGGATGCCTTTCAGTTGGACCAAGCGCCAGTGTACACAAAGTGGGGCAGCCAATCGTGGCTGCAGCCGGCTTCAGCCGGCCTCAAAGGAGAGGAGTCTACCGCTGGCTTGACCGCGCGCCGTACCAATGCACCCACGCCGCCCGATCATCGGCAAGATTCTGCTCGGTGATTTCACGCAGCGCCTGAAAAACCCATTTCCGCGTGCTCGCATCCAGGTTCGGATCTTCGCCGAACCGCACTAGCTCGGGCACCGCCTCCCGCCGCAGCTCGCGCGACAGCATTCCCGAATCGGCCAGGTTGCAAGCGGCCCGCTCGCGCAGGTCGGCCGACGAGTCGTTATGGAACACATCCAGCAGAGGCGCGATGGTGTTCTCGGTGCCCAGCAATCCCAGCCCGTTGATGGCGGCCGCGCGCACGCTCCCGTCCGGGTCGCGCACGTACAACATCAGCGTGTCGAAAACCCGGCCCGGTTCGACGCCGCGATTCCCCAGAATCCCGAGACTGGAAAGCTGGAACCACCTCCGCTCGTTGCCGGCTGCCGCGGCGCGGATCAACTCATCGACGGAGTCCGCGGTCTTGTGAAGATTGTCGCGCGCCAGCCAGATTTCGAGCGCCACCGCGCGAACCCGCAGATCGCTCGAAAAGTACGCCGTGTTGGTCATGGTCTCGAGCTTCTCGGAGGTGTGAATGCGTCCGGTCCAGCCATCGGCGCGCCTGGCGATTTCCTCGGCCGCTCCCGCGTAATGATTGATGGCACGTTCCAGCAGCCGCTCGGCTTGATCCTGCGGCGGCATCGCATTGATTTCTTCCAGCTCGTGCTCGGAGATTCGCGCCGCCGACGCAGCCACAGGTGCGCCGCTGAGCTGCAGCAGCACTCCCGCCGCATGCCTGAGGCTCTGGCTTTGAGAGGCCAGCGCAAACGCAACCAAGCCCGCGATAGCCAATGCCAGGATTCGAAGACGCACCTTAAGCCCAGGCTAGCCGCTTATGAATCCGGATAGCATCAGATCAATTCCCGATATCGCTAAGGTTTCGTGCTTAGAGGGTCCCTACGCGTGCTGGCTGATGCTCAGCGTATTGCCGTCCGGATCCTTGAACCACGCCACTCGCGCAGCTCCCCCGGGCGCCGTCCAGATGCCCGCCTCGTCCTGGTCCGGCAAGCCGAAGCGCTCGAACTTCACGCCGGCGCTGGAAAGTTCCTTGACCTTCGCGACGATGTCCGCCACTTCCCAGCCCAACACGGTGTACTGCGCTCCAGCGACCTCTTTCACCCGCTGGATCCGGAGCGTCGTGCCGTTGGCGTCAAACACCACCGCGAATCCGTCGTCGTACAAGAACTGCAATCCCAGCTTGTCGCCATAGAACGCTTTCGCCAGCGCCGGATCGCGCGTCGCCGCGAACGCCATCAACTTTTGAGAACCAAGCAGCGGTTTCATGACCTTAGTATCCATGCTCCCCAGTCTGTCGCAAGACCGTAGTTGCGTCATAATATATCTCTATTGCGACAGACCGGATTCCTGACACAATACGACCCCAAGCCGGGCGTCTCCATCGCCACGCTGGCCTACGAGTATCCGCCCGACTACCACGTCCCCAAGCATTCCCACGGCTCCGACCAGGTGATCTACGCCATCCGCGGCGTCATGCAGGTCACCTCCGGCCAGAGCTCCTGGCTGATCCCGCCGCACTTCGCGATCTGGATTCCCGCGCGAAGCATGCACAAGATCCGCATGCCCGGCGCGGTCTCGATGCGCACGCTGTATCTGCGCCGAGGCCTGGCCCCTCGCCTCCCCAGGCGCTGCGCCGTGCTGCAAGTAAGTCCCCTGCTGCGCGAGCTGATCGTCGAGGCCGTGCGCATCGGCCAGCTCCGCCGCCGAAACCCGCTGCACTCGGCGCTCCGCGACCTGATCCTCGCCGAGCTCGAACACGCCTCGCCGGTCCCCAGCTTCGTCACGCTGCCCGAGGATCGCCGCGCGCTCGCCATCGTCCAGGCGGTCATGGCGAACCGCGACGCCGGCGCATCGTTCCAGGCGCTCTGCCACAAGGCCGGAGCCAGCGTCCGCACTATCCAACGAATCTTCCGCCGCGAAGTCGGCCTGAGTTTCGAATCCTGGCGCCGCCAGTTCCGCTTGATGAAAGCCATCGAGCTGCTGGTATCCGGAGCCGCGGTCAAGCAAGTCGCGTTTCAGATCGGCTATCGCCAGCCGAGCGCGTTCGTCGAGATGTTCCGCCGCACGCTGGGAACCACGCCCAAGGCCTGGGTCTCGGCTTTGAAAAAAGCCGAATAGGTTACAATACGGGTTCCCCAGATGCAGCATCTGAAAGACCTCATCCGTGAAGTCCTGGATTTTCCGAAACCAGGCATCAACTTTTACGACATCACCACGCTCCTCAAGGACCCGGGCGGCTTCCGCGAAGTCATCAACTGCCTCAGCGCGCACTATCGATCCACGCCCATCGACGTGGTGCTGGGAATCGAAGCGCGCGGATTCATCATCGCGCCCGCCGTCGCCTACGCGCTCGGATACGGCTTCGTCCCGGTGCGCAAGGAAAAGAAACTGCCGGCCGAACGGGAGCGCATCGAGTACGCGCTGGAGTACGGCACCGACGTGCTGGAGATCCACCGCGATGCCATCAGCCCCGGACAAAATGTCCTGATCATCGACGACGTGCTGGCCACCGGAGGCACCGCGGCGGCCGTCGCGCGCCTGGTGGAAATGCTCAACGGCAAAGTGGCCGGCCTGGGCTTCATCCTCGAGCTGGATTTTCTGAAGGGGCGCGAAAAGCTGGCCGGCTACGACGTCCACTCGCTCCTGCATTACTGATGTCCGAGCGCGTCCGGGTTCGTTCGCTCGCCAAAATCAATCTGGACCTCCGGGTCCTGCATCGGCGGCCGGACGGCTTCCACGAGCTCCGCACTATCTTCCAGACCGTCTCGCTGGCCGACACGCTGGACATCGAATACCAGCGCGGGCGCACCCGGATCGACATCCAGTCCAGCTTGAACATCCCCGGCAATATCATTGAAAAAGCGGCACATAACGTTCTGGCTGCTACGGGCCGCTCCGGCCGGGTTGGGTTCGTTTTGCACAAAAACATTCCGCTCGGCGCCGGACTCGGCGGCGGCTCGAGCAACGCAGCGTCGGTCCTGCTCGCCCTGCCGGCGCTACTCGGAAAACCGCTGCCACTCCCGAAGCTGATGGAACTGGCGGCCGATCTCGGCAGCGACGTGCCTTTTTTCCTGCTGGGCGGCACGGCGCTGGGCATCGGCCGCGGCACCGAACTCTACCCTCTGCCCGATCTGCCGACCCGCCTGGTACTGCTGGTCACGCCCGGAATCCACGTCTCCACGCCCGAAGCTTATCACGCACTCCAACGCACCAGCGCACAGGCAGCGCTCCCTGATACCCTGCGCGAGTTCCAATCCGCCGCCTGGCGGGCGTCCGGCGAACATCGCAACGATTTCGAGGAAGTTGTCTTCCGCCAACACCCTCAACTAAAATCGATTAAGGGGAAGTTGCGGAAGTTGGGGGCTCGGCCGGCGTTGATGAGTGGCAGCGGCTCCAGTGTCTTTGGAGTTTTCGAGAGCCGTGCAGCGCGCGACCGAGCGGCGCAGGCGCTCGGCAAGGAGTTCCCCGGCGATCAGGTTCACCCTGCTACGATGGTAAGCCGCAGCCGATACCGCGCGCTCTGGCGCCGGCAATTGGCCGGCTTCTGGGACAGCATGTTATGGCCGCGGCAAGACCGGTACGTAAAATGAGATTCGAGCAGATGAAAATCTTCACCGGCAACGCCAATCCGGCGTTGGCGGCCAAGATCTGTGGGTCGCTGGGTTGCACGCTCGGCTCGGCCCTGGTGGAGCCTTTTTCCGACGGCGAGATCCGGCTGCAAATCCTCGAAAACGTCCGCGGCGCCGACGTGTTCGTGGTGCAGCCCACCTGCACGCCCGTCGACCGCCACCTGATGGAAGTGCTGCTCATGATCGACGCCCTCAAGCGGGCTTCAGCGGAGCGCATCACCGCGGTGTTACCCTATTATGGGTATGCGCGGCAGGACCGCAAGGACAAGCCGCGCATGCCCATTTCCGCCCGGTTGATTGCAAATCTGATTCAGACCGCCGGCGCGGATCGTGTGCTTACTTTGGACCTGCACGCGGCTCAGATCCAGGGGTTTTTCGACGTTCCCGTCGATCACCTTTTCGCCGCGCCGGTGATGATCGAGTATTTCGATAGCATCGGGCGCAGGGACTTGACCATGGTTTCGCCGGACGCCGGCGGTGTGGAGCGCGCGCGCGCGTTCGCCAAGCATATGAATTCTCCGCTGGCGATCATCGATAAGCGCCGCACGGATGTGAATGTCGCCGAAGTGATGCACATCATCGGCGACGTCGAAGGACGGCATTGTTTGATCGTGGACGACTTGATTGATACCGCCGGTACGCTGGTGAAAGGCGCCGAAGCCCTGCTCAAGCAGGGCGCTCTCAGCGTCACCGCCTGCGCCACGCATGCCGTGCTTTCCGGCGACGCCGTCCAGCGAATCGAGAACTCGCAGATTCAGGAAGTAGTAGTGACCAACTCCATTCCGCTCCGCGAGGACGCCATGCGGTGCTGCCGCATCAAGACCCTTTCGGTGGCGCCCCTGCTCGCAAGAGCCATTCAATCCATCCACGAGGACGGTTCGGTAAGCACCCTATTCATATAAACCCAGGTCGCAGGCTGGACCTGTAGGAGCAGAACGCGGGCCAGTGCCTGCTGGAGTAATGAGATGAGCAAAGAAATTACAGTCAGCGCCGAGAAGCGCGAATCACGCGGTAAGAACGAAGCGCGTCGTCTGCGCGTCCGGGGACTGGCCCCCGGGGTGTTGTACGGCGCCGACCGTCCGGCCGTCGCGGTCTCGGTGAACCCCAAGGAAGTCGGCAGAATCCTGCGCAGCGGCGCCGGCCACAACACCATTTTCCAGCTGGCGGTCCAAGGCGTGGAAGAGACGCCCGCCATGATCGTCGACTGGCAGAGCGATCCGGTGCGCGACTCGCTGCTGCACGTCGACCTGAAACGCATCGACCTCAGCAAGCGCATCACCGTCAACGTCCGTGTCCAGGCCATCGGAGATCCCGAGGGCGTCAAGGTGCAAGGCGGGTTGCTGGAGATCATTACCCGCGAGATCACCATCGAGTGCCTGCCCAACGAAATTCCGGAACAATATACCGTCGACGTGAGCCCGCTGCTGATCGGACAGAATCTGCGCGCCAGCGACATTCGGCTGGAAGGATCGGCCAAGCTGGTCAGCCAGCCCGAGCAGGTGATCGCGCACGTGGTCACGATGAAGGCTGAAGAAGCTCCGGCCGCTGAAGCCGCTGTCGAGGGCGCTCCCGCTGCCCCGGCCGAACCGGAAGTCATCAAGAAGGGCAAGAAGGAGGAAGAACCGGAGGCTGCAGCCGAGCCCGAGAAGGGCAAGAAGAAAGGCTGAGGAATTCAGAACTCGGAATTCGGAAGCCGGACTGGTCGGCGGTGGTGAGTATTCCGGATTCTGGCCGGCATGCCCGAGTTTGACAAGTTGGTGGTGGGTCTCGGAAATCCCGGTGATGAGTACCAGCACACCGCGCACAACCTCGGCTTTCTGGTGATCGACCGGCTGGCGGCGCGCGGCGGAATCAAGGTCGGGCGCAAGGATTGCCGGGCGCTGGTCGGGCAGGGAACCGTGGCGGGCAAGCGAGTGATGCTCGCCAAGCCGCAGACGTTCATGAATCTGAGCGGCGAGTCGGTCCAGGGGCTGCTGGTCAAGCATGAGATCGCCCCGGCGGACTTGATTCTGGTTTATGACGAGCTGGATCTGCCCTGGCGTTCTGTGCGGATCCGGCCGTCCGGATCGGCGGCCGGCCATCGCGGAGTTGACTCCATCATCCGCGATGTCGGGACCAGCCAATTTCCCCGGGTTCGCCTGGGGATTCATGGGGGCCGTCGCGAAAAAGACGGCGTCCGCATTGTGCTCGCGAAGTTGAAGCGGGCGCAGAGAGAGGAACTGGACGAACTGCTGGACTACGCGTCCGATGCAGTCGAGTCCATAATCGCTGAAGGCGTCGAAAAGTCCATGGCGAAATTCAATCGTCGCGCCCCAGGCTCAAACGAGGAAGAATGAGGATCTACGAAGAGTTGTTCATCGTCCGGCCGGATGCGCCGGAGGAGGAAATCGATCAACTGATCGAGCAGTTGACCGCCCAGATTGCCAGCGGCGGCGGGAATGTGGACAAGTCCGAGAAGTGGGGCGTCCGCAAGCTGGCCTATCGCGTCCAGAAGCGCAACGAAGGGTTCTACGTGCTGCTGCAGTTCACCGCGCAGCCGGAGACCGTGCGCGAGCTGGAGCGGCGTTTGCGCGTTACCGACCTGGTATTGAAGTTCCTGACGGTTCGCGTGGACGAAAAGATGAAGAAGGTGGAGAAGCGCAAAAAGGCGCGGGAGAAGCGCGCGGCCCGCAAGCCGGCGCCACCGCTTGCGGCGCCCAGTCTGCCGTCCGCCGAGCATGTTATGGCGGGCGCGGCCGAGCCCGCCGGACCCCGGCCCGGCGCACCCATGCCTGGCGTTCCATCCGACAAGGAAAAGGTCTAAGGAGAAACCAGCATGGCGGATACCAGAGGCGGACGTCCCATCAGCGCGTCGCAGCGCCCCACCGGCGGCGACAAGGCGCTCGCGACCAAGAAGCAGTATTTCCGGCGCAAAAAGGTGTGCCGGTTCTGCGTCGAGAAGATCGACGACATTAACTACAAGGACGTGAGACTGCTCTCATCGTTCATCTCCGAGCGCGGCAAGATCGTCCCGCGCCGCATTTCGGGAGTCTGTACGCCGCATCAGCGGCGCTTGAGCCAGGCCATCAAGCAGGCCCGCAACATCGCGCTCATCCCGTTTGCGTCGGCCATATAAGGAGTCAGCATGGAAGTCATCCTGAGAGAAGATATCGACAAGCTGGGCGCACGCGGCCAGTTGGTGAAAGTGGCGTCCGGCTATGCCCGGAATTATCTGCTGCCCAAGCGGCTGGCCGTGCCCGCCACCGAAGCCAACAAGAAGATCATCGAGCAGGAGCGGCAGGCGCATCTGCGCAAGGAGGCCAAGCTGGTGGCCGACGCCGGCGAGCTGGCCAAGATGATGGCCAACCTGAGCGTCACCATTTCACAAAAGGCCGGCGAGAACGACCAACTCTTCGGATCGGTGACCTCCAAGGACATCACCGAGGCGCTCGAAAAGCAAGGCTATACCATCGATCGACGTAAAGTGGCGCTGGATGAGCCGATCAAGACCTTGGGCGAGTTCAAAGTGCCGCTGCGCCTGCACCGCGAAGTGACCACCGAGATCACGGTGCACGTCACCAAGGAAGCGGAATAGTTCGCACCGATCTCATTCTCGATCCGGCCCAGCTCGCCGAGGTTCCGGTTTACCGGCTGCTGGAGGCGGCGGCACATGGCTACGTCGCCGTGGATCACCGTTTCCTGCACGCGATCTTCGACAATCCCGCGCGCGCCATCCCGGACCTGGCGCGCTTCGCCGCCGAAGATCACGAAAACGATCCGTACGATCTGGAAGAAGTGCTGGCCGATATCTTCCGTCATCTGGCCGCGCCGGAAGCCATCCCGTTCTACATGGATCTGATCCGCCGCGATCCGCTCAACGTTTCCGACGAACTGGTGGAGAGCATGGTGCGGCTGGGGTCCAGCGCGGTGGATCCGCTGCTCCAGTTGCTCGCAGAACGTTCGGACCAGGATCCCGGCGACCTGGCTTTTGTGCTGGCCTCGCTCAACGTGCGCGATTCCCGGATTCTCGACGTCCTGGTTCGCCGGCTCGACGAGGATGTTTCAGACGCCGCGTTGTCTCTGGAGATCTATGGCGATCCGGCGGCGCTTCCCGCGCTCCAGGCTGCCCTCGCCGGCCTTCCCGCCGAGGATCTGAGGCAGCGCCAGATGGTCCAGTCCGCCATCGATGTTCTTTCGCTGGGTCCGAAAAGCCTCGACGAGGCTCCCGGCCGGTTCGACATCTGGACCGAATATGCAGAGAAGGACGCGCCGGACTTCGATGCGTTCAGCGAACAGGACCGCCTGGAAATGCTCGCGAGCGGCTCGGCCGAAATACGAACTGCGGTCGCCGCAAGCTACAGCACTTCGGAAATTCCGCTGACGGTTCGCGCCCGTCTTCTGGAACTGGCCAAGGCCGATCCGGACGTGACGGTGCGGCGCGCCTGCTGGGAAGCGCTCGAGGATTTGAGTGACGAGCCGGAAGTCCGCCGCACCATGCTGGCCGTGGTGAGCGACCCGCAAGCGTCACTCGACGAAAGAGCGGGCGCTACTATTGCTCTCGCCCGGCATTCCGACGATGCGACCGTTGTCCAGGCCATCGAGAATCTGTATCAGGATTCGCGCGGCCGGGCCGCGGCGCTCAAGGCCATGGCGCGCTCCATGGACCGCCGCTTTGCCGGCTATCCGGCGAGGCACCTGGACGATCCCGATCCCGAAATCAAGAACCAGGCCATCTGGGCCACGGGCTATCTCAACCTGTCCTCGGAAGCGCCGCGCCTGGAAGCGTTCTTCCACCAGGAGAAACATCGGACGCCTGCGTTGTTCGCTTACTCGTTGGCGTCCCCCGGAGAGACCTCGCGTGGACGTGTCCGCGCGCTTTTGGAGAAAATCGAGAACCTCGCGGGCGGTCTGGACGCCGACGAAACCGATCTGGTGCGGCTGGCTCTCGATCAGCGGCTGATGCTGCACGGACACAAGCCCGCGTTCTTTACCGAAGAGTCCGAGGAAGAGCAGGACGAAGCGGCGCCCGCGGCGGCATCCAAAGTTGGGCGCAATGATCCGTGTCCGTGCGGCAGCGGCAAGAAATATAAGAAGTGTTGCGGCGCGTGAGCGGGTCAGGCTGCCGTGGCGGCCTGACGGACGATCTCTTCTGCCCGGCGCCAGTCTTCGAGCGAGGTTCCTTCCGGACGGCCAGCGCTTTCCCACAGCACCTCGGCGATCGCGCGCACGCAATCGTCGTGCTCGTGCTGTGAGCGGGCCGGCCGGGGCCTCTGATCGCCCGACGGCAAAAGATGTTGCACCCACTCGTCGCGGCGCGCGATGTAGAGCACGTGCGCCTTCTCGAGTTCCACCAGGGCAGCATCCAACTGTCTTGGGTCCGCGCTCCGAAGTGCTGTCAATGCTTGGACTTGCTGTACCCTCTCGGAGAACTCTTCGAATGCTTTCCGGTATGCCAACTCCGCTTGTTGTGCCCGCTTCATATGAGATTAGACGAAGTCGTCCCCGAAAAGGTTCGAATATGTTTGTAAGACTGTCCGCTCGGGCGCAGCGCCGTTAGTTGTAGAAGTTGGAGAAGATCCCGCCCTTTAGCTTGAAGTCGCTGTCCTTGAACTTCAGGTTTAGCTCCACTGTGTCGAAATGAACCTGGATGCCGTGCGGCTGCCCGTCCGGCTTGGCCTGCATGCTTTTCGGATACCAGGCCTGGCCGGTTTGAACATAGTCCGAGTAGGTGATCAGCAGCGATCCCACTCCGGTCTCGGTTTCGATGCGCACGCGTTGCGGACGCATGTCGCTGTCCAGTCCGATGGAGATCTTGTCGGTGCCTCCCTCGGCGAACAGGACGAATTCCCCGCCGGCTTCCGGATCGACGCGCTTGGCCACCATTTTGTAGCGCGGTTTCTCGAGCCGCGCGATCAGCGCCGCGGGCTGGTTGTCGCGAAGATAGCCGAAGTCCGCCGGCAATTCCAGCGCGTCCTGGCCTTTCAAACTCTTGCTGGCCATGAACTCGTTGCCGCTGAACATCACCTCATGCGCCACTTTGCCGGCCTTGGCCTGGAATATTCCGCGATCCGGACGATTGCGCATGCGCAGGCTCCAGCGGATGTTGGTGCCGTCGCGCGTCAAGATAGTCGCGCTGCCCGCGGCCTCCACGCTGCCAAGCTCCTGGATTCCGTCTTCGCCGCCCAGAGCCTGAACCATTTTCCGGAACAGTTCGGTTCCGAAGGTTTCTTCGGTGGTGCGGTCCGGTTCGAGGACTGCCGATACGGTTGCGGTCTTGTTTTCGTCGACCAGCACTGAGCTTTGCCGGCTGATATAGCCGTTCTTGCTGAGGTCGACCACCCACTTGCCCGGCGCGAGCCGAGCCAGTTCAAGCGTGCCGGACAAAGTGGATCCCACCGCGTGACCATTCACCGCTACGTTGCACTCAGTCGGCGCGCATTTCAAGCTGATGCTGCCTACCGGAGCAGGTTTCGGCGCGGGCGGCGCGGGCGCGGGCCGGGCCTTGCTCTCGATGAGCTCCAGCAGCTCGGCCGAGGCGCCCGTGGCCTTGAGCTTTTCGATCGTTTCCTGAGACCAGGAAAAATCGACGCCGCGGCTTTGGATGGCTTCCTTGCGCCGGCGCAACGGGATGGCGTCTTGTCTGAGAAGATTCAGCGTTTGATCGAGCGTGAACGGTGCTCCGCTCAGGAATGGATCCGTGGGTCTGGCTGCGTGCGAGGTCTTGTGCTCCATCGCGACGGTGTGCTGCGCCAGGCAGGCGTGCGCCGCCAGCAGTCCCCCGATCCAGAGAATTGAACGCATGTTGGGTCGCATGGGAGTTTTATTTCATGGCCGCTTCGGCATCCTGGGCGGCGCGAATCCGCGTCTTCCAGGCGCGCGCTTCCGCGTTGGAGGGGCTCTCGTCGAGAACGCTGTCCACCAATCGCATGGCTTCGGCGTAGCGGCCTGCTTCCCACATGGCCTTCACCTGGACGCGCAGGATCTGCTCGGATCGGGCCGGAGCGCTGTCCACTTTCTTGGGCTGAGGCGCCGGCTCGGGAGCGGGCGCCGTCTCCACCGGGACCGGAGCGGGTGGCTCGGGCGTGGCTTGCACCGGCGGTGTCGCGGCGCTCGGGGTTTGAACCGCCGGCTGGACGGTCTTGTCCTGGGATGCGTGCAGGTTCTGGCGCGAAATGATGGTGGCCATGGCCCAGATTGCCAGCGCGGCGGCCACGGCAACGACGAAGATGCGCCTCCGAAGACTGATGGGCTTGGCCGCGGGCGCTTTTCGCTGCACAGGTTGCGCCGGAGATGCGGGACCTGAGGCAGTTGGCCAAGCTGCGCCTGGCGAAAGTTGCGGTGTGGGCGGCGGCGCCGGGGCAGCGGGCTGTGCGGCGATGGCTTGCGGAACGGCCGCCGTCGCGGACGCAGTCTCGTTCGCAACAACAGGCGCGAAAATCTGCGGCGCGGGAGCGGGCCCCGAAGGTTCCGTCGCGGGAGGGAACCCAAAAGCCGACTGAAGCGGAGCCGCGGTTTCGATGGGAGCGGGGGCGGACTCGGCTGCGGGCGGCGCCGTAACAGCCACCGCAAGCGGCTCCGTCGCCAGGTCGCACGCGGTTGTCTCTACCGACGGAGCCGGCTCGGGATCTGTCGACTGAACCGGAGCGGCGGTCTCAGTCGTCGCCGTAGGCGCGGCCGTCACAGTCTCATCAGCCGGCGCGCGCGTTCCCGTTGCGGAAACCAGGGCGAGTATCTCTGTTGAGGAAGGCGGAGCCACTGCTTCCGGCGTGGGAGCCGGTGCGGCAGTCTCTGCTTTGCCGAGATCGCCCGCCGCCGAATCCGGCGCTGACCCGTTAGCCGGCGGCGTGGGTTGGTGCCTCCTTAACTGCAGCGCGCTGGCATACAAGCTGGCCGCGAGCTCATTGGCTGTCTCCAGCCGCGATTTCGGATCTTTCTTGAGCGCGCGCACCAGAGTTTGTTCCAGCTCCTCGGGTACCTGAGGATTCAGCGTGCGCAAAGGGGTTGGCTCGGAATGGACGATCTCGCGAGGGACCACGCCCGCTGGAGCCTCGAACGGATACCGGCCGGCCAGCATTTCGTACAACACCACCGCCAGCGAAAACAGATCGCTGCGCGCGTCGAAGTCCTGCCCCAGGATCTGCTCGGGCGCCAGATAGTTGGGCAGCAGTCCGTTCAGGCGTGCGCCGGCGGCGATCAGCAGGTTTTGCCAGCAGCCCACGCCGAGGTCGAGAATGACAGCGTCGCGGCCGTCGACGACGAAAATGTTGCTGGGTTTGAGATTGCCGTGCGCGATTCCCTTGGCGTGCGCGGCCGCGATTCCTTCGCACACCTGCGCCATCAGCGTGAGCTGCTGCGCGATGGGCGCGTCCGGGCTGGCCAGATGGCCGCGCAGGTCGGTGCCTCGCAGCAGTTCGGTCGCGATGTAGACTCCGCCTTCCACCTCGCCCAGGTCCAGGATCCTGGCGACGTGCCGATGCGAGAGTTCTTCGCAGGCGGCGAGCTGGCGATAGAGTTGATCCTTAGCCTGGTCGCTCAGGGCGGCCAAGGGGCTGAGGACCTTCAACGCGAGGTCGCGCTTTCGAAACGGGTCGTGTACGCGAAAGGTGGCTCCCGCCGCGCTCCGTCCGATTTCCTGGAGCACCTGATACTTGCCAATGGTTTTCATATCCGGAGTGTTGTCCCGCGCCAATTCCAAGCTGGTCTGTCACTAAGAAAGATCGGACGCGGGGTGGCGCTGCTGCAGGGGCCTTAATTCGGCCTAATGGTTTTTTTCGACGCCCACTGCGGCGGACGCCGTAGAACCGGGATGCGGGGAAACAGGTGCGCTAAACTAAGAGGGCGGTTCCAGCCTCCGGGCGCGTAGCTCAGTTGGTTAGAGCGCCTGCTTCACACGCAGGAGGTCACAGGTTCGAGTCCTGTCGCGCCCACCATTCATTTCAAGCAGATACAAACATTGGGAAGAGTTGGAGGGAGTGGTTGTGACGTGGATTGTGACGTAAGGCCTCAATTCGCTTTCCTCGACTCGGGCTGGCTTGTTGCCGAAGGCCCGCCCATCAGACCGCTTTCGAGTTTTTCCAGCGCCGAGCGCTTCGCGGCCATGCGCACGTGGCTGTAGTGTTCCAGCATTCGACGGGACATGTGGCCGGCGACAGCCATCAGCGTGGCGTCGGACGCGCCAGCTTCGGCCATTTCGGTGATGGCCTGGTGGCGCAGGTCGTGGAACCGCAGTCCGCGGATCGGGGCGGCGGCGCGTTTCCAGGCCGCGATGGCGGCGCGGAGACCTTTGCCGGAGTCGAGCTCGTGTTGCGCGGCTTCTCTGCCAACGCGTCTGGCGGTTTCGCGAACGAGTTTGCGCCATGCCGTGCGCCAGCTCTTCTGCGGGCGCATCGGATCAACGATCCGCTCCTCGCATGCGGGAAAAACGTAGTGTTCGGGTTCGCTGCTGCCCAGCGCCCTTGCGCGTTCGAGCAGGCGAGCGAGTGCAGCCATGGCATCTCCGTTCAGCGGAATCGTGCGATGGCCGGCCGCAGTCTTACTGCGTCGAATTGTTGCGATACGGTTGAAGAGATCCACGTCCTGCCAGCGCAGGTTCTTGATCTCAACGCCGCGACACGTGGTTGATACAGCGAGCACCGCCGCACAATGCGCCACCATCCATTCCGGACGGCTCACGGCGGTCTCAAACAGCTTGCGCTTCAGATCGGGAGGCAAAACCTTCGCTACTGCGCTGCGATCTTCTGGAAGCGCCTTTACGTCTTCGGAGATGGCGTTCCAGATCTTCGCCCGTTTGAGCATGCGGCGAAGGACGCCGGTTTCCATATTGACGGTCCGGCCGGAAATGCCGGCATCGAGGCGCGCCTTCTGATAGCCGGAAGCGTCTTCGGCTTTGAAGCGAAGTAACGGCTTTTCGCCAAAATGTTTCACGAGCGGTCCGAGACGCTCCGTCTCGAACTGTATGGTCCGCTCGGCAACATGCGGCTCGCGTTCTTCGAGGTAAACCTTTACGGCCTCGTGAAACGGTTTGCGCGCAAATTCGCGCCCCGTTTTCGAAGCGTTCTTGCCCTGCTTGATTTCGGCAATCCGATTCTTTTCCAGCTCCTTGGCTTGCCGCTTATCGGTTGTGTTCAGCGCCTCGCGATAACGAACGCCGTGGATCGTTACGTCGAGGTGCCAGTGACCAGTGCGTTTGTAAATCATGCTGCTCCTTTCCCGGCGGGATTTTTTCTCCGCCTTGACGATCAGCTTGCCGCACCAGTGGTCATGACGGCAACCGCGCCGCCGGTTGGGAGCGCGGCCACCCACGCGTCGAGATCTTCGGGGCGATAGCGCACGAGTGAACCGACCTTGCGGAACGTCGGCCCGCGCTTCTCCAGGCGCCAGCGTCGTAGGGTTGCAACGCCGACGTTCAGGCGTTTGGAGACTTCCTGTTCGGTGAGAAAGCTCTGCATAGTTTCACCTCTGAGCAAGAATTGGAACTCCACTGCTCGGCGGAGCACCTAAGTGCTATGTGATTGCCCGAGGTCTTCGGGGACGCTCTCTACCAAAAGCGTGGAATTCGAGCGTATCCCAAATGGGATACAGCGACTCGAAAATGGGATACCGTCAAAATCGCTGAAGTGCCGGGAGATAACGCCAAAAAAAGGCGTGCGTGTATCCCGTTTCCTTTATGTTCCACTACCGGCTTTTCGCTGCGGGTCGAGCGGCATCGCCCGCGTCAGATTGTCGAAAAGTGTCGAAGGTTGCCGTAGAGTGTCGTAACCGCAGGAATCAACTCGGGCGGTCCACTGATTTCTTTGACGCCCGTCACGTTGCCGTCCTTGCCAATGCTTACCAGCAGCGAAACGGTTCCTTGAACATGTGCCGCTCTGGCCTCAACCGGATATTCGGGGGGCACGCGATCGATTAGATGTTTCGCGGCTTCACCAGGATCGAGGTCGATCCTTATGGGCACCTTTATCGTCACGATCGTCCTTGGAGCGTTCGGGGGATCGACTGGTTTCGCTTCGACTAGATGAACACTGCCGGAATCGCGGAAGGCTTTGGACACTTGATAGCGAAAATAGTCCTCGCCTTTAATGAAAAGCACTTTGCCAGTGGCTGCCGCTGGTCCGGTCCCACTGGATGCAGGCGAGAACTTCCAGCTTGAGAGGCTCTTCACAAGTTGAGATAGAGACTTGGACTCCTTTCCTTCGAGAGCCTGTATGTTGCTGACTTCGCCGGCCGAACCGACTGAGAACTCGAATAGCACGGTTTCGTCCCCAGGTTCGCGTTCCGCAGTCGGCATGGTGCCAGATTTCAACATGGGCGGCGTGACGCTACTGTCCGGAGCAAACGTGAGCGGGCCCGCGCCCCATATTCTGGGTTGAGGCTGCAAGCCGAAGCTGTACGCAAATCGAAATGTAACATCGACAGGCGATCCGCCCTTCGCACCGGGCTTGAACCGCCATTTGCGAATGCATTCAGTGGCTCTCTCGTCCATACCGTACCCGGCAGGCTTCACGACTTCAATGTCCCGAACACTTCCGTCGGACTTGACGATTAGCGAGAGGGTAACTTCGCCTTGAGCGCGGACCTTTCGGGCCAAATCCGGAATTTCGCAAGTAGTTCTAAACATCACCGAGGGCGGTGAGACTCCGTTTCCTACTTGATACGCCCCATCGGGACGCAGAGAGCCGGGCGCAACAGGTGGACTTGTTTGGGCGAAAATGAGGGGGGCGAACGCAAAAAATGGAAGTCCCTTGGTCAGCTTCATGACGTTAATGAGCGTAGCGCAATTCGCCATCTTGGTAAATGTAACCGTTTCAGCATTGGACCGACGGGTACCTAATCGGCCGGTAATTCGTATTCAACACAAGTCGCCGTCTTGCCATCCGAGGTCACCTCAATTATCGCGTTGATCAGGCTTTTCCCTGCCAAATATTGAATGGCCGCCTGAAACAAGCCCCGCTGAAGGGCGGGCACGACATTCGGAACAAGCACGATCAGGCCAGCGTGCAATTCCATCTTGCCGAACAGTCGAATAAAGTCCACGCGGTTGTTCGTGACGAACGTGAATTCACCCTCGACGATTCGCTCGGCCAGTTCCCAGTCCGGCTTGCCGCTCAAGCCGAGATGATTGACATGGGTTGCCCCGAAGCCGGCGTCATGGGCGACTCCGACGAGCGACTCATGCAAGCATTCGTCGATCAGGAAACTCATGCATCTTTGAGCAGAGAGCTCAGTGCAAAGGATCTTCTGCCGCGCGCCTTTTTCCCCTGCCAGGGGCGGCGGCTGGGGCGGCCGCGCCGCGGGAATGCACGCATGTACAGCGGTGCGATGGCAATCTTTTCCTTGCCCAGGGTTGGATATCCTTCAAGGATTTCATCCGCCGTTGCGCCTTGGGCGAGCATGTCGGCAACCAGGTCCACGGGAATCCGCGTGCCCTTGAAGACCGGCGTCCCGCGCATGATCTCCGGATCACTGACCACCATCTCTTCGATGTGGGCGAGCTGCTTCAACTGGCCCTCGACCTTGCGGCGGGCGGCCTTGAATTCAACGAACAGAACTGTCCCATTTCCGACTGCTAAAACGTCAGTCTTAGGCCATCGCTGAATCGAGTCCGCGATCTCTCGTCGCGTCCCGACCGGCAAGAGCCGCAGACCCTCCACTTCGAGTTGCAGGTAGATCAACTGTTCCTTTGTGAGGAGGCGTCGAACCGTCCTGCCCGAACGCGTGGACCGGGGCCGTATTAAGCGACTGTCGATGGCTTTGTGAACCGCAGCCAATGGCAAACCTGTTACAGCGGCAGCCTGCGCGGGAGTGTATCCGTCCATGCTTTAATTCTACTCCAATCGGAGAAGAATTATTTGGCGCGTCGAGTTTTAGGCTTATGGGCCGCTTTCGGCGCGCGAGGCTTCGGCAACACCTGTGCCAATTCGATCTCGCAACGATGGTGCGCGAGAACCAATTTCATCGCTTCAACGAGGTCCTGTCCGAAGCTCGGCTTCTTTGAAGACTGGCTCATTCCGTTACCAGTATGCCGCAATCGACGCCTGAGTTTTGTGACGCGGATTGTGACGTAACCCACCTCAGAATTGACCAAATTGACTGATTTTCTGCTGTTGTTCGACAGTGCTCGACACGGCTCAGCAATTGAACAATTGCCAGCGAAGCCCCTCAACTTCAATAGCTTCGCCGGCACTTGCGATCATCGCAGCTCACCACCTCACAACCCACCCGGCCAATTCACACGCAGGAGGTCACAGGTTCGAGTCCTGTCGCGCCCACCACGCAGACTCCTATATGTTCACTGGCTCGCCAACGCGCGGCGCACCACGGCTGGTTCTTTCGCGATGACGGTTAGGTATGCGCGTGCGGCCGAGTCTGGCTGGCGTCCGCCCTGCTCCCACTCCTGCAACGCGCGTTTGCTGATGCCGTAGGCGCGCGAGAATTCGGCCTGCGACATTTTCACCCGCTTGCGAATGGCCTTCACGTCGATCGGCTTCGGCCAAACCTGCTCCAGCTCGACTTTGCCGCGCTGGTGAGCCAGCACCAGTTTCATTCCCTCGATGAGGTCCTTGCCAAAGCCTGTCTTCTTCGTGGCGGTCTTTCTTGCCATTCTATAGCGCTCCCTTCAGATGTGCCGCGATTTGCCTCAGTTCCTTCTTCCTTTTCGCTGACCGTCAGCATACCGCAATGCGATACAGGTCCTATCACCCGGCTTGCGCCCCTCACCTGCCAGAGCCTGCTTAGAACTGATACCATTCCCTATCGTCGGCTCTCGCCGCGCTTATCGATGGACTCTGAACGCTCCGAACGGCTTCGATACTTCGGCTTCGCCGGATTCGTCGGGCTCCTGCTGTTGCTCAACCTGACCGGCTACTTCAAGACCATCTTCGGTCTGGATACGGCCGCCATCATCACCGTGCTGGCCGGGTACCGGATCTTTTTCAATTCGATCGCGGCGCTGCTCGAAAAGGAAATCTCCGCTGATCTGGCGATCTGCATCGCCGTGATCGCGGCGCTCGCGGTGGGCCAGTACCTGGCCGCGGCCGAAGCGATGTTCATCATGCTGGTGGGCGAGGGCCTGGAAGCCTACGCGGCCGGCCGGACCTCGGCCGCCATCCATCGCTTCGTGGAGCAGATGCCACGGCGCGCGCGCCTGCTGCGGAACGGCGAAGAGCTGGAAGTCGACGCGGCCTCGCTGGCGGAAGGCGACGTGATCGTGGTGCGAGCGGGCGAACGCATCCCCGCCGATGGAGTGGTGCTCTCCGGCATCTCCAGCGTCGACGAAAGCACCATCACCGGCGAAGCCCTGCCGCGCGAGAAGGAGCCGGGCGAGGGAGTCTACTCGGGGACGCTCAACGGCAACGGCCTGCTGCGCATCACCGTGACGCGCGCGGGCGAGGAGACAACGCTGTCGCGCGTGGTGGCGCTGGTGGAGGAAGCCAAGGAGCAGCGCGCGCCGGTGGAGCGTCTGGCCGACCGCTACGCCCGCTACTTCCTGCCCGCGTTGCTGCTGGCGGCCGCGCTCACGTTCTACTTCACGCGCGACTGGCTGCGTACGGTTGCCGTTCTGATTGTGGCTTGTCCGTGCGCGTTGATTCTCGCGACTCCCACGGCCATGGTCGCGGCTATCGGCGGCCTCGCGCGGCGCGGGATTCTGGTGCGCGGTGGAACAGTGCTGCAGCAGGCCGCCAAGGTCGATACGGTGGTATTCGACAAGACCGGCACCGTCACGAGCGGCCGGTTCGAAATCATTCGAGTGATCCCGCTCGCGGGCAGCGAGGATGGCCTGATTCGTCTGGCGGCTGCCGCCGAGAGCGGATCGGATCATGTCCTGGCGCGCGTGATCGCCGAAGAAGCGACGCGGCGCGATCTGAAGCTGCCGCCGGTGGAGCACGGCCACATTCTTCCCGGCCGGGGCGCCGAATGCACATTGGACGGCCGGACCATTCGCGCGGGCAGCGCCGCGTTTCTCGCCGAGCACGGAATCTCGGGCGCCGAGCGCTTGCTCGAAGAAGCCGACCGCGCCGGAGCCACCGCCGTGCTGGTGGCCGAGGACGGGACGCTGGCGGGAGCCATCCTGCTGCGCGATCGCATCCGCGAAGGCATCCAGGAAGCGATCGCCGGTCTGAAAGAGATCGATGTCACCTACCAGGTGATGCTGACGGGCGACCGCCGGCGCGCCGCCGAAGTGATCGGCCGCGAAGTGGGACTTCCGAACGTCGAGGCGGAGCTGCTTCCCGAGCAGAAGCTGGAGCGCGTGCGGCAACTGGCGTCGCAAGGCCGCTTCGTCGCGATGGCTGGAGACGGAGTGAACGATGCGCCCGCGCTGGCTGCCGCGCACGTCGGCATCGCGGTGTCGGGAGCCAGCGACATTACCGCCGAAGCCGCCGATGTCGTCTATCTTGGCCACTCGCTCGAGAATCTCCCCAAGCTGTTCACGGTGAGCCGCCGCGCGGTCGGGACGGCGTGGCAGAACATCATTCTGTTTGCGGGCCTGGTGAATCTCGCCGCGGTCGCCCTGGCGGCCACTGGGATCCTGACGCCGATCGGAGCGGCGTTCACGCATCAGCTCTCTTCGTTCTTCGTGATGATCAACTCGCTGCGCCTGCTGCGGGTGGAGCGCACCGGGGGAAGCCGCTTTGCCAGGCTGTGGACGGCAACCGTGGGCCGCACTCCCATCCCTGCCGCCGGTCGAAAGCTGTGGACGGCTGTGCGCTCGGTGGATCTGCGGGACGCTTTCGCCTACGTGGTGGAGCGGCGGCGCGAGTACGCTCGCCCGGCTTTGATCACCGCTGCCGCGCTGCTGCTGCTCTCGGGCATCCACATGATCCGTCCCACCGAGGTCGGCATTGTCGAACGCTTCGGGCGCAGGCTGGCCCAGTCCGAGGAACCCGGGCTGCACTACAAGCTGCCCTGGCCCATCGACCGTCTCACGCGCATCCAGGCCCGCAAGATCCGGACCGTCGAGATCGGATTCCGCTCCAACGCTTCGCGGGCCGACACCGAACCTGCGGCCTACGAGTGGAACGTGCAGCACCGCACCGGCCGGTTCCAGCGCAAGCCCGAAGAGTCGCTGATGCTGGCGGGCGATCAGAACATGATGGAGGTCAACGCGGTGGTGCATTACCGGCTGGCGCGGCCGGACCAGTTTCTGCTGCACCAGCTCGACGGCGAAGCGACGGTGCGGTCGGCGGCTGAAGGCGCGCTCACCGACATCGCCACCACTACCTCGCTCGACGACATTCTCACCACCGGCCGCAAGCAGGTGGAGGCGCGCGTCAAGAGCGATTTGCAGGCACGGCTGGACCGCTATAATTCCGGCGTCGAAGTGCTGCATGTGCAGTTGCTGGACGTGCACCCTTCGCTCGAAGTGGTGGATGCGTTCCGCGCGGTCTCCGGCGCCTACGAGGAGAAGAACCGCATGATCAACGAAGCCGAGGGTTATCGCAACGAGCAGGTGGCGCTCTCGCGCGGCAATGCCAAGGCGCTGATCGCGGGCGCCGAGGGCTATTCGCTCGGCAAGAAGAATCGCGCCACGGGCGACGCCAGCCGTTTCACGCAGGAAGAGGACGCTTATCGCAGTAATCCCGGGTTGACCGAGACGCGTTTGTATCTGGAAACCATGGAGCAGGTGCTGCCGGGTAGAAAGAAGATGATCGTGGATTCCAGCAAAGGCCGGCGTCATTTGATGCTGCTCGAAGACGGCGTCGAGATCGCGCCGCCGGGCGCCGCCATCCTGGCTCCGTCCAACGCCGGGCGTCCGATTGATTGAAGGAATAATTTTATGGTTGAGAATTATCGAAAATACTTTCCGCTGGCAGGCGGCATCGCGCTGCTGCTGGTGGTGTGGCTGACGTTTTTCACGGTGCGCGAGACCGAGTTCGTGCTGGTGACGCAGTTCGGCCAGCCTCTGTACACGGTGGCCGACGCGGGCCTGCACGTGAAGTGGCCGTTCCAGACCGCCAACTACTTCGACCGCAGGCTGCGGGTCTACAATCCGCGGCCGTCGGAGTTTTTGACGCGCGACAAGAAGAACCTGGTGGTGGAAAGCTACGTGGCGTGGAAGATCCAGGACCCCAAGCGTTTCGTCGAAACGGTCGGCGATCCCATCGGGGCGGAGATGCGGCTGCACGACATCGTTTGGTCGGGGCTTTCGGCGGCGCTGGGCACGCACGATCTGGAAACCATCGTCTCCACCAACCTGCAGACTGTCAAAGCCGATGAGATGCTCGACCAGTTGTCCGCGCTCACCGACCGTGCGGCGCTCCAGCAGTATGGCATCGAAGTGGTGGACGTGCGTGTCAAGCGCCTCAATCTGCCCGAGCAGAACAAGCAGAGCGTGTACGCGCGCATGCGGGCCGAGCGCGAACGCATCGCGCGGCAGTATCGTGCCGAGGGCGAAGAGCAAGCGCTCAGCATTCGCGCCGACGCCGATCGCCAGAAGGAAGAGATTCTGTCGGTCGCTTACAAGGAAGCCGAGAAGGTGAAGGGCGAGGGCGACGCCGAATCGACGCGCACTTACAGCCAGGCTTACTCGCGCAATCCGAGATTCTACAAGCTGCTGCGCACGCTGGAGTCTTACAAGAAGATCTTCGATGACAAGACCACCGCGATTCTGAGTTCGGACTCCGAGCTGCTGAAGGTCCTGATGCACGGCGAAGGAGGCGTCAAGTAAGTGAGCGCGTCTCCGGCACAAGCCAAAGCGCAACTGGATGTCGTCGAGCGGCAGTTGGCGAGCTCGCGCCCGAGCCGCCGCAATCAGGTTGTGGGAGGCGTGTTGCTGCTGTGGTTCTTGAGCGGCGTGTACATCGTCCGGACGGACCAGCAGGCCGTGGTCACGCGCTTCGGCGCAGTGGCCGATCCGCGCGTGATGCCGGGTATCCACATCGCGCTGCCCTGGCCGGTGGATCGCGTCAGCAAGCTGAAGGTCCAGCAACTGCAGCGGCTGGTGATCGGCGGCGAAATGCCGGATACGGTTACGGGCCGGGCGCAGCCGCTGCAGTCGCAGTTCCTCACCGGCGACAAGAACATTATTAGTATGCGCGTGGTGGTGCAGTATTCGGTGGGCGTGCCGGTGGACTATTTGTTCCGCAACGAGAACGTGGCGCGCAGCGTGAGCGGGGCTGTGGAAACCGCGCTGGCCGAGCGCATCGCGGCGCGCAACGTGGACGCGGTGCTCACCACCGAAAAGCAGAGCATCCAGGACGAGGTGCGCGCGGGCGCCCAGAGAATCTTGAACGACTATCGCACCGGCGTCCAGCTTTCGACCATCAATATCGAAAGCGCGGTGCCGCCTCCGGAAGCAGCGGACGCGTTTCGCGACGTGGCCAGCGCGCGCGCCGATTCTTCGCGCATCGTCAGCGAGGCCCAGGGTTACTCGAACGACGTGATTCCGAAAGCCCGCGGCCAGGCGCAGCAGATGCTCGAAGCGGCGCAGGCCTATAAGGAAAAGAAGATCAACGAAGCGCAGGGCGATGCGGCGCGGTTCATCGAAGTAGCGGCCGAGTACGCGAAGGCGACGGAGGTGAACGGCGAGCGGCTGTACCTGGAGACGATGGAGCAGATTCTGCCGAAGATCAAGAAGCTGATCGTGGACAAGAACGGCAACCTGGACCTGACCATCATCCGCAAGGGTGACGTCGCGAAGTAGGTCAGCATGAGCAAACAGCGCAAGACGCAGATAGTCACCATTCTGATTCTCGCCATCGCGCTGGGCGTGGTGGTGGTTCGCAAGGCGGACCTGCGCGCGTCGATCACTGGGATCGCGCAGCGCAGCGATCCGACGCCGCAGGACGCCATCTACGCCATGCTGGATTCCGCACGCGTGGGCGACATCAAGAAATACATGGCGAGCTACACGGGCGAGATGGCGCAGGCGCTCCAGCGGGCGCGAAGCGAGTCCACCGACTTCGCAAAATATCTGCGCGATTCCAACGCTGCGATCAAAGGCATCGCGGTGATGGAGCCGCAGGCGGTGTCGGATCGTGAAGTGAAAACGCGCGTCGAGTACGTTTTCGAGGATCGGAACGAGGTGCAGTTCTTCTACCTCGATAAGATGTCAGGCGGCTGGAAGATTTCGCGCGTGGATTCCTCCGAGCGCATCAAGACGCTGGTGCCGTATGGCACGCCGGTGCAATGATCACTTGGAGAGCAGGGAAGTAACGTCCGCGCCGCCGATGCCTTGTTCGCCGCAGACCGTATAGAACAAGAAAACCTTTCCGTTCTCTTCGAAGAGCGCTGGATCGCGCAGGGCGTTTTCTTTGCCCTCGGACTCGCCGGCCTTGGACGGCGTCACCGGAAGTTCGACGCATTCATAGGGCTCGCGCGGGGCCAGCACTTCCACGGCCGGCGACGCTTTCCAGTTGTGCCAATCGCCGTTCAGGGCAATGGTGGATAGCATGATCTTCTCCGGCGCCTCGCCAATCGCGGAGAAGAAAACGTACAGCTTGTCGCCGCGCGGAAGAATGGCCACATGCCGGACTCGCCGCGCGTACGGCCCGCCGTCGAACGGATTCGGACCTAACTCGAAAGGCGCGAGCGGATCTTTCGCGTCGAGCAGCACGCCCAACCGCGCCATGCCGTACAAGCCGCCGTTCCAGCGGAAGGCGCGCAGGTAAGATGTCTTGGTGGTGATTCCGGGCCGCGCTTGGAAATGCAGTCCGTCCTCGGACACTGTCGTCTGCGTGTATTGCGCGTAGCCGTTGTCGCGCAGCCACTGGACCGCCGCGCGCGGATCGGCGGGCCACGGCTTGCCGTCGGTCCACATTCCGTGGACGTACATCACCAGGCGCTTGTTGGGCTCGTCGATGTAAGCCTCGGGCGAAGCGACGTGCGTGTAGAGCGACGCCGGACTGGACGGCGGATCGGGCTGCGGCCGGTAGAAGATAGTATCGCGCACCTGCAAAACGCCAGGCTCGTAGATCTTCCAAGGCCCCGCAAGCGCGTTCGCGTATGCCAGCCGGATGTGGTCGCCCTTGTGATGCGCGAAGTACATGTAGTAGCGTCCCAGCGGATGTGGAATCCAACTGGGAACGCGGATCACGGACGGCCCGTTGACGTTGTCGCCCAGCGATTTCGAACTCGAGACCGTGATCAGCGGATTTTCGGGGAAGCGCGGCGCGTTGGGAGTCTGGCACAGCCCCGCGCCGGCGCAGACAAGTGCAGCGATGACGAACCAATGCCGCATCATTTACCTGTGTAGGTGATCCACATCGGCGACGCCCACACGATCTCGCCGTTCTGCTGCTCGCCGCGCACGTAGTAATAGCTTTGTTTGCCGGGCGAAGCGGCCATGTCCTGCCAGGAGAAATCGACCGCCGCGGTGTTTGGCTCGATCGAATAGACGTACTTGCCATCCTTGACGATGCGCACTTTTGCGAACGGCCCGGTCCCGGTCAGCTTCACTTTCAGTGACGGCGGCGAGGCAGTGGAAAACGCATCGCCCATCATGTGGTCGCCGCTGCTGACGTCGGCGATGATGTTGTCGGTGGCGGCGTAGAGGTGACGCTTTTTGAATCCATCCAGCACCGCGTCGCGATTCACGGCGCTGACATAGATGTTGGCGTAGCTGAGGTGCGTGGAGACGTGATCGGAGCTGGCTTCGAAGGAAAGCTTGTAGCCTTTCTCTAGCGCCAGGTCGATGAAGCCCTTCGGCCGCCAGCCGCCGATCGAGTCTTTTTCGCTGTTGGAGCGAGGCGCATTCGCCATTTCGTAGTTCTGCCGGTCGCCCTGATAGATCTCCACCGAGGTCTCGACCACCGGATCGTTGTCGCGCCAGTCGGTCCCCATGAGCGTGCCGCTGGTGTGCGACGCCACGACTCCGTTGAACGCTTTCAGGTACGCGTAGAGCATCTGGGTATCGGGCGCGTGCACCTCGTCTTCAGCCCGCGAGATTGGCAGCCGAGGCAGCACACGGATGCCGCGCTCGGCGAAGATCACGTTGCGATGGCCCTCCGGATAGGTCACGCTGCGCTCATAGTTGAACATCGGAGAGAACTTGCCGGGCACATAAAATATGTCGGTCAGCTTCTGCGTAATCCACCACGAGTATTCCCGGCCGCCGCCGTTGTCGTGATCGCAACAGCCGATCCAGTCCATCGCGGCAGTGTCGATGGCATATCGCCACTGGTCGAGCATCTTGCCGTCGTTGCCGCCGTCCATGGAGATGTCGCTGTGGCGGTGAAATTCGCCGCGCACGATGCGCAGGTTGCCGCGGCGATAATTGCGGATTGCAGCCACCGCACTGCGCTCGGCCTGCTCGGCGGCGGCCGAGGCAACCGCGACGGCTTCGCCCGCCGTAACGCTGAGCTGACCTGCTGCCGGAGGGAGCGTGATCTGGTTTCCGAACAGATCGTTGTTGAACGGATCGGAAGGCACGCTGGGATTCATCCCGGTGGCGGTTGCGTATTGTTGAATTTTGTAGAAATCGCGGCGGCCGTCGGCGGAGCCGAGCACCAGCAGTTCGCCCGGCCTGGCGGAAACCAAGGCCGGCCGATTGTCCAGCAGGTTGTCGGCGTGCGACAGAAAGATCGGGCCGGTCCACTGCGATCCATCGTAAGAGACCAGGTATTCGCTCCACACCGTGCCGATGGGATTCCACCAGATGGGATGCGCGCTGCGGACAGCCAGCCAGATCCGCCCGGACGCATCGATGTGCAGGCGTGGGCTGGTATTCTTGGGCGCCTGTACGTTGCGCGCCGAGCGAGCCTCGTCACGGGTCTTGGCGTTCTGCGGATCGGGCTTCATCCACTCTTCGCCGGCTTCGCTCTGGCTTCTGCGCAATTCGACGCGGACGGCGGAAGTGCCCGGCAGCACGGTTCCCGGATCGGCGCTGGTGCGGAGCACGCGCCCATCGCGATCGAATCCCACCAGCCGCACCGCGCGCCCCTGATAGAGCGAAAACCCGCTGGTGTCGTAGGCGCCGAAATCTTTTCCCCAGCGTTCGCCGCCCAGCTCGTAAGCCACCCACAGGCGGCCGGCCGGATCGTAGGCGATGGAAGGATAGGCTTCGTAGCGAGCCGAGGCCGCCACGGGATTCTCCTTGCCCCACGAGCCGTTCGTGGCTGTGCGCATGAAGACATCGTAGTTTCCGTTGCGGTAGGAATCCCACGCCACGGTTACGCGTCCAGTGCCATCCGCCGCGATCGAGGGATTCCATTCATTGCCGGACGATTCGCTGACCACCGCGGGTGCGGAGAAACCGTTGCCATTCTGGCGCGCAGCGAAGATCGAGGCCTTGCCGTTTCGCCAGCCTTGCCAGGCCACCCACACGCGTCCTTGGGAATCGGTGGCTGCCACTGCATCAACGTCGGCGCCGGCGTCCCGGCTAATGCGCACGGTGGCGCCGGGCCGTCCATTGTCGATCACGCGCGCCCACACGTCGAAATTTTCCTTTTCGTTCTGCGACCAGAACACCCAGGGACGCCCGGAACCGTCGATCGCGATGGCCGGACGGTACAGATCGCCTCCGGCTCCAGTGATGGCGATGGGTGCGCCGGCCTTGCCGCTCGAGATCTTCATCACCAGAATCTGGTCGCCGCCGGTGGGCGCTTTGTATTCGGAATAGTCCGTGGGCGCAGTCCGCAAATTGGCGCGCAGGCGGTCGTGGTCCTTGTTGTGATGGAACTCCATGTACGCGAGCCAAACGTCGCCGTTCTTGTCGGCGACCGCGGCCGGGTAGTCCTGCTCCTCGGGCGAATTGGTGAGCTGCGTGAACGGCGGAATGCGGTCGGCCATGACGCGGTTGTTGAGCGCATTGGCGACCTTGCCGTAGGGGATGTCGCGCAACCGCACGGTGAAATTGCCTTGCGCGGTCTTTACGTCGATCTCGGTGTTGTCGCTCGCGTCGTCGAGGTAGAGCACCACGCCGTTGGCGACGAACGGAAGCGTCTGCGATTGCCCGAACAGCCCGCGGCCGCCGAACAGGCGCACCTCGTGCGTCGAAGCTGTCCAGGAAGTTCCCTGCACGGCGTCGGTTCCTTCGAAGCGCCAGGGCTCGACGGACGCGATGTGGCCAGAACGCGCGGTGGCTGAGCCGTCCCATTTAGTCTCGCCTCGATCGGTGAGACCGAAAATCACACGCACGCCCACGGCCGCGTGGGCCTGAAGGCAAAATGCAACAGCGAGCAGAAGCACCGAGGAGATTCTCATCGCGTGTCCATCCTTTCTGCGATGATACAGGTTTCAGGTGTCAGGTGTCAGGAGTTAGTCTATGAAACTTGTGGGATTGGTAGCGACTGCGCTCGGCGCCCTCGGGCTTGCACAGTCGGGTTGGTCTCAGGAAGTGGCCATCGAGCCGGCCAGGCTGCAAGCGAAGAACGTCAAAGTTGAGTCGGTCGTTTATAAAGGGCGGAAGGCGGTGCGCGTTTCCGATGCCGCATCGCAGGACGCGGCGGATGGAGTGCGAATGGCGATCGTCGCGGGATCGGACTTTCAGGACGGCGTCATCGAGGCGGATCTGACCGGCGACACGTTACCCGGCGCGGCGCCCGACGCTCGCGGATTCACCGGCATCGCGTTTCGCGTAGCGGCCGACAACAGCGCCAGGTACGAAGCGTTCTATCTCAGGCCGAAGAACGGCCGCGCGCAGGACCAACTCCAGAGGAACCACTCGGCGCAGTACATCTCCGAGCCTGAATTTCCGTGGCAGCGTTTGCGCCAGGAGACCCCGGGCAAGTACGAGACCTACGTCGACCTGATTCCCGGCGAATGGACCAAGGTGAAAATCGAAGTGCACGGTGTCGAAGCGCGCTTGTACGTGAACGGGTCGCAACAGCCCACGTTGATCGTCGGCGATTTGAAGCACGGGCGATCGAAAGGCGCGATCGCGCTCTGGATCGGTCCGGGCACGGTGGCCCACTTTTCCAATCTCAAAATCACGCACCAGTAGCAGCGTGTCTCGCTGGACTGACCCGCCGTTCAATTCTTGACGTACTTCTTCAAATCCCGCGGCCCAACTTCCGCGCCGTAGACGTTGCCGTCGTGATCCACCGCCACGCCTTCCGAGATGCTCGAGCCGCCTTTCGGATCGGGGTCGGGAATAAACGCGGTCACCTTGCCGTCCTTGATCGCGCCAATCCGAATCCCGCGATGACAGCCCGGGTTGTGTCCGTAGCCGTCCTGGTCGCGCGATTCCGAGTCGGTCGCGTACAGCGTGTCGTTGCGCGTGATGAAGATCCCGCTGGGCCGTCCGAACTGCTTCCATTCGGCGATGAACTTGCCGTTCTGATCGAAGATCTGGATGCGATTGTTGGTGCGGTCGCCCACGAACAGCCGGCCCTTGGAATCGAACGCCAGCGCGTGCGGTCCGTCGAACTCGCCCGGCCCGGTGCCTTGCTTGCCCCACTCCTTGATGAATTTTCCGTTCTTGTCGAACTTCACGATGCGGGCGTTGGGGCAATTGCATCCCGCATGGCCGTCGGAGACGAAGATGTCTCCGTTCGGCGCCACCACCACGTCGGTCGGAGCGCCGAATTCATCCGGACCCGTGCCGGAGACGCCCTTCTTGCCGAGCGTCAGCAGAATTTTTCCGTCGGGACTGAACTTGAAAACCTGGAGTCCCTTGCTACCGTCCTTGGTTTTCTGGTCGTCGGTCACCCAGACGTTGCCGCTCTTGTCGACATAGAAGCCGTGCGGCTGCACGAACAGTCCGGCGCCGAAGTGGCGGATCACTTTACCGGACTTGTCGAATTCGAGGATCGGGTCGAGCGGCGAGTCGGCGCAACTGTTCGCTCCACAGCGGTCGTAGGCCCAGATGTTTCCGTCGGAACCGACGTCCACGCCCGCGGTCGATCCCCACTTCCGCCCGTCGGGCAGTTGCGCCCAGCCGGCAACGGTGTGAAACGGATTGGGCGCGTCATTCGGAGGCGCGTAGCTGGGCTGCGCGTTGAGCCTGCCTCCCAACACGGCAATCAAGGAAACGCCGGCTAGCGCCAGCGCGAAACGGACTCGGCTTCGATGTGGCATCGTGGACCTCCTGGGAAGCATTCAACATATCGCAATATCCGGGAACCGGCAACCCCCCTGCGACGCCCAGCGGCCACGTGGCAAGTCACGTAAATAGCGACTATCATGTTGATTGCATTGACATGAATGGCCGAAACCGAATACACTGTTTATCGGTGCATCAGGAGTGGTGTACGACAGGAGGGTTGGAAATGATAGCCAGGTTCCAAACCAGTTGGCGGGCTGCGGGAATGAGCGTGGTGGCTCTCGGCGTTTTGACTTTCTCGGGGCCGGCGTTCGGCGCCTCGCTCGGTGACAAACCGGTTACGTTCACCAAGGACGTCGCTCCAATTTTCCAGGAGAAGTGCCAGAACTGCCATCGCAAGGATTCGATGGCGCCCATGTCGCTGATCACTTATGTAGAGTCGCGGCCCTGGGCGAAAGCCATCGAGGAACGCGTGGTCACGCGGCAGATGCCGCCGTGGCACATCGACAAGACCGTCGGAATCCAGAAATTCCAGTACGACATGTCGCTGAGCGACGCGCAGATCGCGACCATCGTGAAGTGGGTGGATTCCGGTTCGCCGGCCGGCGACCCCAAGGACATGCCTGCTCCCAAGAAGTGGCCCGAAGACGACGGCTGGCAGCTCGCCCGCGAGTACGGCCGCCCGCCCGACCTGATCATCAAATCCGACCTCTACACCATGCCCGCGCAGAGTCAGGACCAGTGGTGGCGCCCTCTGACCAACATCCCGCTCACTGAGCCGCGCTGGGTGAAAGCCGTCGAGATGAAGCCGGGAACCGCCGCCGGACGCCGCATCACGCATCATGCCCTGGCCCACCTGGTGCAGCATGATCCCGATGCGCCCGAAAATCCGAACGCGCGCGGTTCCGACCTGCGAGGTCCGGACGAAGCCGGCACGCTGATGGAATGGGCCGTCGGCAAGAACTACGATATCTATCGTCCCGACACCGGCAAGCTGCTGCTGCCCGGATCGCACATCTGGTGGGACATCCACTATCACGCCGTCGGCGAGAAGATCACCGATGATGTCCAGCTCGCTGTGTGGCTGTATCCAAAGGGCGAAGAGCCCAAGTACCGCACCTATCTGGTCGGGTTCGGCGCCGAGACTCGCTTGGACATCGCGCCCAACACGATCACGGAGAATCACGGTTATCACGTGCTGAAGCAACCCGCCATCCTCGGCAACTTCCAGCCGCACATGCACCTGCGTGGCAAGGCGATGGCGATTGAAGCCATTCTGCCGGACGGCACCATTCAGCCCATCAGCTATGTCGGCGCGTTCAACTTCAACTGGATGACGAATTACATCTACACCGACGACGCCGCGCCGGTGTTGCCGAAAGGCACCATCGTCCACGTCACTGCATGGCACGACAATACCACCGCCAACAAGAACAATCCCGATTCGAGGCAGTGGGTGGGCTACGGCGACCGCACCGTCGACGAGATGGCGCACGCCTGGGTCAACGTCACCTATATTTCCGACGAGGACTACGAGAAGTGGGCCTCCACGCACAAGAAAGACACCGCGCCGCGTGGACGTGCCAGCGCGCAGTAACGGCAATTGCAGGGGCGGCGGCCTTTGATCGCGGCCGCTCCTTTCTAGAACAGGATGTTTTCTATGCAAGCGCAGGGATGGAGACGAGTGGCTCCGTGTGTCGCGCTGATGCTGGCGAGTTGCGCGTCCGCATGGGCGCAACGCTTGGGCGCCGAGCCGACGCACGATGCCGGCCAGGGCGTCACGCCCGCTTTCGAAGGCTGGTTCAAGAACCCCGACGGAACCTTCAGCATCATGCTGGGCTACTTCAATCGCAATACCAAGGAAGTGGTGGATATTCCGATCGGACCGAACAACCACATCGACCCCGGCGGGCCGGATCGCGGCCAGCCTACGCACTTTCTCGCGAACCGAGGTTGGGGACCGTTCGTGGTGATCGTTCCGGCGGATTTCGGCGACAAAGAGATCACCTGGACGCTGACCGCCAACGCCCAGACCAATAAGATTCCAGCCGGACTGAATCCGCTGTGGGAGATCGCTCCCATGATCGACGCCATCAGCAACACGCCGCCCTATCTGAGTTTTCAGAGCTTCGAGGAAAATGGGCCTTCCATCCAAGGCCCGCGGCCGGTGGTGACAACGCGCACGGCGACGGTGGGCGTTCCGCTTCCGATCACGGTCTGGGTCGCCGATGACAACGTCTACTCGCCCGGCCGTCTTCCGCCCCGCACTCCGATCACGGTTACTTGGACCATGCTGCGCGGACCCGCCGACGTGGTTTTCTCGAACGCCAAGCCCGCGGTGGAAAAGACCGAAGGCAAGCTGCCGGCCGGAACTAAAGTCGCGGGCAAGGCGACCACCAGCGTGACCTTCGTCGAGCCGGGCCAATACACCTTGTACGTGGTCATCAACGATGCCTCGGGCGTCGGCGGTGGCGGCGGATTCCAGTGCTGCTGGACCAACGGCCACGTCAAGGTGGACGTCAAGCCGGCCTCGGCGGGCAGCAAGTAGGAACGAGGCGCAACGCACTCCTGCGTGCCGTGTTCGCACTCCTGCGAACGCATCGGTTTTCGAGCGGCCTCTTGTACAGCGCCGCTGACTAAACCCCGAAAAAGTACTCGCGCTTGTATATAATCCTTTCATGAGCAACGCGTCTCGAACAATCGGCTTCTGGCTTCTTCCCCTTGCCGCGGCTTCCCTGGCCTCGGCCCAGGTCAAGCTGCCGGACGGCGAAGGCAAGGACCTGGTCCAGAACGTGTGCGCCGCATGTCATGGCCTGGAAACCGCGGTGGACACCAATCGCACCGAGGAGGAGTGGCGAAAGGTAGTGGACACCATGGCCTCGCGCGGAGCCGAAGGCACCGAGGACGATTTCAAGAAAATCGTCGCGTACCTGACCAAGTATTTTGGCAAGGCGGCTCCCGCTCCCAAGTCCGCGGAAGCCAAGCCGGCCGCTGTCGCGGCACCCAAGTCCGAATCGAAGACCGTCTCTCTGAAGCTCGACGCGCGCAACGATTGGCCGGCTTACGGCCGCGACGAGGGCGGCCAGCGCTATTCTCCGCTCTCGCAGATCAACGCCAAGAACGTCGCCGGGATCAAGCTCGCCTGGCAGTACGGCATCGACAAGAGCGTCGGGGATTTGCCCGGCAATCGGCGCGTGATTCCACCCACCGAGGCCGTGCCCATCGTAGTCGGAAATGTCCTGTTCACTCCCACCGCCCAGCATTCCGTGGTCGCCCTCGAAGCCGATACCGGTCGCGAAATCTGGAAATACGATCTGGGAAAAGCGGGCGCGCCGATCCGTGGCGTTTCCTTCTGGCCGGGTGATTCTCAGACTCCGCCGCAGATCTTCGCCGGATCGAGCGATGGGCGCCTGATCGCGCTCAACGCCGAGACTGGAAAGCCCGTCCCGGGATTCGGCAACGAGGGCGCCGTGAATCTGCGCATCGGAGTCACCGAAAAATATCCCACCATGCCGTATCGCATGAGCTCGCCCGGAGCCATCTACAAGGACCTGATCATCACCGGTTCTTCGGGCCAGGAAGACAATCCCGACGGACCTTTCCAGTATCTGCGCGCCTGGGACGTTCACAGCGGCAAGCTGGTCTGGACCTTCCACACGCTGCCGCACCCGGGCGAGCTGGGCTACGAAACCTGGCCCAAGGACGCTTACGAGCACGTCGGTTCGCCCGCCAACTGGGGCTTGATTACCATTGACGCGCAACGCGGACTGATCTTCGTTCCGATCGGCCAGCCCGCTCCGCAATACTACGGCGGCGGACGGCCCGGTCAGAATCTGTTCTCGTCGTCGATTGTCGCGCTCGATGCCGCCACCGGCAAGCTGCGCTGGTATTTTCAGATCACGCATCACGATATGTGGGACCTGGACGCCGAAGCCGCTCCCGCGCTGATCGACGTCGTGCAGAACGGCAAGACCATTCCGGCGCTGGTGGCGGTTTCGAAAGCTTCGCTGATGTTTTTCCTGGATCGCGAAACCGGCAAGTCGATCTATCCGGTGGAAGAGCGCCCGGTGCCGCAGAGCGACATACCTGGCGAGCACAGCTGGCCGACGCAGCCGTTTCCGGTGAAGCCTCCGCCGCTGGCGCGCTTGAGCATCAAGCCCGACGAAGTGTTCACCGGCGAGCCGGAGCATGAGAAATTCTGCCGCGACCTGGTGGAGAAAATCGGCGGCATCCACAACCTGGGGCCCTACACGCCGTACAGCAGCACCGAATATCGCGTGATTTTTTCCGGCCAGCAGGGCGGCCCGAACTATGGCGGCGTCTCGGTGGACCCGGCGCTGCACTACGTGTTCGTGAACACGCGCGATGTGGCTGGCTTGGGAAGGCTGGACAAATCGCCCGAAGGCGACCTGGTGGCATATCGCCGCACCACGCCGCTGCCGGGCCGCGGCACGTTCTACTCGCGCTTCTGGGATCCTTCCAACCAGCTTCCTTGCCAGCAGCCGCCCTGGTCGCACTTGACGGCGGTGAACGCCAACACGGGCGAGATCGCCTGGAAGGTGCCGCTCGGATCGAGTGACGAGTTGGAAGCCAAGGGCATGCACAACACCGGCGCGTTCGGACAAGGCGGGAGCATCGCCACCGCGGGCGGCGTGGTGTTCATCGCCGGCACCAACGACGCGCGCTTCCGGTCGTTCGACTCGCGCACCGGCAAGCTGCTCTGGGAGACCAAGCTGGATGCCGAAGGCCACACCAATCCGATGACCTACGTGGCGAAGAACGGCAAACAGTACGTAGTGATCGTGAGTTCGGGCGTGAACGCGTTCGCGCTGGAGTAAGGAGGCGACCGATGAAGAACGCCGCACTTTCCTTCGTCGCTTGCCTCGCTGTGGTGTTCGGCGTCGCCAGCATGCTGGCCGATGCGCCCAAGCCCAAGCACATCAACCGCGCCATCGAGTTGCTGGAACAGGGCCAGCCGATTTACTACACCGGCTCGCATTCCGGCACCGAGGGCACTTACGAACAGGGCGTCAAAGATGCGCAGACTTACGCCGACTACATCAGCTACGACATGGAGCACGCGCCGTTCGACGTCAAGGGACTCGCCGACTACATGCGGGGTCTGGTGGCGGGCGGTCCGACCAAGAGCGGCCATCGCACGCCCGCGGTGATCGTCAATGTTCCAGTCAACGGCACCGATGAAGCCACGGTTCGCGCCAACGCCTGGATGTTCCAGCAGGTGCTCGCCACCGGCGTTCATGGCGTTTTGCTGACCCACGCAGACACTCCCGGCGCGGTGCGCGCGTTTGTCGAAGCGGTGCGCTTCCCCATCCACAAACAGGGAGTCGGCCACGGAATCAACGAGGGGCGTCGCGGCGTGCATGGCGCACCGACCGCGGCGAAGATCTGGGGCATTTCCGAGCAGGAGTACTGGGACAAAGCCGACGCTTGGCCGCTCAATCCCGATGGCGAGCTGCTGCTGGGCTTGAAACTGGAAGACAAGTACGCGCTCGCTAATGCGGAAGAGAACTTGAAGGTTCCGGGGATTGCCTTCGCCGAGTGGGGACCCGGCGACATGGCGCTTTCGCTCGGAGTGCGAGGCCCAAACGCGGAGAATGATCCACGGATGCAGGCCGCGCGCGCCAAAGTTTTCGCGGCGTGCAAGGGGAACAAGATTTTCTTCCTGAACACCATGAACCCGCGCAACGTGATCGACATGATCAAGGAAGGCGTCATGATCGGCCCAGCCAGCCCGCAAGCCGCCGAGATCGGGCGGAAATACACCAAGCGGCAAATGCCTTACTGACCGAGCTTGCGCTTCTCCTCGAGCGTCCGCCGGAGGATCGGAAGAACAGCGCGATCTTTTTCGCCGCCGACGCGCTCCTTGATCGCGATCAGCGTCTCGAGGTCCAGCACGCGGACTCGCAGGCCGCCGCCGATATCCATCTCGTGCGAGTGAGGCAAAAGATCCTCATAGGCGAGATTGTCGCCTATGGTGCATAGTACGTCCAGAGGACCATAGCGCGTGATCAGGTTCAGGTGACCGGATCCCATTAAATGACTGGCTGCGGGCTTGAGCCGGCGTTCCGGCTGGATGCGCGAGACTGCGTCCAGCGATTCAAGGATGGCAAGTAGCCGCTCGATGTTGTTAGTATCACGCGAATGCACGATGTCGACATCAAACGTGTTGGTCGGAGCGCCATTCAAGACAGCTGCGACGCCGCCCACCAGTATGAAGTCAACACCGCTCTCGCAAAGTGGGCGAAGCCGCGAGGCAAACCTATTTTCGGGCATTCAACTCACGAATCGAGAGAATCTCGTCGGCGCTCTGCTCCAGCACTTCCAGCCGCTCGGCCGGTGTGAGCGAGAGCATCCAGCGGATCAGCGAAAGATCGACGCCGTCTTCGCTGTACTCGGGTTGCGGGAATTGCTCTTCCGGTTCCATGAAGTCTACGTCCGCAGACGCAGCGGCTCGCTTCCGGTGAACGTCACCTTCTCCACCCGGTCGTACATGTCGTCGATGTTGTTCCGCACGCCGCGCTCCATGGCCTCGGGCGTCGCGGCGATCGAGTAGCCGTCCACGTGCAGCGACTTCAGCGACGCCATCGTGATGCTGCGCTGCAACTCGGCCACCGACTGCCCAGCCTTCTTGCCTGCGATCACCTTCTCGGTCAACTCCTCGATGTAGTTGCGCTGGCCGGTCATGTCCTTGCGATCGTGCTGGACGCGGCCGTGTCCGGGCAGCGTGTGGTCGAACGGAAGCCTGGCAACCGAGTCGATGGTCTTCGGCCACGGTTCCGGATAGGCATCCAAAAAGGTCGGGAATCCCGGGTGAATCGCGTCGCCGCTCGCAATCACGCGCTTTTGCGGGCAGAACACGACGATGTCTCCGGCGGTGTGCGCCAGGCCGTGAAACTCCAGATGCAGCTCGTATCCTTTTTCCTTGATGACGTGCGTCTTGTCGAACGTGATGGTGGGCAGCGCCGGCTCGAAATCTTTCATCTCGGCCGCGAACGACTCCAGTTGTCCGATGCGCTGATCGAGTTGCGCCTTCTCGGCCGCGGCAGTGGATTTGCCGGCGCGTTGCCGCAAGTCTTCGAGTTGCCGGGCGACCTGTTCAGACCCGCGCGGCCCCGGACTGGCCGGATCGAGCGCCGCCTTCAACCGCGGCGCCAGCAACTGCGCCATGAGCTGCTTGGTGGTCTTGCTCGCCACGATGTCTACTTTGTTTCCGGTGTTCAGATAAGCGCGGTTGCCCTGCGTGTGGTCGAAATGAAAGTGCGTGTCCACCACGTAGCGCACCGGCTTGGCCGTTATTTCGCTCTTGATCTGAGCGATCAGCGCGGCCGCCGCGGCGGGATGCGAGTGAGCGTCCACCACCAGCACGTCGGACGTGTTCACAAAGACTGCGGCATTCGAATTAGGCAGCGCCCACGGCCGGGCCTGCGCGAAGAAGACGTCTTCGGCGACTTTCTGAATCTCGAACAGTCCTGAGGCGGCGGTGGGAGCGAGCGACTGGGCCCAGGCGGCGCGATAGCGCGCGATCTCGAGAACGCCCGCGCCAGCCAGCGCGCCGTGGAGCAGGTTGGCGAAGAAATCCCGCCGCGTCGGATGCGTATGCGGATGCCCGTGTCTATGCATGGCCGCCCCTCACTTGGCCGGCGCCTTCGCGCCATCGATGCTGTGGAGGAACTCGACGATCTGACGGTTCACTTCCGACGGCGCTTCCTGCTCGGTCCAATGGCCGACGCCCGGCAGCAGCACCTTCTTCCACAGATGCGGAACGCTCTTCTCCAGGTTGTCCACGCCCGGCTTGGCGAACTCCACCACCAGGTCGTCCAGCCCGGCGACGTACAGCGTCGGCTGCAGCAGCTTGCGCCCGATCAGCCAGGGCGTTTCCTGCCAGAAAATGTCTTGCCCGCGATACCAGTTCAAGCCGCCGCGAAATCCGGTGCGAGTGAATTCCTTGGCGTAATAGTCCAGATCCTCCGGCTTGAGCCAGGCCGGAAGCTGCTTGGGATCGGTGCAGCCGTCCAACGCCTTCTCGTTGACGCCGAACATGTAGCGCCACTTATGTTCTTTGGGAATCGAGCCGGAAGCGGAGTAGAGCAGCATGCGCAGCGTGCGTTTCGGATCAGCTTCGAATTCCTTTTCGGCCACGCCCGGCTTCTGGAAATAGGTCTGATAGAACTGCTGGCCGGCGGGCGCGCGACGCAGCATCCCTTCGGTGGGCTTCATGCCGCCTTCGCCGCGGACTCCATAGGGTACGCTCAGCAGGATCACGGCGCGAAACATGTCCGGCCGCAGGTTGGCGGAATTGTAGGCGACCGGCGCGCCCCAATCGTGGCCGGCGATGACGGCCTGCTCGTAGCCGAGCGCGTGCACCAGCCCCACCATGTCGCCGACAAACTGAAGCTGCGTGTAGTCTTCGATGTTGGGCGGCGCGTCCGTCTGGCCGTAGCCGCGCATGTCGGGCGCCACTGCGTGGTAGCCTGCCGCGGCGAGCGCGGGCAGCACGTGCCGCCAGCTATACCAGAGTTCGGGAAAACCATGCGCCAGCACCACCAGCGGACCTTCGCCCTGCTCGGCGATGTGCATTTTGATTCCGTTGACCTGGACAAAGCGGTGCTTGACGCCGGCGACTTGAGCTGAGCTCGATGACATAGCAGCCACTGTAGCAACACACACAGCCGCGCGGATCAGAGATCGGAAGTCCCGCATGAGTTTCGTCCTCCAGGTTAAGACTACAGCTTCTGAGCGCGCAAAAGGTAGCGCTCACTCGCCACGATCTCGTCGGCCCGGCGGATCATTTCGTCCGCATCCTCATCCACCGAGAAAAAGCGCCCACTTAAAGCGTCCGCGCATCCGGAAGCCAGCTTGAGCACCAATCCCGCCACTACGTCGGGCGTGATCGCCAGCCCGCGATCTACCATTTGCTGCAGGAAAGCCAGGCGGGCGCGCGATTCTTCGAACATCCTGGTGCGTACCACGCCGGGGCGAACGGGAAACACGCTGACGCCGTGCGGCTTGAGCTCCAGCGCCAGCTGCTCGCTGAAGCGCAGCAGCGCCGTCTTGCTGACAACGTACGCCGACATGTCCGGAAACGACTGGACGGCGGCGCCGCTCACGATGTTGATGATGCGTCCGCTCCGGCGCGCCAGCATGCCCGGCACGATTTCGCGGCACAGCAGCATGGGGCCGCGCAGATTCACTTCCTGGCATCGCCACCACTCTTCGGGATCGTTCTCGCAGAAAGGGCTGAGCGGTCCGCCCGCTCCGGCGTTGTTTACCAGCAGCGTGACCGGCCCCAGCTCTTGCTGCACCCGGCTGACCAGCGCCTTCACCGACGCCGGATCGGCGACATCGGCCGGCACGGCGAGCATGCGGCCCTCTGACAGCTTTACCGTCTCGTCGAGCTCCTGCGCGGACCGCGCCGCGATAGCTACCGCCCATCCGTTCTTCGCCAGAGCCAGAGCGATCGCGCGGCCGATCCCGCGCCCACCGCCCGTAACCAAAGCAATCATAGGGCTCAGTATAAGGGATCACCGTGCTTCAGCCGCCGCGATGCTAGCATGGTCGACGAAAGGGAAACCATGACCATTCTTCGCGCGGATCTTTACACCAAGTCCGTTCTCACCGCGATCGCCGTGTTGTTGGGCGTGCTTGCCCTGCGACCAGTCCTGAGGCCGATTCCGGCTCAGGCGCAATCGGAAGGGCGCACTCTCTACATCGAACCCGGTGTGACGATGATTCGCAAACCGGATGGCAGCTCGCTGGGCGACGGAAAGATGGTAGTCGATTTGAAGAGCGGCGATGTGTGGGGATTCCCCACCATGGTGCTGAACGCTCGCTACCCGGTGGACGTCAGCAACAGCAAGCCCGCGGTTTCAAAGCCGGTCTATCTCGGACGGTTCGATTTTTCGTCGCTGAGCGTGGAGAAGTAGCCGCTCGCTACTTCAGCTCCTGCATCATGCCGGGCAGGCTCCACTGCATCTGGAGACTATTCTGCGCCCAATGGAACTCGGCCATCATGGCCTTGCCGACGTCTTCCTGCGATTTGCCTTCGCGGATCAAGCTGGTGACGCGCTCGCGCTCCTTCACAACGTTGTCGCGATAGGTTTCGAGGGCCGCGCGGGTGGTCACAGGGCCGTGGCCCGGGATCACGGTGTCGAAATCGAAAGTGTTCAGCGCGCGATCCAGCGTGTCGGCCCAATCCTTGAGGCTTCCGCCGCCGGGATAATCAATCAGCGGCGTGTTGCCCGCCATCAGGTCGCCAGTATGCAGCGTGCGCAGCGCGGGAAAATATATCACGGCGTCGCCGTCGGTGTGGCCGCGCCCCACATATTTCGCCCGCACTTCCTTACCGCCCAGGAACACGGACGTCTCTGCAGTGAACGTTATACGCGCGGGCATCACTCCGGGCGGTGCGTTGGACTGTTTGTGCTCCACGATATTGCGGCGCGCGTTCAGCGTCGAGATGATCTCAGCCGTCGGCAGGAACTTGGCGTTGCCGCCGCTGTGATCGGCGTGATAATGCGTGCTCAGGATGTACTTGATGGGCTGGTTTGTCACGCTTTTTACCTTGGCGACGATGTTGTCGTGATCCTGCTCGTACTTGTCGTCGATCAGGATGACGCCTTCGCCGGTGACATACACGGCGACGTTGCCGCCGTCGCCTTCGATCTCAAATAGGTCGTCCTTGACCTTATTGAGCGTCAACGGCGGAGGCTGGCGTTGCGTCTGCGTGTAGGCGATCCAGCAGCCCACGAAGAACAGGGCGCCCAGGGAAAGACGGGTGACGAGTGTCCGGCTCATGTCCGGCCACTATATCAGATTAGAACCGGTGCCGGCTGAAAGCCGGCTGCAGCCAGGATTGGCTGCCCCACTTCACTCGCAAAACACCCGCACCGTGGTGTCGCGGTCGTCCACGTCGACTGTGAGATCGTTCAACTGATCGATCAGCTCCTCCAGGTTTTCAGGTTTGAGCTGGTTCAAATCGAAGGTCACGCCTTCTTTGTGCAGCGCGAAGTTCACCTGATCGCGGGCCTGCGGCGGAATGAGGCTGGCCAGCTTCACGCCCGCGCGCAGCAATTGCATCGGCACGCGGATGTTCACCTTGGAGTGCTCGCCGGTATGGTCTTTGTCGGTTACCAGCACGCGAATGTACCTGGGCTTCGCCTTGGGAGCGGACTCCTCGCCGCTGGCAGCGCCGTTCGAGGGCGGTTCCTTCTCCAGCGCCGCCATCAGACGCTCGGCTTCGTCGACCGTGATTTTGCCCTGCGACAGCATTTCGAAAATTCTGCGGCGTTCTTCGTTCATGATTCCCTCCTAGGCGATGCGCAGCACCAGAGTGCGCCGGTCATCATCAAGTTCAATGTGCGTGCCCTTGAGCGACGTAAGGATCCGGCACAAAGCAGACATGGCCGGAAATGGATTGATCGCGCCCGCCACACTCGCGATGAGGATGAACGGCAGGCACAGGATTCCCAGGGGCACCAGAAACAGCCACACCGCAAATAGCGGAATGCCGAAGAAGAATCCGCCGCCGCTGCGCTTCTTGCGAACCTCGATTTGGAAAACAGACATCTTTCAATGCCTCCAGTTCCCGCGCTACTTCGTCATTGCGATCTCGAACCCGATGTCCACGGCCTGGATGTCGACGCCGCGGAACGCGGTTTGCGCCAGCATCTGCAGAAACTGCTCCCTGGTATACGCGTTCTTAACCAGCGACAGGCGGAAAATGAGCTTCGTCATTACTCTGTTGACCGCGCTCAAGCCCATGGCGTCCACGGCATGATTCATCGCTTCCGGCGAAGCGTCTCCGCTGAGATCGATGATCAAGCCGCGGCCGCCGGGCTTCAGCACGCGGCACATTTCCTGCAATGCGCGCACCGGCTGGCCGAAGTTCTTGAAGGCCGCGCGGCACAGCAGGAAGTCGAAGGTATGGTCGGCGAAGGGCATGCTGGACGCGTTGCCTTGCCGGAAGTCCACCTGGACGCCCGCATCAGCGGCTTTCTGGCGCGCCATTTCGACGAAAGTTTGACTGATGTCGAGGCCGGTGATGGAGTAAGGACCGAGCTTGGCGAGTTCGATGCAGAAGTAACCGGGGCCCGGCGCGACTTCAAGCACCGCGCTGCCGCCCGGAAGTTGGCTGGCGATTCGCCGCGCGAGCCGGCTGAATTCATCCAGCGACTTGCCGGTGTTGGTCGCGTACCACTTTGCGACCATGCCTTCCATGCCGCGGTCTTTATGAGCTTTGGGTAGTGCTTGTGTCAGTAGTGCTTGTGTCATAGGACGTCGCGCTACTTGAGCGCCTCCAATTCCCGGATGGCGTCGGGCGCCGTGATCTCGCGGCGCTGAAGCCGGTCCAGGATCTCCGTTCGCGAAGGTTTCGGATTGGTGTCCACGAACTCGAGGCTGTTCGCGATCCGGGTGAGGCGTGCCTTGATGGTGGGGTAGCTGACTCCGAACACCTGCTCCATCTCTTTGATCGATCCATGGCTGCGGACAAACGCCATGACGAAGACCTGGTCTTCCAGGCTCAGCCGGGCCAACTGGGGTAACTCGAAGTTGCCTTCGATGGCGATGTCTTTACCGCAGATGCGGACGCGCTCGACGGTGATCGGCCGTCCTTGGGTCAACTGGGTCAGTTCCTGCCACTCGGTTGAGTTTTTTGAGCCGGGACTCATGTTTCTAAACAGGCCTAGCGCCTGTGATTAATATAGTAAATATATAAATCACATTTGTTAAGTCTGTCAAGGAAAATTATTAATTTTCTAGACCGCCGGTGTTCTGCCGAAATCGCGGCGCAGTGCCGAGATGCGAAGTCTAGGAGGGGAGGCCAGGCTTCAGTTCACGGACGCTGTGGACTCGAGAGGTCCGGATGACGCCAAACTTCGGGTGGTTGAACTCCATCTTCAGCCCGGGTTCGATAGCCCATATTTTCAGCATGTTGGCGCCACCGACGGACCCGTGCAGGTCGACCAGAACCGGCGTTGGACAATATGTAGGATGTCCCGAAATCAGGGCCTTTCCCTCACCACGGTTTTCAACCAGATAGGTGGAGTGTCCAGTTTTGACTTCAACCATCGTGCCGACGGGCAGCTCATCCATGGCCACGCCCTCCGCACGCTCGGGCTGGGAAGGGGCGGCAGGTGGAGTGACGGCCATTTGATTCCGTAAGTCGCTGCTGCTGTTGCTAACCATAAATACCTGCCTTCCGGTCTTGAGTCCTGCACGTTGCTGTCCAGTCTATATGACGATGAGAATGCGCTTTAGATTCAGTGTCTCTAGTGACGATCAGGTAAAATTTTGCGCCTTCTGCCGCGCGACAAATTGCGCACGATGCCCCTATTTCGGCACACGGCCCGCTGGCGTAGGCATCCGATCAACTATCCGCGCAGCTTGCGGAAGAACTCGCGTACGTCGCCCACCAGAAGCTGGGGCTGTTCGAAGCAGGCAAAATGTCCGCCGCGCGGCATTTTGGCATAGTGGACCAGGTTGAAGTCGCGCTCCAGCAAACTGCGCGGTGGCTCGAGCGACGTCATCTCATGCGGGAACGCGGCGAAGCCGGTTGGCACCATGACCTTTCCAGGCACGGCGCGACCCTGCGCGGCGCGTGCTTCATCCGCTGAGCCGCGATAGAACCAGACGCCGGTGGCGGCCGTGTCGGTGACCAGGTAGACCATGATGTTGGTGAGAAGCTGATCCTTGCTGAAGGCCAGCTCGATGTTGTTGGCGGAGTCGCTCCAGACTTTGAACTTTTCGATGATCCAGGCGGCCGCGCCGAGCGGGTTGTCGTAGAGAGCGAAGGCTACCGTCTGCGGCTTGTGCTGATGCTCGCGAGCGTAGTCTGATTCGAGGTCGCGGTATGCGGCGGCGGCACGCACCCAGGCGCGCTCCTCTTCGGTCTGCTCGGAATCGGGCACGGGCCGCACGGTGGCGGCGTTGAGATGGATGCCGGCGAGATCGTCGGGGAATTGCCGGGCGAGTTGCATGGTGACGAACGCGCCCCAGTCGCCGCCTTGCGCGGCGAAGCGCTCGTACCCGAGAACGTCCGTCATGAGCTCGGCGAAGAGATCCGCGATCTCCACCACCCCGAAGCGCTTCTGGCCCGGCTTGAAGGACAGCGTGTAGCCCGGCAGCGAAGGCGCGACCACCGTGAAGCGCTCGGTGAGCAGCGGGATCAGCTTGTGGAATTCCACGATCGAGCCCGGCCAGCCGTGCGAAAGAAGCAGCGGGATCGGGTTCGGCCCGCGGCCCGGCTCATGGATGAAATGCAGCTCGATGCCGCCCAGGGGCACCGTGAACTGGCGGAAGCGGTTGATCATCCGCTCTTCCTGCGCGCGCCAGTCGTATCCGGTCGCCCAATACTTCACGAGATCCTGCAGGTAGGCCGTGCTCGCGCCCGTGGACCAGGGCTCGAGCGGCGGCTCGTCGGGCCAGCGCACGCGGCGCAAGCGCTCGGTCAGGTCGGCGAGCGCAGCGTCGGCGATGCGCAGGCGGAAAGGCTTGGGCGCGCCCATGCGCGCATTATCGCCTGCCGATTCGGGCATGATGCGCGCCTGATGGCCCCTTGGCTCTGGATCCCCGTCACGGTCTGGGCAGCGCTCGCGCAGACGGTGCGCAACGCCGCGCAGCGCCATCTCACCGCCGAGCTGGGCACGCTCGGCGCGACGCTCGTCCGCTTTCTCTACGGCGTGCCGTTCGCCGCGATCTGGCTGATCGCAGTCAGAGAGGCCACCGGCATCGCTTTTCCTCTTCCGCAGGTCAATTTCTGCCTGTGGACCCTGCTGGGCGCCGTCTCACAGATCGCGGCGACCGCCCTTCTCCTGCGCACGATGCAGGAGCGCAACTTCGCGCTCGGCGTCGCGTATTCGAAGACCGAAGTGCTGCAGGTGGCGGTCTTCGGCCTCGCCTTCCTCGGCGACCCGATCACGCCGTCGACTGCGGCCGCGGTTGCGACCGGCACCGCGGGCGTGTTCCTGCTCTCGCCGGGGTGGCGCAGCGCCTGGACTTCCCGCACGGCCGCCCTTGGCCTCGCCTGCGGCGCGCTCTTCGCGCTCTCCGCGGTGGGCTACCGCGGCGCCGCGCTGTCCCTTGGCACCGGCTTCCTCATGGCCGCCGCCTTCACGCTCCTCGTCGCGCAGGTCGTGCAGACGGCGCTGCTCGGGGGC
>JAIQFN010000061.1 GCA_020073265.1 Terriglobia bacterium | reverse complement strand
CCCGTACCATTCGCCGGTGCACGCCTAGTTTCTTGGCCACGCCCGCGATCGTTCCCACGCCGAACTCGTACTCTCGGCGAATCTGCTCAAACAGCTCCACTTTGGCTCTCCAGTCCAACGAGTCTCCTCCGCTTCGGGCTTCGCCCGAATCAGAGTACCCGTTCGTTCAGCTGGGTGGGCCAAAACAAACTGCCGAACTGGGCCAGTTCAGAATACCGAAATCACCTTTACGGCCTCTTGAAGTACGATGGCTACGAACCTCACTGTAGTACGCGAGCGCTTGGTATGATTGCGAAGAGGCTTCGCGACCGAGGCATTCTGCGGTAATGGTCCAGGGGAGCCGCTTCATCGTAGCTTCCAACTCCCACGTGTGGTCCGATACAGGCGTAACTGCCGATCTCCTTAGATCACGGCGGCTATTCAAGACTCTCTCCCTCCTTGTCGCCAAAGCTGCAGGCGTGAACGTGCCGCCGTCACTGCTGCTCCTGGGGAGAAGGCGCGAGCTGATCGCAGATTTCGCTCGCAAGTGGGGTTGTCCCCTGATGATCAGGCTCGATTACCGGCGATCCCCTCGACAGAAGCCACTTGGTGGCGTGCCTCTCTATACGCTTGATGCCATGTGCGGCGTTTGCGAGTATCTTTTCAAGCGAGAGTGCCTTCCCTTGTTTCACCCAAACCTAGATCGCTTTCGAGACATCTACAGTGTCGGTGTCTCACTCAGGTCCGATGGGTACGAGGCAGAGATTGAGGTGGTTGGGAGAGGCTTCGACGCGGGGGATCTCAGGCTCGGTAAAGCCGTTCCCCATGAACGAATCGCTGCCGATCTATCGGACGGCTCTCTAAGCCGCCGAGGCACGATCTCCGACACTGACTATCGACGTGAGCGTGCGTCCAGGATCGAACGAGTTAGACGGCTGAAAGCCTACATCGATTTCGCAAATCGATCAGCGATGCTGGCGACCGATCTCAATGCGTTCAACCCAACGCATTCGTTCGCCGACTCCAACGCTGGTATCCCGCACAAGTACCAAAGAATTCCCAACACGATCCTTAGAAAGTTAATTGAGATCGTGCAGACTATTCGGCTGTCAGTTATACACGGCCTTCCTGCGTCGAAGGACTTCGTCGCTTCCCTCTCGTATCTTCCGGGCAAGGACTGGATACTTTGGGACATTTACGGCGATTGGTACCGACGCTAATCTCGTGATTAGCTGACAAGGATGATCCCCCACGATCCCGGGATACAGGCAGCGTTTCATCTTGATGTCTCCTGAAGCCGGAGAACTACGCGGAATAGCTGGCAGGCGGTGTAGGCCGCAGCAATCGCGGCATCGTCGACGAATACCCCATCATGCGCCACATGTGCAACCTCGAAACGGTCAAAACCTACGAAGGCACCGACCACATCCACACCCTGGTGATCGGCGAGCGCGTCACTGGAATCGCCGCGTATAAGTAGCCTGTCAAAGTTTTTCGGGCCACTTCTGACGCCCATGAAAGACGGCGATCAGTTCCAAACGTTCGCCTCGAATCCGGTAGGGGACGATGTAAGGCAAATCTGGAACCACCAGTTCGCGCGTTCCCAGAATCCGTCCAGACCTGCCCATGTGCGGCTGAGTGGCGAGTAGGTCGATGCTGCGGATAATCCGTTGTGCCACGGCCGCGGCGTGTTGAGGGCTGTCTTCAGCGATGCGGTCCCGCAGGGCGATCAGATGTCGGATCGCTCGCCGCGACCAAATTACTTTCATCTGGGGGGCTTGCCCTCGGAAGACCTGCCCCAGGATCTGAGCCACTTCGCAACCTTCTCATGGCTCACAACCCGCTGCTCGTCTAGATCGGCAATACCTGCTTCGATCTCGCCAAGCTGCCATTTTTCGACCTCTACGTACGCTGCGATAGCTTCCGCCGCGAGGAAGGACTTGGAGCGCTTCGAACGTCGCGCCAGCGCATCCAGTTGCTTCTTTGTCTCTGCGTCGATCCGAATGGAGAGAGTCTCTGTCATGCTTTGTATTGATTGTATACAAATTCACACACGCGGCGGCAATCCAGAAATGAGATAACCAGAAACCAAGAACGAAAAACCGGTTCACAAAATTCCGCTCGCCCGAATCATCCCGGCCAACAACAACTTCCCGACCCTCAGCCCGCCGCCACTCCACCGCGCCATGCTAGCCTCATTCCGAAACGCGCGTCGTCGCGACACCGGGAACTCCGCGCCGGCGCAAAAAGTAAAATTACAAAACAAACCGAATCCCGAATTCGGACACTTCGCCGGCGCTGAAATCGTAACGAGACACTAGCAACCGGAGTCTAATGAACCATGCTGCGCCGCTCGCCCGCGCTCACCGCGACCATCGTTCTGACGCTCGCCCTCGGCATCGGCGCCAACACCGCCATCTTCACCGTGGTGAACTCGGTGCTGCTGCGGCCGCTGCCGTTCCGCGATCCCGCGCGGCTGGTCGCCATCTGGGACCGCTACGAGGGCCTCGAGAAAATCGGCGTCTCTCCGGCCGAGTACGACGAATGGTGCCGCCAGACCGACCTATTCGAAGACGTCGCGCGCTACCGCTACGTCGGCATCGGCCGCGACATGAATCTCACCGGCGGTAGCGAGCCGGAGCGCGTGCGGACCACTTGGGCTAGCGCCGGCTTGTTCTCGATGCTGGGCGTTCGGCCCGCAGCCGGCCGCTTCTTTGCAACCGCCGACGATCGGCGCGGCGGCCCGCCCGTCGCGCTCCTCAGCTATCGCTTGTGGCGCGACCATTTCAACGGCGATCCGAACATCGTCGGCTCGCCCATCCAGCTCACCAGCATGATCGGCGCCGGCGCGCCGGTCAATGGCCAGGCCTTCGCGGTGCTCGGCGTCCTGCCCTCGAATTTTCCGCTGGCGACCTGGGCCGACGTCTGGCTCCCCGAATCGCAGGCCGCCGACGAGACCACCAATCCCGTGCGCCACGCTTTCGGCGTGATCGCGCGGCTGAAACCGAACGTGCGAATCCGCCAGGCCGCGGCTCGGCTGGACTCCATCCGCGAACGTCTCGAGCGCGAGCATCCGGCCACCAGCAAGGGATTCAGCTTCACCATCGGCGGCTTGCAACAGGACTTGGCGGGCAACCTGCGGCCGGCGCTCTTGGTTTTGCTGGGCGCAGTGACGCTGGTCCTGCTGATCGCTTGCGTCAACGTCGCCAACCTGCTGCTCGCCCGTGCGACGGCGCGCCGTCATGAAATGGCGGTCCGCATCGCTCTGGGCGCAAGCCGCTGGCGCATCGTCCGGGAATCGCTCGCCGAAAGTCTGCAACTCTCCATGGCCGGCGGCGCCGCCGGACTCCTGCTCGCCTTCGCCGGACTGAATTCCCTTCTGCGGCTCCTGCCGGCGGACTTGCTCGATCCCGCGTCGGTTCATGTGGACCTCACCGCGCTCGGCTTCTTGTTCGCGGTCTCACTCGCGACGGGCCTGGTATTCGGCATCGCGCCCGCGCTGCAAGCTGCGCAACAAGATCCCGTCGACGGCCTGCGCGAGACCGGACGCAGCGTGACGCGCGGCGCCGGCGCCGGACGAAACGCGCTAGTGGTCGCCGAATTCTCCCTCGCGCTGCTGCTCCTGATGGGCGCGGGCCTTTTCATCCGCAGCTTCGCCCGACTGCTGAACGTCGACCCGGGCTTCCGGGCGCAAAACGTGTTGACCCTGCGCCTCACGCTCTCCCCGCAATCCTATCCCGACGATCAGAAGCTGCACGCGTTTTTCGACCGCCTGGAAGCCAGGCTGGCGACGCTACCGGGCGTCACATCGGTGGCTGCCGCCAACGCGCTTCCCCTCGCGTCCACCCGCGGCAATGCCATCCGCTTCGCCATCCCCGGCTCGCCTCTGATCCGCCGCGACCTCTTGCCGGCCGCTCAAAACGGTCTCGTCACCCCCGGCTATTTCCGCACGCTCGGCATCCCGCTCCTGGCCGGCCGCACCTACACCGCGGACGATCTCGGCAAGCCCTACATCATCGTGAATCAAACCATGGCCCGCACCTTCTGGCCCGGCGCGAACCCCGTCGGCCAGCGCTTCATCAGCGGACCGTGGGGAGCGAACCCTACCTGGTCCACCGTGATCGGAGTGGTCGGCGACGTCAAACAATTCGGCCTCGACTCGGAGCGCACCAACGACGTTTATTTCCTCTGGTACGGCGGCAGCTACCTCGTCATTCGAACCTCAGGCGATCCGCTCGCGCTCGCCCCCGCAATCCGCGGCGAAATCCGCGCCCTCGATCCCAGCGCTCCGGTGTCCGCCTTCCACAGCATGCAGCAGGTGCTCGACCAATCCTCCGCCTCGCGCCGCTTCACCACCGTGCTGCTTTCGATCTTCGCGGCCGTGGCGCTGGCGTTGGCGGTGATCGGAATCTACGGTGTCATGTCGTGGTCCGTCTCGCAGCGCCGCCAGGAGATCGGTGTGCGCATGGCGTTGGGCGCCGACACTCGCGCAATCCTCGGTCTGATCCTGATGCGTGGTCTCAAGCTGAGCGCGATCGGCCTCGCGATCGGTCTGGCCGCGACACTGGCGCTCTCGCGCATGCTCGGGAGCCTGCTGTTCGAAATCAGCCCGCACGATCCCTGGATCCTGGCCGGCGTCTCGTTGTGGATGCTTTGCGTCACCGCGGCCGCGTGCTACCTGCCGGCGCGTCGCGCCACCCAAGTCGACCCGCTCACCACCCTGCGCGCGGAGTAAGCGATTTGCATCTCAGTCCTGCGAACCAGCCGCTGCCACACCGAGTCCGGATCCGAGCTGAACAGATTGCCGGCATCGGCGGCCAGGATGTGCCACGCGCCCAGCTCCACCTCATGTTCCAATTGCGACTGGCCCCAGCCGGCGTAGCCCACGAATACGTGGAACGAATCAGCCTCCACACCCGCGGCCAGTGTCTTCTGCAAAAGGTCTTTGCTATTGACCAGGTAAACGTCGCCGAAGACGCGCTTGGCGTCCTCCGGCTTGCTGCGCGACCAAAGCAGCGCCAGCACGTTGGTCAACTCCACCGGGCCGCCCATGTAGACGGTGTCCGTGCGCCCTTTGGCTTCCTTCATATCCTGGAACAGCCGGGACAGCGGAAGATCGCTGCGCCGGTTGACGATCAGCCCCATCGCGCCTTGCTCGGCGTCGTACTGCAGCAGCAGGACCACGGCTTCGGCGAAGTTCGGATCGCCCAGCTCGCGGCTGGCTACCAGGAATCGGCCGGCGGCAAGCTGATCCACTTGCGCCACAACCGGCGCGAGCGCCAGGACGAAGAAAGCGGCACTAAACCGCCATGCCATACCTAATTCTAGATCCTACAACCGCTCGATCAGGGTGGCGTTCGCCAGGCCGCCGCCTTCGCACATGGTTTGCAGGCCGTAGCGGCCGCCGGTGCGTTGCAGCTCGTGCACCAGCGTGGTCATCAAGCGCGCGCCGCTCGCGCCCAGAGGATGCCCCAGGGCCACTGCTCCGCCGTTGACGTTCAGCTTGGCCGGGTCGGCCCGCAGCTCGCGCAGCCACGCGAGCGGCACGCTGGCGAAGGCTTCGTTGACCTCGAACAGATCAATGTCATTGATCGACAGACCGGCGCGATCCAGCACCTTGCGCGTCGCCGGAATCGGCGCCGACAGCATCATCACCGGATCTTCTCCGGCCAGCGCGAAGTTGACGAATCGCGCCAGCGGGCGCAGCTTCAGCTTGTCGGCCGTCGCGCGCTCCATGATCAACAACGCCGTGGCGCCGTCGCTGATCTGCGACGAATTGCCGGCCGTCACCACGCCGTCAGCCTTGAACGCCGGCTTCAGCGTCGCCATCTTCTCGAGACTGGCGTTGGCGCGAAACCCCTCGTCGCGCGTCAGGTGCGCGGGGCCGCTCTCGCTCTCGATGGCCACCGGGATGATCTCGTTGCAGAAGCGCCCTTCCTCGGTGGCCCGCGCCGCCTTGCGGTGGCTCTCCAGGCTGAAGACGTCCAGCTCTTCTCGACTGATCTTCCAGCGCTCGGCCATCATCTCGGCGCCGACCCCCTGGTGAAACACGACGTTGTTGTAGCGGCGCGCCACTGCGGGACCGAACGGCTGTCCGGGCCCGTGCGCGGAGTTCGATCCCATTGGAACGCGCGTCATGCACTCGACGCCGCAGGCGATCGCGATGTCGTAGCTTCCCGCCAGCACGCCTTGCGCGGCGAAGTGCGCCGCTTGTTGACTTGAGCCGCACTGCCGGTCGACCGTGGTCCCGGGCACCGACTCCGGAAATCCCGCGGCCAGCACCGCATTGCGCGCGACGTTGTAAGCCTGCTCGCCCACTTGGCCGACGCAGCCCGCGATCACGTCGTCCACCAGCGCCGGGTCCAGCTTGCTTCGCTGCACTACGGCCTTGAGCGTATGTCCCAGCAGGTCCACCGGATGCCAGCCTTTCAGCGCGCCATCGCGCCGGCCGACGGGAGTACGAATCGCATCTACAATGACAGCTTCACGCATGTCCGGCATGGTAGCGTTGTGCACGTGCGGACGTCAATCCGCGCGCGTCATCAGGTATTTGCGAACGGCCCAGACTACGCCCGCGCCCAGCAGCAAAGTCAACGAGCTCCACGGCGCGAACGGGCAGGTGGAGCGATAGCCGAGATCGTTAGCCTTGGGAGCAGAGCCGGGCATCAGCGTCCACACCGCCAGCCCGCAGAGGATGATCACCAACGCCAGCAGCATGGTGTTGCGGATATCTTTGGACATCAGTTTCTGAAACCACCAGCTTATCAGGCTCACTGGCCGTAGGATGACGGCCCTCGCGCTTGTTCGGCCTACCGGTTTCTGAGCGAGGCCCTCTTCCCAAGGCCCTCTACTAATTCGCGGTCAGTGGGCCGCTCCGCAATCTGCTGAATGACTTTCAGCAGGAAGGCTGGCAGCGACACGCCGTTCGCAGCGGCGCGGGCCTTCAGCTTGTGATGAAGAGCGTCAGGAACATTCCGGATCTGAATTGTGTTCGACATTTCATCCACTCAAGTCCGCCGTCGCCGCGAAGCGAGGCGGCTTGCGGGCCTTGCGCGCCTGCTCGAAGCTGTACGCCAGCTTGAGCAGCACCGGCTCGCTCCAGGCCGCGCCGAAGAACGAGATCCCGACCGGCAGCCCTCGCACGAATCCCGCCGGCACGGTGATGTGTGGATAACCCGCCACGGCCGCGGGCGTCGTGCGCGCCGGCCAGTTGCCGTCGCCCAGCACCAGATCGTTGAACGGCGCCGGAATCGTCGTCGGCGCGACAATCGCATCCACCTTGTACTTCGCGATCACCGCGTCGATGCCTTCGCCGCGCGACAGCTTCACGCACTTGGCCCGCGCGTCCTGATAAGCCTTCTCGGTCAGCGGCCCTTTCTCCTGCGCCTTCTCGAAGATCTCCTGCTCGAAATAAGGCATCTCCTCGCGCCGGTGCTCGCGATTGTACGCGATCAGATCGGCGAGCGACCGCACGCGCGACTTAGCACCCAGGCCGGCCAGGTATTGATTCAGGTCAGCCTTGAATTCGTAGAGCAGGACATCGAACTCGGCGTCATCGTATTGGCCGTGCGAGGGCAGGTTGGCGGGGTCCACCAGCTCGGCGCCTTGGGCCTTCATCAGCTTCAGGCACTCTTCGATAACGTGATCGGTGGCGGCGTTCCCGCCGAAAAATTTGCGCTCCACTCCCAGGCGCGAGCCCTTCAATCCCCGCGGGTCCAGGAAGCGGGTGTAATCGCTCTGGATCTTGCCGGCCGCGGCTTGGGTGGCGGCATCGCGCGGATCGGAGCCGGCCAGCGCACCCAGCAGGATCGCGGCGTCTCGTACCGTTCGCGCCATGGGTCCGGCGGTGTCCTGGCTGTGCGAGATCGGAACGATGCCCGACCGCCCGATCAGTCCCACCGTGGGCTTGATGCCCACCAGCGCGTTCACCGACGACGGCGCGGTGACCGAACCATCCGTCTCCGTCCCCACCGCTACCGCGCAAAAGCTGGCCGCCGCAGCCGCACCCGATCCGGAACTCGAGCCCGACGGATTGCGATCCAACGCGTAGGGATTGTGCGTCAGGCCACCGCGCCCGCTCCACCCGCTGACCGAATGCGTCGACCGGAAGTTGGCCCACTCGCTCAGATTGGTTTTCCCCAGGATCACGGCGCCGGCGGCCCGCAGCCGTTCGGCGACGAAAGCATCGCGCGCGGCGATCGAGCCGGCCAGAGCCAGCGAGCCGGCGGTGGTGTTCATGCGGTCGGCCGTCCCGATGTTGTCTTTGATCAGGACCGGTACGCCGTGCAGCGGCCCCCGCGATTTGCCGGCCTGCCGCTCGCGATCCAGCGCATCGGCGATCGCCAGGGCCTCGGGATTGAGCTCGATCACCGCGTTCACCCGCGGCCCGTGTTTATCCAGCGCATCGATGCGCGCCAGGTACCACTCAGTCACCGCGCGCGAAGTGAAGCGCCCGGCTCGGAAGCCCTGCTGCAGATCGGTCACGGTGGCTTCCACCAGGTCGAAGGATTGGCCCGAAGCCGCGCGCACCGCGGGAAGCGCCAGCAGCGCGTGATTCAAGAATCGGCGGCGGTTCATATATAGGAATTATCCTCTGAACCACCACGGAATCCGCAGGCTACTTTAATTGATGTTTCAATTGATGTTCGCGAACCAGCGGCTCCACCCACAGCCCCGCGACGCTTTGCATCATCCTGAGAAGCGCATCCGGTTCCGTCGGTTTTTCCACGTAGGCGTTCACTCCCACCGCGTACGCGAAGCTGATATCGTCCGGATTCCGCGACCCGCTGAGGATGATGATCGGGACCCTGGCAATCGTTCGCCGGATACGCTTCACCGTCTCATGGCCATTCAATTTCGGCAGCTTCAAGTCCAGCAAAATAAGGTCCGGGATGTAGTCGCGTGCCAGCAGCAGCCCTAAGGCCTCTTCCCCATCGTGAGCGACTGTGATCTTCGCGAGATAACGCTCGCGCAAGAACTCCTGCATCAGCAACGCGTCCGCGGGGTTGTCGTCCACCACCAGGATTTCAATCGATTTCATACGTACATAGAAGTCATGCGTGCGTGGCCTCGCGAAAGGCGCCGTGCGATGGACGCGACGGACTTCCGCTGAGCTGCGCTGGAACGACTTTACTAAGTTTCGCGGCTGAAACCAATGGCTCTGCAGTACTGAAATTGGCTGAGCGTCGGTGCTTAGGATAGTTCGGGTGAATCGCTTAAGTCCAGTCGGCGATGCCCACCACGCGCGGATACCTCATACAATGAAATTGATGGCCAAGCTAACCAGCACGACCGTGGAGCCGGTCCGGAAGACACTCAGCGGAATCCCGGTGAAACCGGTTTACGGTCCCGAGGACACCAGCGGTCTCGAACTCCCGCAGCCCGGAGAGTTCCCGTACACGCGCGGCATCCACGAATCCATGTACCGCGGCAAGCTGTGGACCATGCGCCAGTTCTCCGGCTTCGCTACGCCCGAGGAAACCAACCGGCGCTTTCGCTATCTGCTGAGCCAGGGCCAGACCGGACTCTCGGTCGCTTTCGACCTGCCCACGCTCATGGGCTACGACGCCGATCACGCGACTTCGGAGGGTGAAGTCGGAAAATGCGGTGTCTCCATCAGCTCGCTCGAAGATATGGAGATTCTGTTCCGCGAGATCCCGCTGGGCGATGTCACGGTCTCGATGACCATCAACTCGCCCGCGCCGGTGATCTGGGCCATGTATCTGGCGGTCGCCGAAAAGCAGGGCGTCGATTGGACGCGCGTCTCCGGCACGCTGCAGAACGACATCTTGAAGGAATACATCGCGCAGAAGGAGTACATCTTCCCGCCGCGTCCGTCCATGCGGCTGGTCACCGATGTCATCGAATACTCCACCCAGCGCGTGCCCCGCTTCAACCCGATCTCGATCAGCGGTTATCATATCCGCGAGGCCGGTTCCACCGCGGTGCAGGAGCTGGCGTTCACGCTGCGCGACGGAATCGAATACGTGGATTGGGGAATCGAGCGCGGGCTTCCGGTGGACGCCTTCGCGCCGAGGCTCAGTTTCTTCTTCAATTCGCACAACGACTTTTTCGAGGAGATCGCGAAATACCGGGCCGCGCGCAAGATTTGGGCGGAGGTGATGCGGGACCGCTACGGCGCGCAAGACGAGCGGAGCTGGAAACTTCGCACGCACGCGCAGACGGCCGGCTGCTCGCTCACCTGGCAGCAGCCTTACAACAACATCGTGCGCACTACGCTGCAGGCGCTGGCCGCGGTGCTGGGCGGAACGCAGTCGCTGCACACCAATTCGCTGGACGAAGCCTACGCGCTGCCCAGCGAGCACGCCGTCACCATCGCCCTCCGGACCCAGCAGGTGCTCGCTTATGAAAGCGGCGTGCCGGCCGTTCCCGATCCCCTGGGCGGCAGCTACTTCGTCGAGAGTCTGACGCAAGAGATGGAGCAGCGCGCCAACGACTATATCCGCCGGATCGATGAAATGGGCGGCATGATCCCGGCCATCGAGCGCGGCTTCCCGCAGACTGAAATCGCGAACGCCAGCTACGAGTATCAGCATGAGATCGAAACCGGCGAGCAAAAGATCGTGGGGGTGAACGCGTTCGTCGAGCGGAACGAGGAGCCGATTGAACTCCTGCAAATCGACGAAACCGCCCAGCAGCACCAGCTCGAGAAGCTGGCGCGCCTGAAGTCGCGGCGCGATAATCACATAGTCCGGAAGTCGCTGGACGACCTGCGGCGCGCCGCCGAGGGCCGCGAAAACACCATGCCGTTCATCCTGGACGCGGTCCGCGCCTACGCCACCCTGGGCGAAATCTGCGACGCTTTCCGCGGCGTGTTCGGCGCCTACACCGAAACCAGCGTGATTTAGGGTGGGGCGGGCAATCCTGCCCGCAGCCGGCTTTAGCCCGCAATGCTAGAATCAAACCATATGGATCGTATCCGGGTGCTGGTCGCCAAACCCGGTTTGGACGGCCACGACCGGGGAGCGAAAGTGATCGCACGAGCGCTCCGCGACGCGGGCATGGAGGTCATTTACACCGGCCTCCGCCAGACCCCGGAGATGATCGTGAACGCGGCGCTGCAGGAAGACGTCCAGGTCATCGGATTGTCCATCCTTTCGGGCGCGCACAATGCGATCGTTCCGCGAGTGATGGAGTTGCTCCGGGAAAAGGGCATGGACGACGTCCTGGTGACCGTCGGCGGTATAATTCCGGACGAGGACGCCCGTGAGCTGAAGAAGCTGGGCGTCGCGGCTGTATTCCAGCCCGGAGCCTCGCTCGAAGAAATTGTAGACTTCATCCGGTCTTCCGTAAAACAGACCGCTTGAAGCTGTCGCACAGGCATTCGTGCCGGTGCATTTTGATTAACTAAAAAAGAAAGAACCAATGCAAGAAAAACTGAACATCGCCGTATTCGTAGATTACGACAACATCGAGATCGGCGTGAAATCCACTTTGAGGCGGGAGTTTGACGTATCGCTCCCGCTCGATGCGCTCAAGGAGCGCGGCGACCTGGTCGCCAAATTCGCATACGCCAACTGGGGGCGCCAGGAAGGCGCGGCCCGGTCGATGGCTGAAAACGCCGTCCAGATGGTGCAGCGTCTGCCTTCGCCGCGCGGCGACAAGAACGGCGGCGACATCAATCTCGCCCTCGACGCGCTGGAAATGGCCTTCACCCATCCGCACGTGAACGCCTTCGCCATCGTCAGCGGCGACAGCGACTTCATCCCGCTGGTGAACAAGCTCAAGGAATACGGCAAGACCGTGTTCGTGGTGGGAGGCAAGGCTTTCACCAGCACCATCCTGCAGCAAAATTGCCACGAGTTCGTCAGCTACGAGTCGCTGCTGTCTGAAACGGACCGCTCCGAACCGCGCGAGCGCCGCGACCGGCCGCAGCAGCAGGGCGGGCAGCCGCAAAGGGACCGCCAGCAAGGCGGACATCGCGGGCGTCCGGCGCCGCTGGATCTGCAGCAAGCCATGCCGCTGGTGGAACGCGCGCTGCAGGTGCTCGAGCGCCGCGCCGTGCAACCGCAGCTCGGCCTGCTCAAGTCCACCATGCTGCAGCTCGATTCCGCTTTTACGGAAAAAGCCTACGGCGCGAGTAGCTTCTCCGATTTTGTCGAGAAACTGAAGAAGGCCGACTACGTCAACGTCAGCGGTCAGGGCGGCCGCTACATCATCGAGCGTAAGACCAGCACCCAGCCCGAGCGGCCCACTCCCAAGCCCGAGGAGGCTTTGACGCCGCTGCGCGACGTGCTGGAAACGCACCGCCTCGAAATGGAGAACGGAGCTCCCGCCGACGATCTGGCTTCCTGGGTGCAAGCCGAGGTTCCCAATTTCGATGCCGCCGCGTACGGGTTCCAGGAGTTCTCGGAATTTTTGAACTACGCGCAGGACAAACTGGTGGTGCGCGTGGAGCCGGATGAGGAGAAGGGCCTGGTGGTTTACATGGGCGCCGAATTTTATCCACCGGCCATTCCCGAACCGCCTCTTCAGGAGCACCATGAGATCGAGGAGGAAGACGAGCCGCAGCCCATCGTCGAGGGACAGCCGTCGCTGCTCGAGCCGAATCCTCCGCCGCCCAAGCCCAAGCCGATCCGCCGCTCACGCAAAGCCGGCGGTGGGTCCGGCAACGTGGCCGACCGGCCGCGCCGCAGCCGCAAGAAGAAGCCCGAGCCGCATCACACCATGCAATGATCGCTAAGCCGCGCGGGCCTTACTCGCCGTTCGTCCGGGCCGGCGATTTCATCTTCGTCTCCGGCCAAGGCCCGGTGGATCCGGCCACCAATCAGTTTTCTCTCGGCGATATCCGCCACGAGACGCGCGTGACGCTGGAGAACATCCGGCGCGTTCTGGAACAGGCCGGCGCGACGCCCGCCGACGTCGTCAAGGTGTCCGTATTCTTGTCGAACGGCCAGGACTTCACGGCCATGAACGAAGTGTACGCCGAGTTTTTTGGCGAGACTCGGCCGGCTCGCACCACGGTGGAAGCGAAGTTCTACAACCGCGACATGAAAGTCGAAATCGATTGCGTGGCCTACAAGCCTACAAAGTGATCCCGCCGTCGACCGAGAGCACCTGCCCGGTGATGTAGTTGTCCGGCTCGAGCAGGAATCGGACCGCGCGCGCCACGTCCAGCGCTTTTCCGTAGCGCGGGATCATTCCATCGGCGAGGTAGCGGCCGTACTTGCCGGAAGCGATGCTAGCCAGCGCCATTCCGGCTTCGATGACGCCCGGCGCGATCACGTTGACGCGGATGTTCGCCGGGCCGCGGCACTCTTTGGCGAGAATGCGTGCGGCGTGCAGCAGCGCGGCCTTGTCGCCGGCATAAGCGGTCGAACCGGGAAACAGAGCGACCGCTTGCATGCTGGAGAACAGCACGATGGCGCCGGCCGTCGCTTGCGCTTGCATGCGCTGCGCCGCGTCGCGGGCGAGCAGGATAGGACCCTGGTAATTCACCTCGTGCGAGAGCCGCATCGCGTCCTCGTCCGCGCCGCGCGCCGGAGCGCCGGCGAAGACCACTAACCCGTACAGCTTCGGAACGGCATCGAGCAGCCGCTTTCGATCATCCGCCTTGGTGATGTCGGCGCGCAGTCCGCTGCTGCGCGAACTGACTACAACGTTGGCGCCCTCGGCCGCGAGCAACTCCGCCGTTGCGGAACCGAGTCCGCCCGCGCCGCCCACCAGCAGGATCGCTCGCTGCTCGATGGTCGACTTCTCAGGCGGCAACGTCGGCTGCCTCCCGGGCGATGTAACCGAAACCCACCACGGCGAGGAACAACGTCAGCACTTCGCTGTCGCCCAGGTTGTATTCGAGGAACCCTTCGGCGAGAATCGCCAGGATCACCGCGATGGCGCCGTGCAATACGAAGCGCGCTTCGGTGCTCGCGAGCTTGCTCCGCAGCGCGGCGCCGAAATCCCAGAGGATCTGCGCGATCATCCACATCAAAACCAGCATGGTGGGAACGCCGCGCTCGGCCGCGTACTGCAGATAGATATTGTGCAGATGCCCGTACCAGCCGGTCGGCAGAGGGCGCGCTATGTCCGACGGAACCCACTGCTCGAACTGCGCCTTCACCTGCTCGGGGCCCAGGCCGAACCAGGGATGCGCGCGGATCATCGCGACACCGGTTTCGCGCGTGATGGTGCGGTGGAGATTCGAGTCCGTCTCGCCATGCGGCTGAAAGATGGACTTCACGCGCTCCTGCAAGGACACCGGCGCCACCAGGAATGCGAGCAGCGCGACCACCGGCGCGGCGGCCACCAGCCACTTGTGCCAGAACCATAGCAGGTACAGCAGGCCGATCGGGAATCCCAGCAGGAAAATGCTGCGCGTATATCCGAGCACCATCGACACCACCAGAATGGCGGCGAAGAACCAGCCGGCGGTCTTCCAGCGCGGCTGTTTTGAAAAGAACAGATAGGATGCCAGCAGCAGCAGCACGATCATCTCTTCACCGCCGAAGGTCATCCAGTGGCTCATGAAACCGGTGATGCGCGAGCCGACATAGAAGTCGTAGAAATTCTGGTGCTGTTGCGCGGCCTGCTGGTATTTCTGCCCGAACTGAAACAGGCTGCGGACGGCCGAGAGCGTCGCCACGAGCGTCCACAGCAGCACGATGTTGCGGATCTCGAAAATGCTGCGAAAGGTGCTGTAGACCAGCAGCAGAACCAGCAGGACGAAGAGCTTGCGGATTTGCGGCGTGCCGTCGCGGATGTGCCCGGAGACCAGCAGCGAGATCACGGTGCCGGCGATGAACAACGCCAGCGGCAACCGGATGGGCGGCAGGCGCAGTTTCTCGGTGGACATCAGCAACGCGGCAAAGGCCAGGGCCAGCAGAATCTGCGAGACCGCGATCGAGAATAAAATGGAGATGAGCGAGCCGCAGGTGAGATAGAACGCCGCTCGATCGACATAAGGCTTCAAACCAGTAGGCTACCAGGAATGGAGATCTACCTTCTCCGGCACGGCATCGCAGAGGACGGCCAGGCGGGCCGGCCCGACTCCGAGCGCGCGCTCACTGCCGAAGGCAAGAAGAAACTGAGCAACGTTCTACGCGCCGCCGCTGCCGCGGGCGTGCAGCCGGAGTTGATCCTGACCAGCCCATATCGCCGCGCGGTCCAAACCGCTCAGCTCGCCGCCGAGATTCTCGAATACCAGGGCGACCTGCTTCGCACCAAGGCTTTGGAACCAGGCTCGACGCCGCGCGCGGTCTGGGAAGAAATCCGCGTCCACAAGGACGCGCCGCGAATCCTGCTTTCCGGTCACGAGCCGCTGTTCAGCAGTCTGACGGCCTATCTGCTGGGCTGTCCGAACCTGCAGATCGATTTCAAGAAGGGCGGCCTGGCGTGCGTGGAGGTCGATCGGTTCACGGCGGAGCCGCACGCGGTGCTGAAGTGGTATGTGACGCCGAAGCTGGCAGGTGGACGGTAAGCTACACGTTGCTGCGCTTGTGCTCGTAGGGTTGCTTCAGGTACTTGGCGGCCTCGGCCTGCGCGCCTTCGGTATCGTCGCGCGTCCGGATGGCGAGATTGTATTCGTTTACCGCGCGATCCCGCTGGCCCGACACGTCGAAGATGTTTCCCAGCCTGATGTGCGCCCACACTTCGGTCCACTTGGGCGTGAGGTCGCCGTTGAGCGCCTCGCGGTATTCGTTGGCAGCCGACTGGTAGTTGTTCTGGAGGAAGAAAATCTCAGCCACGCGGTAATGCGCGAGCGAACTGCCGTGATTCACTTCGATGGCTTTCTGGTATTCCTTGAGCGCGTCGCCAAATTCGCCGATCGCGACAAACTGCTCGCCGCGCTTGATGGCCACTTCCACGCGCATGTTCGCATCCCAGCGCAGCACCGCGCCGTTCGGATCGACGGTGACTGATTTCGGCTTGCCGAACGTATCCACCGAGAACTCGGACGACGTGCCCACGACATCCACTCGTTTGGTCTCGGGATTCCCTTCGGTTTCGATCTTGAGATCCACCGGCATGTGGAAAGTGTCCAGGTCCTGCGAGATCTTGCCCATCACGCGGAAGCCGCCCTTTTGCGTGGGCGTGGGCGTGGGCGTGGGCGCGGCCGAAGCCGCAGCCGCACCCGGGCCACCCAGGCGGAAGACGGTGTATTCCAGGCGGAACTGGGGAGCGCCGGCGGACTCGATCCACTGCACGAAGAAGTACTGCAGATTCTCGCCCGAAATTTTCTCGGCCATGGTACGGAAGTCCGCGGTGCTCACCGACTGCCAGCCGTGCTGTTCGGCGAAGCCCGCCATCAGCTTCGAAAAATTTTCGGTGCCGATCACGTTGCGCAGCATGTTGAGGATTGCCGCGCCCTTGGCGGCCGTCGTGGCCCAGTACTCGGGCGAAAAATCCTCCAGCCGCGAGGACTGGATGAGCGGCGGATTGTCCACCGTAAGGGCCTCGACGTAAGTATCGTGGACGTCCTGCTCGAAAGCGGCGGGGCCGTTGGCGTGTTCATCCCACAGCAGCTCGGCGTAGCGGGCGTTGCCGTTCTCGATCCACATGTGGTCGCGATTGATGGGCGACACCAGCGTCTCCCACCACTGCCGCGCGAGCTGGTTGGCCAGCAGCCGCGCCGCCACCTGGTTGCCGATGCCTTTGGGCGAAAGAAAGACCACACCCGGCGCCGAGAAGCCGTTGGGAGTGCCATCCTCGGTCTCCACCAGCGTCAGGTTGGCCTGCGGCGGCAAGCCGTACACGCTGGTGAAGTAGCTCATGATTTTCCCGGTCTCTTCCCCGTAGGCGTTGGCTAGCGACTGCTTCTGGCGGAAGTACAGCGACGTGGTGACGCCCTGCGAATCGACACGAGTGGGCTCGCCTTGGACCACCGCGATGCTGCCGGGAAACGACGGCTTGGAGTATTGAAATTGGTACAAGGTTTTTTCGGCGCCGGCGGCCTCGGAGTGTTCCAGTCCGCTGGCGATGACCTTGAAGCTGGAGGGCACGGTGATGCGCAGATCGGCGGTGTAGCGGTCCACCGTGTAGCCGTTGACCGGGAACCAGCGAGCCGGATACATCAGGTACGCAAAATTATTCTGGATGGCGCCGAACTTGATGCCGTAGACCGGCGAATCTTCCTGGCCGGTCAGGCGGCCGTCGTACTTGAACGTCAAGGTGGTGGCTTTGCCCTTGGTGAGAGGGGCGGGAAAGTTGAGGCGAACGGTAAAATCCTGCGAAGATCGCGAAGCCGGGATCTGGTTGCCGGTGTCGTCGACGACGCTCGAAACGTTCAGCGCGTTGTTCAACTCGAAAGACAGCGAGGAGATGTCGTTATCCAGCGCAACGAAGCGGACCTTCACCGTGGCAACCAGCGTCTGCGTGCGGGGGTTCACATCGGCGTCGATGATGTAGTTGTCGACGTCGATGCGACCGGGCTTGGAGCCGCGATCCTGCGCCGCGGCGAGCGACGTCATCAGGAGCGCCGCGACGAGTGTCTTACGAAACATGAACCAGTTCCTCTTTAAGTTAAGCGCGCACGACCGAACGGGGCGGAAGCGTGTCCTGCTGCCATCGCGACGGCTCGTCCTGCGCGCTCGACAAATGTTTCTCGACCAGGGCCGCGGCCACTTCCATGGGATCGTCCTGCCCAGATAGCTTCTGAGCCACCACGAGCAACTCGCGCCGCATGTTTTCCCGCGCGGCTGGCTCGGCGAGCAGAGCGACCGCCTGCTCCGCCAGGCGCGCGGCGCTCAATTCATTTTGAATCAACTCCGGCACGATGCGCCGTCCAGCCACCAGGTTCACCATGGAGTAGAAAGGGACTTTGACCAGATGCCTGCCCATCCACCAGCTCAAATTGTTGACACGATAAAACGCAATCAGCGGGGTTCCTAGCAGAGTCGCTTCGATGGTAACAGTACCGCTTGCTGCCAGCGCCAGATCCGCGCAGGCCAGTACATCCCAGGTCTGGCCCTCAAGCAATTGGATGGATGAAGCGGAAATGCGTTCCCGAAAAGTTGATTCCGCGGGCACGGTGCCGGGTGGAACCGCGAGGATGAAGCGGGCATCCGCCGCCGCCGAAGCCTGGCGGATCCGCTGGACCGTTTCGAGCAGGATCGGAAGGTGCCGGGCCGCTTCGCCTTTTCTGCTCCCGGGAAGCAAGGCGATCACCGGAGCCGCGCCCGAGACGCCAAAGCGCCGGCGCAGCTCGTCGCGGTCCGCCGACGGCCGCACCAGGCGCGTCAACGGGTGGCCGATGTAGGCGGCGTCCATGCCGTGCTTCGCGAAAAACTCCGGCTCGAAGGGGAAAATGCACAGCAGCCGGTCGATGGTGCGGCGCATCAGGGGCAAACGGCCTTTGCGCCACGCCCAGACCTGCGGGGCCACCAGGTAGATCACGGGGATTTGGCGCTTCTTGAGCTGCCGCGCCAGCCGCAAGTGGAAGTCCGGGCTGTCGGTGAGGATGGCCACTTCCGGACGCGTTTTGAGGGCAGCGGCCAGAAGCTTGCGGTATTCGCGCCAGACGCGCGGGATGTGGGTGATCACTTCCACCAGGCCGACCACGGCGATGCTGCGGGCGTCCACCACGGCCCGGACGCCGGCCTGCTGCATGCGGGGGCCGGCGCATCCGAAGAAGTCGAGATCCGGGTTACGCCGCCGGAGTGCGTCCACCAATCCGGCCGCGTAGAGGTCGCCCGAAGCTTCACCCGCCGATATCAGGACTCTGCGCGCCACTACCTTTAGTCTACCGAAAGCCTGAGTCTAGCCTTGGCGTGTTGGATCGAACAAGCTTTTCATTTCATCATCGATAGCATTGAGGAATTCTGTGATCAGCTTTTCAATGTGTCCGAATTGCTCGGCCGGGTTCCAAAAGCGGTGTGGGGGGGCCTCAAATTCAAATCGCCTCATCGTTAGATGCGCGAGTCGCCAATCAAGCATGTCTCTATATTCGCTGAGCCACTGTGGTGTTTCTAGTAGTTTCTGGAACGTTGGGGACAGTCTGGTCGAGTCCAGAAAATAGTCGGTGACAAAGATATCGTCGAAGACACTCTTGGCAGGATCGATTCGCGGATAAAAGAAATCTAGAAGAAGACGGAAGTGAAGAAGGCAAGATTCGCGAATCATAGCGTCCACCGGCACCCCTGGACGACACTGGTCGGGCTGGTCGCCGGCGGGCCAGCGGGAAGCTCCAATGCGAAATCGGTTGATCTCGAAGCTGAGGTGTTTCATCATGCGTTCGAGTTCATCGCGCGTCGGTCTTGACCGCGGCTTGATCTTACGAAAGGCCATCTTGATCTGGTGGTATGTCGAAGAACGGCGCCACGATTCAATGGTCACCGGCTCTCCGTAAATACACTCTCGTATCGTTGCTTCGGCTGCGTGCATATCCCGTGCATGATTGAGTCTTGGTGCAACGAGAGGATGCTGCCTTAGCCTCTTTTCAAGATCGATAAAACTCGAGGGTTGCTGAGGTTCGCTCATGGGATCTCCTAAGGCTATTTTTACACACAAACACACACACAGACAATATTAAACTAGATCAAAGCTTGACATGTACAGCTGTATAGCTGTATATATGATTGGAAACTGATTTTGGACAAGAAAGCCACATTCAATCTTGACGCGGACCTGCATCAGCATCTTCGCACTGCAGCCGCGACCGAGCGTCGTGAGATGGTGGAGCTCCTCGAAGAGGCTCTTAGATCTTATTTTGGATGGAATCGTATGACAGAGACTGAAACCAGGGAATTGAAAACCTACGAGATGGTCGAATTCCGCGGCAAAGGGCAATTGGCAAGCTTGGATTTTCTAGCTTACTCAAACATGCTCGGCTGCCTCGGAAGCGAACAGTCCATCGCAGCGGACATGCTTCGGTATTTGGAGGGGCAGGGCCGGATGACGATCAACGTATTCGACGGAGGGCAGTACAAGGCGCTTGAGTCGTTCCAAAATAGCGACTGCCTCTACGTTAATGGTGGCAACCTGCAGATGAAACTGACTATTCCTGGAAGGATTCGTTACGAACAACTTGGACAGAGACATTTGGCGGAGACGGCTCAAGCCACACAGAATCTGATGCCCGAATCAGGCGTGGGTATCGAACCTCTTGTTGCACACTTGAAGAAACTGATAGCAGAGCCAACACACCCGTTGAAATTGCACGATTTTCTAATGCCACTTGCAGACGAGGCACGCGTCAAGGTTGAAGCGTCGGAGATAGTCAACTACGGAACACGACCCTCTCAGCAGGCCTTCACCGAACGGGTAGTTTCCGCCGACGAAGCGACAAGCAAATTAGCCAAACTCCTCATTGTTGGTTGCCACTGGGCAGACGCACAACAGGCGAAGATCTTTGGCAAGGCCCTGGCGGGCTTAATTGTCAACGCCGTTCCCCAGGGGGCGTATTACACCCTGTGGGAGGGAGTAGCGAAGTACCCCGCGCTACGAGCGATGTACGCTGCCGGCGTGGCTGCCTGTGCAAATGACTCTTTTGAGGTCTTGCGCGTTTTGCTAGTGGAGACGAAATCACGATTGAGGCCCCACGAACCAGAACTACCAATTGTAAGATTGTTGCATCAGAGGGCAGACTTTTTCCAGGATCATTGGAGATGGCTCGATGGGATGGAGCGGCGCTATTGTCCAGTCTCGGACTATATACTCAATTCACTGCGCGTGCCGCTTCGCGAGATTGTAACAGGCGACGAGGACCTTTTAGAGAAATTCGCCCGGTTCGAAATATTCCAATCGCTGATCTATGGTGATTTGGATCATGCCGCGGAGGGTGAACGGTTCTGGGCCCCATCCGGTACATTCACGTATCGCTCTCAGGACTCTTTCGATGAGCTGAGAAGTGATCCAGCAGAGCGGCAAAGGTTGGAAGCCACTGCAAGCAGGCTTATTCTCCGGATCGCCGGAGCGAGCGATACAGCTCATTGATAACCTTCAAGATTTTACCCAGCGCGTGCGATCGCAACGTGGCATCTACTGATCCCCTGATCTCCTGATAACGTCATCTCATCACACCCGTGCGATCGTGAGATCAGGAATAGAACATCGTTCCGCCGTTCCGACTCGACTTTAGAGGAGGTGTTCCAGGTGGGGGTCTATTGCTAGCACATTATTCTGGCCCGAACTCGCTCAGCGGATGTTGAAGTTGTGGAGGCACTAAACCGTGCGCGGTCCGAGGTGATAAGGTGACCGCACACCGGCGCAGAAAGGCCAGAAACGGTGCGGCCACGCCCTGTGATGATAGAATGATTCTAGCGATCCCTCCAGATGTTGGCTCAACCCGATCTTTCCAAGCTGAGCGTCGGTCAGTTCGCGGCGCGGTTCCGCGGCGAGATGATTCCGCTGAGCAATACGTTTTCCTACTTCTGCGCCTCGGTGCCGTTGAGTGAGGAAGACCTAAAGGAATATCTCGAGGAACCGATCGCGGCGCTGCCACCCGCGATCGCGGCGCTGCTGCCGAAAGTCTCCATCATGCTGGTTCCGTACCTGGAAAAAGGCGACGGCAAGGAGAAGGGCGACGAGCGCGGCGATGAATTCGTCTGCACGGAAAAGCCGCCGGAGAACCGGCTCTCGTGGGCGACGCAGGTGCGCTTCGACAAGGAAGAAGTGCTGGTCTTCGCGCTCAAGGACCAGGACGTGTCGGAATATCACTACCGCTTCTATCACATCCTGGCGACGCTGGCCGGCGATTTGTGGTCCGAAGAAGCGCAGTCTCAGTATTTCACCTTGCTGCGGGAGGAGTTGCGCGCCGGCGTGCACGGCGAAGTGGATGAAGAAAGCTGGCAGGTGAAGCAGGGGCTGCTGCGCCGGCAGAGCAACATCCGCAAGGAGACCAAGCTGTTTCGCGACTACGCGCGGCAGTCCTTCATCGACACGCTGACGTTGTACCTGCACGGCATTTGCTGCGACATCGACGTGGACACCGGCCCGCGACAATTGCCCAGCCGGCATTTGCGCAAGCGGCTGAATCTGCTGTACAAGCTGTTTCCGCCGCCGGAGGGGTACGCGGTGTTCCCCGAGCATCAGGCGCCGGAAGAGCAGAGCAAGGGCTGAGGGGCGTCGCGAGAACCGGGGACAGACGGATCTGTCCACGCGCGATCAGCTCTAAATCGCTCCGAGAGGAAAAATTGGCGCTTGGGACAGATTCGTCTGTCCCCTCTTGGTTTAACAAAACTTTACAACTGGCACGTAACGGTTCGCGCGCGGGCCGCGTTTGAACATGCATAGTGGCTGAGTGGGTCCTCGATCCTGATACGGCGCTGATGCTGAGAGTCTCGGAGGACGACGTTCCGAGCTTTGAAACGCTACTGGCGCGGAATCGCAGGGCCGTCCTGAATCACCTGTACCGGCTGGTTCGCAACCGGGCCATCGCGGAGGAACTGGCGCAGGATGTTTTTCTGCGCGTGTATCGAGCGCGCAAGAGCTATCGGCCGGGCGCGAAGTTCGCCACCTGGCTTTTCCGCATCACCACCAACGTGGCGCTGAACTGGCGCAGGGACACGCGCAGAGAAAGCGCGCAGGTGCGGCTCGACGACAACGCGCCGGGGAGCGTCCGCAAGCTCGAAGTGGCGGACCAGGCGCCCGGCGCCGATCAGCGCCTGGCTCAAGATCAGTGGGCGGAGGAGATTCGGGCCGCCATCGAGTCGCTGCCTGCCAAGCAACTCGCCGCCGTGCTGCTTCACAAGTATGAGGGCATGGATTACGCCCAGATCGCGCAAGTGCTGGACTGTTCGATTCCCGCGCTGAAGTCGCTGCTGTTTCGCGCCTATGAAACGTTGCGGCGGCGGCTGGCGCACCTGGCGCCGCACGAAGCTAACTAACCTATCGGCAGGGTGCGCGTTCTAAGCTTGTAGGAAGCTATGTCGCCTGCTAGCGGGGAGCGTTCGGAAACTGGGCGGTCCTCAATCTTGCGAAGCGCCGTGATGTCCGACACCGGCATTCTGGTTCTTCTGGCGCTGGCTCGCATCCTTCTGCATGCGTTCACGGACGGCCGCTACGGATTCCATCGGGACGAACTCGCCACGGTGGACGATGCAGGCCACCTGGCGTGGGGCTTCGTAGCGTATCCGCCGCTGACGCCGTTTATCGCGCGCGTATCTTTCGAATTGTTCGGGCCGTCGCTGGCCGCGCTGCGGCTGTTCGGCGCGGTTGCACAAGGCGCGGCGCTGGTGTTGACCGGTTGGATGGCGCGCGAGCTGGGAGGCAAACGCTGGGCGCAAGCGATCGCCGGTGCGGCCGTGGCCGTTGCGCCGGTGGCGCTCTCCGAGGGACTGCTGTTCCAATACATCACCTTCGACTATCTGTGGTGGGTTGCCATCGCTTACCTGATGATCCGATTGCTGCGCTCCGAAGACCCGCGCTGGTGGCTGGGGATCGGCGCCGCGGTGGGCCTGGGGATGATGACGAAGTACACCATGTTGTTTCTGGTGGCGGCGGTCGCCGGAGCCGTCCTTCTGACCGATGTGCGCCGCTACTTGAGGAGCCGATGGTTGTGGTACGGTGTGGCGCTGTCGCTGGTGGTTTTTCTCCCCAACCTGATCTGGCAGATGCAGCACCAGTTCATTTCGCTGGACTTCCTGAACGATATCCACGCGCGCGACATACGGATCGGCCGAACCAGCGGCTTCCTGATCGAGCAGCTTCTGGTGCCGGCCAGTCCGTTCACGGTTCCGCTGTGGATCACGGGTCTCTACTTCTACTTCTTCGTGCCGGAAGGGAAACGGTATCGCGCGATGGGATGGACGTTCGTCCTGGTGCTGCTGCTGTTCTTCATCGCCAAAGGGCGGAGCTATTACATGGGGCCGGCCTATCCGATGCTGTTCGCTTCGGGCGCGGTGCTTTGGGAGCGGCGCTTGAGCGCGCAAACCGGATGGGCCCGCTTCGGGCGCGCTCTCACCTACGCTGGCCTCGCCGCGGGAGCAATGCTCGCGGTGGCGTTCCTGGTGCCGCTGACTCCGGTGAACTCGGGCTGGTGGCAGATCGCCAACCACGTGAACTCCGATTGGCGCGAGGAGGTCGGCTGGCCGGAGTTGGTGGCGACGGTCGCTCACATCCGGGATTCCCTGCCATCGGAGCAGCGCGCGAGGCTGGCCGTGCTGGCCGGCAACTACGGGGAAGCGGGCGCGATCGATCTTTACGGCTCGGCGTACGGCCTGCCCAAAGCGATCAGCGGCGTCAATTCCTACTGGGCGCGGGGCTATGGCGATCCGGCTCCCGAGAAGCTGATCGTGGTGGGATTGTCGCGGTCGTTCGTGCAACGCAATTTCGAATCGTGTGAACTGGCCGGGCACAATACCAATCGCTTCGGCGTCAAGAATGAAGAGAGCTCCGATCATCCGGACATTTTTGTGTGCGGGCCGCCGCGCCGGCCCTGGCCCGAATTCTGGAAGCGATTCCGGTATTACGGCTAACTTGCTTTGCGAGCCACGGCGACCAGCCGTAATGCGTCCGGGCCGTAGGGGCCGCCCTGGGGATCGCCGAACAACTTGACGTCGGCGAATCCGCTGGAAATCAGCCGCTCTTTCAATTCCCGGCCGGAGTAGATGGTGTGCTCGAAACGGAAGGTTCGATAGCGGCCGTCCTTGAGCAAGGTCCATTCGTTCGAGACGCGCGACCAGTCGTCCCGGACTTGCGGGCGTTGCAGCAGCACGGCACCGTCCGGAAAGTCTTCGCAGATCGACTTCAGCAACACGCGCGCGAGCCGTTCCTTGCCGAGCGTCTCGAGAACGAACACGCCCCCGGGCTTGAGGCTTGCATGCACGTTTCGGAGGACGAGCAGGTCTTCGTCGGGGTTATCAAAGTAGCCGAAGGAGGTGAACAGGCTGCACGCGAGGTCGAAGGCGGCGGGGCGGCGGAAGTTGCGCATGTCGTCGAGAACCCACTCCACTTTGACGCCGGCCGCTTGGGCCCGCTCACGCGCGCGGTCGAGCAGGAACGGAGTGCGGTCGACGCCGGTGACATTCAGACCGAGCCTGGCGAACTCGACCGAGTGGCGGCCGGGTCCGCAGCAGAGGTCGAGCACGGCGCCGCCTTCGACTTTTGTCAGAGCCAGAAACTGTGCAACCTGGTCGGCGGCCGCGGCGATCCGATCGGGCGGGAACATGTAAGGATACAGTTCGCGCCAGAAATCCTCATCTTCGAACCACTCCATGATTCAGGTTAGCCGGTGGCGGATCGGAACAGGCGGTTCGCGTCGGTATAGATGAGCGCGCCATCGGTGAACGAGGAATAGGTTCCGCTCTCGAGCAGTTCTCTAGCGATGCGCTGCGTGAGGCCCATGGTGGCGCGCATGGGGCCGGAGCCGACGCTCACGCGGGCGACGCCCAGCCGCTGGAGTTCAGCGACCGGTGGAGTGCCGGCGACCGCGAGAATGTTGAGCGGTCCGTTGACCGCGCGCGCCAGCTTGCCGATGGTCTCGGCGTCGCTCACGCCTGGTGCGAACAAGGAGTCGGCGCCGGCGTTTCTATAGGCGTTGAGACGCTCGATGGCAAGATCCACGCGCGTGGCCGGATCGCCGACGGACCGCAGAAAGACATCCGTGCGGGCGTTGATCACCAGGTCGGTCCGGGCGCGGATCGCTTCGATGATCTTACATTGGGTGGCCAGGTCGATCAGCGATTCGGCGGTCTTTTCGGTGCAGTCCTCGAGGTTCATGCCCACAGCGCCGGCGTCCACGACGCCCAGCGCGGTTCGGAGCGCGTCGCCGTAGCCGGATTCCATGTCGGCAGTGACGGGAATCGCAACCGCCCTGGAGATGCGGCGCACCACGTCCAGCATTTCATCGCGGCTGATGCTCTGGCCGTCCGGATATCCGAGCGAGTTGGCGACGCCGGCGCTGGTAGTGGCGATGGCAGGGAAGCCGGCGGTTTCAAAAATGCGCGCGCTGGCGACGTCCCAGGCGTTGGGGAGCACCAGGATCTTCGGACCTGCGTGCAGCTTGCGCAGGATGGCAGCTTTTTCACTCACTGGCGAACCTCCGGAAGAAACTGTCGGCCTTCCACTGCGGGCGGCCGGGTTGGTTGGCGACGCGCTCGGCCAATGCCAGGATGATCTGGTTGAATTGCGCTGCGGCGGCCTTGTCGACCGGCTGGTTCAAGTCGTCCGACGGCGCGTGATAGCGGTCGTGCAGCCAATCCTTGTGCAGCTTTTCCTCGGGCGAGCCGGGCAGGTAGCCGAACTTGAACGCCAGCGCGGGAATGCCGCGGCGGATGAAGCTGTACTGATCGCTGCGAATGAAGAGATTGCGCTGCGGCTCCTTATCGGCCTGCACTTCGACACCTTGATCGCCGGCCACCGCGCGGATGTCATCGCCGAGCGAGGATTCGCCCAGCCCCTGCACTTCCAGATAGTGCAGCGCATGCAGCGGCAGGAACATGTCCATGTTGATGTCGGCGACGATCGACTTTCCGTTGACGGTGGGATGCGTGGAGAAGTAACGCGAGCCTTGCAGGCCTTTTTCTTCGCCGGTGACCGCGACGAACAGCACCGAGCGGCGGAGACTGGCGTTGGATTCGTGCAGCATGCGCGCGATCTCGAGCAGCGACGCGATGCCCGAGGCGTCGTCCATCGCGCCGTTGTAGATCTTGTCGCCGTTGATGGGCTGGCCGACGCCGACGTGATCCAGGTGCGCCGTCAGCACCACGTACTCGTCTCTCAGCTTGGGGTCCGTGCCGGGCACTAATGCGGCGACGTTCTGCGATTCCACCTGCCACTTCTTCAGTTGGACATGTGCGCGGATGGACGCTGGCAGCGCGAAATGCGGCAGAGCCCGGTGGTTGTCGTCGTCCGCCAGGATCTGGGCGACGGTGTGGCCGGTACCTTCGAAAAATTTGCCGGCGCGCTCGGCGTTGATAGTGACCGCGAGGCGCAGTCCCTGGCTTTCGTCGAGCGAAGGATCGGCCAGGCTCATGGACGGCATGAAGCGGCTCAGGCGCGCTCGGGCCCAGGGGATGTCCATCGACTTCGGATTCTGGATGGTGGCGGTTCCGACGGCGCCCGCGGCTTTCAGATACTTCCAGCGCTCGCCGCCGGAGGAATAATGCGCCTTGAGCGGGCCGGGAATGGAGGCCGGGCCGCCCGCGAGAAACACGACGATCTTGTCGCGCACGTCCAAGCCGGCCAGGTCGTCGTAATTCTTTTCGGGAATCCTCAAACCGTAGCCGGCGAAGACGGCGCCCGCTTCGGTGTTCTCCTGGATGTCGCCGCGCAGGCCGAGCGTGGCGTCGTCGCCCAGCGTCAATGGCTCGGTCTTGCCGTTGCGGACCAGGGCGAGGCTGGATTGATCCTCGACGATCTGCTTCACGTTGAACTGGACCGGCTGAAGGTAGCCGGATGTACCGGCCGGCTTCAAGCCGAAGCGCTCGAACTCGCCGGCAACGTAATGCGCGGCTTTGAGATGGCCCGGGCTGCCGGTGTCGCGGCCCTGGAGATCGTCGCTCGCCAGGAATCGGATGTGCGCCCACCAGCGCTGGCCCTGGGCATCGAAGTCGGCAGTGGCGGCGAGCAGAACGGACGCGGCGGCAATCGCGAGGCAGCAAGATCGAAGTTTCATTGGGCGGCGGCTTTGAAGGACTTGAATTCGGCGCGGCGGGTGCGCAGTTGGGCGGCGTGACTCTCGGCGTGCTCGGCGATCAGTTGCAGGAGTTGTTTCAAGGTGATGCGGCCGCGCTCGGAATGAATGCCCGCGCGTTCGAAGGCCGCTTCGGGCAGATCCTTCATCAAATCGTAGTTTTCGGCGCGGACACGCCGGAATGTCTCGAGCGACTGGGAGGGCTTGCGCCGGGCGTAGTCGAGATTCCTGACCCAGGCATCCTGATCCCAGGCTTCCAACCGGGGATTCTCTTCCGCGATAATCTGGCGCAGCCGCATGGCCGCAACCATCTCGGAATCGGACAAGTGCGCGACAATCTGGCGGATGCTCCACTTGCCGGGCTGGGGCGCGTAGTCGACCTCCGAGCCGGCCGCGCCAGTGATGGAAACGGCAACCAACTCGGCGCCGCGGCGGAGGCGCTCCAGCAGATCGGCGATCTCGCTCATGTGAATGTTCCAGCTAGCAGTGCGTGCGTCACGTAAACATTATAGTTTCTCAGTGGCAGGAAACTGCGCGGGCCTCAATGACACAGGCCGCCAGTACGCGGTCCTCGATGCTGTTCAGACTCGCGTTCCAATGGCCCGCGAATTTCGTGAGCAGCGTGTAACCGAACTGGCGCTCGCTCACGCCGGCCAGCACCTTGGCGTTTTCCAAATGCATCCCGCGGAGCGGCGCTTGAATGGCGGTGGAAAGGCCGGTACCGCCATCGCCCGAGACGAGCTGCGGCGGCACTTTGTGATCGAAGCCGAGCAGCTCGAACAGGTGAACGTGGCCGGAGACGATCAGATCGATGCCGTGCGGCGAGGCCTTGCGCCAGGCCTCCGTCAGGCCGGGAATGGCTGGCTGCGTGGAGCCTTCCAATGTCTTGAAGCCCCAGAACGGGTGATGGCTCACCAACCAGGCGTGGTCTTCGTGGAGCGCGCCGAGCGCGGCGGCATAGCGCGCGATCTCGGAAGCGGGCAGGTTGTCGGTGACGGCGGAGGTATCGAACACGACCAGGTGGAACGATCCGAGCCGGATCCGATAGGGCGGCTGGAACGGTTGGCAGGTTTCGCCGCTCCAGGGATGCGGATCCAGATAGTAGAACCAACCGCGCCAGGAGCGGCCGCAATCTTCGTGGTTGCCGCGGGCGAGCGCCCAGGGCGCGGCTCGGAGCAAAGCGGAAGCGGGCGCGAAGAAGTCGGCGTTCCAGGTTTCCCAGCGGTCGCCGGCCGGCGTTCCTCCGCACAGGGCCTGCTGATCGGCAGGGCACGGGATTTCGCGGTAAAGATAATCGCCGACATGAATCACCAGTTCGGGATGCGCCGACGCGACGCGGTCGGCGACGCGCGGGAGCGGCCACTGAGCCGGATCGTTGCAGTCCTGCACTTGGCCGTGCGCCACGCGGCAGCCGGTATCGCCGATGACGGCGATCCGCGAGGGGTCGGCTTTGGGAAGCGCCAGCACCTGCCCGTTGACGTTGGCGCTGCGGGCGTTCGCTGGAATCGTGGACTCGCAGGCGGGCGCGAAGCCGGGCGGCACGGGGGTTCGCAGCGTCATGCGGCTGGTGGAGCCGTCGATATTGATGGCCGGGCAGTCGCTGGACGTCGCGGCCACCACGCGCGCGAGGGCGACTCCGTCCTCGCCGACTTCGATCCAAACCGGGGTGAGCAGTTGAGCCGAGCCTTGCACGGCGAACAGGCCGCAGCCCGCCAGCACGGCCCAGGCGAGAGTGCGCATGAGTTCAGGCTAGCAGCTTGAGACACAGCGCTTGAGACACAATGGGAAGCAGGTGGGCGATCGAAAAAGACTGCTGCTGATCGGCGCGACAACCGGCTATCAAACGCGCGCTTTTGCCGACGCCGCCGCGCGACTGGGTTTCGACCTGGTGCTGGCCACCGATCGCTGCCACGTGCTGGACGATCCCTGGGGCGACCAGGCGATACCAGTGCGCTTCGAAGATCCAGCGCAGGCGGGCGCGGTGCTGGCGGCGGAGGCGCGCGTGGACGGGATCGTCGCGGTGGGCGACCGGCCGGCTTACATCGCCGCGCTGGCGGCCGAGCGCATGCGGATTCCATACAACTCGCCAGATGCGGTGCTGGCCAGCCGCGATAAATTTCTGGCGCGCGAGCGCTTTCGCGCCGCCGGGATGCTGGTGCCTGAGTTCCGCCGCCTGGAGATCGCGCGAGGTCCGCATCCGGCCGCGCAGGAAGCGACGTATCCGTGCGTGCTGAAGCCGCTCGGTCTCTCGGCCAGCCGCGGCGTGATCCGGGCCGACGATCCCGGGCAGTTCGTGGCTGCGTTCAACAGGATCGCGGCGCTGCTGGCCGAGCCGGACATCGCGCGGCTGCAGGATGACCAGAGCCGATTCATCCAAGTGGAAAGTTTCATCGAAGGGCGCGAGTTTGCGCTGGAAGGCATTCTGCTGGAGGGACGCCTGCGCGTGCTGGCGCTGTTTGATAAGCCGGATCCTCTGAACGGCCCGTACTTCGAGGAGACAATTTACGTCACGCCGTCGCGCGAGGATGCCGCGACGCAGCGCGAGATGGTCCGCACGACGGAAAAGGCTATCCGGGCGCTTGGGCTGACGCGCGGTCCGGTGCACGCCGAGATGCGCGTGAACGGGCGCGGCGTCTGGATGCTGGAAGTGGCGGCGCGTCCGATCGGCGGCCTGTGCGCGCGCGTTCTGCCGGGCCTCGAAGACTTGATTTTGCGGCACGCGGCCGGTGAAGATTTCTCGTCGGTGGCCATGCCGCCGGGTGCGGCGGGCGTCATGATGATCCCGATCCCGCGCGAAGGAATCTACGTGGACGCCGAGGGCCTGGAAGATGCGCGGTCGGCGGAAGGCATCGAGGACGTAATCGTGACGGCCAAGCAAGGACAGAAACTGGTCCCGCTGCCGGAGGGGAACAGCTATCTGGGGTTCATCTTCGCGCGCGGCCGGTCGGCGGAGGAAGTGGATCGCGCGTTAAGGCTGGCGCACGGGCGATTGCGTTTTGAAATTGCGGCGGCGCTGCCGGTGGTTTAAGTCAAATCGGAAATCGGCCGGTCTCAGCCCTTGGCCTTGGGGGGAACGTAGCCGGGCGGCAATGCGGCGCCTTCGCCGAAGAAGTAGTCTTCCATCTGCTTGAGCAGAAATTCCTGCGCCTCCTGAGTTCCCAGGTTGAGCCGGTATTCATTCATGATCATCTTCATCTGCTCGAGCCACATCTTCCAGGCTTCCTTGGAGACGTTCTCATAGATGCGCTGGCCGAGCGGGTGGTTATCGAACGGGACTTCATCCAGTCCGACCATTTCCCGCTGGAATTTGACGCAGAAGACCTTGCGTTTGCCGGTCTCCTCCTCGATTCTTGGGCCAACCATTCCGCTGCCACAACCCATGCGGATTCTCCTTTTCGGCTTCGCTCAACTTAGGATAGCAAGGCGGAAGGACGGGCATCCCACTGGGAGCCGGCAAATTACGCGGACTGAGGCTTCTTCGCGGCAGATTTTTTTCCTTGGAGATATTCGGAGAGCTTGAGGGGAGCGCGGGCGCCTTTTTCCATGGAGCGCTGGACGGCTTTCTGGTAGCGGCGCAGTGTTTCGCGCTTCACAGCTTCGCGGAGATTGCAGGTCTCGATATCCAGGAGAATCTCTATCTCCCAGGGCTGGAATGTGTTACGGCTCATGGTGCCGCGTACCAGCTCCTGCAGGAGCTTGTTGAAGCGGTGCAGGACCACTTCGGCGTCTTGAGTCTCCGCGAGCATATCCGTAAAGGTTATCGGCAGAAGTTGGGGGAATCTTCACCGCGCTACGGTGCCTGTTTCCTGGCGTACAGACCGGCCGCGCTTCGCGAGCCTCATCGAGAGATAAGCTGAAAGAGCGAGGTGGATCCCGTGCAGTCACTGCGCGAAGTGCTGGCCGAAGCGCGGCGGAACAAGGTGGCGGTCGGCCATTTCAACATCTCCGATCTGGCGGGACTGAAGGCGGTCTTCGAACCGGCGCGGGAGCTGAAGGCGCCGGTGATCGTGGGGGCGTCGGAGGGCGAGCGCGAATTCCTGGGCGTGCGCACGTTGGCCGCCGCGGTGAAAAGCCTGCGGGAAGAATACGAGCATCCGGTGTTCCTCAACGCGGACCATACGCACTCGCTCGTTTCGGCGGAAGAGGCGGCGCGAGCGGGATTCGATTCGGTGGTGTTCGATCGCTCCGAGCTGCCCTTCGGGGAAAACATCGCGGAAACCAAGCGCGCGGTCGAGGCGCTCAAGGCGATCGCTCCTTCCATCCTGGTGGAAGGCGAAATCGGCGAGATCGGAAGCGGGTCTGTAATTCACGACGAAGCGCCGAAGGATCTCACGCTGACCACGCCGGAAGAAGCGCGCGAGTTTGCCGTCTCCACCCGGATCGACATTCTGGCTCCGGCAGTGGGGAGCAGCCACGGTCTTTCGAGAAGCATGCTGCGCGGCGAGGCGCAGAAGCGGTTGGACATTGCCCGTATCGCGGCGATCGCGAGAGCCACGGGTCTGCCGATGACGCTGCATGGCGCTTCCGGAACCAACGACGGCGACTTGGCGGAGGCGATAGGCGCGGGCATCACCGAGATCCACATCAACTCGGAACTGCGCGTGGCCTGGCGGCGCGCGCTGGAGGCCGCATTTGCCGAGGCGCCGGATCAGATCGTGCCCTACAAGCTGCTGCCCGCCGCGGTGGACGCGATGAAGGCGGTGGTTCGCCAGCGATTGCAGTTGTTCAACCGCTCGACGAGAGCCGCGTCGCAGGGTTGAAGGAGTCGCGCGTGAGATGCGGGAGAATGGGAACGGAGCCGCTGCCATGTCCGATCCCAAGTTCGATGAGCCGCGCATTGCGCTGAATCGCATCTACACCAAGGCCGGCGACAAAGGCGAGACGCACCTGGCCGGCGGGCAGCGCGTGGCGAAGGATTCCCTGCGCATCGAGTGCTACGGCACTGTCGACGAGTTGAACGCCTTCGTGGGGATGGCCTGTGTATCGGCGGCGGAAGCGGAAGCGGTCCCGCAGCTTGCCGGAATCCTGCGGCGCGTCCAGCACGAGCTATTCAATCTGGGATCGATCCTGGCCACCCGGCCCGAGGACGTGCATCCCAAGCAGGCGCGCATCACGCCGGCTGAAATCGAGCAGCTCGAGAAGGAGATCGACCAGGCCAACGCGGAGCTCCAGCCACTGCGCTCGTTCGTACTTCCCGGCGGCTCGCGGCTGAACACCGAGCTGCACGCCTGCCGCACCATCTGCCGGCGCGCGGAGCGAGCGGCGGTCCGGTTCTCGCGCGAGGAGCAGATTCCGCCTGAGGCCGTCCAATACCTGAACCGGCTGGGCGACGCGTTCTTCGTCTGGAGCCGTTGGGTGAATCATGTGCTGGGCGTCCAGGAAGTGCTGTGGGAGCCGAACCAGGCGGCGTCGGGAAAAATCGGTAGTTAACCTGTTTCATCCGGTGAAAACCATCCGGGTTCAGCAGCGGCAACACGATTCCGTCGGCGACTTCTCAAGTGCCTCTCGGGCTTTCGCCAGGGCGGTTCCGTACGGAGTTTTCCGGGTTTTATTGACTGAACCTCTCGGATCGAGCCGTCTTTTGCTATTGTCGAACGCGGTGGATAGGTCTTAAGATCCAAAAGAGCGACAAGTGTCTGCGAAAGGACGTCCGGATGAAATCTAAAAGCTTGGTCTTGGCTGGGATGGCGGGAGCGGCGTTACTGAGCGCGGCGACAACGAGCCGCCCACCGGTGACGTTTTCCAAGGACGTTGCACCCATCCTGCAGAAGAACTGCCAGACCTGTCACCGCCCCGGCGAGGCCGCACCGATGGCGTTGCTCACCTACGCGCAGGCCCGGCCTTGGGCCAAAGCCATCCGGCAAGCGGTGCTGAAACGCAGCATGCCGCCCTGGCATGCCGATCCGCACTACGGCAAGTTTCGCAACGACCGGTCGCTGAGTCAGGATGAAATCGACAAGGTGGTGGCTTGGGTGGACTCGGGCGCTCCCGAGGGCGATCCGAAAGACCTGCCTGCGCCGGCGCAATTCGAGGAGGGATGGCGCATCGGAAAGCCGGACGTCGAGATTGCGATGGCTCAGCCGTTCCACGTGCAGGCCACCGGAGTGATGGACTACGAGCACTTCGTTGTGCCGACGCATTTCACCGAAGACCGCTGGGTTCAAGTGGCCGAGATACGGCCCGGCAATCGCGCCATCGTGCATCACGTGATCGCGTTCGTGCAGCCTCCCGGCTCGAACCCCAGCCACGAGCCGGTGGAGTATCTGGCGGGCTATGCGCCGGGCGCCGTGCCGCTGGAACTGGAACCCGGGCGCGCCAAGCTGGTGTCGGCCGGCTCCAACATTGTCTTTGAACTGCACTACACGCCGAACGGTACAGCCGGAACGGACCAGACCAAGATCGGCTTGATCTTCGCCAAGGAACCGCCCAAGGAGCGCGTGTACACAGTGGTTCTGAATGCGTACCACTTTGCGATTCCTCCCGGAGATCCGGACTACAAGGTGGAGACCGACCTGGTGTTTGGCGCCGACGTAAAGATTCTGTCGTTGATGCCGCACATGCACTTCCGCGGCAAGGATTACGACATCAGCCTCATCTCTCCGGAAGGACGCAGCGAAAAGCTGTTGAGCGTGCCGCACTTCAGCTTCGCATGGCAGACCATGTACTATCCCACCGATGACATCACAGCGCCCAAGGGATCGAAGATCCACTGTTCGGGGCATTTCGACAATTCCGTGAACAACATCTACAACCCGAATCCCGCGGAGACAGTTCGCTGGGGCGAGCAGACCTTCCACGAGATGTTCGGCGAGATCACCGACGTCGCGGTGCCCGTCGGCACCGACGTGCGCAAGATCGTCGCGTGGCAGGAGGCCAAGCCGGCCAACTGGACCAAGAAGGCCGAACCGGAACCCTGAGTCCTGTACGGCGCCCGGCCAGTCTGGGGCGCCGCGATCTACGGGCGCGGCCGGGGCCGAAGACGATAAGATCGAGACCGTGCATCCAGATGTTGATGCGATGGTCCGTTGTGAACACACCGATGACGCTCAGGAGCAGTCGGTGATCCGCTCGATTAACGAAGCAGCTTTCGGACGTCCGGACGAAGCTGATCTGGTGGATGGCTTGCGCAGCGAAGGCGCCGTACTCCTGTCCCTGGTCGCCGAGGTGGAGCGGCAAATCGTCGGGCACGTGCTGTTCAGTCGAATGTCGATTGAGACCAGCGGCGGTCCGGTTCCGGCCGCGGCATTGGCCCCCGTGGCGGTGCTGCCCGATCATCAGCGCCGCGGGATCGGCGAACAACTGATCCGGCATGGGCTGGATTTGTTGCGGGCGCGAGGTGAGCGGATTGTCATCGTTCTCGGGCACCCGGGTTACTATCCGCGCTTTGGCTTCTCCAGCCAGAAGGCGCGCTCGCTCTAAAGCCCTTTCCCTCCGGAAGCGTTCATGGCGATGGAACTCAGCTCCGGCGCTCTCGAAGGCGTTCGCGGCAAGGTCAGATATCCGGCGGCGTTCTTGCTCTGATATCGCGCGGAACGAATCGCCTGGAAGCAGATGCCACTTTGGGCTGAATTGCCGGCGCCGGCCCCATCGGGAGGAAACATGTCGAGGGCAATGAGATCGACGGTAACACTGCACGTAGTTTCAAGCCTGGATGGCTTCATCGCCAAGAAGGACAACAGTGTTTCGTGGATGGACAGTTCTGGCGTCTACGAAAAAGGGGTGACTGACGACGGCACTGAGGTCACCCAGTCGATAGACTGCTACGTGCTAGTGTCCTGAGTCAGAAGTTCGCATAATAATAGGAACCCGCTTGCTATGCTGGGAATCCAACCAGCATGGGCCGACCAACTAAGCCAATCGTGGTGAGTGAAGAGGAACGGGCGAAGCTCCAAGAGTGGGCGCGGCGACCGAAAACAGCACAGCGATTGTCGATTCGGGCGCGTATTGTGTTAGGTTGTGCCGACGGGAGGGAGAACCGCCAGGTCG
>JAIQFN010000060.1 GCA_020073265.1 Terriglobia bacterium | reverse complement strand
TGGCCTGCTTACAGACAAACGTATCCGGCGCGGCACCTTCGGCAGCGTTCGTGAACTGGAGACCGCGATTGCCGAATACCTGACTCATCACAACCAGAACTCCAAACCCTTCGCCTGGACCGCGGACGCTGACTCCATCCTCAAAAAGATCGCCCGCTTTTGTATGCGAACTTCTGACTCAGGACACTAGCAGCCTGCGGAACAACTAGTCTGTGCGGCAGAAGAGCCGCCTGAAGGCGGTTGCAGCCACGATTGGCTGCCCCACTAAGCTAGAGAGCCGCAACGACGCGTCAGGAAGTCGGGTTTCAATCCTTCGGCTTCTTGCACGCGGAATGCCGTGATCGAGACTGCGAGCAGCGCCGGCGGCTGGTTCTCGGCGAGCGGAAGCTCCTCGGCCGGTCCTTCGAAGCAAAGTTGGGTGAGTGAAAACCCCAACTCGCGGTTCGCCTGGTTGAAAATTTCGCTGGCCGGGGCGAACGCATTTAATAGATAGACGCAAGTTTCATAAGCAATCAGACAATCCGGTGCATCGTCTTCTCGCGAAGGCGGAATCCTTGCGCCTCGGCTGTTTACACACTTTTTGCAATCTTTTGGTCCTCGACTTGCGTCATATTGAGTGACGAAAGGAGCAGACCATGAACATTCAAGCTCGCCCGCAACCAGCAGTTCAATTCGAGACCAACGCCTTCGTCTATTGCCCCATCTGCACGCATACGGTGGAAGGCACGGTGGTCAGCAACGGGAAGACAGCCAAGGTGAAGCCCGGCCAGAAGTGCTCGCGGTGTTCAGCCTCGCTGGATCCCGGATACATCATGCGGCTGGACCGGGCCGCCTAGCGCGCCCGTTCCGTGTTAGTGTAGTGTTTGTAAGGGCATGAAACGAAAATCGCTGCCGGTGAATGAGCCCGTGATCGACAAAGGCCTGCTGGAACAGGCCAAGCGCGCGATCCAGACGGATCAGCTTCAGCGTCTGGCGAAGTGCTCGGTGTGTAGTGCGCCGTGCGCGCCCAATTCCACCGAAGGCCTGTGCTGGGTCTGCCGGCGGCTCAAGATCAGCGCGTGGCGCGATTCCGATCAGCAAACCGTTCAGGAGTAGCGAGCGCCCGCTCGTAGATGAACGCGCCCGCGGCCACGTCCTCCACTCCCAATCCAAGCGACTTGAAGATGGTAATCTGACGCGGGTCGTAGTGCCGCTGGACGTTTTGCAGGTCCACGACGTTGGCCCAGCAATCGGCCAGGATCAGGTCGCCGGCCTCGATGCGCGCCTGCTCGATGGAATCGGCGGCGATGAGGTCGGCGCGGCGCACCAGCTCGGCCGGCAGCTCGCGGCGCGAAGCCACGTTCGATCCCATGGCATTGATCATGGTGCCTGGCGCGATCCAGCTATCTTCGAGGACCGGGTCCTTGGCGTTGGTTGCGGTGACGACGATCTGCGCGCCGCGCACGGCTTCTTCCGCCGTATCGACCGCGGTGGCGTTGCACTCCTCGGCGAACTTGCGGCGCTTCTCCTCACTGCGGCTCCAGACCCGGACGCTTTGGATCGGCCGGACCGAGCGGATCGCTTCCAGTTGCGTACGCGCCTGGAATCCCGAGCCGATGAACCCCACCGTGTTCGCCTTCGGGTCGGCCAGCAGATCGGTGGCGTAGCCGCTGGCCGCGCCGGTGCGAATCTGCCCCAGGTGATTGGCTTCCATGAACGCCAGCGGGTGCGCGGTCTTGGCGTCGTACAGCATGAAGCTGAAGTGCGCGCCGTAGCGCGGGTTGGTGGAGTAGAACTTGGTGCCGAAGTAATTGATGAACTCGCCGGCCATGCTGTGCAGCACGGACCCCGATTCCAGGATCAGCCTCCGCCGGGGCTGGTTCTGCGCGCGCCCCTGCGCCAGAGCTTCGAAGGCGCGGCGCATTACGCCGACGCATTCGCCGATGGGTAACAGTTCTCGAACATCCGATTCGGTGAAATAGAACATGGTTGAAATTGCGTTCACACGAGTGTGAACGCGGCACGCACGAGTGCGTGCGCCACATCTAGTGTTTGGCCGCTTTGGCCGCTCCTGCCGTTCCGATCTCAACGGTATGCGCCAGCAGCTTGGAGCCGCTCTTCTCCGCGTGAATCACTACGCGATCCCCCACCTTGACGGCGGCTTTCTGGATCGCCTGATCGTTCTTGGAAAACGTGGTCTTGGCATCGAAGCCCACTTCGACCGCCTTGCCCGCCGCGGTCTTGACCGTGACCGAAGTATCGGAAATCGCGGTGACGGTACCCATGACGTGCTCCAGCCCGCCGTGCGCGAACGCCAGCGTCGAGACTAGAAAAAAACAACCCGTTTGGAAAATAGTCCGCCTAGTGATGGTGGTGCGGCGATTGTTCATGTGGTTGGCCTCCATTCAGAAATTCTCGTTCTTCCTGCTCTTCCTTCAGCTCGTCCGGACTTTTCGGATTCAGCTTGTCCATCTCCAGCAGCTCCTGCTGAGTGATGCGCGGCAGGTGGCGGATGAAGCGCACCAGCTTCCAGGAATCCTGCTCGTCGTGTCCCGCGCCGCCCCAGGCGGGCATGCCGCTCATCCGGACACCATTCTCGATGATAAAGAATAACTCGCCGTCCGTCATCTGCTGGGTGGCGGGCGCGCGCATGTCGGGCGCCGGCGGATACATCCCTTTGCCCATCGGCGTATTGCCGCTGCCGTCGTTCGAGTGGCAACCGGCGCAGTGATCCGCCCAATGCGCCTTGGCTTCTTCCAGCACCTCGGGAGAGTCACTTACTGGATTGACGCGCGAAACGGCCAAGGCCGGTACAGCCAGCCGGCGCGCCTGCTGCGCGAGCACCGTCTCGATCCGCGTCGGCTGCGCCCGGGCGCTAAAGCCGTCCGCGCGGGTCTTCAGAAAGATCCAGCCCGCCAGGCCCGCCGCTACGGGAAATGCGATCAACCCGGCGAGGAACCACTTCCAACGCATATTCCTAAGGTAACGCGAGACGCGACCGAACTTGGTTCACTGCCCGTGGAGTACGATGAATCTGAGATCCGCGCATTTTCGTAAATGACCTCATCTCCTTATTCACTCGTCATCGGCACGCCCTGCTTCGGCGGCCAGGTGAGCTCGCTGTACGCCGTCGCCCTGCTGAAACTGCAGGCGGCGTTCGCGCAACGTGGCTGGAGCCTGAGCTTTTTGCTGCAAGGCGGCGACGCCCTGGTCACGCGGGCGCGGCAAACCATCGTCTGCCATTTCCTCGAAAATCCCAACGCCACCCACCTGCTGTTCATCGATGCCGATATCGGTTTCGAGCCGGAACAGGTGCTGCGCCTGCTCGAATTCGATGCCGACTTCACCGCCGCTGTCTATCCCATCAAGCAGATCAACTGGGATCTGATGCCCGCGGTGGTGCAGGCCGGACGCACTCCGATCGAGTCCGCGACGCTTTCTTATGTGGTGGAACGCGACACCAACCAGGACCTGGTGGTTCGCAACGGTTTCGTGAAATCGCGCTATGCGGGCACGGGCTTTTTGATGATCCGGCGGGCCGCCCTCGAAGCCATGATCGAACATTATCCGGAGCTGCGCTACGCGCACGAGCATCGGGCTAACGACCCGCTGGACGGCAGCCGCTGGCGCTGCGCGCTGTTCAACTGCATGGTCGACCAGGCCACCGGGTTCTACCTGAGCGAGGATTTCAGCTTCTGCCGCCGATGGACCGACATGGGCGGCGAGATCTGGGTGGATTACCTGAGCCGTCTCGAGCACGTCGGGCTGATGGTCTACCGGGGCAACATGGCCGCCCGGGTGGATCTGCCGTCTTGAGCAGCGCGGGAGGTGCGCCAGGCGACGCGGCAGCTATCTTTTGACCGGATCCGGGCTCTCCGGATTGAGCCCCAGCTCGGCGATGGCTCCCTGCGCGCGCCCCCTGTCGAACTTCCCGTCGCGCGCCAGCCGCGACAGCGCCGCCGCCGCAATCGCCTCTGCGCCATTTTCGAAATGCTTGCGCAGGTGTTCGCGATTCTCGCTGCGTCCGAATCCGTCGGTTCCTAGCGCGATGAAACGGCCGGGCAGCCACGGCGCGATTTGATCCGCCACCACCTTCATGTAGTCGCTGGACGCGACGATTGGTCCTTCGACGCCCTCCAGCGCCTGGAGCAAGTAAGGCCTGCGCTCCGGCTCGGCCGGATGCAGCCGGTTCCAGCGCTCGACATCCAGAGCATCGCGGCGCAGCTCGTTGTAGCTAGTGACGCTCCACACATCCGCCGCCACCTGATACTTCTCGGCAAGAATCTTCTGCGCCCGCAGCGCCTCGTTCAAGATCGGACCGCTGCCGAATAGCTGCACCCGAGCGTTCCCGCCGTCCGCCGCGCGATAGCGATACAGCCCGCGCAGAACGCCTTCGGCCACGCCCTCCGGCATGGGAGGCTGGGCGTAGTTCTCGTTGTAAACCATCAGATAGTAGAAGCGATCTTCCATCTCCTGATACATGCGCCGGATGCCGTCCTGCACGATGATCGCGATCTCGTAAGCGAACGCCGGATCGTAGCTGTGACAGGTGGGAACGGTGCTGGCGTGCACCAGGCTGTGTCCGTCCAGATGCTGCAAGCCCTCGCCGGCCAGCGTGGTGCGCCCGCCGGTTCCGCCCACCAGAAAACCTTTGCCGCGCGCGTCGGCAAATGCCCAGATCAGATCGCCGATGCGCTGGAAGCCGAACATCGAATAATAAGTGAAGAACGGAATCATCGGGACGCCGTGATTCGCGTAGGCGGTTCCGGCCGCGGTGAACGACGCCATCGAGCCGGCTTCGGTGATGCCTTCCTCGAGAATCTGGCCGTTGTAGGCCTCGCGGTAGAAAAGGAAATTCGCGCTGTCCACCGGAGTATAGAGCTGCCCCCGGCTGGCGTAAATTCCATACTGCCGGAACAACGCCTCCATGCCGAACGTGCGCGCCTCGTCGGGAACGATGGGCACGATGTACTTGCCGATGTTGCGATCCTTCAGCAGCAGCGTGAGGACGCGCACGTAGGCCATGGTGGTGGAAACTTCGCGCCCTTGCGAACCGGCCAGCGACTCGGCGAAAAGCTCCAGAGCCGGCGCCTGAATGGTGATCTTCGGGACCGTTCGAGCCGGCACGCTGCCGCCCATGGCCTCGCGCCGATCCTGGACGTACTTCATCTCCGGGCTGTCCTCGGCCGGCTTGTAGAACGACGCCGCGTGCACGGTTTCTTCCGAGACCGGGATCTCAAAGCGCCTGCGGAAGTAGAGCATCTCGTCGTCGGTGAGCTTCTTCTGCTGGTGCGTTACGTTGCGGCCTTCGCCGGCTTCTCCCAGCCCGTACCCCTTGATGGTCTTCGCCAGAATCACGGTGGGCGAACCGGTGTGCTCCACTGCTCGCTTATAGGCGTTGTAGACCTTCTGCGGATCGTGGCCGCCCCGCCGCAGCGCAAAAATCTGCTCGTCGGTCATGTGCTCCACCAGCTTCAGCAGCTCGGGGTACTTGCCGAAAAATTCCTTGCGCACGTAGGCGCCGTCCTTGGCTTTGAAGCTTTGATATTCGCCGTCCACGCACTCGCCCATGCGCTTGATCAGCAGGCCCGTCGTGTCGCGCGCCAGCAGCTCGTCCCAATTGCAGCCCCACAGCACCTTGATGACGTTCCAGCCGGCGCCGCGGAACGCCGCTTCGAGTTCCGTGATGATCTGGCCGTTGCCGCGCACTGGCCCGTCCAGCCGCTGCAGGTTGCAATTCACCACGAAGATCAGGTTGTCCAGATTCTCGCGCGCCGCCAGCGTGATCGATCCCAAGGTCTCCGGCTCGTCCGATTCCCCATCGCCCACGAACGCCCAGATCTTGCGAGGCGTCACCGGAATGATTTCGCGATGCTCCAGGTAGCGCATGAAGCGCGCCTGGTAGATGGCGTTGATCGGCCCCAGGCCCATCGAGACGGTGGGGAACTGCCAGAAGTCCGGCATCAGCCAGGGATGCGGATAGGACGACAGGCCGGGGTGCTCCCGCAACTCGTGGCGGAAGTTCTCCAGGTGTGCTTCGGTGAGACGCCCTTCCAGAAATGCGCGCGCGTAGGTGCCGGGCGAGGCGTGGCCCTGTAAATAGACGAAGTCTCCCGGTTGATCGGCGTAGCGGCCGTGGAAAAAGTGATTGTGCCCCACTTCGGCCAGCGTCGCGAGCGACGAGTAGGTGGAAATATGTCCGCCGATGCCCGGGTCGTGCTTGTTGGCGCGCACCACCATGGCCATCGCATTCCAGCGAATCAGGCTCTTGATCCGGCGCTCGATGGCGCGGTCGCCCGGATAGGGGACCTCTTCTTCGACCGGAATGGTGTTGATATACGGCGTGGTGAGCTTCTGCGATCGGCTGACCCCGTACAAGGCAGCGCGCTCGCTCAGCCGGTCCAGCAGGTAGGTGGCACGCTGGGACCCGCCCTCCTCCACTACTCCGTCCAGAGCCTCCAGCCACTCCGAGGTCTCTTGGGGATTCAGGTCCTCACCGGTATCTAACTTTGTTCCAAGCATGGTCCTCTTTACAACATAGCACCACTAAACGAGGGCTTCGATGGTTCACTTCCGTACTGGTTCCGGCATTGAGCCGATTGCGTCGCTTAACCCAAAAAGCCCAATTAGTACTAGTACGACTGAGACTTATGAGGGTATTGTCCATTTGCGATTCGTTGGGCTAGGGTTGAAATTGCCATATCTGCTTGGGACTAATAGTACCCTGGCAGCCGCTTTATTTCGAACTGATCGGAGGCAAGGCGTGGCGACAACGTGGCAAAGCGAAGTCAAGCACCAGGCTGCCCCGGGATCCGCATCCCTGACCTGGGCCACATTGGATCAAATGGTGGCGGCGCAGGCGAGCCGGTTTCCGCACCGGACTGCCATTTTGTCTCCCGGCCGCGATCCGCTCAGTTTCGGCCGCTTGGATGAGCAGATCCGCGCGACCCGGTCCCAGCTCTGGGAGCTGGGCATCGGACGGGGCGACGTGGTGGCCAGCGCGCTCTCCAACGGGCCCGAGGCGGGCAGCGTTTTGCTGGGCGCCTCGTCAGCCGCCACATTCGCACCTCTGAATCCGAACCTGGTGCGGTCCGAGTATGAGAGCTTGTTTGGAGAGCTGGCTCCCAAGATCCTGCTGGCCCAGCCCGGCCAGGGACAGACTGCGCGCCGAGCCGCCATGGTTGCAAAGGTTCCGATTGTCGAAGTCATCCCGCAAGCGGAAGCCGGGGCATATATCCTGGTGGGTCCCAAGGGAAGCGACCATCATGGCAGCAGGGGGCAGCCAGCCGAGCCCGGAGACAGGGCGTACATCCTTAGCACTTCCGGAAGTACCGGGCGGCCCAAGCTGGCGCCTACGACTCATCGGGCGATGTGCACGAGCATCAATATTGTGCGGGAAGTCCTGGCCCTCACTCCCGATGACCGCTGCCTGAATTTCTCTCCTTTGTTTCATGCTCTGGGTCTGGTGAGCGGCATCTTGTTGCCGTTGTGTACCGGGGGCAGTACCGTGTTTACGCGGGGGTTCCGCGTAGACGAATTTTTCGAATGGCTCGATCAGTTCCGGCCGACCTGGTTCTCTGCCGTGCCTACGGTGCTGCAGGAGATACTCGAACACGCCCCACAGCACGCCGATGTCCTGCAACGCTGCCCCATTCGCTTTGTCCGCTCAGGCGGAGCAGCGCTGGCTCCCTCGGTCGCGGAGCAGATCGAGGCCGGGCTGCGTGCCCCCATGATGCAGACCTACGGGCTATCGGAAGCTCCTTACGTCAGCATGGAAAATGTGCGCGGACCCAGGCGGCGCGGCGCCAGTGGCCGTCCCACTTGTGGTGAAGTCGCCATCGTGGATGCAGGCGGCCGCGCTCTTCCACCGGGCGAGCCGGGCGAGATCGTGGTGCGGGGTCCAACAGTTTTTGAAGGCTACTACGGCAATCCGCAAGCCACGCAAGCGGCTTTCCGGGGCGGCTGGTTTCATACCGCCGACATCGGGCACCTGGACGCCGACGGATTTCTGTTCATCACCGGCCGCGCCAACGAGTTCATCAACCGCGGTGGCGAGAAGATCGCGCCGCTGGAGGTGGACCAGGTCCTCTTTGCACACCCCGCCGTCGCTAAGGCCGTCACGTTCTCGGTGCCGCACGACAAACTGGGCGAGGATGTAGCAGCGGCCGTGGTGCTGCGCGAGGGGGCCTCGGTCAGCGAACCCCAATTGCTCGAGTTCGCCTCCGAGCACCTGGCGGCTCACAAACTCCCCCGGCGGATCCTTTTTCTAGACAGACTTCCAGTCGGCCCGACCGGCAAGGTGCTGCGCTCCAAGATGCGCGCGCATGTGGCTTCCCTCACCGGCAGCGTCGATCATCCGCCCTCTGCGTACGTCAAGCCCAGAGACGATCGGGAGCGACGCATTGCAGGGATCCTGGCGCGCGTCCTGCGCCTGGATCGCGTCGGGATTCACGACAATTTCTTCCAACTGGGCGGCGATTCGCTGGCGGCTACCGAGGCCGCCCTGCTGCTGGAAGAAGATTTCGGGCTGACGTCGCTCTCGCCGGGCATGTTTCACTGGGCGCCCACGGTGGCTCAGCTGGCCGGGATCCTAGCCGACCCGGCCCGTCTGGAACGGCCCTACGACGTGATCCCGCTTCAAACCGAAGGCCACGGCGTGCCGCTTTTCCTGATCGAGCCCGGAGATGAAGGCCCTCGCATCGCGCGCCATCTGGGACAGGAGCACCCCTTCTACGGCATCCCGATTCCGGCCTCCGCCGATCCTTCCCGCCCGCGCTCCATCGAACAGATGGCCAGCGAATGCATCGCCGCGCTGCGCCGTTTTCAACCCGAGGGTCCGTACGCGTTGACCGGCTGGTGCGCGCATGGCGCGATCGCGCTCGAAATGGCGCAGCAACTGGAACAACATGGAGCGCAAGTTTCGTTCGTTACCATGCTGGATGTGCGCAATTTCTTTCTGCCGCCGCTGAGCGCCCCGCACCTGGCCTGGGTCAAGTTCTGGCGTCGGTTCAGGAGAGCGCTCTTCGCGGCCCGCCACTGGCCAGGCGGAACATGGGGCCGGATGCGCAGCCGGATCGCCCGCGAACCCGCCGGACCGGTGCTGGAAACTACGCTGGCCTTACGGCGTTATCGCCCGCGGCCGTGGCGCGGCCGGATGGTCCATATCTGGTGCACAGTGTGGGCGCGCGGCCGCTACTTCCAGCCGTCTTTCGGATGGAACCACCTGGCGCCGGAAGGATTCGTCTTCCACGAAGTGGCTGGCGATCACCTCACGTTTATCCAGGAACCGAGCGTTGCCGAGGTGGCTCGCATTCTTGCTGACGAGCTGGATCGCGCCCAGCCATCGCAGCAACCGCGGCCCGAAATGGCCCGGAACTGCTAGTACCCATGCCTTCCTGCGGATATTGTCCGCCACGGCTTTTTGGGCTAGGTTTAATATTGCTATAGCCAGCGATCCTGGCAGCCGCTTTGTTTCGAACTAATCGGAGGAAAGGCGTGGCGACAATCGACGCGAGGCAAACTGCAGTCCAGGAAGAAAACCTGGCCGCCCCCGCGCGTTGGTCAACTTTGGGTGAAATGGTCGCGGCTCAAGCGGCCCAGTTCGGCAATCGGACGGCGATCCTGGCTCCGGGCCGTGAGCCCCTCTCGTTCGCCCGTTTGGAGGAGCATGTCCAGTCGATCCGCTCGCTGCTGTGGGCACTCGGCATCGGCCGGGGTGACATCGTAGCCAGTGTCCTGCCCAATGGACCGGATGCCGCCACCGCCTTCCTGTCGGTATCTTCCTGCGCGGCCTTTGCGCCATTGAATCCCAGTCTGCGGCGAAACGAATTTGAGCGCGTGTTCGCGGATCTGAATCCCAGACTCATCCTGGCTGCTCCGGCGCAGGCGCAAGCCGCGCGCAAGGCGGCCCTGATGGCCAGGATCCCGGTGATCGACGTGGTCGCCCAATCGGAAGCGGGCGTGTTCACGCTCCCAGGAACGTCCGGCGAAAAGTCGTCCAGCGTTGGTCGCCTCGCGCAAAGCGAGGACATTGCTTATATCCTGGCCACCTCCGGGACCACGGGACGCCCGAAGCTGGCTCCTACGTCGCATCGCGGCGTATGCAGCTCATTGGTCCACCGGCGTCGGCTGTATGATCTCACTTCAGACGACCGCTGCCTGAGCATGGCCGCGGCCTTTCATACTGGTGGCCTCGTGGGATCGCTGGCGACCCCGTTGTGGAGCGGGGGCAGTGTAGTGTGCACGCCAGGATTTCACGTCGAAGGATTCTTCGAGTGGCTGGACGAGTACCGTCCAACCTGGTTCTCTTCGGTGCCGACAGTTTTCCAGGAGCTTCTGGCGCGCGCCCCCCAGCATGCCGACGTGCTGGAGCGCTCCTCGATTCGATTTTTCCGATCGAGCGCGGCGGCTATGCCTGCGACCGTGGCCGACCGGATCGAAGAGCTTTTTCATGCCCCTCTGCTCCAGGGCTACGGGCTTACGGAGGCTTTGGGCGTCACCGCCGACAGCATCCGCGGACCACGCAAGCGCGGCTCCAGCGGCCGGCCGTTCTGCGATGAAGTCGCGGTGGTGGACGATCGGGGCCGGACACTTCCACCGGGCCAGCCCGGCGAGATCGTGGTGCGCGGACCGACCGTCTTTGCAGGCTACATCGGCAATTCGGAAGCGACCCGCCAAGCGTTTCGCGACGGCTGGTTCCGGACGCGCGACATCGGACACTTCGACGAAGACGGATTCCTCTTTGTCACCGGCCGGGCCAGCGAGGTCATCAATCGCGGCGGCGAGAAGATCTCGCCTTTCGAGGTGGACCAGGTTCTGTTGTCTCACCGCGCTGTCGCCAAGGCCGTCACCTTCCCGGAACCTCACGACAAACTGGGTGAAGAAGTGGCGGCTGCGGTAGTGTTGCGCGACGGCGCTTCCACCACCGAATCGGAACTGCTCGAGTTCGCCGCGGCCAGGCTGGCGGCGCACAATTTGCCGCGCCAGATCTTTTTCCTGGACAAGCTCCCGACGGGACCCACCGGCAAAGTGCTGCGGTCCAAGATGCATGAGCATACCGCGTCGCTGGCCCGCCATGGCGAGCAAGCGCCGGCCCCGTTCGTCAAGCCTCGCAGCGATCATGAACGCCGCGTGGCTGTGATCGTCGCCCGCGTCTTGCGCCTGGACCGCGTCGGCATTCACGATAACTTCTTCCAGCTCGGCGGCGATTCGCTGGCGGCCACCGAGGGCGCGCTGCTACTGGAAGAAGAGTTTGGACTCGCGTCGCTCTCGCCCGGCATTTTTCACTGGGCCCCCACGGTGGCCCAGCTCGCCGGGATCATGGCCGACCCGGCCCGCCTGGAACGGTCCTACGACGTGATCCCGCTTCAAACCGAAGGCCACGGCATCCCGCTTTTCCTGATCGAGCCGGGCGATGAAGGCTTTCGAATCGCTCAACATCTGGGACAGGAGCACCCCTTCTACGGCATCCCGATTCCAGCGTCCAAAGATCCGTCCCAAGCGCGCTCCATCGAACAGATGGCTGCCGAGTGCATCGACGCCCTGCGCCGTTTTCAACCCGATGGCCCCTACGCGCTCACCGGCTGGTGCGCCCACGGAGTGATCGCGCTCGAAATGGCGCGGCAACTGGAAGAACAAGGTTCCGAGGTTTCCTTCGTCGCCATGCTGGACGTGCGCAACGCCTTTCTGCCTGCCCTGAACGCCCCGCATCTGGCGTGGGTCAAGTCCTGGCGGCGGCTACGGAAGATCGCCTTCGCAGGACGGCATTGGCCGGCCGGGCTGTTGGGACGATTGCGCAACCGGGTCACGGCCGAACCTCCCGGACCGGTTCTGGAGACTACGCTCGCGCAGCGCGGATATCGGCCCAGACCATGGCGCGGCCGAATGGTCCACGTCTGGTGCACCATCGCGCCGCGCGGCCGCTACTTTGATCCCGAGTTCGGGTGGAACCACCTGGCGCTCGCCGGTTTCGTCTTCCATGAAGTCCCCGGCGACCACCTCACCTTCATTCAGGAACCCAGTGTCGCCCAAGTGGCCCGCATTCTGGCGGGCGAGCTGGACCGCGCCCAGCCATCCCAGCAACCAGCCGCTCGCTCTGATCCCTAACCGTCCCGCGTCCGGGATTGGCAACGCACGTGCCCTGCTCTTTCCTCAGAGCATCGCATTGACCTGATTCGTGCCATGAAGAAGCCCTTCCGCAGAGCCGGCCCCGACCACTCCCAGACCGTCCGCCGCTGGTTCCAGCTCCTTTTCCTAGCCTTGAACGTGTGGATCGCCGCCGAGTTCTACCTGTTTGTCCGTTACTACGAAACCGGCGGCCAATGGGGCATCGCCCAGCGTCCGCCCGGCGTGGAAGGCTGGCTGCCCATCGCCTCCCTGATGAACCTGAAAGTGTGGCTGCATACCGGCGAACTGCCGTCCATTCATCCGGCCGGCGTGTTCCTGCTGATCGCGTTTCTGCTCATCTCCTGGCTTCTGCGCAAGAGCTTCTGCAGTTGGTTGTGCCCGGTGGGGACGCTGTCGCACTATCTTGCGAAACTGGGCCGCAAGCTCTTCCGCGGGAACTTCACGCTGCCGCGCTGGCTGGACATTCCGCTGCGGTCGCTCAAGTACATCCTGATGGGGCTTTTTCTTTACGTGATCGCGGCCATGTCGGTGGACCAGATCCGCGCTTTTCTAGGCGGACCCTACGGCGTCGTCTCCGACGTCAAGATGCTGAATTTCTTCCGCACGCTGACCCTGGGCGGGATCATGGTGCTGGCCTTTCTGGCCGCGGCGTCTCTGTTCCTGGAGAACTTCTGGTGCCGCTATCTCTGTCCGTACGGCGGATTGCTAGGGCTGCTGGCGCTCTTGAGTCCTTTGAAAATCAAGCGCGACGCGGTGCTGTGCATCGACTGCGGCAAGTGCGCCAGAGCTTGCCCGTCGTCGCTGAAGGTGGATCAGCTAATCACCATCTCGTCAGCCGAGTGCACCGGCTGCATGAGCTGCGTGGCGTCCTGCCCCGTGGAAAATGCTCTGTACATGTCGCTGGCGGGCCGGCGCAAGGTGCCGCTGTGGGCGATGGCCTCCGGAATCGCAGCGATTTTCTTGGGCTGCGTCGCCATCGCGCATTGGAGCGGCCACTGGCACACCGACTTGCCGGAACAGCTCTACATGAACCTGGTCCCGCGCGCCAACGAATTCGAGCACCCGTGATCGGATCGAATCAGACGCCCACCGGCTCCTCAACGCACTCCGGCTCGTAGTTGCACCGCGGATCGGCTTCCAGATAGTTCCCCGTCAGCGCAAACGCCCGCGCGCGCGAACCGCCGCAGATCTTGTGGTATTCGCAGTAGCCGCACTTGCCCTCTCGCGCCGCAGGATCGCGCAGAATCTGGAACAGGCTGGAGTTCTGGTAGACGTCCACCAGCGAATCGCTCCGCACGTTGCCGCCGGATACCGGCAGAAAACCGCTGGGATAGATCTCGCCGGTGTGCGAGATGAACACAAAGCCGCGCCCGTCGCTGACTCCGGTGGTCCGCCACAGCATCCGCCCATTGGCGCCGCCCCGCCCGCCGTGCTCGGCCTTCAGCTTTTGCGCGATGTAGCGCCGGTAGTGCAGCGCTTCGGTGGTCTTCACCTCGAATGGCGCCACCTTCGAGATCTCGTAGAGGAACTCGAAGACCTTCTCGTATTCCTCCGCCGTGAGATCGTCTTCTACCAGCGCCCGCCCGGTGGTCACCAGAAAAAACAGACTCCACATCTTGGATTGGACTTCGGCCACCTGTTCTGCGATATGCGCCAGCGTGTCCAGATTCCTGCGCGTGACGGTGGTCTGAACCTGGGTCTCGAGCCCGATGTCCCGGGCGTGCCGCAGAGCCCACATAGCAGACTCGTAAGTGCCCTCCACCTGCCGGAAACTGTCGTGCGTTGGGGCATCTGGCCCATCTAAGCCGATGGCCATGCGCGAGATTCCGCATTTTTGGAACTCGTTGATGGCCTCGCGGGTCAGCAGCGGGGTAGCGCTGGGGGTAATGTTGGTCCGCAGTCCGGTGGCGACGCTATGTCGAGCCAAATCATAAATATCCGGCCGCTTCAACGGATCTCCTCCGGTGAAAACCATCAGCGGATTGCCAAATCGCTTCACTTCCGAAAGTAATTCGAAGGCTTCGGCGGTGCTTAGCTCTCCCGAATCGCGCTCCGGCCGCGCCGAAGCCCGGCAATGAACGCACGCCAAATCACAAGCTTGGGTAACTTCCCAGATCACCAGGAGTGGAGACTGGTTAAAGTCCATTTGATCTCCGATCTCCCGAGAACAAGCATTTTCGGTGCCAGTGGGCTAAGCGCTTCGCCGCGCCAGCCACAGCATAAGGACGCCGAACGCCAGCATGGCGACGCCCGAGTAGAGATTCACGTTGGTGGGATCGAGCGGCGCGCGGTTCCCCGACATCACCCCAACCGCGGCGACAATCAGCCCGACCAGCGTGAAGAAGCCTCCGATGGGAATGCGCAGATCGTCCATATCACCAGAACAGCAGATTCAGCGCGACCAGCGCGACGCCGACCACCACGGCCAGCGACAGCGGCCGCTGGTACCAGGCCAAATCCGCATCGTGCGGAATCTTGGTCAGTCCATAAACCAGGTCGCGCAGCTCCTCGGCCGGCCGGGGCCGCGACATCAGGCTGACCAATGTAGTGACGGCGAAGCAAGTGGACCAGGCGAAAATCGCGATCCAGAAATTCTGCGCCATGGTGGACGGAAACGCGTGCAGCACGCCGCCCAGCCAGCCGCCTTTGTTCTCGGCCAGCGTCAGCCCGTGCGTCGCCGCGGCCGCCGCCGTGCCCGCCAGCAGTCCCGTGAACGCCCCATGCCCAGTGGCCCGCTTCCAGAACATCCCCAGCAGGAAGGTCGCGAACAACGGCGCGTTCACGAAGCCGAACACCAGTTGCAGAAAATCCATGATGTTGTTGAAGTGGCTCGCCACATATGCAGTGGCCACCGAAAGAGCTACACCAGCTACCGTGGTGATGCGAGCCACCGCCAGGTAGTGCGCGTCCGGAGCGTGCTTGCGGATGTGTCCCTGGTACAGATCGTAGGTCCACACCGTGTTGAAGGCCGTCACGTTGCCCGCCATGCCGGACATGAAAGACGCCATCAGCGCGGTCAGCCCGACGCCCAGCATGCCGGATGGATAAAACTGGGCCATCAATGTCGTGAGCGCGAGGTCGTAGTTCAGCCCGCCGCCTGCTTTCGCTGGGATGGCATAACCGAGCGACATGTGCGACAGCGCCAGCGCGGCGACGCCCGGCACGATCACGATGAACGGCATGACCATCTTCGGAAACGCGGCGATCAGCGGCGTGCGGCGCGCCGCCGACATGGACTCGGCCGCCATGGCGCGCTGCACCACCAGAAAATCCGTGCACCAATAGCCGAACGACAGCACGAATCCCAGGCCCGCCACCAGGCCGAATACTTCGACGCCCATGGGATTCTGCGACGCATCGCCCAAGTGCGTCCAGGTGTGCGTCATCACCGCGGGAATGCGCGAAGACATGCCGCTCCAGCCGCCCGCCCGCCGCACCGCCAGGATCGAAAGCGGCGCAAAGCCCAGCAGGATCAGGAAAAATTGCAGCACCTCGTTGTAGATCGCGCTGGTAAGTCCGCCCAGAAACGTGTAGATCAGGACGATCAGCGCCGAAAGCAGCACCGACGCCGTGAAGCTCCAGCCCAGCACCAGCTCGAACAGCAGGCCGAGCGCGTACATGGAGATGCCCGAGGAAAAAATCGTCATCACCGCGAAGGTGATGGCGTTCAGCGTGCGCGTTTTTTCGTCGAAGCGCAGCCTCAGATATTCGGGCACGCTGCGCGCGCGGCTTCCATAGTAGAACGGCATCATGAACAGGCCCACGAACAGCATGGCCGGCACCGCGCCGATCCAGTAGAAGTGCGCGGTCATGATGCCGTACTTGGCGCCGGAAGCGCACATCCCGATCACTTCCTGCGCGCCCAGGTTGGCTGCCAGGAAGGCGAGACTTGTGATCCAGACCGGAATGGAGCGCCGTGAGGTGAGAAAATCTTCGCTGCTTGAAACGCGCCGCCGGATGAACCACCCGATCCCCAGCACGAAAGAGAAGTACAGCGCCAGGATGAGATAGTCTACCGCCGCAAGATGCACCGCCCAGAGTCTAGCACTGTGGGCCAGCCAATCGTGGCTGCAGCCGTCTTTAGGCGGCTCGCGGATGCCGGCTCAAAGCCGGCTGCGGCCAGGATTGGCCGCCCCACTCGGTACATACGGGCAGAACGGATCCTCAGCCAGCGGATTCCCCGTAGCCCCAAACGCCCGCGCGCGCGACCCCCCGCACAGCGCATGATACTCGCAGGTCCCGCAGCGCCCCTCGAACTGCCCCGGATCGTGCAGCGACTGAAAGGTCGGCTCCTCGCGATAAACCTCGGCCACGCGACTGTTGCGGACATTTCCCACCGTCAACGGCAGGAATCCCGCCGGACAAATGTCGCCGGTATGCGACACGAACATGATGCCGTGGCCGTCGCGGATGCCAAAGCCGCGATACGCCCCGCTCCGCTTGATCTGCTCGCCCGTCATCCCCTCCGCCCGCATCCGCTCCAGAGCGACGCGCCGGTAGGAGGGCGCTTCGGTAGTCGCCACCGTAAAGGGCGATGCCAGCGAGGTCTCATAGATCCAGTTCATGAGACCCTCACCCTCGTCGGGCGTGAGCGGCTGCAAGACCTTGCCGCGCCCCACCGAAATCAGGAAGAACAGGCTCCAGCGCGAGACGCCGTACGGTTTCAGAAGCTCGTAGATGGCCGGAACGTCGCCCGCCGTCTCGGACGCCACCAGCGTGTTCACCTGCAGCGGCATCTCCAGTTCCTGCGCCCAGCGAATGGCCTGCATGGTTCGATCGAAGGTGCCGGGCACGCCGCGAATCGAATCGTGCCGCGCGGCGGTCGAACCGTCCAGGCTCAGTCCCAACCCGTCCACTCCGTGCTGCTGCAACCGCACCAGAACCTCGCGCGTCAGCGCCGGTGTCGCCGCCGGCGTGATCGAAACACCGATGCCCAGGCGCCGCGCTTCATCGATCAGCTCGTAGAGGTCCCCCCGCTTCAGTGGATCGCCCCCGGTCAGAATCAACTGCGGCAGCGGCTCGCCGAACTCCGGGATCTGGCGCAGGAACGCCCGGCCTTCTTCCAGGCTCAACTCGTCGGGATGCGCATCCGGACAGGCCGAAGCGCGGCAATGCCGGCAAGCCAGCGCGCACGCCTGGGTCATTTCCCAATAGATGTTCAGTGGAGTTTTCGAGTAATCGCGAGGCTTGTGATGCGGAGCGCCGATGTGGTGGAGCATAGATGCCGCCATATGTCCAGAATCCAAGCACGCATCGGGCCATTCGTTGGATTTTCAGGCCGCTAGCTATTCCAAGAGCTACTTGACTCCCAACTGATCGAACAAAAAGCCCAGCACATCCGCCTCCTGCGCCAGGTATTCGCTCAGCGCCGTTCCGATCCCGTGACCGCTCGAGCCGCTGGTCCTCAACAGCACCAGTCGCTTCGTCCCGCTTGCCTGCAGCCTCGCGATCATCTTGCGCGAGTTCAGCGGATCGACGCGCGGATCGTTCGCGCCCGTCAGAAACAGCACCGGAGGATAGTTGGTCCCGTCCACCACGTGATGATACGGCGAATACGCGTACAGCGCCTTGAACAGCTCCGGCTCCTTCACCGTTCCGTACTCGGTCACGTTGAACGCGCCGTTGGGCTGCAGCTCCACGCGCAGCATGTCGTAAATTCCGACGTGCGACACCACGGCGCCGTACAGTTCCGGATGCTGGGTCAGCGCCGCGCCCATCAGCAGCCCGCCGTTGCTGCCGCCTTCGATCCCGAGCTGCGCCGCGCTGGTGTACTTGTGATCGATCAGGTAGCGCGCGCAAGCGGCGAAATCGTCGAACACGTTCTGCTTCGCGGCCAGCATTCCGGCGCGATGCCAGGCTTCACCGTACTCTGCCCCGCCCCGCAGATTGGCCACCGCGACGACGAAGCCATGGTCGAGCAGCGGCCGGCGGTTCAGTGAATAATTCGGCGTGATGTTGACGTCGTAGCCTCCGTAGGCGGTCAGCAGCGCCGGATTCTTGCCGTCCAGCTTGGCGCCCTTGCGGCGGATAATGCTCAGCGGCACGCGCGTGCCGTCCTTGGAAATCGCGAACACCCGCACCACTTCGGCATCGCTGAAGTCGGCCGCGCCGGTTTCAAACAACGCCGTGCGCGCCACCTTCTTGGCCGCCGGATCGAAGCGATACCACGCGGGCGGGTCGAGAAAGCTGTTGTTCCGGAACAGCAACGCGCCGTCGCGGCCGCGCACCATCTGATCCACCGCCGACACCGGCAGGATCGGCACCGTGCCCTGCGCCGCGCCGCCGGCATCGAACACACGAATCTGCGACGGCCCGCCCACCTGGTCTGCGACGTACAGCATTTTCCCCGAGACCAGCAAGCTTTCGATCGCCACCCGGCTTTCCGGCACCACCGTCTGAGCGTCCGCCACGCTGGGATGCTCCGCCGCGGTCTTCAGCACTTTGCCCTTGGGCGCGTTGAGATGCGACAGCAGGTACAGATTCCCATCCGCGCCGAAAGCCACCTGCGCGATCTCGTCCGAGAGCCGCGCGAACTGGTGCCAGACGTCGTCTGCGCCCATGAGATAGTGCGCGACATCGCCGCCGTCCCCATTCGCCATGGCCGCCAGAACGTAGCGGCCGTCGTCGGAGCTGTGCAGTTGGATCTCGGCGATGCGCGGAAAATCCTTGCCGAGCGAATAGGCGTCCGACTTGGTGTCCGAGCCCATCCGGTGAAAATAGACCTGCTGAAAGAAATTCAGATCGGCGGGCGGGCGCTCGCCGGCGCGCGGATAGCGCGTGTAGTAGAAACCGGTTGCGTCGGAGTTCCAGGCCAGGCTGCCTCCGGCGGTGCCACCGTTGACGCGTGGGATCGGCGGCTCGGTCTCGCGGCCCGTCGCCGTCTCGAACACGTGGACATCGCCGCTCTCGCTGCCGCCCTTGGAGAGCGAAACCGCCACCAGCTTCGCGTCCAGCGACGGAACATAGAAGTCGATCGAAGTCCCGCCAGTCGGGTCCAGCTTGTTGGGATCCGCGACCACGCGCTCGGAGGCCGTGTCGTCGGCCGACTTCAGCGCCACCAGCACCGGCTGTTCCTGCTGCGGCTGCGTCTTCAGGGCAAACAGCAAGCCGCCGGCCGCGCGCAGACTGGTGTAACGCGACGAAGGCTTCGCATAGAGCTTCTTCAGCTCGTCGGCCAGCGTGGCGCGAACCGCGAGCGCATCCAGATATTTCCGCGCGTACTGGTTCTCGGCGTCGCTCCAGGCGCGCACGGCCGGATCGGAATAGTTCTCGAGCCAGCGATAATCGTCCGTCACCGCGACGCCGTGATAGACTTCCGTGACCGGTTTCTTGGGCGACGCCGGCGGCTGCGCCAGGCACGCGGCGGCGATCAGCGACAGCGCCACTGGAACCGGCGCGCGCGTCAGGCGAAGGCGGGCAAAGTCCACCTAGTCATTCTAGCCCGCGGCTGCCTCGCGCCAAGTCTAGTGGCTGTCCCCGTCGTGATCCGCGTCCGCGGCCTGCTGGGCCTGCTGGCTGAGATGCACCGAATCCTGCTTCTCATGTTCCTTCGTTTTCGCGGGCGGCGGTGTCCGCTGGGCTTCATGCTGGTGCGAATTGGAAACACCAGAGCTTTGGCTAACGCTGTTTATCATAGTCTGTTCCTGCTTGATGGTCTTATCGGCGCGCCCATCGAAACCTTGAACCGCAAAGCCACCAGCGCCAACATTAGTGACATCATGGATTCCTAAGACCAGCATCCCAAGGAGATCCCATGCTCAAGACCGTCGCTGCGATTGCCTGCCTGTTCCCGTTCCTGGCCGCCGCACAGGCCCCACTGCCAGCCACCGATGTCACCGCCGCCCAAGTCCAGGCCTTCCTGAAAGCGCTCCCTCGCGACGCCGTCAGCGACCGGCCCATTCGCGTCGTGGATGTGGGCGGCTACCGGGTCGGCATCTACGGCGTGTTCCGCCCCAAGTCCGCCAAACAGCAGGCCACCTTTCACCAGACCAAGGTCACCGAGGTTTACCAGATGCTGGACGGCGCCGGCACGCTGGTCACCGGCGGCACAATCGTCGATCCGGTGAATACTTCCGCCGCGGCCAAGAGCATCGGACACACCAGCGTAGTCGGCCCGAGCATCCAGGGCGGCGTGAGCCGCCGGCTCACCAAGGGCGACGTCGTCATCATCCCCGGCGGCACTCCGCACTGGTGGAGCAACCTGGAGACTGACATTACTTACATGATCATCCGGCCGGATCCGGAATCGACCATACCGCTCAAGTGATCGGCACGAGCGGCGCTGCCAGCAGCTTCGATCTTCTGTTCCAGGGCATCGAGATCACCACCGGCGGACAGCGGCTGCATCGGCGCGAGGATCTGGAAGCGGCCCTGCGCTCGCGCTCCATCGACCCGTCCAATTTCGAGAGTCACCTCGCCATGTTCGATTTGGGAATGCCGCCGCACGGCGGGTTCGCCATCGGTCTCGAACGCCTGACGTGCCAGGTCTTGAACCTTCCCAACGTGCGCCAGGCGGTCCTGTACCCGCGCGATCGCTACAAGCTGGCGCCCTGACCGGCCCTTCCGGCTCGCACGGATTCGCGGCCGGCGCTGCTATCCTAAGAGCAGTGTCATCGCCGCTCAATTTTCATCTGGCGCAGTACGACGGCCCGCTGGACCTGCTGCTGGACCTCATCCGCAAGCAGGAAATCAATATCTACGACATCCCCATCGCGTCCATCACCCAGCAGTACCTGGAATACATGCAGCGCGCCGCCGAGCTGGACATCGAGCTGAGCGCCGAGTTCGTGTACATGGCCGCGACGCTGATCCACATCAAGTCGCGCATGCTGCTGCCGCGCGACCCGGAACTCGACAAGATCACCGGCGAAGAGGACCCGCGCCAGGAACTGGTGGACCGCCTGCTCGAGCACGAGCGCTTCAAGAACGCCGCCGAAATGCTCCAGCAGAAGCGGCTGGTGGAAGAAGTCGCCTGGTCCAATCCACAGATCAACCAGTTTCTTTCCGAGGAGGAAGAGCAAGGCCTGGATGTCACCATCTTCGATCTGGTGAAAGCCTTTCAGGCCGTGCTGGAGCGCGCCAAGAACCGGCCCATGTACGAGGTCAGGCAGGACGACGTCAGCGTCCCGGACATGATCCGGTATCTGGAAAACGTTTTTCGCGATCTTCCCAAAAGCGAGGCCCTCTCGGCCACCGAGCTGTTCGAGCGGCAGAAGAGCCGCCGCGCAATGATCTGCCTGTTTCTCGCCATTCTGGAACTGGTGCGGCGCCAGGCGCTGGTGTTGACCCAGCGCGACGCTTTCGGCGACATTGGATTGAAGAAGCACCGCGCCTTCGATGAAACGCTCGGCCAGTCGCTGGCGGAAGCGGAACAGGAATACATCTAGACCGAAATGAAACCCACTGAAGTACAGCCTGCCCTGGATGCGGCGGGCCAAACCACCGACGAAGCTCCGGTCTTCGAACTCGACTACGCGCAGCTCAAAGCTATCGTCGAAGCCGTGATCTACATCACCGACGAACCGCTCGCGGCCGATCAGATCGCCACCGCGCTCAAGCAGCCGGCCGCGCGCGTGGGCCAGGTGCTCGAAGAGCTGACCGCCGAATACAACCGCGCGGATCGCGGTCTCACCATTCGGGAAGTCGCCGGCGGCTACAAATTATCCACCAAGCCGGAACACCACGAAGCCATCCGCGCGTTCGTCAAGAACCTGAAGCCGGCGCTGAAACTTTCGCTTCCGGCGCTCGAGACCCTGGCGCTCATCGCCTACAAGCAGCCCATCACCGCGCCCGAAGTGCTGGAGATCCGCGGCGTCCAGGGCGCCGGCGTTTTGAAGACTCTGCTGGACCGCAAGCTGATCGCCACCGCGGGCCGAAAGGCCGTGCTCGGAAAACCGATTCTCTACAAAACCACCAAGGAATTCCTGGTGCAGTTCGGCCTCAAAGACCTGAGCGAGCTGCCGACGCTCAAGGAGTTCGAAGAGCTGGGCCGCTTGTCGCTTTCCGACGCGATCGAAGAACCCGCCCCCTCCGAGGCCCCGGCCGAAGCCGCTGAATAGCTGGATGCCCGAGGAGAGGTTACAGAAGTTGCTGGCGCATGCCGGCGTCGCCAGCCGCCGCCGCGCCGAACAGTTGATCCTGGAAGGCCGCGTCACCGTCAACGGCGCGGTGATCTCCGAGCTCGGAACCAAAGCCGATGCCGAGCGCGACCACATCAAGGTGGATGGCAAGCGCATTCGCCCTCAGGAAAAGCCGGTGTACCTGGCGATGAACAAACCCAAGAACTTCGTGACTACGGTGAGCGATCCCGAGGGCCGGCCGACCGTGATCGATTTGCTGCGCGGAGTGAAAGCGCGGGTTTATCCGGTGGGCCGTCTGGACTACCACAGCGAAGGACTGCTGCTGCTCACCAACGACGGCGAATTCGCCAAGCGAATCACCGCTCCGGCGACGCACGTCGCCAAAATATACGTGGTGAAAACCAACGGACCGCTCACGCCCGAGCAGCAGGAGAAGTTTCGGCAAGGCGTTCCGCTCGGCGGCAAGCGAACCGCGCCGGCCGGTCTCAAGCTGATCCAGCCCGGAACGAACCCGTGGTACGAAGTGCGCCTGATCGAAGGCCGCCAGAATCAAATCCGCCTGATGTTCAAAAACTTCGGCCGCCTGGTGGAAAAACTGCGGCGCGTGAAAGTGGGTTTCCTCGAGTTGGGTCCGCTCAAGCCCGGCGAGTTTCGCCATCTAACGCCCGCCGAGGTCGCGCGCTTTCGCAAGGTGCTGAAGATGGAGGAGCGATAAGCATGGGAATTCCGGAGCTGCTGCGGTCGAGCCGCGTGATTGCGGTGGTGGGGTTGTCGAGCAAGAAATTCCGGCCGTCCTTCGGCGTGGCCGAATACATGCAGCGCGAAGGCTACCGCATCATCCCGGTGAATCCGAATGAAACCCAGGTGCTGGGCGAAAAATCCTACGCGCGCCTGGAAGACATTCCGGAGCACATCGACATCGTCGACATTTTCCGGCGCTCGGAGTTTGTCATGCCGCTGGTGGAGTCGGCTATTCGCCTGGGCGCGAAAGCGATCTGGATGCAGGAAGGCGTCGAAGACGAGCGGGCCGCTGAAAAAGCGCGCCAGGCTGGACTGACGGTGGTAATGGACCGCTGCATCCTGAAGGAACACAGCCGCCACTTCCGGTAGGCTCTACCAATATTCCCAGTGGTGCGTTGCCACCACGTAGCCGCACAGGCAGGCGTTGGTGATGGCGTGCACCAGGATGCAATCTCCCAGGCTGCGCGTTCGCACCATCCACCAGTTGTAGATCACGCCGGTCACCAGGCCGACATCCCAGAAGGGACCATGCTCGGCGGCGAACATCACCGCGACGATCGCGAACGCCGCCGTCTGATAAGCGCCGAGCGGGACCTTCTCGAAGCGCGGCGAAATGAGCCAGCGCATCAGCCAGGCGCGCCAGAACAGCTCTTCGATGATCGGCACCAGGACCACGGCGCGGAAGATTCGCGACCACAGCACCACCGGGTTCAGCAGGATACTCTCGGGAACCGAATTGCCGAGCTCCCCGGTGATCGAGTTCTGGAACAGCCAATGCTGGCGATAGGCGGGAAACAACATGTCGGGTCCCACCCAGATCACGAAGACCGCCACGCCGATGACCGCGGTTTCGAGCCGGTGCGAACTGTGGAGATCGATCACCTTGCGCGAGAACACGATGAGTACCGCGATCAACAAGACGTCGCGCGCCGGGTACTCCACCACCGGCGCGAGCGCCACGTATTTTTGAACCGCCAGAAACGCCATGAACACGGCGAACGGCAGCACGTAAGGAAGGCTCGCCCATCGACTCTGCGCTTGAGGCTGCAAATGAGGTCCTGTAGAACAGGCTACCCTACCTTGGCCAGCAATTCTTTGATCTGGTCTTCTTCTTTTCCCGTGGGCTTGTTCCGGCGGGCGGCGTTCAGCTCCTGGCGCGCCGTCGCGCGGTCGCCCTTTTGATAAAGCGCGAGCGCCAGATGCAGATGATAAGTGGCGCTGCCGGGCTTGCGGCTTACCGCTTCGCGCAGCATTCTGAGGCCGTCGTCGGTGAGATTCTTCTGGATGCAGATGAGCGCCAGCGTGTCGATCACGTCGGGATCGTCGGGCCGGCGGGCGCGGACGCGCTGGGCGTAGGCCAGAGCCTGATCCAGGTTCACGCCCTGATCGGCATCGAGATAGGCCAGATTGTTCAAGGCCGTGAGATTGTCGGGCTGTTTGCGGATGGCCTCCTGGTACGCTTTGCGCGCGTCGGCGTAGCGCTGGGCACGCTCGAACAACAGGGCCAGGTTCAAGTCGGGTGCGGCGTCGTTGGGCGCGAGTTCGCGCGCTTTTTCGAACGCGGCGATGGCGCCAGCCGAATCGTTGAGGGCGGCCTTGCACTCGCCCAGCCGCAGGTAGAGTTCAGCCGAGCGGGGGTTCTGATCGATCAGCGTTCGCAACTGGACGGCCGACTCCGAGTATTTGCCGGCGCGAAACAGAATGTTGGCGAGCAGGAATCGGTGGGATCGATCCGAGGTCTCGAGCAATTGGATTGCCTGGACCCAACGCCCGCGCTGGACCAGGGATTCGACTGTGCCTGGAAGCCAGCGCGGATCGTTGGCATCACGCAGGGCTTGGAGCGCGGTTTCCGCTTCGGCGTAGCGCCGCTCCTTCAGATCCAGTTGGCCCATTTCGAACCAGGCGTCGTTCGACTTCGGATTCAACTTCAAGATCGCGGACAACTGGTCGCGGGCGGCGACGTACTCGGCCATGTTGATCAACGCGCGGGCACGGATCATTCCCGCGGTGAGATTGGATGGATCGGCGTTCAGAACCTGTTCGGCGTAGTGCGTCGCGCGGGCGCTCTCGCCGCGTTTCAACTCCACCTCGGCCAGGCCGAGCCGCGCGGGCAGAAATTTGGGATCGATCTTCAGCGTTTCCTGGAACTGTGCGCGCGCCTGGTCGAGACGTTCGCCACTAGCGACGTAGGCGCGGCCCAGGTTGTAGTGGAGAAGCGGGCTGCCCGCGAGCTTCGCGGCCAGCTGCTCCATCTCGGCGATGGCCTGGTTGGTCTGGCGTTGATCGAGCAGGAGCGCCGCGTGCAGCGCGATGGCCTCCGGATCCTTGGGATCGTCGTGGAGAATTCGCGCCGCCAGGCTCGCGGCTGGCGCGTTCTTGCCTTGCGCCGCCAGCACCTCGACCATCTTCTTTAAGTAGATTCGCTGGCTCTTGGGATTTTCCTTCCGGCCCAGTTCGTACTGCTGGATGGCCCGGTCGAATTCGCGGATGCGCACATAGAAATCGCCCACCTGGCGCCGCGCATCGGGAAACGCATCCGGCTTGGCGGTCAACCGGCCGATGGTGGAATCCATCTCGGGCCGGCGATTGGTCATGTAGTAGTGATAAGCGAGCTGCATGAGATACGCGCCCTCGGATGGATTATTGGCGATCTTCTGCTTGAGCACGTCCTCGGCCAGTGCCGGACGGCCCGTGCGCAGGTAGTTTACGTAGAGCAGGTCGTAGATCGGACCGTAGGTTTTCTCTTTTGAGATCAGATCGGCGGCCAGCGTCTCGGCGCGCTCATCCTGGTGGTCGGCGAACAGCGCCTGCGCGAGCGCCAGCACCAGCTCAGGCTGATCGGGCCGGCTTTGGTTGGCTTCTTCGAATTTCTGGATCGCGGTCTTGAGATCTTTTTGGATGAGGGCGATTTCGGCGGTGTAGCGCAAGCCGTCGTAGGACTGCTTGTTTCGCTTGAGGAGCCGCGCGGTGACGTCTTTGAGGTCGGCCAGCGCCGCCTGATTGGATCGCGGATCGAGCGCGTAGAGGAGCAGGTCCAGGTCGCCGAGCTTGGCCAACGCGTCGGTGTTGGCAGGATCCAGATCCGTGGCGCGCGTGAAGTCGCGGCGCGCTTCTCCGTACAGGGCCAGCTTGTTGTTGGTTAACCCGAGGCGATACCATGCTTCGGCGGACTTGGCGTCCTTGGCCAGGCCGCGCCGGTACAGCAGCGACGCCTCTTTATACTTGCCCCGATCGAAATATTGATTGCCGTTCGCGACGTAGCGCTTCGAAGCCACTCTGGGGTCGCTGTTGCAGGCGGAGAGGGCAACCAGGATGAGGGCTAACGGACCGGCGCTGCTTCTGATGGGTGACACGTACTCTAGTAGCTGCAGCCCGGATCAAATCTCACCCACAATCGAGGCCTGCTCTGTTAGGTTGAAAGTTAGCGATGTCTCCAAGGGTGCAGGCTGCGATTGTGAAGTATTTTCCGGAAGCGGAACAGCCGGAGGTGGCGCGGCTGCTGGACGAGTGCAGCGAGAGCGTCAGTCCGGACGGGGCCGAGCGCATCCAGTTGGTGATTCTGCGGATCTCGCGGAAAGACGTCAACCGCGTGCGCACGCTGGTGGAGATGGCCAAGCGCGACTACCGCGACGTGATCGTAGCGGAATCGCATCCTAACCGGACATATATAGTCGGGCTGCTGCGGCGCGGACCCAACGCAACGTCCGAATTCATCAGTTTGAAGCTGGCATCGCTGGAGGCCTGGAAGAAGGCCGGCGCGATCGTGATCGGCGGGCAGTGTTTGCATGACAACGAGCTGCGCGGGCTGTACATTTTCACGGTGGATTCGATCGAAGCGGCCGAGGCTTTGGTGAGCGGCGATCCGGCGATCCAATCCGGGGAGCTCCAGTTCGAATTTCATGGCTGGTTGACGGTGGATGGTTTGCAGGTGGGCGTGCCCAAGGATTTTCTGGACGTCTAGGGAAATCCGCTGACCGCTTGCTGACGCGCGCGGCTCGGTTAGACGCCTCTTTCCAGCAGGAGTTTGCGCGGCGGCCTGCGAACGTAGCGCAACCCGAGTTGCCCGGTGGCGCATTTCTGAATAAACGACACGGCATCCGATGGCGAGTCGGTGAGAAGCATCCGGTCGAGATCCTGCGCGTCGATGGCCGCGTTCGTCAAGGGCGATTCGCGAAGGAACTCGAGCAGAGGCGACCAGTAGGCGACGCCCAACAGCACCACGGGGAAGTTCCGGATTTTTCCGGTTTGAATCAGAGTGGCGACTTCGAACAGCTCGTCGAGGGTGCCGAAGCCTCCGGGCGCCGCGACGAATCCGTAGGAATATTTCACCAGCATGAGTTTGCGCACGAAGAAATAGCGGAACTCGACCCACTTGTCGAGGTAGCGATTGGGCTTTTGTTCCTTGGGAAGGACGATGTTGCAGCCGATGGAGACGCCCTGGGCTTCCTTGGCGCCGCGGTTGGCGGCTTCCATGAGACCCGGTCCGCCGCCGGTCATGACGGTGAACTTCGCCTGCGCGATTCTGGCTCCGAGTTCGCGCGTGAGTGCGTAATAAGGATGAGCCTCCGGAAAGCGCGCCGAGCCGAAGACAGTAACGCACGGGCCGACGAAGTGGAGGGAGCGAAAGCCATAAATCAGTTCGTGAAAAATGCGGAAGGCTCGTCCCAGTTCGAAGCCGCGTGTATGAGGGCCTTCGAGGAAGATGGTCTCTTCCGGGCTGGCGGTGGCTTTCCCCCATTGAGCTTCGGTTTCGGGCGACTCGGGCGCGGTGAGATCGTCTACGGGCATAGTTCGTTTCCGAATAACGATAACGCGGAGAGGGACGCGAGCGCCAGTGTGAGCTCGTATACAACACCATGGGCGAGTGCTGGTGGTGGAAGCCGGGATGTTTTGTGCGCGCGCGGCGATTTTTTTTCGGCATCCTGCAATCCAAGAAAATCTGAAAAAACGAAGCCATGCCGACCTCTGCGGCAGCGAACTCTGAAGGAGGCGTTCGGTTCCAGATTACGGCCGTGGGGTTCGGTTTCGACGCGGGTGTTTGCGGAAGATGGAGATGGAGAAGGAGAAAAAGTCCGGGCGGTGAAGTCACGCGCGGGTTTCATTGGGGAGGATCGGTTGTCGCTCCACCGGATACGCGACAATCTTACTGGAGTCTCACCGATGGAAACCACCAAGCTTTCCTCCAAGGGGCGGATCATACTGCCCAAGAACATACTCGCTTCCCGAGCTTGGGGACCGGGCACTGAGTTGTCGGTGGAGGAGACCGGCGACGGAATTCTGCTGCGTCCCGCGAGACGTTTCCCGAAAACCGATCTCGGCGAGGTGGCCGGTTGTCTGCGGTCTAAGCGCAAATCGAAGACACCGGGGAAGATGCAGAGGGCCATTGTTCGCGAGGTGAATCGGCGTCATGACCGTGGTCGATACTGATGGTAGTACTTGAAGCGGCTGAGTGCGTGCAGCGAAGCGTCGGTGGCGAGTGAGCTGGCGCTGATGGCGCAGGAATCGAGCTGGCGGACGCGATGAGCAGACCTCCCGGCGCGGTGTTTGTTTCGTTCGACCGGTCGTTTGTTCGGCGTGCGAAGCGGGCGGGAGTGATCGGAATCTCGACCGTTGAAGCAACGGAGTAGTGTTGCGCGGACGTTGACGCGCGACGGCTCAGGGAAAAGCCCGGGGCAGGTCCTCAGTTTTCAGAGGCTGAGGCTCTTTCGGCGTTGTCGATCACGAGCATCTGTACGGTAATTTTCTTCGGGGCGAGCTTCAATCCAAGCTGCTCCTGCAGGGCCGTGAAAACGGCGAACCGCAATGCGTCGCGCGGGTCGAAGTCCGGCAACGCGCTGGCAGACGGATCTGCCTCCACCTTCCAATCCGCCTTAAAGTCGTAGAGTCCTTTTAGCCGGGTCTCGTCCACCGCCACCAGTCCCAGCTTGCCTCCAACGAATCGGGCGAAGTCTTGCATCGCGATTCCCTGTCCGCTAAGTCCCGTCCCGCCCATTCGGAACGAGTCCTGGTGTTCCTGGCGGTCGGCCGCAGGCTTTACTTTCGGACCGTTCTTGGCGACCACCAACGCATAACCGGGCATCTCCTTCGAGGACCTGTGGAGGCTGAGCTTGAAGCGCTGCGCCAACAACCGCTGCAGCATCGGTTGCAACTGCGCCTCAGTGAGGTTCCCTTCGACGCTTGCATTGGCGGCAACGTCGAAACGATCGGTGCGGATCCATTCCGGTCCGCCGGAGACGTTCCAACCCATCACGCCATAGGCGCGCTGCATCAGAAGCCCCAGCGTGTAGCCCCTGGCCGCGAATCTGCCGCCAGGACCGACGTTGATGGTGACGATACGATCATTAGCGGTATTCGGCCTGACCGAAGCCACCTCGAATTCGGTGGGCGCCTTCACTTGCGCAAATGCCGCGGCTGCTGCGATGAGGGCTGTCAGGCTCCAGGCAAATCGATTCGGCATGTTGGCCCTTCGCCCGCAATATAGCATTTCCAGTGTGCTAGCGCAGCGCCGCGGCCAGCGTTCCGGTTTGGCGCAGGACGTCCAGTCGCGCCTTTTCCTGGGCGTGCTGGGCTTCGTAGAAGGCGATCCATTTTTCCTGCTCATTGAGCCGGGCGTCGTCGACCCGCTGCTGCGTCGCGCGGCCCTCGGCTAGCTGGTCGAGCAGCAGCGTCACCTGGGCGCGGGCGTAGTCCAGATCCAGGCGAGCCACGTCGCGAGCCGAGGCGGCCTTCTGCATATCCTGATAGCTGCGCTGCGTGTCCAGCTGGATGCGGTTGCGGGTCTGGTTCATCTGGGTGCGCAGCGCGAGGATGTCCGCCTGGGCCTGCTCGCTCAATCCCTTGCTCGCCGAACCGATCAGCAGCGGGATGGTGATGGACACTCCCAGCTCGGTGTTGTTGCGCTGCACGTTAGTAAAGAAGCTGGTGTAGTTGCTTTTGGCGAACAGCGCGTATTGCGCCACGACGTCGACCACCGGCATCCGCGCCGACTGGTATTCTTTCACCTCGAAGCCTTTGGCTTGAAGCTGCGATTCCAGGCGCCGGATCTCCTTGCTGTTTTCGAGCGCCAGAGCGCGGGCGGCGGACTCAGTCTCGGGTACGTCGAGCGGCTTCTGTTCGTCGTCCACGGGCTGAACGCGGTCGGCGGCCGGGAAGCCGAGCACCACGGCCAGCGAGGCCTGGGCATAATCCACATCGCCGGATAGCGCGTCGTGGCGCTGGCGGGCGCGCGCCAGGTCGACGGCGATGCGCGCGTTTTCGAGCGGCAGATCGCGGCCTTCCTGCACGCGCAGCTTCATGGCCTCGCTGACGCGCTCCAAGCTTTCGGCTTCGAGCTTCAACGATTCGACGCTACGAGCCATCTGCTGCGCGTCCAGGAACAGCGATGCGGTTTGATAGGCGATCTCGTCGCTCTTGGATTGCGTAGAGAGCGCTGCGCCGCGCGCGGTTTCGCGGACGCGGGCCAGCTCGTAGCTCTTGGGCTTGTTGAACAGCGACATGTCGGTGCGGGCCTGAATGATGGAGGGAGCCGCGCCGTCGATGCTGCTGGGATAGCCCCAGACCTTGGCGGCGCCGCTGCCGGCGTACACCTTGGGCACGAACGGATCGCGAGCCACGCGGATGGCGGCCTGCGCTTTCTGTTCGTCCAGGCGCGCCAGGACCAGGTCGGGGCTTTCCTTGAGCGCGATGGCTACCGCTTGCCGCAGCGTGAGCGGGTGGACTTCAGCCAGCGCGACGCCCGCGGCGAAAATACAAAGCAAAGTATGTCTCAGCACTCCTCCAGCGTAACCTGAGGCAGCTCGAAGGGACGCTCCGGCCGAGATGGAGGCGGTCCCGAATTTCCGTGGCAAAACGCCGCTTTCCGTAACCCCAGCGACATCAGGCTGTTACCAGGCAAGAGTCCGCGTGGGAAAAATATTTTTCGAACGGTTGTAGTTTTCGGCGCCTCGCCTCGCTTACCAGGATGAAAGCAACCGGCGGTTGGCCGGTGAAGGAGGCCCAATGAAAACGTATTTGATTCGATTCTCGATGATCGCCACGCTGGCGGTCTCTTCCGTTTTGGCAGTCAGCGCCGCACAGCTCCAGGCCGACGTGCCGTTCGACTTCGTTCTGGGATCTAAGACCATGCCCGCAGGGCGATACCTTCTGGATCGCGGTGTCTCCACAGGCGTGTTGATCATCCGCTCCGCAAACAAGGAAGAAAGCGCGGTGGTCAGCACCACCACGGTGAATTCGGCCGATTATCAGACCGGCAAACTGGTCTTCCATCGCTACGGCGACCAATATTTCCTCGCGGAAGTATGGACACCCGGCAGTGACGCGGGCGGCAAGCTTCGCCAATCGAGCCGGGAACGCGAGTTGTCCGCTGAGCACTCCGTACGACCTGAGCGGACCACCGTCGCTCTGCGTTAGACCCGCTTCACCTCGCGGCAGGCCGGTGCCGATGGAACCATCGGCCTGCCGATTCTTCTAGGCTCCCCGCTGTGCCCCCGCACTAAAATAACGAGATCCTCGCGCGTTGCGATAAACTGGAACCCGGTTATGCGCCTTCGCCAAAATCGGTTCGTTTTGCTGGTTTTTCTGGCTTTGACCGGGTCCGCGGCGTTCGCCAATCGCGGCGTGACGCCGGAGGACTACTTCGCTTTTCGCTTTCTCAATGACGCGCGCCTCTCGCCGGACGGCAAGCAGGTGGCATACGTCGAGACGGTGGTGGATCGCGAGCGCAACCGGCGGACCTCGACCATCTGGATGGTGGCGGTGGACGGGCGGTCGGCGCCGCGGCGGCTGACGGCTGAGAGCGCGAACTCGACGTCGCCGCGCTGGAGTCCGGATGGGTCGCGGCTGGCGTTTCTGTCGAGCCGCGCGCCGGAGTCGCGTGAGGCGAGCGTTGCGGCTGCCGGGAACGGGGCTCCGGCTGAAGCGCCGCGGCCGCAAATCTGTATCCTGCCGATGGAGGGCGGCGAGGCGCAGGTGTTGACGCATCTGAAGAACGGGGTGAGCGGCTTTCAGTGGTCGCCCGACGGGAAGCGCTTCGTGGCGCTGAGCCGCACGGGGCCGAGCGACGCGATCGCGCCCAAGGACCGCAAGAGCGACGTTCGACACTACCAGCACATCTCCTACAAGTTCAACGACACAGGCTGGTACGACGACAAGCGCAGCCATCTATGGATGGTCGACGCCGCGAATGGCGCGGACAAGCAGCTCACGTCGGGCGACGATTGGAACGACACCGATCCGCAGTGGTCGCCCGACGGCGCGCACATCGCCTTCGTTTCCGATCGCAGCGGGCGCGAGTATGACGACAGCCACAATCGCGACGTCTGGGTGATCGCCGCGGAGGGCGGACCGCTGACGAAAATATCGGATCATGCTTTCGACGACGAGATGCCGCGCTGGTCGCGCGACGGGAAGCAGATCCTATTCGCCGGACAGACCGCGCGGCGGCAGTTTCCGAAGCTTTACATCGCCTCGGCCTCGGGCGGTGCATCGCATCTGATCACCGAGGATCTCGACCTGATTCCGAGCGATCTGCACTGGGGACCTGGAGCCGGCGAAGTCCGTTTCGAAACCGGCTTCAAGGGGACTTCCCAGGTTTTTCGAATCGACCTGAATACGCGCAAGCTGGCGCAGGTCACTTCCGGCGAGCGCGCCTTCCGGGGGTTCGACATCAACGAGCAGGCCAGCGTCATGACGTATCTGGCGAACGATTTCGAGCACATGGACGATGTCTACGCCGCGGCGCTGGACGGATCGCACGAACGTCGGCTGACGAATGTCAACGCCAAGCTGTGGTCCGAACTCGCGCTCGCGAAGGTGGAGCGGCTGCCTTACAAGAGCACCGACGGCTGGGAGATCGACGGCTTTCTGGTGAAGCCGATCGGCTGGGAGGCGGGCAAGAAATATCCGATGGTCCTGAGCGTTCATGGCGGGCCGGCGGGGCAGTACGGAGTGGACTGGTATCACGAGTTCCAGGTTTACGCGGCCAAGGGCTACGCGGTTTTCTTCGCGAATCCCCGCGGGTCCACCGGCTACGGGCAGAAATTCGAGCGCGGCATCGTCAACAACTGGGGCGGGATGGACTATCAGGACATCATGGCGGGCGTGGATGCGGCGCTGAAGCAAAATCCCTGGATCGATCGCGACCGGCTGGGCGTCACGGGCGGCAGCTACGGCGGCTTCATGACCAACTGGATTCTCGGCCACACCGATCGTTTCAAGGCCGCGGTGACGCTGCGCAGCGTTTCCAATTTCATCAGCGACGACGGAACGCGCGACGGCGCCTACGGGCACGAAGACGACTTCAAGGGTTTTCTGTTCGACCAGTTCGATCAGTACTGGAATGCTTCGCCGCTGAAGTATGTGAAGAACGTGAAGACGCCGACGCTGGTGCTGCATTCGGACAACGACTATCGCGTGCCGCTGGAGCAGGGCGAGCAATGGTTCCGCGCGCTGCAGCACTATGGGGTGACGTCGGAGTTTGTGATTTTTCCGAGGGAGAATCATAATTTGACGCGCACGGGGGAGCCGAAGCATCTGGTGGAGAGTTTGAACTGGCAGCTTTATTGGTTCGAGCGGTTTTTGGATGGGGATGCGAATGCGAAGCCGCCGGATAGGTGAAAGCATTGGGACAAAGATGAAAAGATCAATTCTTCTCCTCACCGCGATGGCTGGCGTCGCGCTGGCGCAGCAGGCGCAGGATCCTGAATACGCGCGGCTGGTCAAGGACTGGACTACCAAGCCTGAGTTCATGAGCCCGCTGGTGGATCATCTGCCTGCGGCGTCGGGCATTCCCACTCCTAAGGACGTGCTCGGTTACTACGTCGGCGCGCCGAAGAAGTTGACCCACACCGCCGATCTGCTGCGATATTACCGCGCGCTTGCTTCGGCGTCGAGGCGCGTCAAGATTTTCCCGGCCGGCCGCACCGACGAAGGGCGCGAGCAGGTGGTGGTGGCGATCGCCGACGAAGACACCATCCGGAATCTGGACACATATAAAGGTTACCTGGCCAAGCTGGCCGATCCGCGCGGGCTCAGCGCCGACCAGGCCAAGCAGATCATCGCGCAGGCCAAACCCATCTACATGTTCACCGGCGGACTGCACAGCGCCGAGACCGGACCTCCGGAAATGCTGATGGAGCTGGCGTACCGGCTGACGGCGGACGAATCGGCGCTGTTCGATCAGATCCGCCGCAACCTGATCGTCATGATCGTGCCCGCTTCCGAACCGGACGGACGCGACCGCTACGTCGACTGGTATTACCGCCACAAGATCAACGAAGAGACTGAATCCGATCGCGTGCCCGGCCCGCCTTACTGGGGCAAGTACATTTACCACGACAACAATCGCGACATCAATTATTCGCAGATCACGATGCGCAACTGGCTGAAGTTTTACCTGGAGTGGCACCCGCCGATCATGCACGATCTGCACGAATCGGTGCCGTTCATGTACACCTTCAGCGGGCAGGCGCCGCAGAATCCCACGCTCGATCCGATTCTGTACGCCGAGCTGCCCTGGTTTTCGAACTACGAGATGACCAAGATGCTGGGCTTCGGGATGCCGGGCGTGTGGGATCACGGTTACGTGGACATGTGGTCGCCCGGTTACCTGGGATTCATGGCGTCGAATCACAACGGCATGCTGCGCATGTACGAGACATTCGGCAACGGCGGCGCGAACACCATGAAGCGCAACGTGGCCGCGCCGGGCAACGAAGGAGCGGGCGGAAACGGCGGCGGCATGACGTCGCGCGAATGGTACCGGCCTTCGCCTCCTTATAAAGATGTGGTGTGGTCGATGCGGAACAACACCAATTACATGGAGACCGGCGTGCTGTCGGCGCTGGAGCTGAGCTCGGGCTTCGCCAAGACGGTGCTGCAGAATTTTTACGAGAAGAGCCTGCATTCCATCGAGTCCGGGAAAACTGACGCGCCGTTCGGCTACGTTCTTCCCGCGGGCCAGCCCGACATGACGCGCGTCGCGTTCATCGTGAACATTCTGCGGCTGCAAGGTATTGAAGTGGGCCGCGCCAGCGCCGAGGTGAAGCTCAAGGAAGGCACGTATCCGGCCGGGTCGCTGATCGTCAAGCGCAATCAGCCTTACGGGCGTCTGGCGAAGATCCTGCTCGAAAAACAGGTCTACCCGGATCAGAATCTGCGGACTTACGACGACGCCGGCTGGACTATGGGTTTGATGAATCACGCCGAGGTGGACGAGATCGCGGACAAAGCCATTCTGGATGTTCCGGTGGAACCGGTGGACACGCTCAACATCGCGGGAACGGTGAAAGGCGACGGCCGCTGGCTGGCGGTGCTGCACAACGGCGCGAACTCGCTGGTGACGCTGCGGTATCGGCTGAAGAATCTCCGGTTCGAAGCCATCGAGGAAGCATTCAAAGCCGGCGACACGGAGCTGCCGGCGGGATCGCTGGTGGTTCAGTCCAGCCCGCAGGTGCGGAGCGAGATCGAAAAGCTGGGCCTCAAGGCGGTGGCGCTTTCAGAAGCGCCCAACGTTGCGCGCCACGAAGTGGATCTACCGCGCCTGGCCGTCTTCAGCACATGGGGCGCGACGCAGGATGTCGGCTGGGTGCGCTACGCCTTCGATCATTTCGAACTCAACTACGACCTGATTTATAAGGAACGCGTCCGCCAGGGCAAGCTGCGCGATTCCTACGACGTGATCGTGATTCCGAATCAGGGGCGCGCGAGCGGCAAGGCGCTGGTGTTCGACGTCGAGTCCAAGGGCAAGCCGGTGGATTACAAAAAGTCGGCCGAGTTTCCGAGCCTGGGCGCGTATGGCGAATCCGACGACATCACCGGCGGCATGGGGCTGGAAGGCGTGGTGGAGCTGGACAAGTTCGTCAAGAGCGGAGGCGTGCTGATCACGCTGGGCGCCGCCAGTTTCTTCCCCGCCGAGTTCGGGATCACGACTAGCGTGGATGCCGGGCGCACCTCGCCGCAGTTCTACGCGCCCGGGCCGATCGTGGAGGCGGAGATCACGCAGCCCGCGAATCCGATTTTCTACGGCTATCCGCGGAAGAATGTGCCGGTGCGCTACGCCAACGGTCCGCTGCTGCGCGTGCCGCAGGAAGACCGCAAGAAGGCGGTGCTGATGCAGTATGAGGGCACCGATAAGAGCGTGTTGAGCGGGCTCATGAAGGGCGTGGCCGAGATTCGCGGGCGTCCGGCGATCGTCGAGGTTACTTCCGGCAGCGGACGCGTTGTGATGTTCGCGACCAATCCGTGTTACCGCTGGCAGAACCTGGGCGAGTTCAACATGCT
>JAIQFN010000118.1 GCA_020073265.1 Terriglobia bacterium | reverse complement strand
GGATTCCTCCCGCCGATCCGCACAGCGCCAGGACCGCGCTATCCGCCAGCGACTCAAACGCCAGCCGCCGCCGGCTTGCTCCCAGGGCGGCACGAACGGCCAGTTCCTTGCGGCGTACCGCAGCCCGAGCCAGCAATAGATTCGCCACGTTCGCGCAGCCGATCAGAACCACCAGGAACACCGCGCCTAGCAGCACCAGCAAGGCCGGCTTGAGCTTGCCGGACATCTCCTCGCGCAACGGAATCAGGTTGGCGGCATGCCCCTTGTTGTAGTCGGGGTTCTCCTCTTCGAGTTGCTTCGAGATCAGGTCCATCTCGGCTTGCGCCCGCTCGAGACCTACGCCCGGTTTCAACCGCGCGACCCCCAGATACTGGTGAATGCCCCGGAACCTCAACTGGTCCTCGCTGAACACGACCGGCACCAGCAGGTCGCACTCCGCCGCGAACGGAAATCGGAAGTCCGCCGGCAGAACTCCGATGATTGCGAAAGTCTCGCCGTTGATGCCCACGGTCTTGCCGAGGATGGCCGGGTCGGGGCCGAAGCGCCGCTGCCACAAGCCGTGCGTGATGATCGCCACCCGGTGGTGGCCGGGCTGTTCCTCCGAAATTTCGAACGTTCTCCCGATCCTTGGAGTCACGCCCAGCGACTCGAAGAACCCCGCCGTCACGCGCGCCCCCGGGATGCGCTCCGGATCGCCGTTTCCGGTCAGGCTGAATCGTCCCGTATCGTACACGGCCAGGCTCGAAAAACTCTTCGCCATCCGGCGCCAGTCCAGAAAATCGGGAGTCGAGATCCCCACGCGGTAGACGTTTTCGCGCGGCCGCTTTTCCCACAGCGTCATGATGTCCCGCGCGTCCGGATAGGGCAGAGGTCGCAGCAGCACCGCGTTGAATACACTGAACACCGCCGTGTTTGCGCCGATGGCTGCCGCTATCGTCAGGCACGCCACCAGAGCGAAGCCTGGATTCTTCAAGAACACGCGAAGGGCTTGTCGAATTTCGGACATTGGGAACGGATGGTCTCAGTAGCACGACGGTTTCCGTGAGGCAAGCCCGCGATGTCAATGCACTGGAAGCGACGCTAGTTGTCCGTGTGTGCGAAAGTGGGAAACCTCTGTCCGCAGTCGAAAAAATAGGCCTCCGCAGATACGGGGCTTGGCTTAACAGATTCCCGGCTAAGATCGGGACCCGAATCTGGAGAGGAACCGCGTGTCCGTTTTCCCGGCGATGAAATCGGCGTCCTGCATGATGCGCTGGTGCAGAGGGATGGTGGTGTAGATTCCTTCCACCACGAACATGTCCAGAGCGCGCCGCATTCGCGCGATGGCTTCCGTGCGATCGCGTCCGTACGCGATCAGCTTGGCTACCAGCGAGTCATAATAAGGCGGAATCACGTAGTCGGTGTAGGCCGCAGTGTCCACCCGAATGCCGATGTCGCCGGGAAGATTCAAGCCCGTGATCCGGCCGGGCGAAGGCGCGAACGTGTCGGGATTCTCGGCGTTGATGCGGCACTCGATGGCGTGCCCCCGGAAGGTCACCGGCTGCTGGATGATTTCCGGCAGAGGGCAACCGGCCGCCACCAGGATCTGGCTCTTCACCAGATCGATGCCGGTGATGGCTTCGGTCACCGGATGCTCCACCTGGATGCGCGCGTTCACCTCGATGAAGTAGAGCTTGCCGTCCTCATCCATCAGGAACTCGATGGTGCCGGCGTTGGTGTAACCGATCTGGCGCATGGCATCCCGCAGCGACGCCATCAGCTCCTGCCGCAACTGCGGACTCAGGGCCGGCGACGGCGCCTCTTCGAGCAGTTTTTGATGCCGCCGCTGGATGGAGCACTCGCGCTCGCCCAGAATCTCGATGTGGCCGTGCTCATCGGCCAGCACCTGAAACTCGATGTGCCGCGGCGCCTCGATCAGCTTCTCCATGTAGACGTCGGGACAGGCGAAGGCGGCCTGCGCTTCCTGCTGGGCCTGGGTGAGCAGGGCAGGCAGGTCGGCCGCTTCCCGCACCACGCGCATCCCGCGTCCGCCGCCGCCGGCCGAAGCCTTCAGCATCACCGGATAGCCGATGCGTTCGGCGGTATCGAGCGCTTCCTCGGGGCTCTTCAAAATCCCGTCCGAGCCGGGCAGGATGGGTACGCCGCAGTCGCGCATGGCCGCGCGGGCGTGCTGCTTCAGCCCCATGGCGCGCGTCACCGCCGGCCTGGGGCCGATGAACTTGATCTCGGATGTTTCACAGACCTGCGCGAAATCGGCGTTCTCGCTCAAGAATCCGTAGCCGGGATGAATGGCGTCGACGTTGGTGATCTCGGCCGCGCTGATCACCGAAGGGATGTCGAGATAGCTGCGCGAGCTCTTGGCCGGGCCGATACAGATGGCTTCGTCGGCGAAGCGCACGTGCAGGCTGTGGCGGTCGGCTTCCGAATACACCGCTACTGTCTTGATCCCCAGGTCTTTGCAGGCGCAGATGACGCGGACGGCGATCTCGCCGCGATTGGCGATCAGGATCTTCTCGAACATATCAGCGGGGACGGATGGCGAACAGCGCCTCTCCGTATTCCACCGCGCGGCCGTTCTCCATCAGCTTGGCCGCGATGGTGCCGGCGACTTCCGATTCGATCTCGTTCATGAGCTTCATGGATTCGATGATGCACAGCACCTGGCCGGGTTCCACCGCATCGCCCACCTTGACGAAGGGCGGATCGCCGGGCTTGGGCGCTTCGTAGAAAGTGCCGACGATGGGCGATTTTACGATCACGTCGTTGGCGGAGGCCGCCGCGGCAGCAGACGGAACCGGAGCGGCGGTCTGCACGATGGCATTCGGAGGCATGTGCGACGGCGGTGTCGCTCCGTCTGGAAGCGTAATCTCGTGCGTGCCTCCCATTGCGCGCCGGATTCGGACGCGGTCCTCGCCGCGCTGCAATTCCAGTTCGGCGATACCGGTCTCCACGACGAGCTGGATCAGCTCGCGGATCTCATCATTTGACATGCTAGAGAAGCATTAACTCCTTGGAAGTGGGTGTCAGTACTTCGCAACCGTTCTGGGTCACCAGCACGGTGTCTTCGATGCGGATTCCTCCGAAGCCGCGGATGTAGGCACCAGGTTCAATTGTAATCACCATGCCGGCCTCAAGTCTCGTTTTGTCGTGCTTGCCGACGCGCGGCGGCTCGTGGATTTCAAGGCCCAGGCCGTGCCCGGTGGAATGCACGAACGCCTTGCCAAGCCCTTCCGATTCCAGGACTTGGCGAGCCTTTCGGTCCACCTGGCCGGTGGTGGCTCCCGCGCGCACAGCGTCGATAGCGGCAAGTTGTGATTTGGCCACCGCCTGGTACATGTGCCGGAGACGCTTGTCCGGCTGGCCGGTGTAGAGCATGCGCGTCATGTCGCTCATGTAGCCGTCCTGACAGGCGCCCATATCAATTAATAATAGTTCATCCTTGCCGACGGCCCGGGCGGTGGGCCGGGCATGGGGCAGGGCAGTCCGGGCTCCCGAGGCGACGATGGTCTCGAAGGCCGCCTTTTCGCCGCCCAAGCGCCGCATCTGGAATTCGAGCTCGGCGGCGATGGCGGCTTCCGACACGCCCGGACGGATGGAGCGAACCGTTTTCGAGAACGCCTGGGAATTCGTCAAGACGCTGCGGCGGATGCGCGCGATCTCGTCTTCGGTTTTGATCATCCGAAGTCTTTCGACCACCGGTCCGAGCGCTTTGAGCGAAGCGCCGAGCGGCAGCGACTGCTTGAGACGCTGGTAGCCGTCGTACACGATCCGCGAGGCTTCGAATCCGATGCGCTTGAGCCGCTTGCGCTTGATGGCTTCGGCGGCGGCCAGTTCGAGCTGACCCTTGGAGGGGACCTTCACCTTGCAGGAACATTCCTCCGACGCCTGGATGGTGAAGCGCGGATCGGTGAATAGCGTGGTGGAATCCGGCGTCACCAGCAGCAAGGCGTTATCGCCGGTGAAGCCGGTCAGGTAGCGGATGTTCGGCAGTGCCGACACGAGCAACGCGTCGACCTTCAGTTGTTCGAACGCAATCACGGGACCAGCAGCAGCTTTCCCGAGGTTTTGCGGCCTTCCAGATCGCGATGCGCCTGGGCGGCGTCGGCGAGCGAATAGACCTTGTGAATATGCAGCTTCAGCTTGCCTTGGCCGATCCAGTTCAGCACGTCGCCGGCGCGCCAGGACAGCTCTTCGGGATTTGCGGCGTAGTGCGCGAGCGAAGGCCGCGTGAGGAACAGCGAGCCTTTCTGGCTGAGGATCAACGGCGCGAAGTCCGGCACCGGGCCGCTGGCGTTTCCATAACTCACCATCAGGCCGCGCGGGCGCAGGCAATCCAGGCTCTGCATGAAGGTGCTCTTGCCCACCGAGTCGTAGACTACGTGCATGCCTTTGGCCTTGACGGTGAAATCTTCTTTGGTGTAGACGATGACTTCGTCGGCGCCGGCGTCCTTTGCGAGCTTAGCTTTCTCTTCGTTGCCCACGGTGCCGATCACGCGCGCGCCGAGCATCTTGGCCATTTGGATGAGCAGCAGGCCGACGCCGCCGGCGGCGGCATGGATCAGGCAGGAATCGCCGGCCTTGAGCGGATAGGTGGAGTAGACCAGGTAGTGCGCGGTCATGCCTTGCAGCATGGCGGCCGCGCCGGTGTTGAAATCCACCGAAGGCGGCAGTTTTACCAACTGCCACGCCGGGACCAGGGCGAACTCGGCGTCGGAGCCGCGCGACATGGCGTAGGCCACGCGATCGCCGGGCTTGACGTTGGTGACATCGGCGCCCACGGCTTCCACGGTTCCGGCGCCCTCGCTGCCCAGCACCACCGGCGGAGTGGCGGGATAGAGACCGGTACGGAAATAGATATCGATATAGTTGACGCCCGCGGCGGCGATCTTCACCAGCGCCTGGCCCGCGGTGGGAGCGGGGGTGGGAAGCTCGGCATACTTCAGGTTTTCGGCGCCGCCGAACTGTTCGACAAAGACGGCTTTCATAGAGTTCTTAGTTTCCTCCGAAGATGGACGGTCAAGGCGTACAGAATCAGGTATAGCAATGTGAAGGGGAACAACACCAGTCGCGCCAGGGTGCGGACGGCGCCCGAGCCGGTCAGGCCGGAGCGAAACAGAACGAAGTGGCGGATGGTGGCCAGGTGCCCGCGATCGATCCAGAAGTAGTCGCCGTTTTCATTCAGGACGAAAACTTTGGCGGGCAGGCGCGCGGCCAGCGCCCATTTCCACTTGGTCATGATGGGCTCGGCCGAGCAGATTATGCCGACGATGGTATAGCGATTGGCGGCGAGTTCGCGGTACAGGCGCTGGCGCTGGCTGCGGCCCGGATAGTCGGTGACTCGATAGACCTGGCCGGCACCGCTGCGAAAGTGTTCGGGGACGCCGGCGTAGCAGGTGACCAGGTCGGCCTGCATGCCCGGATGGGCGTCGTAGAAACCGCTCAACAGGTTTTCGTAGAGCGTGCGGTTGCCACTCTCGATGAGAAGCACGCGGGAGAACGGCGGCAGGGATTTGGAGAGGAAGTAGCGCATTCGGGTGCGCCGGTCAGGTCAGCTCGAAGAAGGCGGAGACGGGGGTGGAGAAGCCGGGCAGCAGCGGGTCGTCGATCTTTTCGCCGGCTTTTAATTCGCGCGTGGAGTTTGCGGAGTGTACGGTCACCGATCGAGTATCAGGATCGACGATCCAGACCGATTTTGATCCGCCCGCAAGGTAGGCATCCACCTTCTTCTGCAGTTTCGCCGCTGTGTCGCTGGGAGAGACAATTTCGATCGCCAGGTCAGGCGCGCCGCGGAGGATTCTTTCTTCACCAACCAGCCGGTCCTTTTTAGCGAGACTGACGTCCGGTACGAAAGTGTCGTATTTTCCGACTTGGGTCCCGGCCTCCACGAGCAGTTCTAAGGATGTGCGGGCGCCATCCAGGTAGTGCACCAGTGCGGTGACAATCAGGGTCTTGATTCGGTCATGCCGAAGAGAGGCAAGCGGCATCTTGACGATCTCACCTCCGATGAGCTCGTCCCGGATTCGATTGCCGTGCTGGTCGAACTCATCGGGCAGAGCGAGGTACTGCTCGGAGGTGACGAGTGCCGTGGTGGGCATACAGCCTCATTTTAGCCCCCGCGTCCGCTGGGCTGCTGAAAAAATCGGGGACAGACGGATCTGTCCACGCGCGAACACCTCTGATCGCATCGGAGAGAGAATCTTGCCGCTTGGGACAGATTCGTCAGTCCCCGATTTTTTCAGCAGCCTGCTAGTGTCCTGAGTCAGAAGTTCGCATACAAAAGCGGGCGATCTTTTTGAGGATGGAGTCAGCGTCCGCGGTCCAGGCGAAGGGTTTGGAGTTCTGGTTGTGATGAGTCAGGTATTCGCCAATCGCGGTCTCCAGTTCACGAACGCTGCCGAAGGTGCCGCGCCGGATACGTTTGTCTGTAAGCAGGCCAAAGAACCGTTCGACTTGG
>JAIQFN010000117.1 GCA_020073265.1 Terriglobia bacterium | reverse complement strand
GCATTTGATCCTACTAGGGAGGCAGGTAGACGGAATCTCCGTGCAAGTCGCTCCGTATGGTCGGAACATTCTCGTGGCCGGACCTTCTGGCAGCGGTAAATCCACGTTCACAGCCGGCGTTGTCGAGCGGCTGATCGAAAAAGACTATCAAGTCTGCATCGTCGATCCGGAAGGCGACTACGGGGCATTCGGCGAGGTCGTGGCACTCGGCAACCAGTGGCGCGCCCCCAGCGTCGATGAAGTATTGTCGATCCTCGAAGATCCAAAGATCAACCTGAGCGTCAATCTCCTCGGCATCCCGCTGGAGGACCGACCCGGCTTTTTCGCCCAGCTGGTCCCGAGGCTGTCCGCAATGCGGAGCAGGACCGGGCGGCCGCATTGGCTGGTGCTGGACGAAGCGCACCATATGCTTCCCGACACGTGGGGACACACCGGGTCAGCCAGTTACCAGATGTTGATGCCGGATCCGAAGAGGTTCAATTGCGAGAGCACGCCGGTCAAGAGCGCGGAAACTATCACGGCCGCGAGCGCCGGAACCAGGATGAGCTGGTTGAGCAGAACGTTGCGAATCCAAATGGCGGCAATCACCCACGTATCCGCGCTGAAGAACCCAGGGCTGGGCGCCAGGTAATTGCTGTACTTGCGCAAGAAACTGATTGGGTCGCAGTCCGGGGATTCCGGGATCGGATTGGCCTTGGAAGAGAGCGCTTGGGCCGCCTTTCGGGGATCTCCTTGATGCTGGTTCCGAATGATCCCGTGCAGCCAGGACCCGATGTAGCCGCCGCCCGACACCGTCGACAGGTAGTCGATGAGAGGCAGCAAGCCCAGTTCCGCCAGCCCTTGCAGGATGCCGAGATTCAGGGTCGCGCTGCGAATGCCGCCCCCGGAAAACGCCAGGCCGAAGAGCCCCGCCTGATGCGCCGTTTGGTGGTTCAGAGTGGATCGGTCGACCCGCTCCTCCGGACTCAGACACCCGGCGGGGACCGTCGCGTTCGTACTCGCGGAAGCTACCGAGAACGTGGGAGGAAATCCGACGCCCTCGCGTCGATGCCGGATCGCTTCCAGTTCCTCTAGAAGGACGCGTTCCTCGAAGAATTCCGTCTTCGGCATGGAATCTCCTCAAACGGCAGACCCGTTTCCACTGAGCCAAAACCTCGTAGACAATCCCGTCAGCGCGAGATTGGCGCTACCGACCTTGGTCCCGTTCCAATCGATTTGTTGATCAATGTAATGGGGAATTCTATCTAAGTCAAGGAGTTTCGATGTGTGCGTTGAAGCACCATAAAAGAGGGGCAGGTCGACAGCCTGCCCCTGGAGTGAGTCAGCAAAGGTTCGGACCGCAGGTTCTAGCTACAGCCGCTCGTGCCGCCGCAGTTCCCGCACTTGTAGCAGCTGCCGTTGCGCGTCATGATCGATCCGCACTCCGCGCACAGCGGCGCATCGGCCACCACCGGTGTGAACGGCAGGTTCTGCTGCGGATCGGTTTCAGTTGCGCGCAAGGTCGGCGTTTCGCCGGCTTCGGTGATGGCGTATTCTTCGCCCAGGAACTTCGCGCCCAGCCAGCGGAAGATGTAATCGATGATCGATTTGGCGTAGGGGATCTGCTGGTTCCCCGTCCACCCGCTTGGCTCGAAGCGCACGTGCGCGAACTTGTCCACCAGGAACTTCAGTGGCACCCCGTATTGCAGGTTGAAGCTGATCGCCGTGGCCAGCGTGTCCATCAGGCCGGAGATGGTCGACCCTTCCTTGGCCATGGTGATGAAGATCTCGCCTGGCAGACCGTCTTCATACATCCCCACCGTGATGTAGCCTTCATGCCCGCCGATCGAGAACTTGTGGGTGATCGACCGCCGCTCGTCCGGCAGTTTGCGCCGCACCGGCCGAAAGACCACCTTCTCGACCACCGCCGGAGCTGGAGCGCTCGCCGTAGCCTTCTTCTCGCCTTTGCCTGAGCCCGAACTGAGCGGCTGCACCTTCTTCGAGTTGTCGCGGTAGATGGCCACCGCCTTCAGCCCCAGCCTCCAGCTTTCGGTGTAGGCGTGCATGATCTCGTCCACCGTGGATTCCTCGGGCATGTTGATGGTCTTCGAAATCGCGCCCGAAATGAACGGCTGCACCGCCGCCATCATGCGCACGTGGCCCATGTAGTGAATCGACCGCGTGCCGTTGGCCGGACGGAAGCTGCAATCGAACACCGGCAGGTGCTCGGGCTTCACGTGCGGCGCGCCTTCGATGGTGCCCGTCGCATCGATGTGGCTCACGATCTGCTCCACCTGCTCCGGCGAGTAGCCCAGCTTGATCAGCGCCTGCGGCACGGTATTGTTGACGATCTTGATGATGCCGCCGCCGACCAGTTTCTTGTACTTCACCAGCGCCAGATCCGGTTCGACGCCCGTGGTGTCGCAATCCATCATGAAGCCGATGGTGCCGGTGGGCGCGATCACGGTGGTCTGCGCATTGCGGAAGCCCGCTTGCTCGCCGAGCTTGTAAGCATCGCCCCAGCATTCCTCGGCGGCGTGGCAGAGATCCGCGGGAACGCGCTTGCTGTCGATGGCCGCCACCGCCTTGCCGTGCATCAGGATCACGTCCAGGAACGATTCTTCGTTCTCGGCGTAGCCGGAGCACGGACCCACGCCTTCGGCGATGCGCGCGCTGGTGAGATAAGCCTGGCCGCACATGACGGCGGTGATCGCGCCGGCCCAGTCGCGACCCTGCGGGCTGTCGTAGGGGATGCCCATGGACATCAGCAGCGCGCCCAGGTTGGCGAAGCCGAGGCCCAGCGGGCGGAAATCGTGCGAATTGCGCGCGATCTTCTCGGTGGGATAGCTGGCGCTGTCGACGATGATCTCCTGCGCCATGATCACCGTGTCGCAGGCGTGGCGGAACGCTTCCACGTCGAATTCCCCGCCCGGCCCGACGAACTTCATCAGGTTCAGCGACGCCAGGTTGCAGGCCGAATCGTCCAGGAACATGTACTCCGAGCACGGATTGGATGCGTTGATGCGCGCCGTGGTCTTGGAGGTGTGCCAGCGATTGATGGTGGTGTCGAACTGCATGCCGGGGTCGCCGCACTGGTGCGTGGCTTCCGAGATCTGGCGCAGCAGATCCTTGGCGTTGTAGCGCTTCTTGGGCTGGCCGTCGGCCACCGAGCGGGTCCACCAGTCGCCGCCGGAGGTCACTGTTTCCATGAACTGGTCGGTCACGCGCACCGAATTGTTGGCGTTCTGGAAAAAGATGGAGCTGTAGGCTTCGCCGTCGAGCGTGGGATCGTAGCCGGCGTCGATCAGCGTGTGCGCCTTCTTCTCCTCCTTGGCCTTGCACCAGACGAACGTTTCGATGTCGGGGTGATCGACATTGAGGATCACCATTTTGGCCGCGCGCCGCGTCTTGCCACCGGACTTGATGACGCCGGCGAACGCATCGAAGCCCTTCATGAAGCTGAGCGGACCGGAGGCACAACCGCCTCCGGCCAGCCCGGCATTTTCTTCGCGCAGCGGCGAAAGATTGGTGCCCGTTCCCGATCCCCACTTGAACAGCATGCCCTCGGTCTTAGCAAGATCGAGAATGGACTCGAGCGAATCCTTTACCGAGTTGATGAAGCAAGCCGAGCATTGCGGCTTCGACTCGCCCTTCTTCAGCTTGACGATGCCGCCGGTCGCTTCGTCATAGTAATAGCCGTAGCCGCGCGCCTCGCTCACGCCCACGTTGAACCACACCGGCGAGTTGAAGCAGGCTTTCTGCGTGAGCATCAGGTGCGCCAGCTCGTCGCGGAAATTCTCGGCGTCTTCGTCGGTCTTGAAATAGCGGCCGGTCTTGCCCCAGCCCGCGATGGTGTCCACCACGCGATGCACCAACTGGCGCACGCTCGACTCGCGCTCGGGCGATCCCATGCGGCCGTGGAAATATTTGCTGACGACGATGTTGGTGGCGGTCTGCGACCAGTCGGCTGGAACCTCGATGTCGTTCTGCTCGAAAATGATGGCGCCTTTGTCGTTGGCGATGGTGGCCGAGCGCAGCTCCCAGACCAGGTCGTCGTAGGGGGTTTTCCCCGGCTCCAGCTTCTGGGTGAAGTACTTCGGAAAGCTGACGCCGGTGCGTTCGGTTACGGGAAGCGGCCTTTTGGTGGTGGTCTGCACGTCTTTGGCTACCGCAACGCCTGCTTTCATTTTATCCTCCTGCGCAATTTGCTGGATTGTAACTGCGCAATAGCGCAAGTATGCCACTAGGTATAGTAGGTCGTCAAGGTTTTTATCTATATACAGTGCAGCATGTTACGCGGAAGTCGTTGCTGGAGGGGGAGTTCCGGGTCGCACTTCGATTTGGGCCGGGAGAAGGCGGTGCGGGCCGCTGCGGATTTCGAGATGGTGCGGGCCTGCGGAAAGGCCTTTCGGCAATTCAAGGTTGAGCTCGTAGCGCGGGGGCCGGGGATCGGTGCACATGATCTCCAGACGCTCGACCGGGCGCTGGTCCACTGAAGCGTGGACCGCATGCGGCGCGCTCAGTTCTTCGATCTGGATTTTCAGGAATCCGGTGCTGGTCGCGTTCTTTTCGACCAGGTTGACGCCGTCGCTGATGGAGACGATGCGAGGGACCAGCGGGCCGGCGGGAAGAATGCGGGCGGTGGCGGGCGGGCAGATGCGGCGGCCGGCGACGAGGACCTCGACTGGCAGCACGCCGGTTCGAACTGGCTGCGGAAGCCAGGCGTTCACTTGCTGGATTCCGTCAGTCGCGCGAGGGCCGATGTAGATCGGAACCGCGCTCGAGCCGTCCACCAGGATTTCGAGATTGTTAAGATCGCACTCGGCCGGGAGATTCTCAATCAAGACCGAGATCGCCGCGTGACGCCCGCGATCGGGGATCAGCGGCTCGCCCGAGTAGGCGTTGGTCAGCCACCGGATCGAAGGCACTGTCGAGCGACTGCTCTCTTGCGTTGCAGGTTTGCGCCACGTGGTCCACATATATTGCGTGTCCACGCCGTCCAGATTCAGAAGCTGGAGTCCGTTCTCGCGAGTGAACGCGCGGATCTCATCGGCGGTGAAGACCACGCCGCTCCAGGTATCGGGGACGGAAGCGTGTGGAAGGCCGTTGAACTGGCCATGGAAGACACCGCCCGGTTTTAGCAGGCGGCGTGTCTCGCGCATGTATTCCAGCACGACATTTCGACTGGGGATGTGTTGGAAAACGGCGTAGGAATAAATAAAGTCGAACGACTCCGCCGCGAACTGTGCCAGCCGAGCGCTCTCGACCGCCTGGACGCGCGCGTGCGGGATGTCGCGGAGACGTTCGCGCGCCAGACGAATCATTTCGTCGGAGACGTCCACGCCGTGGATTTCAGCAAAGTGGCGGCTCAGCGGCTTCATCAGGCGGCCAGGGCCGCATCCGATTTCGAGCGCGCGCCAGGTCGCGCCGTTCTGGGGAAGACGCTTCAGTTCCCGCTCGATCAGGCGCAGCACGTCGGCCGCGGTGGCGAGAAACGCGTCTTCGTCCTGGTCGCGGCCGCCGAAGGCGACGTAGTAGTTGGCATCCTCGCGCGCCCGCTGGTTCCAGTCCGAGCGCATGCGCTCGGCGACATTGCTGGGTTCTTCACTCATCGACGCACTGGTTGCCTTTAACAATATTGTCGGAGAGCTTGACGCCGGGCGCGGCCTGGATACAGCGCGTCTTCATTTTCCAACCGCTGATGGTGTTGCCTTCGATGCGGTTGTCGCGCGCGGGTGCGGGGTGCTCCGCGTGGCTGCCCAGGTAGATGCCGGTTTCAAGCACCTCCGGCTCGCCCAGCGCCTGGCATCCGAAACGGGCGCTGTTCTCGTTGCAGTGCGCGGTGTTGATGTGCAGCAGATGATTCCGCAGAATGCGGTGCCCGGAGCCGACCAGGAAGATGCCGCCGAACTTCATGCCCTCCAGCCGGTTCTCTTCCACCAGAACGTTGCGCGACTGCATGTCGATGTTGGCGTTGTTGAAGACGATGCCGAAGTGACCGAAGGGGTAATCTTCCGGTTTGCCGCGGTTGATGCAGGTGTTGGCGCGCACGGCGCCGTCGTGAAATCCATCCAGGTCGATGCACTTTCCGTTGAGCTCTTCGAACTGGTTGTCTTCGTAGCTGGAGCGCTCGACGTTTCCCGCGGTGTCGATCGCGACCGGGGTGCCGCCGCCCTCGGCGTCGATCACCTCGGCGGGATATCCGATGCGGCTGCCGCGGTTGCCGCTCACCTCAACCTCGATGGCGTGTCCCACCTGGATGGCGTCGCGGCCGATGTCGGAGAACTGGTTGTTCGCGATCCGGCCGGAGCGGTTGCGCGGCGATCCATACATGGAGTGTGTCCAGACGGCGTTGCCACGGATGTTTCCGAAGACGGAATCGGCGATGGTGAATGCATCCGAGCCCTCTTCAAGCAGAATTCCGCCGGTGGTATTGTTCCGGCCGCGTGCGTTGCGCGAGCCGCTGCTTTCGACGCGAATGTGAT
>JAIQFN010000004.1 GCA_020073265.1 Terriglobia bacterium | reverse complement strand
CAAGTCGAACGGTTCTTTGGCCTGCTTACAGACAAACGTATCCGGCGCGGCACCTTCGGCAGCGTTCGTGAACTGGAGACCGCGATTGGCGAATACCTGACTCATCACAACCAGAACTCCAAACCCTTCGCCTGGACCGCGGACGCTGACTCCATCCTCAAAAAGATCGCCCGCTTTTGTATGCGAACTTCTGACTCAGGACACTAGGAGCTTGCTGAAAAACCCGCGCAACCACTCCCTGACGGTCGCGGCTCAGTCTCGGCGTTCTAGCGGACCAGAGTCACTTACAGGTTTTGCAGCACGAGTCTGCGGCTAGGAGCTTGAGCCCTGACCGTTAGCGAGCGGCTGCGCGGGTTTCAGCCAGCTCCTAGGAATGAGCTGGCATTGTCGCGTTAGCCCGATTCCTGAACGTCCCCATGTCAAACTGAGGAGCGTGTTCGGACAACGCGCAATTCCGTGACCGGCGGACCCACGAGTTGAAGTATTGGACGAGGCGACAGATCCTATTGCGGTCCCCGAACTTCCCGCACCGTGGCGCGGAAGTCGAAATCATAGCCAATCGTGCATTTCCAATCGCCAAAGCCAGTTTTGTAGCAGACCCCGGTGCCCTGCGTGTTCTTATTCAGGCCGCAGTTCTTACCTGGCTTGGGGGGCGTCATCTGCCTGGGGTCCGAACAAGAATACAAATCGAAAGTGCCCCGAATGGGATACACCGGGAGTGAAGGATCAATATCTGTCAACAACGAATCCGAAGTCTGATACGGCCGGCCTTTGGCGACTTCAAACGCTACGTTTTCGTAAAGGTACAGTAGGTCTCCTCCAGAGTGGCGACTAATGCCTTCACGCCCGCACCTGACGTAAAGCGCCGCCTGCTGCGCCGATAAGGGCCCTTTGGCCGGATCCTTGGTCGACTTGCAGGTGATCGGCTCGCGCGTTCCATAGGTTGCCCCGACGCTCTTATCCTGGGCGAGAATTGATCCAGAAAGGGCAAGAAAAGCCGATAGTAACCTAACGGTATTGATCATTTAAAAGGTTCCCCTTTTCGAGTTGTCTGTATGAGTGTGCTTGGCGGGCATTTCAAACTTGCGCGCGGTGTCGCCTTCGAAATCGAATTCGATCAGCACCGCCGGCTCGTTTCCCACCACCCAGCCGTCGTGTCCCGGTTCGATGGCCACCACCTGCGGGGCCGCAAACTCCAGCGTGCAGCCGTCGGCGTACTGGATATGGATCTGGCCGCGTGCCAGGAATCCGACATGGGCATGCTGGCAGAGATCGGTGCCGACCGTGGCGCGCATGTGGGTCGACCAGCGGAAACCGGGCTGGTAGATCATCCGCTTCACTCGTCCGCAGCCGGCCGGGACGATATCCAGCTTCACGCCGGCGATGTCACGGTGCGCTGCGCCCTTCATGGGCGCCAGCAATGGATCGGTATGCATATTTGAAAGCCTCCTTCTTTGTCCGGTTTCCAGTCGCCTATGTCGAAGGTATCGGAGCCGATGCGCGTGCCGGGCTTGAAGTCCTGGAGCAGCTTGGGTGCACAGCCGCAGGTTGACGGCGGGCAACAGAAACAGTGGTGTAGAAACGGGCTGCTAGAAAATGCCACGGCGAATTCGCTGCTTCAGCCGTTCTTTAAACGACGGAAGGTTGAACGGTTGCATATGCCAAGCGGTGTCATGCACGGAATCAACACACTTGTAAAATATAGCAGTGTTCGCAGACGGCGACTTTTGCCGGCGCCACCGCCCGGAATCGGCGTTCAGGAAATCCACCAGCATCGCCACAGGGCGCAAATGGATGTCGTCGACGATTATCACTCCACCTTTGGTGAGGCGGTCGGCGGTATAAAACCAGTCCAGAATAGGCCACGGGAACGCGTGTTTGCCATCGATCAATACGAGATCCAAAGTGTCCACGGTGCACCGTGGCAGATACACTTCCGAGGCCTCAGCAACAAAGGTCGTATTGGCCAATGAAATGTCGTTCTGAGCTGCGTATTGCCGAAGGACTTCCGTTTCCCGTTGGTTCGGAGTGACGGCGATGTGCTTCGTCTGTTTGAGGCCGAAGATGAGAGTGGATATTCCACTTCCTGTTTCAAGCGTGCGAGACGCGCTACTTGTGTTCTCATACAGGAAGCGCGCAACTTTCTCCGCCAATCCATAGCAACCTTCCTTACCTGCTCGAACTTCAGATGCAAACGCCTCATTCAAGAAGCTCTCACCTGCCTCAAAGGACCTTTGGATCTCGGTCTCGCGTTTATGAACCAGTGGCGGCGCTTCGTAAATCCTCCTGACGGGATCCCCATCACGATAGTTCGGAAGATGCGATTTGTTAGATGACACTGTCGATCTCGCTTGTATGTAATGGCCGATGCGCTTAGGAAAGCTCCTTGTCGTAATTCTTGATGGACGGCACGCCGCGCGCTCACGCTTACTCGATTTAAGTGGCTGATAGCACTGGCGCCAGGAAGCTATGCTGTCGATCGTTTCATCTTTGACGGCCCGTGTCAAGACTTGAGCGTAAATTCGCTGCCGACTTGCAGCGGCCGGGTTTGCGATTTGCAGTCACCTGAGCGGAGGACTGACCGGGCATGCTGCTGGTGGAGAAGCACCAAGACTGGTTGGCTAACGATAAGGCGTGTCTGATGTTCGACGACGCGCCGGCTGAGAAATACGAAACGAACGGCGCCGCATCCGCTATCTTGAATGGAGACGATGTCGGTTTTTTTCACGTCCGCCAGTTTCAACATCGCCTGCACGGCTTCGTCGGTGGTGGGCACGTACGGAACTTCGGGCTTCGGGCGCGGTTGGGTGGTTTGAGCGGCGGCGATGGAAACGGAGAGCAGCCGTATCGCCAGGCGCGAGCGCGGGAGCAGTCCGCGGTAGTGCATAGTTCACCTCCCCGGGACTAGCCTATCGCAGTCAGGAAGAAACCTGACGGGCCAATTGCTGCAGGACCAGTTTGGCCGACTGCTGCGCCTCGCCGAAGGCCTGCTGGTAGGTTTGAAATTTGTGGTTCAGCTCCAGGGCCTGGTCCGGCGTGAGCCTGGCGCGGATGATCATGTCGCGGACGTGCACCGGGTTGGGCAGCACGGCGTCTTCCTGCAGTTCTTCGAGAGCGGTCTCCGGATCGTAGTGATACATCGTTCCTCTACCGTAGCGCGACTCAATGCGTCATGGCGTAAATGATATAGTTCACGCCGATGCGGATTCCGAGCGCTGAGAACTTCTCCAGGTAGCGCGGATCGTCGGCCCATTCCCAGGAATCGCCCAGATCCGAATTGGCCGACATGGCCACCATCAGGCGGCCCTGATCGTCGTAGATGCCGCGCCAACTGGCCGGGCAGTTCTCGCATTTCCAGGTGACGCCGGTGGAAAGATAGCGCGCGCCCGGCACCTGGTAGCGATCGTCCAGATCGAACACGGTGTGGAAGATGGCCGCGCTGTCCTCCAGATCCACGATGGGCCGGTCCGGGAACACGCGCTTCATGCTGCGCAGGAAGGTATCCCAGTCGACGTCGCCCCAGAAGTCGTCGCACATGAAGAAGCCGCCGCGCAGCAGATAGTCGCGCAGTTTCTTGGCCTGCTGATCGGTCAAGTCCCAATGCCCTACCTGAACCGCGTACAGCCAGGGCCAGTTGAACACGTCGTCGCCGTCGTCGAGGTTCACCGGCTGCTCCACCGAACGCACCTGGATGCGGGTGAGCCGGCGGACGGCCTGCGAAAAGTGACGGTCGGCGCGCGGGTAATCCTGGGTCCACATGGAAAGGCCCCGGCGCCAGTCACCGCTGCCCCATCGTCCGTAGCCGCGAAAGCCGCCGCGAGCCTGCGGATACATCAGGCGCGCGAAGGTCCACTCGGCTTTCTGCTGCCAGTCGGGAGGCAGCGGAAAATCGTCATATTCGATGCCCGGATATTGACGGAAGGGCTGCTGGAAAGCGCACAGCACGCCCAGGACTCCCAACGCGATCAGGATTTTCGGAGCCTTCGAGAAAGCCATAGGCTCTTGGAACCGCGCTCAGTCGGCGAACCCACCCACGGGCGCGGGCTCGGCCACCGCCGGCGCTCTGCGGCGTCGCCACCAGTTCAGCAGGCTCGCCATGTAGGTGTAGACCACCGGGGTGAGATACAGGGTCATGAGTTGCGAAACCATCAGCCCGCCCACGACAGCCAGACCCATGGGACGGCGGGATTCGCCTCCCGATCCAAATCCGAGCGCCAGCGGCACCGCGCCCAGCAACGCCGCCATGGTGGTCATCATGATGGGCCGGAAGCGGATCAAGCAGCCTTGATAGATGGCTTCCATGGGCGTCTTGTTTTCCTTGCGCTCGGCTTCCAGCGCGAAGTCGATTTGCATGATCGCGTTCTTCTTGACCAGGCCGACCAGCAGCACCAGTCCGACGAACGAATAGATGTTGAGGTCCACCTTGAACAGGATCAAGGTGAGCAGCGCACCCAGGCCGGCCGAGGGCAGGCCCGACAGAATGGTGAAGGGATGAATGTAGCTCTCATACAGCACGCCCAGCACGATGTAGACGACGCCGAGCGCGACAATCAGCAGGATATTCAGATTCTTGAGCGAGCTTTGGAACACCGCCGCGGTGCCGGTGAAGGCAACGTTCATCGAATCCGGCAGCGTGCGCCTGGCCACGTCGGCGAGCCGGTCCACCGCCTCGCCCAGCGAAATTCCCTGCCTCAGGTTGAATGACAGCGTGATGGATGGCAGTGTGCCGGTATGATTGATACTCTGCGCCATCACGTCCGGCTTGAGCTTCACCACCTCGGAGAGCGGCACCAGGCTACCGCTATTGGTTCGGAAATTGATCTTCCCAAGATAGTCGGCGAAGGCCTGGTACTTCTGCTGGATTTCCAACAGGACTTCATACTGCGCGGTATTGCTGTAAATGGTGGAACTCCAGCGCGGCCCATAGGCGCTGTACAGGGCGCTCTCGATGGAGGTTATGTCCAACCCCAGAGTAGCGGCGCGATCGCGGTCGATGATCAGGTTCACGCGCGGGCTGCGGGCCTCCAGATCCGTATTGACGTCGGCGACGATGTCGCTCTCGCGCACCACGGCTGCTTCCAGGCGGCGCGCTTCCCGGTCCAGGGCTTCGGTATCGGAGCTGGTAAGGGTGAGCTCGTAGGAGGCTGAGGACCCGCGCGCGCCGATGCTGATGGCCGGAGGAATGCGCATGAACACGCGTATCCCAGGAAATCGAGACATGCGGGGACGCAACCGTTCGATCATCTGAGTCACGCTTTCCTTACGTTGGTCGCGAGGCTTCAGGAACAAGTTGACGCTGGCGTTGTTGGCGGAGCCGCCGCCGGGGCCGTATCCGCCGCCGATGCTCATCATGAAAGTGTCGACGTCGCTTTCCCGCTGCAGGACCTGACCAACTTGCCGCTGGAGGTCCAGCATCTTGTAATAGGACGTTCCTTCGGCGGCTCGCAGGTTCATGCTCAGGTTGTCGGTATCGGCGTCGGGAATGAAACCCTTGGGAACCACCTTGAACAGATACAGCGTCAACCCGATCACGGCGAAGAACAGGACGGCCATCAGAGGCCGCACCCGCAGCACGCCATGCAGGCTCCAGGCGTAAAAACGAAGCATCCCGTTGAAGACTGCTTCATTTGCCCGGTACACCCAGTTGTGCTTTTGGTCGGTTGTATGCGGGCTGAGGAAACGGCTGCACAACATGGGGGTGAAGATGATGGAAACGATGCCGGAGAACAGAATCGCGACGGTGATGGTGACGGCGAACTCGCGGAACAGGCGTCCCAGCACTCCGCCCATGAACAGGATGGGAATGAAGACCGCGGCCAGCGACACGGTCATCGAAACGATGGTGAAGCCGATTTCCTTGGAGCCTTTCAGGGCCGCCTCGAACGGCGTCTCCCCGTTTTCGATGTGCCGCATGATGTTTTCCAGCATCACGATGGCGTCATCGACGACGAAGCCGACGCACAGGATCAGCGCCATCAGCGACATGTTGTCCAGGCTGAAATTCAGCAGCCCCATCACCGCAAACGCGCCCAGGAACGAAAACGGCAACGCCAGGCTGGGAATGGCGGCGGCGCGCAGATTCCGAAGGAACAGGAAGATTACCCCCACCACCAGGCCGATAGTGACGAGCATCGTAATTTGAATGTCGCGAAACGCCGCGCGTATGCCGCTCGAGCGATCGCCGCGCATCTGCAGGTGAGCCGCGGGAGGTAGCTGCTCGTTGAACATCGGAATCAGCGCCTTAACCCGGTCGGTTACTTCCAGCGTGTTGGTGCCGGGCTGGCGGAAAACGATGAGGGTCACGGCGCGCTTGCCGGGCTGTCCATAGTTGTAGAACCAAGTAGCCGTTTTATCGTCTTGGACGCTGTCGATGACGTTGGCCACGTCCTCGAGGCGCACCGGCCGTCCGTTGCGCTCGGTCACCACCACGCTGCGGAACTGCTGGGCGTTCATCAACTGCCCATTGGCGTAAATGTTGTAGGCCGTTTTGGGCCCGTACAACGACCCCATCGGGCTGTTCACGTTCCACTGGCTGAGCGCGGAGGAAACCTCATTCAACCCAATCCGGCTGGCCGCCAGCTTGTCCGGATCCACCTGCACGCGCACGGCGTACTTCTGCTGGCCGCCCACCTGGACTTGCGAGACGCCGCTGATCATCGAAACTCGCGGGGCGATCATGGTCTCGGCAAAGTCGTCCAACTTGGATAGCGGCATCGTATCCGAAAGCAACGCCATGAAGGCGACGGGCTGATCGGTGGGGTTGTTCTTGCGGAAAGAAGGCGGCGCGGGCATGCCCGGGGGCAGCAGCGGCGTAACCGCCGCGATGGCGACCTGAATGTCGACCGCCGCGCTCTCGATGTCGCGATCCAGACTGAACTGCAGCGTGACGTTGGTGCTGCCGGTGGAGCTGCGCGAGGTCATCGAGTCCACGCCCGCGATCCCGGTGAACTGGCGCTCCAGCACCGTCGCCACTGAAGACGACATGGTGGCGGGGTCGGCGCCCGGCAGGCTGGCGCTGACATTGATGGTGGGGTAATCCACCGCCGGCATTTCACTGACCGGCAGCGAGCGGTAGCCGATGATGCCGAACATGGTGATGCCCGCCATAACCAGGCTGGTGGCGATCGGGCGGCGGATAAAGGTTTCCGAGAAGTTCACGAGACTGGGCAGACTCCCATCACTTACACTTTTGGCGTGCTACTATCTGGCGACCAGAAGCGGGGTTTTGTTACACTCGCGTCCCAGAAAACTTGGCCCCAGCCTTCGGCCTAAGTCCTCTATTTTACTTGGTGATGGCGATTTTCCCGAACGGACTGATTCCGTCGATCGCCACCGTCACCGTCCCGCTGGATTCCGGAACGATATATTTGGCCCAAACCTCGATGGTCGCTTTCGGCCGGATGCTGATGTATTGGTTCGGCTGTCCGTTCCGGGACGCCACGGGCCGGCGGTCGTCATCGCGGGACACCGGGAACTTGATCTGCTTGACCTCATCGAGCAGGTAGCTCTCCACCGACAGCCGGTAGGGATCCATCCACCCGGTGCGCTGATGCGTCAATTGCTTGCTCTCATTGGTCTCGTTGCGGTAGCGCCAGCGCACGGTGACAACGGTGGGGGAGTCGCGCTTGGCTTCGAGCAACTCGACCTTCACGCCGCCGACTTCGTGCTCGGCGGAAGCCAGCACCTTGACTGCCTGCGCGGGCTGGAACCCGCGGGCCGGGAGCACCACGGCCAGCGCGGCCAAGATCGTAAACGTCAACTGGGAGCGATGCCGGACACGCATAGAACCTCCGTCGCCAGTGTCGATGTTACTACAGTCGCTACGGTCCAATCCTGCCGTCCAGCGGCAGCGCGAGAAGATTGTCAATTGTCAGGCCAGGTAGCTCGCGACCAGGTGTCTGGTGTAGACGCGTGCGATTTTTCCGCGATATAACCGAAACGCTGGTTGCTTGACAGTGTCATATGGTAAATGCTAGTCAAGGAATTGGATGTTCTCGATCGGTTAATAGGAGTACGCAATGCCATTTAAGCTGACAGTGAACGGGCGGCCCACCACGGTCGACGTCCCGGCCGACATGCCGCTGCTGTGGGTGATCCGCGACGTTCTGGATCTGAAAGGCACCAAGTACGGCTGCGGGATCGGCCAGTGCGGCGCCTGCACCGTGCATCTCAAAGGCCGGGCCGTGCGATCGTGCCAGACGCCGGTCTCGGCGGCCGCGAACTCGGAGATCACCACGCTCGAAGGGCTTTCCCACGACGGAACACATCCGCTGCAAGTGGCGTGGCAGGAGCTGGACGTGCCGCAGTGCGGTTATTGCCAGGCCGGCCAGATCATGTCGGCCGCGGCTCTGCTGGCCAAGACCGCCAAACCGACCGACGAGGACATCGACGCGGCCATGAACGGCAATCTGTGCCGTTGCGGGACCTACCTGCGCATCCGCAAAGCCGTCCACCGCGCGGCGGTCATCGCCAAGAACGGATCGCGATCGCTGCCGAGCACCGGCGGCGGAGCCGGGAGGCCGTAAGGAGGCTCTATGAAAACGATGAACATCAATCGTCGCTCCTTTCTGCGCGTGACCGCCTTGAGCGGAGGCGGCCTGCTGGTGGCGTTGTACTCGAAACCCGGGCAAGCGCAACAGCGCGGCGGCCGGGGCGGGCGTGGCGGCGGCTTTGGAATGAATTACTCGCCGCTGGCGTTCGTGAGCATCGCCGCCGATGGCGTGGTCACCATCATGGCCAAGAATCCCGACATCGGCCAGGGCATCAAGACCACGCTGCCTATGATCATCGCCGACGAGCTGGACGCCGACTGGAAAATGGTAAAAGTCCAGCAAGCCGATCTGGACGAAGCCAAGTTCGGACGGCAGAACGCGGGCGGCAGCACGGCCATCCCCACCAACTGGGACGGCCTGCGGCAGGTGGGCGCCGCAGTCCGCGCGATGTTGATCACCGCGGCCGCGCAAACCTGGAACGTGCCGGAAACGGAATGCACGACGTCGGCGGGACGCGTTTATCATCAGGCTTCGAAGCGATCGCTCGGTTATGGCGAACTGGCGGCGAAAGCTGCCGCGCTGCCGGTGCCCGATCTGAAATCGGTGAAGCTCAAGGACCCGAAGGATTACAAGATCATCGGGCAGCCGATTCACGGCGTCGACAACTTCGCCATCGTGACCGGCAAGCCGCTTTACGGAATCGACTTCACGGTTCCGGGAATGCTTTGGGCGGTCTACGAGAAGTGTCCGGTGTTCGGCGGCAAAGTCGCCAGCGCCAATCTGGATGCGGTGAAAGCCATGCCCGGCGTCCGGCACGCGTTTGTCGTCGAGGGCGGTTCGGACCTGGCCGGTCTGCTGCCCGGCGTCGCCATCGTAGCCGATAGCTGGTACCAGGCGAAAACCGCGCGTCAGAAGCTGCAGGTAACCTGGGATGAAGGGGCCACGGCGCAGCAGTCCAGCGTCGGGTTCGCGCAGAAAGCCGACGAACTCTCGAAGCAACCCTTCGGTTTCGTGATGCACAAGGACGGCGACGCGGACGCGGCTTTGGCTAGCGCCGCCAAGGTGGTGGAGGGCGCTTACTCGTATCCATTCCTGTCGCACGCGCCGCTCGAGCCGCAGAGCTGCACTGCGCACTACACCGACGGGAAACTCGAGATGTGGTCGCCCAGCCAGACGCCCAGCGCGGGTGTAGCGCTGGTGGCGCGCACCTTGAACATTCCCGCGACGTCCATCCATGTTCACATCATGCGCACCGGCGGCAGCTTCGGCCGGCGGCTGACCAACGACTACATGGCCGAGACCGCCTGGATCGCCAAGACTGTGGGCCAGCCGGTAAAGCTGCTGTGGACGCGTGAAGACGATATGACGCACGACTTTTATCGTCCCGGCGGCTTCCATTATTTGAAGGGCGGCGTGGATGCTTCCGGCAAGCTGGTGGCCTGGCGCAATCATTTCGTCAGCTACGGCGAGGGCCAGCGTTTTGCGAACGCGGCGCAGATCGGCGGGACGGAGTTTCCGGGGCGGTTCGTTCCGAACTTTGCCTTCGGGGCGTCGCTCATGCCGCTGGGAGTGCCCACCGGCGCGATGCGAGCTCCGCGAAGCAACGCGTATTCGTTCGTGTTCCAGTCGTTCCTGGATGAACTGGCGCATGCGGCGGGCAAAGATCCGGTCGAGTTCCGCATGAGCGTGCTGAACGCCACGCCAACCACCGCGCAGTCTGAAGACGGCTTCGATCCCGAACGCATGAAGGCCGTGTTGCAACTGGTGGCCGAGCGGTCCGAGTGGAGTTCACGCGGCCGTCTGCCGAAAGGCCGCGCCAAGGGAGTCGCGTTCCAGTACAGCCATCGCGGATACTTCGCGCACGTGGCCGACGTCAGCGTCGATGTAGCGAGCAAGGTGAAGGTCCACAAGGTGTGGGTGGTCGCCGACATCGGAAGCGAAGTGGTGAATCCGAGCAGCTCGGAGAACATGGCGCAGGGCGCCGTCATCGAAGGACTCAGTCATCTGATGGGCTGGGAGATCACCATCGACAAGGGCCGCGCCGTCGAAACCAACTTCGACAAGTACCCGATCACGCGGTTGCGCCAGGCGCCGCCTGAAATCGATATTCATTTCCTCAAGACCGATCATCCGCCCACCGGTCTGGGCGAGCCGGCCTTGCCGCCGACCATTCCCGCGGTTTGCAACGCGATCTTCGCGGCGACTGGAAAGCGGGTGCGGTCCGTGCCCATCGCCAAGCACGGCTTTAGCTGGGCATAAAATAGATTCGATGCTCACGCGCCGAAGGCTCTTCCAAAGCGGTGGGGCCTTCGGGGCTGCTGCGGTGTTCGGGCGGCGCGCGATCGCCGCTCCCTCCATCAGCCCGGCCATGGCTGCGCTCAGCACGTACATGAGCGAGGCCGGCTCGCGCGCGATTCCCGCCGAAGTGAGCGAGAAGGCCAAGCATCACATCCTCGACACGCTGGCCGCCATGGTCTCGGGTTCCGAGCTGGCGCCCGGACGCGTGGCCATCAACTTCGCGCGAGTTCATCCTGGAGAGAAGGTGGCGACCGTGGCCGCTTCCAGCATCGTATGCGGGCCGATCGAAGCGGCCTTCGCCAACGCCATGCTGGCGCATTCGGATGAGACCGACGATTCGCACGCGCCCTCGCAGTCGCATCCCGGCTGTTCCATCGTTCCCGCGGCTCTGGCCGTCGCCGAGCAGTTCGCGATCGACGGACCGCGCTTCCTGCGCGCCGTCGCGCTCGGCTACGACGTCGGAACGCGCGTGACCATGACCATCGGCGTGCCTGGATTCCAGAGCGCGAATCACTTGAACACGCACGCCATCGCGGGGACGTTCGGCTCGGCGGCGGCAGCGGCCTCGGCGGCCGGCTTCAACGCGCAGCAGATGCGCTGGCTGCTGGACTACGCCGCGCAGCAAGCCTCCGGCATCAAGGCCTGGGAGCGCGATACGGATCACATCGAGAAGGCCTTCGTCTTCGCGGGCATGCCGGCGCGCAATGGCGTAACCGCCGCCGAGATCGTTCACGCAGGCGGCACGGGCCTGGACGATATTCTCTCGGGGCAGGACAATTTCCTGCTGGCCTATGCTCCCCAAGCTGATGCGGCGCGGCTGGTGGAGAAGCTCGGGGAGCGCTACGAGATCGCGCGCACCAACATCAAGAAGTGGACGGTCGGGTCGCCCATCCAGGCGCCGCTCGATGCGCTCGAAAATCTGCTGAAGAAGCATCCCTTCGAAGCCGCGCAGGTGCAGACGGTGGTGGTGCGGCTTCCGACCAGTGAAGCCGCGCTGGTGAACAATCGCGAGATGCCGGACATCTGCCTGCAGTACATGCTGGCGGTGATGTTGCTCGACAAGACCGCGTCGTTCCGCTCGGCGCACGACAAAGCGCGCATGAGCGACGCAGCCATCCAGCGCGAGCGCGCCAAGGTTCAGTTGGTGGGCGATGAGGCGCTGGAGCGCCGGCTGCCGAGGCGCGAAGCTATGGTGGAAGTAACGCTGGCCGACGGCACACGCTTGAGCGAGCACATCGACGCGGTACGGGGCACGGCGGAGAATCCGATGAGCCGCGAAGAAGTGGTGGCCAAATCGCGCGACTTGATGTCGCCGGTGCTGGGCGCGCAGAAGTGCGCTGGTCTCATTGAAAGAATACTCGCGCTGGAGAACCTGAAAAGCGCTCGCGAGCTTCGAGCACTGCTTCAGCGCTAGCGCCGGCTGAATGCCGGCTGCGGCCAGGATTGGCCGCCCCACTCAGGTCCCGTAGGTTCCTACTGCGGCGACCTGAGATTTCGCCGGGTGTTTCTTTGGCAGCGGCATCTTGCGGATGCCGAGCGCCATGCCCGCGCTGATCAGCGCCAGAATCGCGCACGCATAGAATCCGTAACTCCACGAGCCGGTAAGCTCGAAGAGCTTGGCCGCCGCCCCGCCGCCCAGGATGGATGCCACGCCCTTGGCGCTGTACAGAAAACTGTAGTTGGAGCTGACGTTGCGCCCGCCGAACCAGTCGGCGCAAATCGAGGGGAACAGCGAATAGACTTCGCCCCAAGTGAAAAACACCAGAAACAGCGTGGTGATGAACAGGGCCGTCGACCTTCGGCCGAGGGTCACGGCCCCCACCAGGAACAGCGACTGCAGGAAAAACGCCAGCGACATGGTTCGCTCGCGGCCGATATGATCGGAAACCCATCCCCAGAAAATGCGCGCGCCGCCGTTGCCGAGCGGGTTCAGCGTGAGTGACAACGTGAGAGCGGCCGCGCCGATCTTCAGCGTGTCGGCCATGGGCGCCACTTGCGCGGTAACCATCAGGCCTCCGATGCCCATCATGAGCGCCATGCTGAAGAGAACGTAGAAGTGCGGCGTCCGCAGCATCTCGAAGGAGTTGAATTCTTCATCATGCCGCCTGACCTGCACGCGCGCGGGCGCGGCGAGATGGGCGACTGGCGGGGGATTCTGCAAGAACTGCGCCGCGAGAACAATGATCACGCCCTGCACCATGCCGGTGTAGAGAAAGGCAGTGCGATAATCGTGCGCGCGGATCAGATATGCGATGACCGGGACGAATAGCGCCGAACCGGAGCCGAACCCGGCCGAGATCAGTCCAGCCGCCAATCCACGCTTATCGGGGAACCACTTCACGGTGCCGAGCGAGCCGCAGTAGACCAGCGCGGCGCCGAATCCCGCGAGTGCGTACGAGGAATACAACGCGGTCAGGCTGTGGACCTGGCCGATTCCGATCCATCCGGCTCCGCACATCAATCCCGCCACCGACACGAACGTCCGCGGTCCCAGCAGGTCGATCAACCAGCCGGAGAGCGGCATCATCCAGGTCTCCAGCGCGACAAAGATGGTGAAGCCCCACTGAACGTCGGAGAGTTTCCAGTGCGTGGCGCCGACGATCGGCTTGACGAACAAAGTCCAGGCGTACTGCAGGTTCGCGATCATCATCATCGCGACCACTGCGCTGACGAGGCGCATCCAGCGATTCACTCGATTACCTCCTCCTGATGGTATCCAGAAGCTTGGTGCAGGCGTAAACGCTGCGGGTGTGCGGCATGGGCACGTTCAGCCGCTCGCCCAACTCGACCACCGCGCCCACCACGGCCTCGAGCTCCATGGGACGCCCCGCCTCCAGGTCCTGCAGCATGGAAGTTTTGTGCTCGCCCACTTTTCCGGCTCCGGCAATGCGCTGGTCGATCGAGACCGGCAACTCGAGTCCCAACTTGTTGGCCACCGCCTCGACCTCGATCATTATATTCCTAACCAGGGCCGCGACATCGGGATCGCGCACCATCCGGACCAGCGTGGCGCGCGTCAAGGCGCTGATTGGGTTGAACGCGACGTTACCGAGAAGCTTCACCCAGATCTCGCTGCGGATGTGCGCGGTCACCGGGCAGCGCAAGCCGGACTTCACCAGCGCCTCGGCGATGGCGCGGACCCGTTCGGATCGCGAGCCGTCGGGTTCACCCAGCGTGATGCGGTTTCCGTCGGTGTGCCGGATCACACCCGGCTCCGGAATGTCGGTCGACAGGTAGACGATGGATGCGACCACGCGCCGCACGTCGATCGATTGGGCGATCACGCCGCCGGGGTCGACGCGTTCCAGAGGCAGGCCGTGCCGTTCGCCGCTCTCGAAATACCACCAGGGCACGCCGTTCTGCGTGCTGACCACGGTGGTGGTTTCGCCGATCAGCGGTTTGACTTGCGGCGCGAGCTGGGTGAGCGAATGCGCCTTGACGCCCAGCACGATCACGTCCACCGGCCCGGCCTGGTTCAAATCGCCGACGACCTTGGCATGCACCTCGAAATCGCCTTCGGGACTGAGGACGCGCAGGCCGCGCGCTTGCATCGCGGCCAGGTGTGGTCCGCGCGCGAACAACGTGACATCCTCTCCGGCCTTCGCCAGTTTGGCCCCGATGTAGCCGCCGATCGCACCCGCGCCGGCGATCAGAAATTTCACCCCTTGGCTCCGGCGGCGAGTTCTTTGGCCACGGCGCCGCGCTGGATTTTTCCGGTGGCGGTGCGCGGGATGGTCTTGACGATGAACACCTGCTTGGGACACTTGAAGTCCGCCAGGTGCTCCTTGCAATAGCCCAGAATGGCGGCTTCGCTTTGCGGCTCGCGCAGCACCACCGCCGCCGCCACTTCCTCGCCCCAGGTCTTGTGTGGAACGCCGAAGGCCACGGCCTCGGCCACGGCCGGATGCTTCAACAGCAGCTCGTCGATTTCGCGCGGCGCGATTTTCTCGCCACCGCGGTTGATCAGCTCCTTGATGCGGCCGGTCAGCGTCAAGTATCCTTCGGCGTCCAGAACGCCCTGATCGCCGGTGCGAAACCATCCGTTGGTGAACGATTTCGCGTTGGCCTCTGGATTATTCTCGTAGCCATCCACCACGTTGGGACCCTGGATCACCACTTCGCCGCGCTCGCCTTGCGCCAGCAGATTGCCCAGATCGTCCATGATGCCGACCTTCACGCCGGTGCCGGGCCCAACCGATCCCGGCTTGCGCGCCGCCGGTGGACGCGGGTTGGAACACATCTGGTGCGATGCTTCGGTCATGCCGTAGGCCTCCAGCACCGGAGCGCCGAAAACCTGCTCCATCTTCGCCATCATTTCGGGAGGCAGCGCGGCGCTACAGGAGCGGATGAAGCGCAGTCCTTCGGCGCCTGCGGGACGCTCGTCGCCGGCGCGGGCGAGCAGCAACGAATGAATGGTGGGGACGGCCGAATACCAGGTGACGCGGCAGTCGCGCACCGTTCGCCAGAACGAAAGCGGATTGAACTTGGAAGGCACCACGATGGCGCCGCCCGCGAGCAGAGTGGAGATGGTGGACGCCACCAGGCCGTGGACGTGGAACAGCGGCATCGCGCACAGGGCCACGTCATCGCCGGTGAGAGCGTAGTGATCTACGATGTTGCGCGCCGACGCCGCGATGTTGCGGTGGCGGATGGGCACGCGCTTGGGCCGGCCGGTGCTGCCGCTGGTGTGCAGAACCAGGGCGACGTCATCGGGCGATGGCGACGGGGATTTGCGGCCTTTCGGAGCATCCAGGATGCGCACGAAACCGGAGGCATCCATGTCGATCGAATGCACCGGGACCTTGCCTTCGGCGGCCGAGCGAGCTTCAGGCGCTCCATCCGGCGGGCACAGCAGAATTTTCGCCGAGGTGTCTTCGAGATAAAAGCTGAACTCGTCGTGACGGTATCCGGGATTGAGCGGCGCCGCGGTGCCGGCGATGGATGCCGCGAGAAAGCTGACGATGGCGGCGAGGCCGTTGGGCAGCACGGTAGCAACGCGGTCGCCCGGGCCGATGCCCAGCGAGGCCAACGCGTCGGCCATGGTCATCACCTGGTCGCGAAGTTGCGCGTAGCTCAAACGGATTCCGGCTTCCGGAAGGATGATCGCCGTGCGATCGCTGGGGGCGGCGTACAGGAGTTCGGGGAGGTTCTTGGGAGTAGACATGCCTGAATTCAATTTTAGCTCGCGGAAGATGGCCGGCTGAAGCCGGCTACAGGCAGGATTGCCTGCCCCACGGTTATTTCCTGACGTATTTTTTCAGCGAGCGGGGGCCTACTTCGGCGCCGTAGACGTTGCCCTTGGCGTCCATCGCGACGCCTTCCGGTCCGCTGGTGACCGAGATCACCGGGCCGCCGGGATACCAGCGCTCGTTGCTGTCGGGGTTGGCGCCAGTGTCGGGAATCAAGGCGGTTACTTTGCCGGTCTTGACGCTCCCGATCCGGATGCCGCGCTTCCAACCGGGGTTGGTGGCGGTGTTGGAATCCGAATCGGCCACCAGGATCGTGTCGTTCTTAGTGATGAAGATTCCGCTCGGCCGGCTGAATTGCTTCCACTCTTCGAGGTAATTGCCGTCCTGATCGAAAATCTGGATGCGGGAGTTGGAGCGGTCGCCCACGAAGAGACGTCCGCGTGAGTCGAACGCCAGCGTATGCGGAACGTTGAACTCGCCCGGTCCCGATCCCTTCTTGCCCCAGGCCTTGATGAATTTCCCGTCCTTCGAGAATTTCACCACGCGGTTGTTGACGTGGCCGTCGCTCACGAAGATGTCGCCGTTGGGAGCGATCGCGATATCGGTGGGGCCGTTGAACGTCGTCGGACTCTCGCCCGCCACGCCCGCGGTGCCGAGCGTCATGACAACTTTCCCGTCCGCGGTGAATTTGAAAACCTGCTGGCCTTTTCCGTTTCTGCCGCCCGCATCCGACGCCCAGATGAATCCGCTTTTGTCGACAGCGAGGCCGTGCGCCTGGATGAACATGCCGTCGCCGAAACTCTTCACCAGTTTCCCGGACGGATCGAATATGAGCAGCGGCGGATCGGCTCGCTGGAAGACGACCATGTTGCCGTTGGCCAGCGAGTCCACCGAAATGACCTGCCCCCATTCGAGGCCGGCCGGGAGCTGCGCCCAGTTTTCCACCAGGCGATACGGATTCGGAAGAGCGTCGTGGTCCTCGGCGGCGAAGCAAGTTAACGACGCGAGGAACAAGCACAACGGAAATGCGATGCGAAGAACGCGTGTCATGGCAGATCAAAGTATACACTGGCGTTCACACGAGTGTGAACGCGGCACGCACGAGTGCGTACGCCACGCGGTTACATCGAAGTTACGCTGGCCCACTTCACGAAACGCCGCGAGAGCGGAGCCAGTCTACCAGCGTAGAGGTTAACGACAGTGCAGAAAAAACTTGCTTTGACATGCGGCCTAAGTGTCTTTCTGGCGGCTACGTTGAGCGCGCAGGAGACGCCGCGATTCTCTTTCGATCTGGGCGCCGGGTTTACGACGCCGGTCGGCAACACCGCCCGGCATCTGGACACAGGCTGGAACATTCAGGGCGGCGCGGGCTACAACTTTTCACCGTACCTGGGCGCGAAACTCGAGCTCGGTTTCAACTGGCTCGGCATCAATAGCGGCACGCTGAACAATCTCGGATTCCCCGGCGGCAACGTGCACGTGTTCTCCGCCACCATCGATCCCATCGTGCATCTGAATCCGAAAGGCCGCTTCGACGTGTATCTGATCGGCGGCGGCGGGATCTACCATCAGACTCAGGAGTTCACGCAACCGACGGTCACGACGTTTACCGCCTTCGATCCGTTCTTCGGAGGTTTCTTCCCGGTCGCGGTGCCCACCACCGAAATCCTATCGTCGTATTCGGTGAACAAGCCGGGCATCAACGGCGGGGCAGGAATCGAATTCGGCAGCAAATGGCGCGGAAAATTCTTCGCCGAGGCGCGCTATCACCGCATCTTCGTCACCAGCGACCGCCACATGGACTTCGTCCCGGTGTCCTTCGGTTTCCGCTGGTAGCTACTGCTCCGGCGCGTAGTAACCATGCCGATAATTGGTCCTCAGATTCGGCATGTCCGGCGCGTTGAGCTTCAGCTTGACGCGCCGGTATTTTCCATCCCGCGAGTCGTTGGTCGGAGAATATCCCAACAGGTACTCGTTGCGCAGCTCGTTGCTGATGCGCGTGCTGATGGACTCCAGCTCGTTCAGGTCGCCGACCGTGAACAGCCGTCCGCCGGTCTGCTCGGCCAATTGATCCAGCAGCACCGGACCATTCTGTTCCTCGATGGGGTGCTTGTGCAGGTCGTCCTGGTCGAACACGCCCATGGCATAAAGCTGGACGTCGGACTCGAGCATGTCGTTCTTCACCTCGCTCGAAGTGAACCGGCTGCGATTGTCGCCGCCGTCGGAGAGAATCACGATGGCCTTGCGCAGATTGTGCGCGTTCTTCATCTGCACCATCGCCAGGTGGATGGCGTCCAGCAGAGAAGTCCGTCCGAAGGGGCGCGTGTGGGCGATGCGTCTGAAAATCAAATCGGAATCCGGCGTGAACGGGACAGTCAACTTGGGGCGCTCGTTGAATTCCACCAGGAAGAACTCGTCGTCGGCATTGGCGGTCTTGATGAATCTGGCGGCGGCCTCTGAAGACTTCCGCATCTTGTTCTCCATGCTGCCGCTGGTGTCCAGCAGCAGGCCGATGGAAATCGGGGCGTCGTCCCGCGTGAAATGCGTGATCTTCTGCTCGACGCCTTCTTCGAAGAGCTGGAAGTTTTCTTTGGTCAGGTTCATGACCGACGTGCCCTCGGCGGTAGTGACGTGGGCGGGTATCAGGACCAACGAAGAGTCGACGCGCAGAAGAGCCTGCGGGACTCGAACGGCGCCGGCGGACGCTTCCAGCTTGAACTGCGGTGTGACGGACGCGGCGACGTTCACGGCCGACGCTTGAAACGCAAAACCGGCAGAACACAACAACGAAGAGGCAGCCAGGCAGCCCAGCGGGAGAATACTTCGGGCCATTGGGAGATTGTATATCAGACCGCCCCCGAGACGTTAGTACCAATTTCAACTGTCTTATGACAACGGTACTAGGCGGGTGCCAGGTTTCAGGTGCCGGGTGTCAGGTTTCGGGTGTCAGTCGCTACTTCAATTCGATGATGAAGGCGCGCGGCGAACCGGCGACGGCTTCCTCGGTGTCCACCTGGCCGCGAGGCACAAAGCGGGCATCCCCGTAGGCGACGGTTTTCGAGTCCTCGCGGCCGTCCGCCAGCTTGGTCAGCAGCGTCCCGGCGTCGACGAACAATTCCACCGAGTCCTTGTCGTGACCGTGCATCGCCACCGGCTTTTTGGGAAGCCAGGTGTAGTCCCAGATCCTCACGCGCGCGTTGTCGATGGCATCCTTGGCGCCTTCGCGGGGGAATGAAGGCTCGAGACCGGGCTTCAGCGTGAAAGGCGGCGGCGTGTATTCCTTTATGTCCACCATGATAGCGTGGCGTTCCGGATCGCCCGGTTCGCCGACGGCTTCCTCTTTGTGCGTGACACCTTTGCCCTGGTAGAGCGGCCGCGGCGCTTCGAAGGGCTGCGCGACGGTGACCTTGCCGTCCAGCGCCGTTACCTTGATCTTCCCGTAGCGCAAATAAACGCCGGCCATGTCGTACTTGTGCTGGTGGATGGGCTGATCGACGCCGATCGGCCAGGTGGCGTCCCAAACCATCACGCGGTCGTTCTCGAAAAGCTTGGTCGCGCCTTTGCGGGGAAAGGCGTGGGAATAAGACTGGGCGAGTGCGAGTCCCGCGCTCACCAGAACCGCGAGCAGCAATTTCGTAGCAGCGCTCTTGGACATGTCCGGCACCTCCGCCATACTATAGCGAACCGCGGCGGAACGGGGTGTCCAGTAACGCTACACAGAGGCCGCTTGCTAACGCGCGCGGCTCGGCATTGGCAAACGCTTACCGAGCCGCGACCGTGAGGGAGCGGCCCGCAATTGCCGCGCGGTCTCCAGAAATGCGCGGCGATCCACGATGTGATAGAAGCGGATGGAAGCTTCGCCGCCGCTCAGATACGCGAGCAGTCGCTCCAGCGCATCGGAAGGATTGTTCGCCTCCACTCCGACCGCGCGAAGATAGCCCGCGCGCCGCAGCCGGTGCCACAACTCCGGGAGCGTGTAGCGGCCTTCCAGCGTCAGGCCGCCGGCACGATGCGAGCGGCTGACCAGATATTGGACCAGCAATAGCTCATCAAACAAAACGGGCGCGAGAAACAGGCGGCCGCTGTCCACTTCCCAGCCGTCTTCGAGACGCCGCGAGCGGCGGATCGAACGGATCTCGGTGAACTGTGCCTGCCAATCCACTTTCGGTTCCTTGCGGCTCAGGTAGTGCCGGGATACTTCGAACAGCCAGGCGGGATCGTCCAGGTCGAGCCGCTCGCTGATCTTTTCCAGCCACTCGAAAAAGGCATGCTGCTGCGTGGCCTTTTGTTCCAGCACGACGAACTGGTCGCCGGCCTTGGGCAGCTTCTTCACCAAGGCGCGGCGCAGGACATCGGTGGCTTTGCCGCTCTCGATGCGATAGGTCGGCATCCGGGCGTGCCATTTTGAGGCCGATCCGCAGTAAGGGCAATGCGCTTTCTTGGAATCGGGCACAAAATAAGGCCGCTCGAGCGCAACGGCGTTCAATTCCTCAAGCGTTGGCGTGTAGCGTTTGATCTCCCGGAGCGCGGTGGCCGGCGCCAGCCCCAGGTGGCGCGTGAACACTTCCCAAACGCAGGCCAGACAGATCCAGCGCTCGCCCTGCGTAATCGACTCGCGCGGAAACTCGCCGAGGTCCAGCGCGGCCACGGCGGGCGCGGCCTTTTTCTTCGGCGGCGCCGCAGCCGGCTTCCTGGATTTCTGGGGCGCATTGCGTTTCGCCGTGGCGGCGGGCTTCCGCACGGGCTTCTTGCCAGGTTTGGAGCCGCGTGTCCCGCGCCGAGTGGCCACAGTACACCTTTAGCAGAGTTGGCCGGGCGGCGCTGCGACGGCGGGTAGTCTCAAAAGCCGTACCTTTTTCGGGGAGGTACTAAGGCTTTTCAAGTCTGGCGCATGGCCATCGTTCTCCTTAGCATGGAATACAGGAGGGAATCATGCGCTCGCTGAGAGCATTCGCGGTAATTGGAAGTCTGGCGCTGGCTGGCGGCCTATCGGCCCAGAGTCTTGCGGAACATGCGGCGGCGGCCGCGGGGGCAACTGTCGGCACGGCCGCGGGAAAGCCGATCAGCAGCGCGATCAGCAACATTTTCAGCCAAACCGATCATGCTACCGCCACGGCGGCGGGCGGCAAGGACAAGGCCAAGGCTCCGGTGAAGCCCACCGTCATCGCGGACCAGAAGGCCTCAGCAACCAAGCAGTCGGGACCCGCGCCCCAATCGGGCGGCGGCGGTGGTGGTGCGCTCAGCAGCGCCGGCTCGGCCATCGAGCGGTCGCACAACGCGAGAGCATCCCACTCAGCATCCAGGGAACACACGGCAGTTGCCGGGACCGCGCAGCTTGCCGCACCCGTCTCAATATCCGTGGCCATCGCACCGCCCAGGAAGGACCCCTCCATCGAGGACCTCGCGAACATCAAGATCGGGGCCACGCAAAGTGAATTGCAGTCCGCCCTCGGCACGCCGGCGTCTCACGTGATCGTTCCGGATGACGATGGACACCTGCGCGAGAGCTGCCAGTATTGGGCCAACGGCAGACAGATCGGGACCGTCCGCCTGGACAACGGGCAGGTTGTCAAAGTCGACGTGCTGGCTCGCTAGGTAGCGTCCGCCCGGCTGCGTCTGCCCGGCTGCGTCCGCCAGTTCATAATCACGCCAGATCCGCGCCCGGCATTGCGCCGGCCGGCCGGAAGTACGTCTCCCTTACGGCGCCCGCACGTTCTTGACATTGCCCGTGCGAGTATTCTACTGTAAACATTCGACTTGGCCACGCTGCGGCCCCATGCGAAACTATGGCAGAACAACGCTTGCTGCTCGATTCCACTTTGGATAGCGTGGAAGTTGCCGAGACAGCGGTCCTGCGGGACGCCGAAGCGATCGGTTTCTCAGAAGAAGATTTGCACCAGCTCGGCATGGCGGTGCGCGAGAGTATGGTGAATGCGGTGGTGCACGGCAACCGCTACAATGCGCGCAAAAAGGTGCATCTGTCCATTACCAAGGCCGCGGATCGTTTGACGGTCGTGATTGCCGATGAGGGCGAGGGGTTCGACTTGACCTGTTTGCCGGACCCGTTGGCGGAAGAGAATCTGCTGCGCCAGTCCGGACGTGGCCTGCTGCTGATCCGGGCGTTCGTCGACGAATTCCAGGTTCGGCGCGGGCAGCCGCATGGGACCGAAGTACGAATGGTGAAGTACCTGGCCAAAGCCAGTTGACAAGTTCCAACAAGATGCGAGGAGGTTCTATTCGTGAGCGTTAAACTGACGACCCGCCAAGTAGGCGACGTGACTGTAATCGATGCGACCGGCCGAATCACTCTGGGCGAAGGCGCCACTATCTTTCGCGACACAATCCGCGACCTGGCTACCAAGGGCGGCAAGAAAATTCTGGTGAACCTGAGCGACGTCTCCTACATCGACAGCTCCGGGATCGGCGAAATGGTGTCCGGTTTTACCACCGTCACCAACCACGGAGGCCAACTGAAGCTGCTGGGTTTGAGCAAGCGTGTCAAGGACCTCCTGCAGATCACCAAGCTGTACACCGTCTTCGAGGTGTTCGACGACGAGGCGGCCGCGGTCCGCAGCTATTCCTGACCGGTTCCGGCGCCATGGTACGGTGCCTGGTGGGGCGGCTTAGTTGACGGCGGTGCTATTCCCGGCCAGGGCGGCGTGGTGCGACCCCAACAGCCTTCTCGGCCGGAAGAATCGCCGGAAACAGCTCCGGCAGCGATACGGGTCGAATAGCAACTGGCGTAGCAATGTGACCCAGGCGCCGTTGCGCTTGGACCGGCGGACATCGCGCGAGCCGCAGCACGGGCAACTGGTCTCGAGTGTGATTCTCACGCTGAAGTAGAGGCCCCGGCATGCCAATCCTCTCAACTTTTCTGCCAGCCGCCCGGTCGCCGCGGGCGGGCCGGAAATCCATGTGCTATCCTGAAATTTCCCCAACGAAGAGGTTCCAGTGGCTCGCCTTACCCGCAAAGAACTGAAGAGTGACAAGTTCGCGCTCGAGGTTCAGCATAGCGTCGAATACGTTTCCGAACATCGCCAGCAGCTCATCCGCTGGGGCGGCATCGCGGTCGCGGTCGTGGTGCTGATGCTGGCGGTTTACCTGTATCGAAGTCACATGCATTCGGTGCGGCAGGAAGCGCTGCATCACGCCATCCAGATTCAGAACGCGGGTATCGGAAATGCCGCGGCGGCCAGCCCCTACGCGATCATGTATGCTTCCGATGCCGAGCGCCAGAAGGCCGCTATCCAGGCCTTCACCGAACTCGCCACCAAGTATCCGGGAACCGACGAGGGCGCGATCGGCGAGTTCTTTCTGGGGACCAACGCATCGGATCAAGGCAACCTGGCGGAAGCCGAGAAGCGCTTCAAGCTGGTGGCGGACTCGGGCAATCGCAACTACGCTTCGATGGCCAAGCTCTCGCTGGCGCAGGTGTATGCGTCTCAGGGCAAACTGGCCGACGGCGAGAAGCTGATTCAGTCCGTGATCGATCATCCCACCGATCTGGTTTCCAAGGAATCCGCTCAGCTGGCCTTGGGCCAGTTGCTGGCCAAGAGCGACCCGGAGAGAGCACGCAAGCTGATCGAGCCGCTGCGCGGAAGCCCTCGCCTCAATATCAGCAAGGCCGCCATCACCGCGATCGCCGAACTGCCGCAGAAGTGACCGCGCTCGGCCGACTGCGCTTTCCCGTCGCCGGGAGCCGCGGCCGGCGTTATCCTGAACCGCCGCATCCCTACCGCAACGATTTCCAGCGCGATCGCGATCGCATCATTCATTCCCGCGCCTTCCGGCGGCTGGAGAACAAGACCCAGGTGTTTCCGGCCGGCATCTCGGACCACTTTCGCAATCGCCTGACCCACACCATCGAGGTTTCGCAGATCGCGCGCACGCTGGCGTCGGCCCTGGAACTGAATGAGGACCTGACCGAGGCGCTATCGCTCGGCCACGACATCGGCCATCCGCCTTTTGCGCACGCCGGCGAAGAGGAACTGGATCGCCAGATGCGGCGCTTCGGCGACCGCTTCGATCACAACCTGCACGCGTTGCGAATCGTCGAGTCGTTCGAGCATCGCTACGCGCGTTTTCCGGGACTGAACCTGACCTTCGAGGTTCGCGAGGGCATCGTCAAACACTCGCGCGATTTCGAACCCGGCGAGAATCCGGCGCTGGATGAATATCTGCCCGGCCTGCGGCCGCCGCTCGAGGCGCAACTGATCGACCTGGCGGACGAGGTGGCCTACAACACCGCCGACCTGGACGATGCGTTCTCGGCTGGCCTGTTCGGCATCGATCAGATCTCCGAGGCGGTGCCGGAATTCGAGCGCCGCTACGAGCAGACCGAAGGCCAGTTTCCCGGCGCTTCCTGCCGCGAGCGCTTTCAGGAAGTGCTGCGCGGCCTCGTGGACGGGCTGGTCTCAGGACTGATCCAGGGCACCTCGCACGCCGCCGAGGAAGCGCGCGTCGCCGATTGGACCGATGTCCGCGAACATCGCCGGCGATTAGCCGCTTTCACCGCGCCGACGCAGGCCACCGACCGCGAGCTGAAGCAGTTTCTGCATCACGCCGTGTATTTCTCCGAAGCCATGGTGGACGAGCGCCGCCGTTCCGCCGCCATGATCGCCGCGCTGTTCGAGTTTTACGTGGCGCATCCCGGCAAGCTGCCCGAATATTACGTCGAGCCGCTGGCCGCTTCGACGGTTCACCGCGTGGTATGCGACTATATCGCCGGCATGACCGACGGCTTCCTGGAACGCTGCTACCACCAAGTCACAGGCGCCTAGTGGCGCACGCACTCCTGCGTGGCGCGTTCACACTCGCGTGAACGCCCGGCTTACCTCAAGGCAACCCAAACACAAACAGCGACGACCCGGCCGCAATCGCCACCTGCTGCTTGCCATCGATGGCGAACGAAACCGGATTGGCCGCCACCCTGCCGCCGAGTTGCAGTTGCCAAAGCGGCTTGCCGTTCTCGGCGTCCAGCGCGAAGAAATTCCCCTCTTCGGTTCCGCCAAAAACCAGCCCGCCGGCAGTGGACAATAAACCCGCCCAGGGCGGCGTAAGCAGCTTGAACTCCCACCGCAACTTCCCGCTGCTGGCTTCCCACGCCAGAATCGCGCCCGACGCCTCGTCGCCGTTCTTGGTATCGCCGCCGCCGCCGGTGTACGCAGTCCCGTCCTTGTACTCGGCGTCGCCCTTGAAGTAAATGCCTGCCATTTGACGCGCCGCATGGTAGAACAGGCGCGTCTTGGGGCTGTAGCTCGGACTGTACCAGTTCGCGCTTCCGGTGATGGCCGGATAGACCAGCGTCCCCTCCGCTTTGGGATCCGCATCGCGGCGCGCGAAGGGCCGGCCTTTCGCATCCAGCCCATCGGTCCAGTTTTGCTTGACGTACGGCACCGCGGTCAAAAACTCGCCGGTTGCGCGGTCCAACAAATAATAAAACCCGTTGCGGTTCGCCATCGACACCACTTTGCGGCGCCGGCCCTGCACTTCCGCATCGAACAATACTGGAATCTCGGTGGCGTCCCAATCGTGGACGTCGTGCGGCGTGAACTGGAAATGCCACTTGATTTTCCCGTTGGCCGGATCGATGGCCAGCAGCGAACAGGTGTACAGATTGTCGCCGGGCCGCACGTCGTCGTTCCAATCCGGCCCCGGATTCCCAGTGCCCCAATACAGCAGGTGCAAATCCGGATCGTACGACCCGGTGACCCAAGTGGAACCGCCGCCGTGCTGCCAGCTATCGCCGCCCCAGGTTTCACGCCCGGGTTCGCCCGGCGCCGGAACCGTGTAGGTGCGCCACAGCCGCTTGCCGGTTTTCGGATCGTAGGCATCCAGGAACCCGCGAATGCCCGTCTCGGCGCCCGAAATCCCGATGATGATCCGACCGTCGATCGCCAGCGGCGCCGACGTCACGTAGTAACCCTTCTTGTTGTCGTCCACCATCGTGTCCCAGCGGACGATTCCGGTCTTCGCGTCCAGCGCGATCAGATGGCAATTCACCGTCCCGAAGAAAACCAGATCGTCCAGCACCGCGACGCCGCGATTCACCGGCGGCGACCCGATGACGATCACGTCCGACGGAATTTTCGGCGTGTAGGTCCACAGCGGCCGGCCCGTGCGAACGTCCAGCGCCGTGGCCGTGCTGGGCGGCTCGGTGAGGTACATGACGCCGTCCACTACGATCGGCGACGTCTCCACGATTCCCGGGTGCCGCATCTGGTACATCCAGGTGGGCTTCAGTTGCGCGACGTTTTGCCGGTTGATCTGGTCGAGCAACGAGAAGCGCTGCGCCTGGTAGTTGCCCGAGTACGTCACCCAGGTCGAGGGATCGCTCTCGGCTCCCGCGATGCGCCGGTACGGCACCTGCGCCATGACGGCGCCGCCGCTTAAAGCCAGACATACGCCCGCGCAAATCCACGCGCGCAATCGTTCTATCCTCATTTCGCACCTCCCAAGCTCGCAAGATACGCGACCAGGTCGTCCAGGTCGGCGTCGGCGGCTCTGGTCTTATAGTCCGGCATCAGGCTCTTGCCGAATTCCTTGTCCAGCTTCTGCAGGTCGGCCTTCTGAAACGAATAAAGCTGGCTGCCCGCATCGCGCACTTGAATGCTGAACGAGTCTTCGTTCACGCGCAGCCCGTTGACCTCCCGGCCCTCCCGCGTGACAATTCGAACCGGCAGATATTCATTGAAGCCCCGGCCGGGAACATCCGTTCCTCCTCGCGGCAGAACGGCCGCGGGATCCAGGATCGCCTGGCGCAGATAACCCGGCGCACGCCGCACTCCGATGTTGGTAAGCTCGGGGCCAAGTATCCCGCCTTGTCCGGCGATGACGTGGCAGGATGCGCAGCCCAGCCTCTGGTAAACGGCCTTGCCCTTCTCGGCGTTTCCCTGGCCGGCCACTTCAGCATGGCGTCCCAGCGAGCGCACATACGCGGCCATCGCGGACAGCTCCCCGTTGCTCAGGCGCCGGGTGCGAGGCATGCCTCGGTCGGGAATGCCCTCCTGAATGATCGTCCGTAGCGCCTGGTCGTCGGTGGCTCGCGTCAGGGACCGGTTCAGGCTGGGACCTTCGCCGCCTCCGCCTTCCGCGCCGTGACATCGCGAGCACATCCCCAGAAAGAGCTGCCTGCCCTTGTCAACCTCGGCGGCGTTCTGCGCCGGCAACGGATGCGCGGCGACACCCAGCAAGAGAAGCAGAGCACCCGCGAATCGCTCGATCGACATTTCGCACTCCTTTCGGACCACACGCGGCGTCTGAGTTCTTATATCACAATCCCGCTGGCCGCTGTGATTTACTCTAAGGTGAACGAGGAAACCGATGGCCACCTACCTCTGGGCTTTTCTGATCGGCGTGATTAACGGACTCCGTACCATGACGGCGCCCGCCGCGGTGACTTGGGCCGCTCGCCTGGCCTGGGTGCACCTGGAGAACACCCCGCTGTCCTTCCTGGGTTTTGCGGCCACGCCTTACATCGTCAGCGTGCTCGCATTCGCGGAGTTGATCGCTGACAAGCTGCCCAAGATCCCCAGCCGGAAAACGCCTGGATCCTTCGCCGCTCGCATAGTGGCCGGAGCACTCTGCGGAGCCGCCCTCGGCGCTTCCAACCAGGGTCTCGCGGGTGGTCTGCTCGCGGGCGGAGCGGGCGCGGTGGTGGGAACGTTGGCCGGCTACGAGTTTCGGATGCGCCTGGTCCGAGCCACCGGCGGTAACGACCTTCCCATCGCCCTGCTCGAGGACGCCATCGCGATCGGCGGCGCGTTTTTCATCGTCTCCCGATTCTCGTAAACTGGCCCGGTCCCCGTACACGTGGCCGGCTCATCACCTCGCTGGACGCTCCAGCATCTGGATCGCCCTCGAGAAGTCTTCTACGATCCCGATCTGCTTGGTCGCGTCCGTTTGCCAGATTGCCAGCGCCTTGTGCGTCAGCGCCAGAAACCTCGTGCCATCGGCCGTCCAGAGCAAGGCACCCAGGTCGCCGGGCGGATCGGTATCCACCCGAACCTCGTTGCTCGCCATGTCGATCAGCAGCGCCCGCTTTTTGCTGAAAGCCCCCAGCCATTTTCCGTCTGGCGAGATGCTGAGTCCCAGTGCGTTGGCAGCCAGCGAGAGCACCTTGGCAGGCTTTCCGCTCGCGACATCCAGGACCGTGACCTCGTTCGTGTACGTATTCGCCGCGTAAGCGAACCGTCCGTCGGCGCTCACCCGGATTGGGATTCGCTGCCACGCGCTTTCCGGGAACTGGATGTCCGCCTTGCCTCCGGACAAGAAAAAGAGTAACCCGAGGCCGACGTTTCTGGCGGTGTTCGAAGCGAGCTTGCTCGTTCTGGCCTCTTCGCTTCCCAACTCGAAACGCAGCCCGGTCTGGCCTTGATGAAGGTCACCCAGCATCACCTGGTCGCCATGTTTCCCGCTCCGCAGCATCAACGCGGGGCGCGCGGGGAGATAGTGGATCTCCAGCTTCACGTTTCCGCCAGGGCCGCGAGCAAGCTCCATCTGGCTGAGATCCAGGCAGGGCTTTTGCGGTTTCCCCGCCGCATCGATGAGACAGACTTCGGACTTGGTCACGACGGCTGGTTGTTCGAAATCTTCGTCTTGCCACAGCATCAGCGGCTCGGAACCCACCTCGGAGACGCGCTGCAGAGCGCCGTCTTCGAAGCGGTACAAAATGCCCGTGTGGTCCTGAGCGGAGCGTTCACTCAAGATCAGGAGCTGGTTGGTGCGGCGGTCCAGCTTCCAGACGCTAGGGTTGGCGCCCACGCGGTAAGTCTCCTTCAGCGCGGCCTTCTCGACGTCGATCACGTGCACCGCCGCGTCCTTGTTCTTATCCGGGTTATCATCCGGTGAACCGAAGTCGAGCACGTACAGCCAGCGCTCATCCTCCGAGAGCTTCAAGACGGAAGGCATCCCCGGCAAGGGGATCTGTGCCAGAACCTGGGGCCGCAATGGATCGATGATCGAGAGAGTAAACGAACCCACTTTCGGCAACTTGAACCCCTCGCAATGCGCCGCCTCGGCGGACGACCCCCATAGCCAGCGCGGCGGTCCGCTCCAGAAATGAAGGCCCTCAAATTCATTCGCGGCCAGGGAGAAGACTCGCGTGCCAAGCCTGGTCGCGGCCATAGCTGACTGATCCCGGCCTACAGCGGTCCGGCTCACGAATTCGTTGGTTTGGGTGTCGATCACCTGGATCATCCCCATCTCGTTCTGCGGCGGTTTGTCCTTACCGTTTCTGCCAACGCCCATGGCCACGATATACTTGCCATCGTCGGTCAGCAGCAGATCGCTCACGTTCCAGCTCAGTTCAAGCGACTTGAGAACGCGCTGCTTTTCCAGATCCACCACCGAGATGCTGCTGGGCTCTTTCCATCGCCGCTCGGCTGTCCCCCGGTAGCGCCAAATCTCTTCAGGAAAGAGCACATCGTCGCGGCACCCGGCCCCGTGGTGCAGCACGTATAGAAAATCACCTCTCGGACTCATGAGCATCTTCATCGGGTGTGAGGCCAGAGGAATCCGGGACAGGATCTTCGCTTGACCCGCGTCCACCAGCGTCACACGCGGAGGATCGTAGTTGAGAACGGCGATTACGTTTTGTCCCGGATCTGCGCAGACGCTGGCAGCCAGGAAAAGGAGAAGCAGGGGTGCGCTCTTGGTCATGGACCCTCCCTCGCGCCGCCGGCGCGTCAGCCACCTGCACATCCCATCCGCAGGCCGCCTTCCAAACCCGGCTCCGCTTAACTCACACAGACACAGCGGGTTGGCGGCCGATCTTGGGGGTTTGCGCCGCGCGACCTCGCTCACCGCACAACGTGAAATCGCGCACCCGCAAGCCTGGCTCGTCCCGGTTGCATCATCAAGCGACGTGGCAATCCATGTGCTCCCACTTGTTGTCGGAAGGGAACAACATGGCTCGAGCGACTCCAGTGGCGCTGATCGTGATGCTATCCCTCAGCGCCTGCATTCCAATCCCCCATCACACCGACGTCGCCATCGCCAAGGGAGGGGAACGGAAGACGCCCAAGATCGAGTTCCTGAAGGAAGGGATCACCACCAAGGCAGAGGTTTTGGAGGAACTCGGCAGTGTTGATACCGGCGCGTCGGAGGGTCGCTTGTTCTGGGGTAGATGGGAGCAAACCAAGTTCCAGATCGATTATCCACCCACAGTCTTGCAAGACGCGATCTGGCGACGGATCAACCTGCTGGCCGTCTTCGACGCCGGGGACCTGCTGCTTCAATATTGCCTTTGTTCGGACGCCCAGCTCCTGGCGTGCTTGCATCGTATGCTCGACCATCTGGATGCGCCCGCGGATGCCTCCAGTCGCTTGCGGCTCTCTGCGATGCGGCAACGCGCTCTGTGGCCGGTGGATGGAGAGGCGGTCTTCGAGAATGGGACGCTGGCGTTCCTGGTTGGCGACAAGCCGGATTTTGTGGTGCCCTTCTCGGCGATTGCGGACGTGGTCAACGGAGGCTATCTTGGATACCCGGACTGGTCAGTGGTCAGCCTGACGGTCCACTTCAAGCCACACACGGCGCCTACGGATCATCTGGTGCTGCGAACCTCACCCAAGGAAACTCTGCGGCTGATCTGGCTGCTTCGATAGGCCGGTGGGCGTGCCATCTCGGCCCATGCGCGCGGTCCGCTTTGACCCGACGCCGCTCACATCGGGGCTGAAATTGCCGAAAAGACCCATGGAGGCACTGTATCGGCCAACCAGTCCAACTCGCCGCCTCCCATCGCACCGCGCGGGAGCAAAAGCTGGAGATCTGCGTCGAGCGCATCATCCACAGCGAAGGCGTGCCGCCGTTCTCGAAAAACGCCAACGACGTCATGCTTGGCACCCTGGACCTCGAAACTCCCGGCCTGGAACTGGCGCGCATCATCTTAAAGGACCTCGGCCTCACTTCGCAGATTCTCCGTCTCGCCAACTCCGCCATGTTCAACCGTTCCGGCCGCCCCATCTTGAGCATCGCTCACGGCATCGTGCTGCTGGGCTGGGACCGTGTGCGCAACCTGGTGAGCACGGCGCGCTTCATCGAGCACTTCGCCAATCGTTCCGCGGGCCTGCGCGAACTCCTCATGATGTCGGTGTTGAGCGCGGTGCATTGCCGGGATGTCGCGGCCGCGGTCGGATATCCGCGTCCCGAAGAGGCCTACATCTGCGGGCTGTTCCGCAACATCGGCGAAGTTCTGATCGCCTGCCACTATCCGGTGGAGTACGCGCTCATCCTGATCGCGATGCAAACCGAAAAGATTCCCTACCGTGCGGCCTGCTTGCGCGTGCTCGATTTCCCCTGGGACGATGTCGGGCTGCGCGTGGCCGCGCGCTGGAACATGCCGTCGCGCGTCCGCCGTTCTCTGGCCGGGTCGGAGGCCTCGCTCGGCTCGGCCCTGGATCGCTCGGCCACCTCCATCACAGACTACGCGCGCGAACTCACGCACTCGTTGTACCGCGATGGCGAAGGCATCGATTCCGTGCATCTGCACTGCGTGCTGGACACCGCCGGCCGGCAGACCCTGGTTTCCGTCCGCGATCTGGTCCGGATCGTCGATTCCGCGGCCCTGGAAACTCAGGAAACCTTCGCCGCCCTGGGAGTGCCTGCCACTCAGTTTAGCCTCGAAAAACAGGCCGAGCGGGCTCGCTCCATCCTCGAGTCGCTGCAAGCCTTCGACGCCGAGTGTCTCCGGGCTCTGGATCAGACGGTCGACCACGAGCTCCGCAAATTGCGGCAGCCCGGCTTCGAATTGACTGGCTTCGTCACTGGTCTGCTGGACGCCGTGATCGCCGCCGGTTTCGAGCGCGCGTTGCTGGGCTTGGTGAACGAAGATCACAGCATGGTTCGGGGGCGCCTGGCCAGCGGCGCCGCGACCGACGATCTGTTGAACCTTTTTCAGTTTCCAATCGACAACGCCGAAGGTCCCATCCGGGCCGCCTTCGAGCGCCGGACCGACGTTCTGGTGGACCGCAAGCGCGATGACCGCTATGACGCCGCCGAGCTGGTAGTCGTGGTTAAACCGGCCGCTTTCGCGCTCTTCCCCATCATCGTGGATGGGCAGCCCGCCGGATGTTTCTACGCCGACCGCCGCACTCCCTCGCCCGGACTGGACGCGATACGGCCGCAACTGGGCCGCGTCCGCGACGCCATTGCGGTCGCGATCCGCAAGATGGCGCCCAGCGCAATTACTCGCCGCTAGTCATCCTGAGTTAGGTGGGGCAGCCAATCGTGGCTGCAGACGGCTTTAGCCGGCAGACACTAGCTGGCCCGCGCCAGCGGCCGGCCAGACGCAGGTTCACGCCGATCTCGCGGTTTCTCGCGAGCGATCGCCCCCATCAGGTTGCGCCCCAGGATCGCCGAAGCCGCCAACACACCGCCGGCCAGCGCCCCGGTGACGCCCGCCACCGCTGCATCCTGTCCCGTCAGGAACAGGTTTTGAACGTGCGTTCGCGGCTGCAGACACCGTGCCTCGAATCGCGCCGGGCTCGCGTTCAGGCCGTAGATCTCGCCGTGCTGATAGTTCGCGAAGTGGCGCGTGGAGAGCGGCGTCGACAGCTCGCAATGCTCGATGCGCCCGCGTACCGCCGGAACATGCTGCTCCAGCTCGGCCCGCATCCTTTCGGCGAACCGGCGCTTCAGCGCGTCGTAATCGGGGCCGCGATGGTGCCAGCGCGTGCCTTCGAACGCTCGGAACCATTCCTGGCGAGCCAGCGTGACTACCTCGATCGTTTCCCGGCCCGGATGACGCTGCTCGAACTCCGGATCTTTCGCCGACGGGAACGAGATGAACAAGACCGGGAACGGAGCTTCAGGATTCTCCGAAAATCGCCGCACGTTTCCGTCATGATCGTTGCCCGGGAAGATCCACAGGTTGGTGCCATCGAGCGGCGGATTCCCCGGAGCGCGGCGCAATCCCACGTACAGGCACAGATGCGCCATCGAAGCCTGGATTGCGTTGATCTCCTCCAGGACGTGTGTACGCTCCCGCGACTGCTCCTGCAGCAAGCTCGAAAAAGTGTTGCTGGCGCCCGCATCGCTGATTACGATGTCAGCCCTGATCTCGCTCCCGTTGGCCATGCGAACGCCACAGGCGCGATTCGCGCCATCCACCAGGATCTCGGCGACTTCGGCGCTCACCAGGATTTGTCCGCCCTGGTCTTCGATAAGCGGCGCAATCGCCTTGGCGATGCTCGTAGCGCCTCCCAGCGGATAGCTGGCGCCCTCGAAATAGTGCGCCGCGATCAGCGCGTGGATTCCGAAACTGCTTTCGCCGGGCGGCAACCCGTAGTCACCCCATTGGCCGGTCAGCACCGCGATCAATTCCCGATTGTCCGTCAACTCGCCCAGCACTTCCGCCGTCGTGCGACGGGCGAGCCGCAGGAAGCGCGCTCGCAGCAGTCCGCCCGCCAATCGCGCGGCCAGCGGCGGGATGGCTTTTTCCGCAAAGAATAACGACGTCGCGCGGGTTGCTTCGGCCACCAGCTCCATGTAGCGATCGATGGCCCCGGCCTCGGACGGAAAATATTCCTTCATGCGCTCGGCGAACCGGCGGCGCCCGCTTACGAAATCATAGCTCCGGCCGCCGATCAGCATTCGGTCGTACACGTCCGGCATCCGGTTCCACTCCAGCCGCCCTTCGGTGACGTGGTCGAAAATCCTGCGAACCGTGGACGCCGGATTGTGGACTTCGCCGATGTAGTGCACGCCCACGTCCCATTCGTAGCCCGGGCGATGGAACACGTGCGTAAAGCCGCCCGCCGTATAGTGCCGCTCCAGCACCAGCACGCGCTTGCCGGCGTGCTTGGCCAGCAGCGCCGCCGCCGACAGGCCTCCGATTCCCGAACCGATCACGATGGCGTCGTAACGCTCGCCTCGCGGAGGCTGCTGCCGGTAGGATGCGAATGTTGACATCAGCAACATTCTAGCCGAAGGAAGTTGCTGCTGTCAACATGAATTTGGTATCCAAGAGATAGATGCCCCCTGCCAAGTCCGGCCGACACCCCTACCATCACGGCAACCTCAAGGAAACCCTGACCGAATCCGCCCTGCGGTTGATCGCCGAGCTCGGACCCGCCGGCTTCACCTTACGCGAGGTGGCGCGCCGTGCCGGCGTCTCGCACAACGCGCCCTACCGGCATTTCGAGGACAAGCAGGATCTACTCGCCGCCCTGGCCGCCGACGGCTTCGACCGGCTGACTGGGTCCATGCAGTCGGCTCTCAAGCCCGGCTCCACACCGCTCGAGCGGCTGAACCTGGCCGGACGCGGCTACGTTGCGTTCGCCTTGCGCTGGCCGCAGCACTTCGCCGTGATGTTCGACACCCCGCTCGCCCACGAACAGTACCCGGCGCTCGCCGCTTCGGGCGCCCGCGCCTTCGATGTGCTGCTCGGCCTGGTCCGCGAATGCCAAGCCGCCCGCGCGGTGCAAGCAGGCGACCCCCAGCAGCTCGCGCTATTGGCCTGGTCGCTGGTGCACGGTGTCGCGAAGCTGGCCATCGGCGGCCAGCTTCCGTCCGCCTCCAAGAAGTCCGCGCTCGAATTCTGCGATTTCGCCACCCGTTCGCTGGCCGCCGGAATCGCGCGCCGCTAAAACTGGCGGACTACTTCAGCCCCGCGAATTCGATCCCGCGCACCAGGCCGTCGGCGCCGCCGCGCTTTGACGCCGCATACTCCACCCACACCGCTTCACCGGACTGCGTGCCGCACACCAGCTCCTCCGGTGCGTTGCGCATCCGCACGCGCGACGGGTCCGCGATCGCGAGCGTCAGCATCGCGCCCGCCGATTCCAAGCGAATGCGCGTCACGCCGCCGCTGCAATCGATCTCCCGCAGCGCTCCGCGCACTCGCCGCACATCATCGCCGGCCTCGACAAACGGATTCCAGTCGGCCGCCGCGTGCGGCACCCGGGTGGTCACCATCTGCGCGCGACCGCTCGAATCGCGCGTGAACTGCACCGCTAGGTCGGTCTCGGCGAAATAAGCCAACTGCGCCGCGCGCGACCGCTCGTCCTCGGTGTGGGCATGCTCGGCCGCCTGGCGTGCGGCCGACAGCGCTTCTTCACGCATTGCGAGTTCGTTGAGCGTGTCCGCCACGGCGCTCCAATAGCTGAACGCACGGGCCGGCGCGATCTTCCGCATGGCGCGGAATTGCGCCAGCGCCACCTCCAAATGCCCGGCGTTCTTTTCGAGCAGCGCGAGCTTGTAGCGCGCGTCGTCAAAGTCCGGCTGGAGCGACACGGCCCGTTCCAGCGCCGGACGGATCTCAGCGGGCGTGAGCCCCGCGGCATCCGCCAGAATCGCGTAGCGGTAACACACCTCGGCATCCGCCACGCCCTGCTCGATGGCTCGCTTCCACTGCTCCCGCGCGCCCGCTGCGTCGCCTTTGCGCAGCGCGATGGCGCCCAGCGCGGCCGATACGTTCGCCGCCTCCGGCGCCACTCGCGCCATCTCACTATAAAGCGCCGCCGCCCGATCCAGTTCGCCGCTCGTCACCAGGGCGTCGGCTAGAATCGATTGGGCGGCCAAAGCCGGCACGTCGGAAACTTGAACTGACAGCGCTGCGGCGGCCGCGCCGGGCAAGTGCATCGGTTTCGCCGCGCGTTTGTCCACCCACGCGCGCAAGTCGCTTTCGATCGTCTCCGGCGATTTGCCGTACACCTCACCCAGTGCTTCCACGCCCGGCCGGCCATCGGCCGCGACCATCAGTTGCGCAAAACGCGCGCCATACTCCGGCGACAGTGCCAGCATCTCCGCCAGCGCCCAGCTCTGCGCGTAAAACAATGCCGCGTTCTCGCGACCATCCCTCGCAGGCGACTCCGATAGCAACTCCCGAAGCGGCATCCAGACGCGCTGCCTCAGCAACCTGGAATGCACCGGAAGGTCCCCGCCCACCTCGCAGAAACTCTCGCTCACATGCACGGTCGAAAGCATTTCCGCCAGCCCCTCGTTGAGCCACGGCGGCAGGCGCACTCCGCTCGCATTCAGAACGAAGTGGGCATACTCATGCGCTGCGATCCGGAATTCACTGGCGCTCCGGGCGGACATCACGATGTAGTGGTGGCCCGATCCCCCCGCGTAATATGCGTCCGACGTCGCCCGCAGCCGGTACGGCTCATACTCCTTCTCGGACGCGAACACGATCAGGCGCACCGGCGGCAAAGCATCCAGCTTCACCAGCGGCTGTTGCAGATAGAAGGCGCGCAATTGCTCGAACCACGCAAGCAACGGCCGCGCGGCATCGTCGGACTGCGAATACAACTCAAAATGGTCGGTCCGCGACAGCCTCCACCCCGGCCCGGCCCAGGCGTGAACACATACACACGCCGCTGCGATCGCAACCAACCCTCGCAACCTGCCAGCCATCTTTACCATTGTGCCGCATGCTTCAGCGTGCCGCGTTCAGTGCTAACCTCGTTGGAGTCATGCCCGCTTCCAACTCCGTCCTGCATCCCAACCTGCGCGGCCGTGTCGCCGTAGTCACCGGCGCCAGCCGCGGCATCGGCAAAGCACTCGCCATTCGCCTGGCCCAGGAAGGAGCCGACGTTGTGGTCGCCGCCAAGAGCGAGCACTCCACCGAAAAGCTCCCCGGCAGCATCCACGAAACCGCCGACGCCATCCGCGCCCTCGGCCGGCGAGCCATCGCGGTGCCCACCGATGTCCGCAACGAAGACGCCATCCGCAACATGATCGAGCGCGCCGTCTCCGAGCTCGGCCGCCTGGACATCCTGGTTAACAACGCCGGCGCCATCTGGACTCGCCCCATTCTCGAAACCCCGCCCAAGCGCTTCGACCTCATGGTGTCTATCAACGTCCGCGCCGCCTACATCGCCTGCTACTACGCGCTGCCCCACATGGTCAAGCAGCAGTGGGGCCACGTCCTGAACATGTGCCCGCGCCTTTCCACCGCTCCGTCGCCCGGCCGCGTCGGCTACATGATCTCCAAGTCCGGTATGGCTCGCCTGGCCATCGGCCTCTCCGCCGAGCACTCCAAGGACAACATCGCCGCCAACACGCTCTGGCCGCGCACCATCATCGAGAGCCAGGCTTCCATCAACCTGGGCCTCTCCGACCGCTCGCAGTGGCGCACGCCCGAGATCCTGTGCGACGCCTCGCTGGCCATCTTCGCCCAGGAGCCGCGCACCTCCACCGGCCGCGAATGGATCGACGAAGACTGCCTGGCCGAGCTCGCCGGCGTCACCAACTTCGACCACTACTGGTGCGAAGGCAAGCCGCCCGCCCACCCCATCCACATCGACAACTGGTAGCACCCCGTGGCGCACGCACTCATGCGTGCCGCGCCGACACTCGTGTCGACGCCAGGGCTAGTACAATAAGAACCGCGCAGGCCAACATGCCAACCCTCCGCCTCCTCGCCATCCTCCAAACCGACTGCCCCACCTGCCGCCTGATCACTCCGTACCTCAACAAGCTCGCAGCCAACGCGACTCCGATCGCCGCCGTCTCGCAGGATTCCGAAAAAGACACCAGCGAATTCGTGCGCCAGATGGAAGTGCGCTTCCCCATCCAGCGCGACCCCGGTTTCGCGCTTTCCAAACGCCTGGAAGTAGTCACCGTCCCGACCCTCTACGTGCTGGACGAAAACGACCGCATCGTCCGCCAGGAACCCGGATTCGACAAGACCGCGCTCAACGAAATCGCGACCCTGCTCGGACTCGCGCCCGTCGCTACGCCCTACGACGGCGCGCCCGCGAGCAAGCCCGGCTGCACCTCGCGACACCTGGAAGTCCAAACCGAAGACGCCGCCGCGGCCGCGCTCGACCTGCATTCCCCGCGCGGCGCCAAGGCCTCCAGCATCCAGCTCGCCGATTCCGACGACCCCTACGAATACTGCTACCGCGCCTTCGGCGACGCTCTGCCCGTGGTGCCGCCCACCGCCGAGCGCGTGGAAAAAATGCTGCGCGCCGCCGCACGCGATCCCCAGGAAGTGATCGCCCGCATCCCGCCCTGCTACGGCGAAGCCACGGTGGAAAAAATCGCGGCCAACGCCGTCATGGCCGGCTGCGTCCCGGAAATGATGCGCGTCCTGATCCCGCTCGCGCGCGCCGTCGCCGATGAACGCTTCAACGCGCACGGCGTCCAGGCCACCACGCACTTCGCCGCCCCGCTCATCATCGTGAACGGACCCGTGCGGCGCGAGCTGCACTTCAACTCGCGCCAGAACCTGTTCAGCAATACCGCCCGCTCCAACAGCACGCTCGGCCGCGCCTTGCAGTTGATCCTGCTTAACCTCGGCGGCGCGCGACCGGACGCCATCGACATGTCAGCGCTCGGCAATCCCGGCAAATTTTCCTACTGCATCGCCGAGAACGAAGAAGAGAACCCCTGGGAGCCGCTGCACGTCGAGCATGGTCTGGCGCGAGATCAAAGCGCCGTTTCGCTCTTTGCGTCCGAAGCGCCCCATGGCGTCAGCGAACACAACGCCCGCACCGCCCGCGGCGTGCTGAAATCCATCAGCTACGCGCTCGCCACCGTCTGGAGCTATCGCGCCTGCATGGGATATGAGGCCACCGTGGTCCTGGGACCCGAACACGTCCACTCCATCCATCACGACGGCTTCAGCAAGCAAAACGTCCGCGAGTTTCTGTTCGAGAACACCGGCGTGCCGTTGCGCTGTTACAGCGGCGACGACCCCGGCGAAGGCTTCGCCCAGCGCGGCTTGTATAAAGAGATCACCATCGACGGCGAGCCCTGCTATCAGAAATTTCGCGCGCCCGAGGCCATCAAGATCGTCGTCGCCGGAGGCACCGCCGGCAAATTCTCCGCGGTGCTGGGAAGCTGGGCCTCCGGACCGCGCGGCAGCCAGATGGTCACCTATCCGATTTGAGGGAACCTATGCCAACGACATTAGTGAATCCGATGAACGAGCGCGCGCCACAGGCCGCTCCCGCCGCGCCGCGCCTCGCCACTCTCCAGGGCAAGACCGTCGCGCTGCTGGACATCAGCAAGCCGGGCGGCAGCGTCTTTCTCGATCGCGTCGAGCTTCTGCTCAAGCAGCGCTATGGCGTGACATCCGTGATCCGCGAGATGAAGCCGACCTTCGCCAAGCCCGCGCCCGCCGGCGTCATCGAGAAGATCCGCGGGGCCGACGCGGTGATCGAGGCGCTGGCCGATTGAGGGTCCTGCACAACGTGCAGTTTGCACGATACTTTGAGACTGGAAAATATGGGGCTGGCCGCGGTGCCCATAGCCACGCACGAGTTCATGACCGCCGCGCGCGCTCAAGCCGCCGCCCTCGGCCGGCCCGAGTTCGATGCCGTCTATGTCCCGCACCCCATCCAGGACCAGACCAAAGCGGAGATCGAAGCCAAGGCCGACGCCGTGCTTGAAGAGGTGATCGCGCGCCTGACTGCCTAGCGACCTTCGTCGAGCTACTTCACTATCGCGGACTGTGAACGAACGGCCTGCCACTTGCCGTTCCGGTTCTCGAATACATCCATCCACACCCACTTGCCGCTTGTGTCTTTTCCCTTGAAGGAGCTTTTTTCGGTGTCGCTTCCTTGCACAATAGCAATCGTTCCGATCACTTTGACGTCCATGGGGCCTATCTCGACCGAATCAGTCTTCGATACGCCGGACTTGGTGTTAGCCAGCAACTCCTTTTTCGTAGATTTCACGCCGTCAAAGCCCAAGCCCACCCAATCGTCCGCAAGGATCTGGGCGAGTTTGTCGGTGTCCCGCGCCTTCGAAGCCTCCGTCCAATCGCGTTCCAGTTGCTTGACGGTTTCCGCGGCGCTCGAGGATGCCGCCTTCGTTGTCTGCCCATAGACCGGACAGAGACACGCTCCCACGAGTAGAAATACGCTAAGAACCTTTGCCATACGAAACCTCCTGGTTGTGTTTCAGAAAGTTATGATACCAGTTGCCCGAATGGATCGCTGGCTCATCAGTACCCACGTCGCGACCCGGCCAGTGATTCGGAATTTCAAACCACACCTTGCGGCGTTAAAGAACTTCCAATTTCGATCGCCTGATCCTGTGCGTCACGGCGCCCGATTCACACGCGTGCGAGCGCATCACACCCGCATCCGGTAAACCGCAACAAAACACAAAGCGCACCGATGGCGTCGCGCGTGCTACCGCCATCGCATGAAAAAACAGGCACTATTTGTCCTCTTGTTGATTGCGGCCGTCCGCGCTGCGCCCGGACAAGCCGTGTCCGTCGGCGCCCTGGGCGGCGTTCCGCTGATCGACCGCACCACCGGCGGTCGCGAAGAATCGCGGCCCTACACTATCGGCCCATCCATTGAAGTCCGTTTTCCCGGCCGCCTTGCGCTCGAAGCCGACGCTCTGTACCAACGCCTCGGCAACAGCTTCACCTTCCAACTCGACAACAACATCACCGTCATCGGGGCCGGGATCGTCGCCTTCGCGGCACGCCAGCGCGCCAACGTCTGGGAATTCCCGTTTCTCGGCAAGTATTATTTCCGGCCGCGCACGTCGGCTCTGCAGCCCTTCATCGGCACCGGCTGGGCGTTCCGCGTCGCCGGAATTCACGAGTCGGGCAAAGACACCACCGTCGATTCCAACGGCGTCGCGCAAACATTTTCGTTCCAGGATCATTTCCGGTCCGACGCGCAAGTCGGCGCCACCTTCGCGGCCGGTTTCCGCTATCGCATCAGCCGCCTCGACCTGCTGCCCCAGGTCCGCTACACGCGCTGGGGCGGCTCGAACGATCCGTGCGTAAGAACGAAGTCGGGCTGATGCTGGGAATCGCCTTCTAGGCAGCATCCCGCCTCCTTTGGTGAAACGTTTTCCTCACCTGGTCCGTCGATTGTGAGGGGCCATCGGCGAGGATGCTCAGCACTGCTCGAAGTTTGCTCGGCTTGGCCGGCGCATGCACAGCCCTGCTATTCTCTGCTGCCCGCGGCGGCGCCGCCGAACCCGACGCGCTCAGAATCTCCGCCAACATTCAGGCGCGCCACACGCCCTTCGGCCTCACCGTACTCGATCCCGTCTACGCCGCCTCCACCAGCGACCAGATCGTCGGCTACACCCGCGCCGGCGATTCCGCCATCTGGACCGGCCACTATCTGGCCGCCGAAGCGTTCCGCTATCAGGTGACGCGCTCTCCTGACGCGCTCGCTAACGTCACCCGAGCCATCGCGGGCCTGAAATCTCTCTCCGACGTCACCGGCGACAACCTGCTGGGACGCTGCATCGTGTGGGCCGCCTCACCTTTCGCCGCCGGCATTCAGAGCGAAGAGTCCAACAACGGCATCCATCCGGCCAGCCCCTGGTTCTGGATCGGAAACACCTCGCGCGACCAGTTCATCGGCGCCATCTTCGGACTCGCCGTCGCCTACGACATGGTGGATGATCTCGCCACCAAGAATTCCATCAGCGACCTGGTGACGCGCCTCATTCATTTCCTCACCTTCCACAATTGGTCCGTCGTGCAGCCGGACGGAAGCATCATCACCACTTTCCTGGTGCGCCCCGACCAGATCCTGGCCCTGGTGCAGATCGGCCGCCACGTGAATCCCAATCAGTTCTCGGCCTACTACGACGATCAGCGCGGCCTCTACGCCGACACGCGTGCGCTCGATCTTCCCCTATCCATCGACGCGTCCAGCAACGATTCGTATTTCAAGTTCAACCTCGACTACATCAACTTGTTCAACCTCGTCCGTCTGGAAACCAGCTCCACGCGCGGGATCTACCAAGATGCCTACGGCCTGATACGCGACCCTACCGCCGGCCATCAGAACGCCTTCTTCGACGTGATCGATCGCGCGCTCTCGGGCCCCAACGCCGCGCGCGACGCCCGCATCCTGTCGCTGCTCGACCAATGGCTGCAGCGCCCCTCGCGCGATCAGTTCGTCGACCTGCATGGCAAGGTCGCTGTGTGCGGCTCCGAAGCCTGCGATCCGGTCCCCGTCCCCTTGCGGCCCCCGACGGATTTCATCTGGCAGCGCGATCCCTTCCAGCTCACCGGCGGCACCACCGGAGTCGTCGAGACCGCGGGCATCGACTACATCCTGCCCTACTGGATGGCGCGCTACTACGGAGCCTACTCGGCATTCACCGTGCAATCCGCCGCCGCCGGATCGCTCACCGTGACGCCCAATTCGCTGGCGTCGATTTTCGGATCCAATCTCCCGGGCGGAAGCGTCACCGTGAAAGATGCGGCGGGAATCGAACGGCCGGCTACCGTGAACTACACCTCGCCACAGCAGATCAACTTCGTCATCCCGAACGGCACCGCGCCCGGCGTCGCGACATTTTCCATTCAAGGCAGCACAGCGCCCCTCACCACCACGGGAAACATCCAAGCCGTGGCGCCCACGTTGTTCAGCATGAGCGGAAACGGAATCGGAGTCGCCGCCGCCACCGCCGCCGGGACGCAGGCGATTCCGGTCTTTCAGTGCGACCATTCCGGCTGCGTTGCGACGCCCATCAATCTGGGCGTCAACGCGCCTGTGTACCTGAGCCTGTACGGCACCGGCATCCGCAATCGCAGCTCGCTATCGAATGTCTCGGTGACCATCGCCGGCGTGAACGTACCGGTGCTCTACGCCGGCCCCCAATTGCAATACGAGGGTCTCGACCAGGTGAACGTGCAATTGCCGCCGAGCCTGCGTGGTAGCGGCGAATCGAACGTGCTGCTCACCGTGGACGGACACACCGCCAACGCCGTCATTGTCAACCTGAAGTAACCGCGGCCCTCAGTCGCGCCAGACGTCGTGCTCCCGCGCCGCCGGCACGTGGAAGAACTCCAGAAACTTGCGATGCTCCACCGGATGCGCTTTCGCTTTACTTGATTCCGATCCCGGCATGAGCGACCGCGCCAGGTCCATGATGCTCTGCCCCAGGCTCGATCGATAGGAAACCGGCGTGCCGTCCAGAATCGCGCTTTGCACCACCGGATAGTCGTTCCAGAACCGGTGGGCGATCGGCAGACCCACCAGTTGCGCTACCTCGCCATCGGTCAGACCAGTGCGCACCGGGCTCTTCCGGTTCAGCAGCAGGCTCACCTTATCGCGCAACCCCAACTCGTTCAGATGCCGCAGCCGGTCCGCGGCCATGTGCAATGGCACCAGCTCGGGCGTCGTCACCATGAAAATGCGCCGCGCCTCGCGCATGATCTGGACTGAAAACGGATCCATGCTGCTGGCCAGATCCGCGCAGATCGTGTCGTATTGCGCCCGAGCCAGGGACAGCACTTCGTCCAGGCTGGCTTCCGACAGCCGCGTCGGAGGATCCAGCTCGCCCGCGTGCAGCACGTCCAGCCCGTCCCATTTTCCAACCATCTGCGACCACAAATCTTCGTCCAGGCTCTCCGCCTTCGCCAACACATTCACGATCGAAGAGCTGTTCCCCAGTTTCAGCAGAAACCGCGTGACCCCGGCCGCCAGGTCGCAATCCAGCAGCAGAGTGCGGACGTTCAATTCGTGCGCCAGCGCGCAACTGGTGCTGATCGCGATAGTCGACGAACCCACGCCGGGTTTCGCCGGCAAGAACGCATACAGGTCCCCCAGCCGCGCCAGCGGCGCCGGATGCTTGCTCAGTTGACCCGCGACGGATGTGATCGTTTCGGTGAGCTTCTCCGGCGTGATCGGAGCGGTCAACAGTTCGCGAACCCCCAGCCTCATCAGCTTGGGCACCAGTTGCAGCAGATTCGCCTCGCGCCCCACACCGATCACCGGAAGCCCCGGCATGCAGTCGTCGATGGTGGTGGTTAACAGGCTGAACGGCAAAAAATCATCCACGCAGATGAACACGAAGTCCGGACGCCGCGCCCGAATGATCCGCATGAATTCGTCCGGCTCCGGAAACGCTTCCACCTGGCGCACCAGGTCGATTTCCGGGTATGCCGCCAGCGCGGCCGCCAACTCGCGGTTGAGCTGTTTGTCAGGACTGATCAGCAAGGTCCGCATTCGAGTCACCTCCCCGTGTTTCTCATTGCAACCCGGTGGCCTCTCCACAAACTCTTGTCAACAGTGCCTACTTAGAACCAACGTTCTGCGCAGCGTCGCACAGTACCATGCGCGAAAACCACCGTGGGGCAGGCAATCCCGCCTGCAAACCGGCTTTAGCCGGCGATTTGCCCTGTGCCCAGCGAATACGGTAAACTCAATCGCTCGCCGTTGTACAGGCTTAGATTCAAGGAGGCGAATCATGACCAAACTATTTGCGGGTTTCGCATTGACCGCGACCTTTGCGCTGAGCGCGATGGCCGCTGACGTTTCCGGATACATCATCGACAAGTCGTGCGCAAGCAAGCCCGCCATGCGGGGCAACGTGTCCTGCGCGCAGAGCTGCATCAAGCGAGGTGATCCGGCTGTTCTCGTTACCGAAGAGGGCAAGATCTATCAGCTCGACAACCAAGCCAAGGTGGTTGAGCATGCCGGCCAGAAAGTGACTGTCACCGGAAAAGTCGAAGGCGACACCATCAGGGTCGACAGCGTAAAAATCTAGCCTTCCAAAAACAATCGCCGGCTCGCGAGTCCGCTTTCGGGCCGGCGGTCTCATCTCATCTTCGGCGCCGCGCGCTCAATCCACGATGAGCCGGTAGCCGATGCCTGGCTCGGTTTGCAGGTGCTTCGGCCGAGCCGGATCCGACTCCAGCTTCCGCCGCAGTTGCGCGATGTACACCCGCAAATATTGCGCCTGGTCCAGGTGATTCGGCCCCCATACCTCGTTCAGTAGCTGCTGTTGCGTGAGCACCTTGCCCGGATGCTTGATCAGCACCTGGAGCAGCTTGTACTCGTTGGGCGTAAGGTGAACTTCCTCGCCATTCACCTTGACCAGCCGCTTTTCCAAATCGATTTCCACCCGACCGAAACATACCACGGCCCCATCCTGCGCGCTTCCGGATGAACGGCGCAGAGCGGCGCGAATGCGCGCCAGCAGCTCGCCGACGCTGAAGGGCTTGGCTACGTAGTCGTCCGCGCCCAAATCCAGAGCGGCGATCTTGTCCTTCTCCTGCCCGCGCGCCGACAACACCACGATCGGCATCTGGCTCGATTCGCGAACCCGCCGAATCACCTCCAGGCCGTCGCGATCGGGCAGACCGAGGTCCAGCAGAATCAAGTCGGGACGCCGGCTATTGGCCTGCGCGATGCCGTCCTCGGCGGTAACGGCCTCGTGGTATTGATAACTCTCCGCGGTCAGCGTGGCCCGCAAAAAACGCCGGATCTGCGGATCGTCCTCCACGATCAGGATGAACGGTTTCATCACACTTCCGCCAGCGGAAGGCGAATCCGGAATACAGCTCCGCCACCCGAGCGGTTGAAGGCTTCGATGGTCCCGCGGTGCGCTTCAATCACCGCGCGGCAGATCGCCAGGCCCAGCCCCACGCCTCGCGCGCCCTTGGATTTCCCGCGATAGAACTTCTCGAAGATCCGCCCTTCCTCGCCCGGAGCGAAACCCGCGCCGTGATCGCGAATCTCCAGTGTGATGGCCTGCGTCCCCGCTTCCGCCGCCACTTCGATGGGCGTGCCCTCCGGCGTGTACTTCACCGCGTTCTCCAGCAGATTCACCACTACTTGCCCCAGCAGCACGTCGTCGGCATACACCAGAGGCAGGCTGTCGGGAAGATCGGTGGTCACCTGCCGCCGCTGCAGTTGACGCTCCATCCGTTGCAGCGCGGCCCCGACAATTTCTTCCAGAGGGTAGAGATCGCGGCGCAGCTCGACGCCCGATTCCAGCCGCGTCATGTCCAGAAGATTGCTCACCAGCCGGCTCAGGCGTTCCGCTTCGTCCGAAATGCTCTCCAGCAGCTCGTTCCGCGTCTCGGGTTCCAGTCTGTCGCCTTGCGACCGCAGCGTGGAAGCCGCGCCTGTGATCGACGCCAGCGGCGTCCGGAGGTCGTGCGAAACCGCGCTCAACAGCGAGCTTCGCATCTCCTCCCGCTGCATCTCGATTCTCGCCGCCTCGGCCGCGTGCTGGCTGCGCGTCCTCTCCATCGCCAGCGCGGTTTGGTGCGCGAAAATCTCCAGAAGCTGCATCTGCTCGCCCGTGAAAGCATCCGCCGCGCTCACCAAACCCATCACGCCCACTCGCTCGCGCGTGCCCTTCAAAGGCAGATAGAACGCGGTCGAGTCGCCAAACATCCGCGTGCCGCTTCCCGCCTTCTCAGCGTGATCGAACACCCATTGCGCCACCGCCTCCTCGGCCCTGGGGATGGGCAATTGATCGGAGGATCGCCGCCGGAAAGTGATCTTGCCCTCGTCCGGCAGAAAAATAACGACGCCGGTCTGAAATACTTCCTCGGCACACTCCGCCGCCGCCCGAGCCACCTCGAAAACCTGCGACTGGCCGGACAGCCGCCGCGACAGCCGATACAGCACTTCGGTGCGGGCCACCCGCCCCACCGCCTCCGCCGCTTGTTTCCGGATTCGCGCGGTCTGCGTGCTGATCACCAACGCCACCACCAGCATTCCCAGAAATGTGATCAGGTATTGATAATCGTCCACGCGAAAAGTCAGATAGGGAGGGACGCAAAAAAAATCGAACGCCGCCACGCTCAGAAATGACGCCAGCACCGCGATCTGCCTGCCACAGCGCGTGGCAATCGCCACCACGCCCAGCAGGTAGACCATGACGAGATTGGTCGCCGTCACGTTCGCGCGAAGGCCCAGCGCAACCAGCGTCGCGATGGCGATGATGGCCACCGCTACCGCAAGCTCGCGGGCCACGCGCCGGCCTCGCGGGATTGCCGGGAACTGCGCAACATCGTCCCCGCCGATGTGTTCCGGCTGGTTCTCCGTACCGCTCACGTACTCATTATGATGCCGGACCCCTTACTCGTGCTTCTGGACGATGCGCTCAACGTCCGCCAGAATCTGAGCTCTTTGCTCGCTGTCGAGCTCGTGCTCCAGCCGCTGCAACGCCAGGCCCACCACGTCGCGATGGTGCAGCTTCGAACCCACCTCGTACTCCGTCGTCAAACGCAGCCAAAGGTTGTGCAGCCGATCCAGATCTTCCGGCCACAGCCGCGGCGGATGCGGCCCCAGGTTCACGTAAATCGACGGCCGGTCCTGCGTGATCACTTCCAGAGAAAACGCGTGGCGCGGCGATTGCAGGCGCTCCCACGCCAGCCCGATGCGCTGCGCCAGCTCTTCGGACTCCATGCGCGCCGATACGCCCGTCACCAGCCGCGCGGCCTGGAGTCTCGAAGCGGTCTGCACCATCGCGTCGAAAACATCCACTGCCGGCACCACCAGCAGCTCCACGCTCTTGCCCTGCTTTTCCGCCATGGAAACCACGTGCGAGAATAGCTCCTGCTCGTAGTGCGCAAAGAGCTGCTCATCCCGCAAATCGTATTCCCCAGCCCCGGTCGAGAGCTGGCGCACGGTCATCACTACGATGTCTTGCCGGCGCAGGTTGGTCTTCTCCAGCACCTTCTGCAGATGCCACATGCGCTGGTAATCGCGGATCGCCACCAGCACGCATCCCGGCCGCACCCCCAGCGCCTCCGAGCCGATTTGCGGCTGGTGCTCCAGGTTGAACTTCTCCAGATCGCTGCGGTGCTCGTTCTTTTTGCCGGCGTTCACCCGCTCGGAAACCAGGAACAGCCCGTACAGCACGATGGTGAATGACACGCCATAAATGGTCGCGATCCGCTTGGTGAACAGATTCGCGATCGCTACCAGAAACAGCACCAGCGTGGTGGCGCCCAGGCCGAAGGGAATCTCGATCCCTCCCACCGTCAGGTTGAACGGCGTCTTGTATTCCTGGTCATGCCGCTGATACCGCAGCACCAGCACTCCCAGCGCCTTCAGCGCGAAGCTCCACACCACGCCGAAAGCGTAGGCCTCGCCCAGCAGCAGCACGTCGCCGCGGCTGGCGATGATGGTTGCAATTTGCAGCAACGCCATCGTGTTGAGGATGCGAAACGTCGTGCCGTACTTGCGGTGCGGCTTGCGGAACCAGTCCAGCAGCACGCCGTCTTCGGCCACCCGGTTCAGCACGCCGTTGACGCCGATCAGCGAAGTGTTCACCGCCCCCGCCAGAATCAGCACGCCCACGATCACCACGAAGATGTGGAACCCCAGCTTCAGCAACTCGGGTCCCGCCAGGTTCATCACCAGCCCGCCGATCATGTTGTCGAAATAGTTGCTACGCGTGCTGTCCGGGATGATCATGACGGCGAACACCGAGATTAGCCCGGTGCTCACCACGCTGTAGGTGCAGATGATATTGGCCGTGAGGCGCAGGTTCTTCAGCTTCGGATACGCGAGCTCCCGGTAAACTTGCGCCAGCGTTTCAAAGCCGCTCATGGCCAGCAACGAGTGCCCCAGCGCCACCATCACCACCACGAACGAGATCCTGGTCAGGAACGTGCCATTCAACCAGCCCCAGGATTCCTGCGTCAGATGCAGATTGGACGGCGTCGGAGCCGGCGGAAGCTGCGCTCCTCGGTGCAGCGCTAATGTCAGCGGACACCAGATCAGCAGGATCAGCACCATCACGGTGGTAATCTGCATGATCCGCAGCGCCTTGCCGCTCGACTCGGGAACTCCCTTGATGTTGCTCCACCAGAAGTACGCCGTCACCACGACGCTGAAAAACACCGAAAACGCATTCGGGTCCGTGCTCCAGCCCTGATGCAGCGCCCCGCTGAGCTCGTTCAAGAGCCGCCCCAGATACTGCCCCGCCGCAACCACGCTGATCGGCCCGGTGAGAATATAATCCACCACCAGCGAGGAAACCGAAAGCTTGGCGACCATGGGGCCAATGCTGTCGCGCACCACCACGTACACGCCGCCGCGTACGAACATGCTGCAGCTTTCCATGTACACCGACCGCACCGCGAAGCTGAACAGCATGACAGCCACCACCATCCAGGGCGCCGGCTTGCCGATGGCCTGCTCCGTTATCCCGCCGATGTAAAACATGGTGGATGCCATGTCGTTCAGCACCACCGACGCGGCTCGCCAGAAGGAGATGAACGTCAGCGCGACGGTGGTGGCCACCACCACCTTGGTCGTCGTCGTGGCGGTGGCTAAATCCGTGGGTGTCTGCATAGTTCTATAGGCTCGATGGAATGTGCTCGAGGCGCACAGCGGCCGGCCGCGCTCGCTTGGCGTCCAGCAGAATGACGTGGTGTCCGTCCCGCCGCAGCAGCCGCGCCAGCTTTCTCTCGCCACCCGGCCACCAGCGCCCGCGCGTCCCGATCACCACCAGTGAATCCGCTCCCAGCGCGCGGCGTATGGTCTGGTCGCGATCCCGGCACAGATAGATCCTGGCTTCGATCTCCGCTTCCTGCTCGCGGAGCAATCGCGACATGATGCTTTCGGTAAACTGCTCGGAAACCGGCGGGGATTCCAGCGGCAGCGGATACGGAACAACTTGCGCGGCCAGTAGCACCAGCCGAGCTTCTAAGTCGCGCGCCAGCTCATGCGCGGCGTCGAGCGCCTTCTGCGTTCTTTCGAAATCAGTGAAGATTACGTAGAGTTGGAGGCGCCGGTCCCGCTCCTCGACCGGAGCAGCAATAAAGATCGATTCGGCTGACTTGAACCTCGCCACTACTTCCAGGGTAGGAAAGCGGCCATAAAATTCGTATCAAAATTGCCCCAGCCAGCATAAAGAAAGTGTTAAGAAATGCGCAGCCCCCCTGCGGTACAAAGCAGGCGGAAGCCGAACCGGTCTAGAAAGCCCAACCGAGCTGCACCTGGTAGGAACGCGGCTCCACCCAGTGCGTGCCACTGAACGGCGACAGGAAATTGTAGAGCGCGCCTTTGTTGGTCAGGTTCACCACCGTGAAACGTACCATCGTGCGGATGCGCTCCGTACGGAACACGTTGTCTGTCTGTGCGCTGACGCTCAATATGTTCCGAGACTTGGTTCGCGGCGGATTACGGTCATTGTTCTCGGTCCCAGGCGCCAGGATGTTGATCCGCTCAGCGCCATAGCTAGGCAAACCACAAGCCGTGATTCGATGGGTCAGCATAGCTCGCTCGTCTCCGCAGTAAAGACCGATGGCCGATTGCTGATCGGCCGTCAACGCCAGCGCATCTGCCAGATTGTTCACCGCCCCCACCACCAGTCCGCTATCGTAGCGCCAGATAAAGTCCGCCCACCAGCCATTCTTGGATCTTTGATAGTGCAGATTCACGTTCTGCTGATAAACCTGGTCGTGATCCTGTCGGTAGGCGCCAATCGTCAGATTCGAATTGAAGATGATACCGCCATTTTCCGGACCGAAAAACCTGGCGTTCGCGTGACCCATGGTCGCGTACACCCGCAGCCCGTGAATGTCGATGCTGCTGATGCGAGCCGCAACTCCGTCCAGCTTCGATTGCTTCCACCCGATCGGAAACGTGATGGGTGTGCTGAAAAGTGCATCGAAGTCGAAAGCGTTGCGCGTGTATTTGCGGAAGTAGCTCACGTCCACCAGAACCCACCTGCTCAGGCTCTGCTGGATTCCGGCATCGTATTGATTGCGGCTGCCTAGCCCAATCGGTCGCTGTTCCGCCGTCCCTTTGAACAGGTTGCTCGCCAGGCCCCCGGAACCGGTGGAACTCGAAGCCACCAGGTTCTCGTTGGTGGGCGTCTCCAAAGTGTGACTGTAACCCCCGCGAATCACGGTCCTGGTCGGCTTGAACAGGTAGGAGAACGCCCAGCGCGGCTCCAGACCGTCTCCCTCCGTGAGACCGTCATAATAGTCAAACCGCAATCCAATGTTCAGCGTCAGGTCGCCTAGCGTGATGGAATCCTGCAGGAAGCCGGCGGCCTGCTTGATGTTGGCCTTCCCGCGGAACTGGTACAGTTGCCCCCCGCGAGTCAGGTCGTACGGCATCAGGCTGCTCAAGAATCGTGGATTGGGCAGGCCGTCGCTCAGGTAGGGAGCATTGTAGGCAGGATCAGTAATCCCAAGGCTGAACGCCTCGTCCAGCCGCGTTTCCACCGCGTTCAGTCCTATCTTCCAGTTGTGCCAGCCCCGCGCTTGCGACAGGTCCGCATGCACTCCGAAATTCGTCAGCGAACGGTCCTGAGCCAAAGTCGCGGGCGAGTCGTCCAGCGGATCGCGGCTGGGATAGTAGTTCACCTGATCGCGGCGCGCGAAAACGCTGATGCTGACCAGCGTTCTCGAATCGATGGTGTGTTGATAGCCTGGCGCAATATTGAATGACACCACCTTTTGCTTCTGGTCCTGGCGTGGCTGATCGTAAGTGTTCGGAATCTGCAGCCAGTTGCGCGCCGCCAGCAGGTCCAGGTGCCAGGCATCCTTGGGTCCCCGTTCGAAGTCCATGCGGTCGAACAAGGTTCCCATGTTGCCGAAATCATGCATCGGCCAAAATTCCGGCGTATCCAGAAAGCGGCCCGTCCGTTCCGCGTTCACTACCAGGAAGTTTCCCCAGTGCGCGCCCCCCAGGCCCAGCGTGGCTTCCTCGCCCAGCGTGCCAAAGGAACCGTAGCCTGCGATCAAGCTCCCGGTGGGCTTCTGGCCGAGTCCCGATCGCGTCGAGGCATTGATCACCAGGCTGGTCTTGTCTCCGTATTCGGCTGGAGGCGAGCCTGAGATGACCTCCATCGACTGAATCGCGTTGGCCGGAATCGACGTCGAGAAAACCTTGTTGCGCTGGTCCGACACCGGCTGCCCATCGATCACGTAGCTCACCTGAGCATGATCGCCCAGAGGATGAAAAAATCCGTTGGAATCGGCGGCGATGCCGGGCGTCGTGGAAATGATCGCGTCATTCAACCCGGAATCGGCCGACACCGTCGGCAGCCCGGCCAGAAACTCGCGATCGATCGTGTCACTGGCGACAGCTTTGTTCTCCACCAGGTTGCTCGTGGCTGCTTCCACCGTCACGCTGGTCCTTTGACCAGCCACTTCGAGCCGCACCTCCAGTTCCACCGGGATCGCGCTTGAGATGTTGACTCTCTCGACGAACGTTTGGAAACCCGCCAGTGAAACTTGCAGCCCGTAGGCGCCGGCCGGAATGCCATTGATGGCGAAGGTGCCGTCGGTTGCAGTTTTCGTCCGTCGCGAAAAATCCCTCACCGGGTTGGACAGCTCGACGGCAGCCTCCGGCACCGGCGCGCCCGTTGCGTCTCTGACCATCCCCCGGAGCGTGCCGGCTCCGCCCAGAGACTGGCCGTTTGCTGCGACAGGTCCCCAGATCAACCAGCACAACGCCACCGCCAGCGCCGGAGAAAACGTTGAGTCCGGTAATCCTGCATTAACCATGGCTAACAGAAGTATATCAACTGGAGCTAATCCCTGCCAGCCGGACGGTAGTCTCCGTAGGGGTTCGTTTGAATGGCTGCCGATGCTCCTATCCGGTTCGCCGCGGATAGCGATGAGCGCCGCCTCAATCAACCAGCATGCCCGGCCGTCTAAAGGCCGAAACATCCATCAGCGCCCTGCCCGCTTTTGCATCCAGCGTGTGATCCAGACACTGAATGGCTGGACCCGTGTGTTCTGAAACGATCTGATCAGCCATTCGGAATCGGACTTTACCAGGACATAAGTCTGATAGGACTTCTTCCGCCCGCTCCCAACGGTATGAACAAGCGCGACACCGCTCGAGAGTAATTCGGCGCTCTCAATTTCGGCCGACAGTTTGGTTCCCTTGAGTATCCTGCGGAAAAGCGCGCCATGCAGTTCCGCATTCTCGGCTTGACCGCGAAGATGTATGCCATTGAACGTGATGTAGTCGGATTTCGGAGTAAAGCACGCCGCATAAGCGTCGCCGTCCCCACGCGCCCACGCGTCGTACAAACGAGCCAGCAGCAAGCGAATGGAGTTCTCATCGTCAGCCGTCAGCACCGCCGCTCTCCTGTGGCCTTCGTTTGTCATTATCTGATTCCAGGTAGTACGTAAATCGTCGCTGTCGCTACCGCCGGCCCGTCAACCCTTCGCGAACGTCAGGCTCACTCGCAAGATCGATGCAGGTCCACGCCATCGCCAAGGCCCCATCCCCCAGCGCCTTATCCGCATCAGCAGTGATGCAGTGCGCGGCAAACTCCGGCTGATGGTTCACCGCCGGCAGAGAATTGATCCCGATCAGCGGATGGATGGACGGCATCGCCAGAGAAACGTTGCCCATGTCGGTGGAAGCCGTAGGCCGAGTTTCCCACTCGCCCAGATTCGGAAACGGACGCCCCAGCGCTTCCGAATTGCGGCGATACAGCGCTGCCATTTGCTCGTCGTGCCGCATCTCGGCGTACGGTTTGTCACCTCCGGTGATCGCCACCTTCGCGCCCGTCGCCAGCTCTCCCGCCTCAAAACAGCGATGCACCCTGGGGCGCAGTTCCCTCAGTTGATCCAGCGTCTCGGCGCGAATGATGTACTTGGCCGACGTGTGCGCGGGCACAATGTTCGGCGCGGCCCCGCCGTTGGTCACAATGCCGTGGATTCGATCGCTCGATCGGATATGCTGCCGCAGCAACCCCAGCGCCGTCTGCGCGATCGTCAACGCGTCCGCCGCGTTCACGCCCAGCTCCGGAAAAGCCGAGGCGTGCGACTCCTTCCCGGTGTAGTGCACCTCGAACATGGACGCCGCAATGATCTTCGCCCGCAGCAAATCGAAGGGCGCCGGATGCACCATCATGGCGGCATGAATGCCCCGGAAACCGCCGCGCTCCAGCAGTAGAATCTTGCCGCTGGCGTTGCCCACTTCCTCGGCCGGCGTGCCGATCACGCTGACCGTGAGTCCCACCTCGTCCGCAACTTTGGCCGCCGCCAGCGCTGCTCCCAGCGCCGACGCGGCAATAATGTTGTGCCCGCACGCATGCCCGATCCCTGGCAGACAATCGTACTCCGCGCAAATCCCGACGTGCAGCGGGCCCGTTCCGAAGCGCGCGCGAAACGCCGTGGGCAGTTCGCAAATGCCTTTCTCCACCGCGAAACCCGCGTCGGCCAGCCACTCGCACAGCCACGCCGACGACTTCTCCTCCTCGAAGCCCAGCTCCGGGTACGCATGGATGCGGTGGCTGAGTTCGATCAGCCCCGCGCGGGCGGACTCGAATCGTTCTCGCGCTGCGGATTTTGCATCCATGAGCAACCTGACTCGAAAGCCTAGCGGCGGCGCTCCACCAGAAACGCGCGGCCCGCGGACGTGATCTTAACGATCAAGCGCCCGTCCACCCGCTCCGTCGTGATGAGACCGCGATCGTTCGCATCCTCCCACACCGGAAGCCTGGGCAGGACGTGCGCCACGCGTCCATCACCTCGGCATAGCTTCGCTCACCGCTCGCCACCCACTCCAGAAGATCGAGAATCAGCGTATCAACCAGATCGATCATCGATAGCTCTCCCCGCGCGTCGTCTCAAATATCGTACATCGTGCAGCATATGAACCGGAGACGCTTATCCTAAATTAATTGGTTGCGTGCTGCCTGGGATATACTCGGCACAAAGGAACACCATGCGCAAAATCGCGTTCATCCTCACCCTGGCTGCAGCAACGTCGCTCCTCGCGCAGTCCTCGTATCGCGTCACCCACACCTACGCGCTGGGCGGCGACGGCCGCTGGGACTACATCGTGCCCGATCCACCCAATCATCGCCTGTTCATCGCCCGGACCAATCGCGTCATGGTCGTCGACGAAGACAACGGGACGCTGCTCGGCGAAGTCACCGGCATCCAGGGTGCGCACGGAACCGCGCTCGCGCCCGCCACCGGTCATGGATTCGCCACCTCGGGTAACGACCAGTCCGTCGTCATGTTCGATCTGAAAACCTTTCAGACGCTCGGCCGCATCCCCGCCGCCGAAGATGCCGACGCCATCCTCTACGACAGCGCCTCCAACCGCGTCTTCACGCTGAATGGCGACGCACATTCCTCCACCGTCATCGATCCGCGCGCCGGAACTCTGATCACCAACATCGCGCTGGGCGGCAAACCGGAATATGGCGCCTCAGCCGGCGACGGCAAGGTGTACGCGAATCTCACCGACTCGAGCGAAGTGGTGGAGATCGATGCCAAAGCAGCCACCGTGTTGCGGCGCTGGCCCACCGCCCCGTGCAAGCAGCCCGTCTCCATGGCCATCGACACCGCCCACCATCGGCTCTTCAGCGGATGCCGCAGCGGCGTGATGGCCATCTCCGACTATCAGGCCGGCAAGCTGGTCGCCACCGTCCCCATCGGCACTGGCGTCGACGGCGCCGGCTTCGATCCGGCCTCGGGCAACGCTTTCGCCTCCAATGCCAATGGCACGCTGACGGTGATCCATCAGGACACTCCCGACCAATATCGCGTCGTCGAAAACGTCGAGACGCCGCAGGGCGCGCGCAACATGGGGATCGACCCAACCAATCACCGCGTCTTCATCGTCTCGGCGAAGTTCGGCGAAGCGGCCGGCCGTGGAAGACCGCCGGTGCTGCCCGGATCATTCACGTTGATGGTGATCGAGCGCGCTCCAGCCGCGCGCTAAGATCGCCGCGGCACAGGCTCGCGGACGTATCCTCAAGCATCCGGGCAGTTCAGGCTTCCAAGGAGGGCGGCGTGCAGTTGTATCCACATCTGGCGTTCGACGGCCAGTGCGAAGCGGCCTTCAAGTTCTACGAGGAGTGTCTCCACGGCAGGACCACCTTCATGATGACCTACGAGAACACACCCATGGACCTGCAAACGCCGGCCGATTGGCGAAAGAAGATCAGTCATGCTACGTTCGCTCTCGCCAACTTCATGTTCTCCGGGTCAGATGCTTCGCCGGAACAGTATCAGAAGCCACAGGGCTTCGCCCTACAGTTCAATCTCAGTGATCCGGTGGAAGCAGAGCGCATCTTCAAAGCGCTGGCAGAAAACGGAACTGTTCAAATGCCCCTCCAGGAAACGTTTTGGGCGCTTCGTTTCGGCGTGCTCGTTGACCAATTCGGCATTCCATGGATGGTCAACTGCGAGAAGCCGGCTTGACGGTTCCGTTCGCTCCGTAGCGCTACCAGGGCCTAGGTCGCAAGACGGCTGGCCGCCTGCGCCGCGGCCGGCATCTCCGAAATCTTCGTATTCTGGAGAGCCATGATTTGCCACTTCCCTTGCTCCTTCACTACAACCATCGTCGGCCGGGCCTCTATCTCGGGCGTCGCGCCGTCGGCGGCAAGCTCCACGCGCGTTTTGGTGAACACGATGGCCACGTCGGGACGAACGAAGCGAATGCTCCGCAACATGAAGCTGGCCCGGCTGTCTTTGTAGATCGTGTCGAAAATGCTCCGATGCGAGGCCTCAATGGCGCCACGCCCATCCAGTTGCCCCCCGAATATCTGGATGAAATTGGCATCCTCCGCAAAGGCCGCCGCGAAGCCCACGCTGTCGCTCGCATTCCAGGCAGCCTCGAGCTGTCTCAGGATGTCCTGGATGGCTTGCTCATCATTGGTCACGATGTCCCCTTCCTAAGAAGACGTTATCCGGATTCCGTGCCGGAAATTCCTAGGACCATATCAAGCTTCTATATAATAGATATATATATGAAGCCGCTCCTGATCCAATTGGACGAGCAGACCCTGACGGCATTGAACCGGGTCGCCGCGCCCGGAAAACGCCAACGGTCGGAGTTCGTCCGGCAGGCGATTCGCAAGGCCATCCGTCAGGCGGAATACCGCGCCATGCGCGAAGCCTACCGCAAACAGCCCGATTCGACGCTGGATGCCGACGACTGGTCCACGCCCGAGGCCTACAAGCCGTGAGGCAGTTCGAGATCTGGTGGGCCAACTTGCCCGCCCCGGCAGGCCGCCGGCCCGTGTTGCTCTTGAGCCGCAACGATGCCTATCAGTATCTGAGCAAGTTCATCGTCGCCGAAGTAACCACCACCATCCGAGCCATTCCCGTGGAGGTCCGGCTAAGCCGCCGCGAAGGACTGCCCTCATCCTGCGTCGCCAACCTCGACAACATCCGCACCGTCGCGCGACGGTGGCTCGATTCCCGGGCCGGCGCTTTACCGCCATCGCGTCATCGCGAAGTAAAGCGCGCCTTGGGATACGCGCTCGCATGGGACGAATTGATCGACTGAAAAGCGCCCGCCTCCGGTTGGAAACGGGCGCCCAAACGCTACGTTGAAGCTCGATTTACCGGCCGCCGCGTGCTGGAGCCGGCGGAAGCGTGCCGCCTTCGGCCAGGATCTTCATGTTCTCTAGTGCCCGCGTGAACTGCGCGGTCTTCTGCGCCTTGTCCTTTTCGCGGGCGGCGTCGTCCGCCAACATCGAGTTATCGAACATCAGCGTGTAAACCAGCTTCGACGTGGTATCCGTCACCGGCCTCGCTTCCAACGTGCCGTGATAGAGATTGTATGGCCGGTCGGCCCTCACGGTCTGGGTGTAGGTATAGGAGAGCTCGGTTTTCCCCACCAGGACCTCGCCCGCGACGGACCGCACCGCGCCGAACTCGCCGTCTTTTCCCGCGGTGATCGTGCACGGGATCCGGAACCACTCGCCGATATCGCAGAACTTGCCGACGCGCTTCCATACCTCGGCCGCGGGACGGTTGACCGTGATTTCCAAAGGAATGGAAACGTAGGTCGGATGAGCCACCACGTTGACCGGGACGGCCTGAGCGCCCGCCGCCGGAGCCTGTGCACTGGCGGCCGGCGCCAGACACACTACCGCCAGCGCGCAGCCGGCCATTGCTTTACTGAAGTGCTTCCGCATGGATTCCTCCATAGAATGATTTCGCCTTGGGGCGTGGTACTGACGCACAATCTTGGCACAAGCCGGCCACGGGAATCAATTCGCCATCGCCTGATGAGACCGCGGTAATCCCGATCTCCTCACTCCGGATCAGCGGCCATCCACCGAGAACGCCAGCAGTACGTTGCCCGCCGCGCCGCCCAGGAAACCGTACCCGGAATTCAGGAACAGCATTCCATCCACCACCGCCGGGCCCGCGCCATTCATCGACCCACCCGCTCCCGGCACGTTGTTCACGGTGGAAAAAGGCTTGCGCGTGTCCAGATCCCAGAGCAGCTTCCCGTCGGCCGTCGCGTAAGCGCGAAGATGGCCGTCCAGGGATCCTGAGAACACCACGCCGGGAATGAGAGTCACCGCCGACGGTTGAGCAGCGCTGCACCCCTGTTGACCCAGACAGGGAGGCTTGGGCGCGGGAACATGCCACACCTTCTCGCCGGTCGCGATCTGGATAGCAGTGAGCCCGCCGCCGGCTTCCGGATTGGTGCGGTCCAGATCCGAAACCGCGACGTAGATCTTATCGTTGTCGGCGGCCGTCCCCCATTCGATCCCTCCGATGATGCCGCCCTTGCCTACGCGCACCTGGCGGATCACGGCGCCGCGCTGGTCCGGATCGAGAATGTGCAGCACACCCGATTTCTGCCCCGCCAGCAGCACCTCGCGGCCGCCGGAAAGCGTGTGCAGAATCGCGGAGGATCCGAAATCGAAGTCAGGCCCCTCGCCCTTGGGGCAGCCGACCTTGTCGCCCGCGATGCACCCCAGGTTCCAACGATCGCCTTCCAGCAGTTTGCGCCCCCAGGCGATCTTGCCGGAATCCATCTCGATGGCCACCACCGAATCGCCGAACCCTTCCTCCGGATCGCTATAGTGATCGCCGGTGGCGACGTAAATCAGCCGGCGTTTCCGGTCGATCGTCGGCGCGGACCAGATTCCGCCGCCCGAAGGCCCCCACAGTTGCGTGCCGGATGCGTTCTTGCGCGTGCGTCGCGGCGCCGCCGGAATGACGTACGTCTTCCAGATCTGTTTGCCGGTCTGCGCATCCAGCGCTACCAGGCTGCCGCGAAACGTGCAGCACTCGTACTTGGGATCCGCTGCGGGACCTTCCTCGAAGGAAGCCACCGGGACATACAGCCGCCCTTCATAAAGCTGCACAGCGCCCGTGACACGCGCCAGCGGATGTTCGTCCACCTTTACTTTCCAGAGCGCCTGGCCCGTGATCGCGTCAACGGCATGAACCCTCGCTTCCAAATCGCCGAAATACACGGCAAAACCGTTGGAGGCGGAACGCGGCCCGATGGTCACGGCCGAGCGTACGCCGGCCGGCGAAGCTTGATATGTCCAATACGTGCAGCCGGACTTTGCGTCCAGAGAGTAGACCGCGCCGTTCTGGCTCCCCACGAAAACCCGTCCCCCCGATACCACCGGTTGCGACCACACCACCGAAGCCAGCGGAAAACCAAATGCCCACTTGAGCTTCAGGCGCGATACCTGGCCGGCGGAAATCCCCGCCATGTCCGCCGGCTGGAACCGGCTGTTGCTGATATCGCCTCCCCAGCCGTTCCAGCGCGGACCCGAAAGTAGATCGGACGCCTTGGAGCCGGCCGGGCAGAGACCTTCGGGTTCGGGCGGCGCCGCCGTGCGAAACGCCTCCACTGGCTTGCCCGAAATGTAGGAGGCCACCGCGCGCTTTTCCTCATCCGTCAGCGTCGCCATCAAAGCCATGATGCCGGTGTGAAGCTGCGCCAGAATTGCATCGGGCGGTAACTTGCCCAGCGCATCGCGCCGCGCCGCCCAGCCGGTCTTATCCGTTTCGTGGCAGCGGGCGCAGTGCCTGGCATAAACAGCGGCGCCGTCGGGCGATTGCGCGAACGCCGCTCCGGCGCCAAGAGCAACCATCACGAGTCTCAACACACACGGGACCGATCTCGACATATCCCCGATCCTCCCAGACTTGCCGCTCTCGAAGTCCATCCTGGACTCCCAGGTTCTATTGAGTATACGCCCAGCCGCCCGTCAATCCACGTGGTTTTTTGCGAATCGGTCTCTTGCGAATCGCAAGCCGCTCCCTATAACTCGGAAAAGGTTCCTCAACGAAGCGCTGGTTGTCCAACACCTCTCGCCGAGGTAGTAGACTTAAGCGGTTGTGATCGGTCAGACCATTTGCAATGTTAAGGAGAAGAGATGAAGTACATGATCAGCTGGTTCGAACGCCCGCAAGGTTCGCCGATAGAGTATGAGAATGCCCAGAAGCGAATCCTCGAAGTGTTTGGCCAGTGGAAGGCGCCAGCCAATTTCAAGATCGAGTTTTTTGTGGTGCGTGTGGGCGAGTGGGGTGGGAATATGTTGGTGGACTGCGACGATCCGCTGACGATTCACAAGTTTTGCTCGATGCTCCCTGCACTTGTATTTCAGGTGCACCCCGTGGTCCGCGTCGAGGACGCAGTCCGGGGCGAACTCGAAGTAATCGCCTGGCGCGACGGACTGAGAGGCAAGTGACGCCTTTCCCTGCTTGGAAGCTGGCCTTGGTCGGATCGGGGGGGGTACTTTCAACTGTCGCGATGGCCTTGATACTCTATACTTCCCTCGGTGCTTCACCGCTCTGGCCGTGGCCCGGTTGCCCTCAACGCAGCGTTACGTTTCAGGCAACAGCGCAGGAAGGCCATCGATGCTCTGACGGTTCTTCGCGGCGCGATAGGCCTTCAATCCTTCCGGCGTTTTCGCCGCGGCCCAGCGGTCGAGCGTTTCTCGCTGGCTTTGAAATTGATAGAGCGGAACCGAGTACCCGCACGAATCCGAAACGCGATCCACCCGAATATGTACGAAAGCACGCGTACCCGGATTCGCGGGAAACAGTTCCACGAACTCAGCGTAGCGAGGATCTTCGACGGCGATCAGCATGGCATGGCCGTGGATGCGCACGATTTTGGGTGGTCCCTGAAAAGCGCAGAACATGACGACAATTCGGCCATTCTCGCGAACATGAGCGGCCGTCTCTGCGCCACTACCGGTGAAATCCTGGTAAACCACTTCCAGCGGACCAAGCACCCGAAACGAATCGCCCCCTTTGGGCGACACATTGATGTGGCCGTCTAACGCGCGGGGCGCGGTTGCGACGAAAAACACTCTCTGCTCACCGATCCAAGTCGAGATTTCAGGAGTAATGCCCTCGTGCCTGTCGCTCATCGCCGTTAATACACTGTACCTTCAAAAGTGAAGGCGTCTTCCATGAGTTCCATTGTGGCTCGGAATAAACCAGCGATGTTAGCCCCTCGCTGACGGGCAGTGTAGAGCAGAGCCGCACCGGCTAAGTGTGCGCTCTGCGGCGACAAGCGAACGGCTGCCCCTTGGTGCGTCGCTAGCTCCCCGATGCGCCGCGATCCCGAAGCAAACCGCGACGCCTCTTGCTATCCTTGTCCCTATAGAAAGAGGGTGGAGATGCGACTCTTATTCGCGTTTCTGGCTTTAACGGGGAGCGCGTTCGCGGCCGAAGTCAAAACCGATTCCCCGATTACTTTCAACAAGCAGGTCCTGCCGATCCTGCAGCGCAGTTGCCAGAGTTGCCACCGGCCAGGGCAGATGGCTCCCATGTCGTTCCTCACCTACCAGAGCACCCGGCCGTGGGCCAAGTCCATCAAGGCCATGGTTACCACCAAAGCGATGCCGCCCTGGTTCGCCGACTCGCAACATGGCCCCTACCTGAACGATCGGTCGCTGAAGCCGGCCGAGATCCAGACCATCGCAAAGTGGGCCGACAGCGGCGCGCTGGAAGGCGATCCAAAGGACGCCCCGGCTCCCATTCGATGGACGGACGGCTGGCAGATTCAGCCTGACATTATCCTGGATGGCCCCGCCACCGACGTTCCTGCCAAGCCCAAGAACAACGTAATCGAGTGGCTGGCCGTAGTCCTCCCCACCGGTTTCACCAAAGACACCTGGGTCACTTCCGTCCAGATCAAGCCGGAGTATCCTGCCGTCACCCATCACATCTGCGTTGGCTTCGCTCCCCACAAAGCGGGCCTGAAGTACGGCGTCCCAGTGTGGCAGGACAAGCAGAGAGACGAGAACGGATCTGCCATTCCGGAGAAGGGCGACACGTTTCAAAGCGGCGCTCTGAAAGGCGCCAGCGCGGCGGATGCGGGCGCGATTTTTGAGTCTGCCGGGCCGGAGGACTGCTACCTGCCCGGCAATCCCGCCGCCGACTACCGGACCGTCCACGCCGCCAAGCTGATCCCGGCCGGCTACGATGTCACCTACAGCCTGCATTACACGCCCAACGGAACCGCGGTCACCGATCACGTCAAGATCGGCTTCACAGTAGCGAAAGAACCGCCCTCGCGCCGCTATGTTTCCTTCGTCGTCTCCGCGCCCACCGATTCCAAGAAATTCGCGATTCCGCCCAACGATCCCAATTGGAAAAGCCCGCCCGCCGAAGCCACGTTCCTCCAGGATGCCGAGCTGGTCTTCATGATGGCTCACATGCACTTTCGTGGAAAGGACACCACCTGGACGCTGGAGTACCCGGACGGAACCAAACAAGTCGTCCTCGATATCCCTCGCTACGATTTCAACTGGCAGCTCGGATACAACACCACCATCAAGGTGCCCAAGGGAACCAAGTTGCGCATCGACGCCCATTTCGACAATTCCGTCAATAACAAATTCAACCCCGACCCCACTAAGACCGTCTACTACGGCCAGATGACCTGGGAGGAAATGATGTCGCCGTTCTTCGGCGTGGTGGTGGATTCGAGCGCCAGCGCGTCCAAGATCATTTCGTCACCGCTGTTCTCCGATGGCGGCTGATTGATCCTGACGCATCGCCGCGCGGCCGCGCGAGGCTTTTCCAACCGGCCCCTAGCGCGCCTGGAACCGGCGCTTCACATCTTCGAACCAATTGAGCACCACTTGGATTTGAGTCGCGGCTCCCCCTTGGGCCTGCCCGGCCATCACCACTCCCAGGAATCGTCCGTCGGGAAGAATGTCATAGTTCCTTGGTCCCGTGGGCGTTCCGTTCAGCCCGCCCCTTTGCACCGGAGTTGGAGTGCTGAAGGTGAATCCTGCCGCCGTTGTAATGCTCACCGCGACGAATGTAACTGGCCCGGTGCTGAAGGAGAGTTCCTTTCCGTCCCTGGACCACAACGGGTGAACATCGCCATTCGTACTCCCGCTGTGGATTTGATACTTCGCCGCGCTCGCCGGAAACGGACGGACATAGATCTCCAAGCGTCCCGTTTCGCTGGACTGGTACGCCACCCAGCGGCCATCCGGCGAGAACTCGGACGCTTCCGAAGACGACCCAGGCTCCGTAAAAGGCGCGGCTTTCCGATCCCGAAGCGACAGGGTCCACACCCCGGGAGTGCCTCCCTGGATGGCCGTGAACGACAGTTGCTGCCCATCCGGCGACCATGAATCGGGAATGTGTATCACTCCCTTTTCCGGTTGGGTGAGTCGTTCGGCTGTGCCATTTCCGTCCGCGCGCTGCCAGAAGATTCCCAGGTCGCCGTCGCGATCCGACTGGAACGCGACCCTCTCGCCATCCGGCGTCCAGATGGGATATCGATTCGATCCTTGAAAGGTGAGCCGCCGCGGCGCATTTCCGCCTGACAGATCGTATATCCAGACCGCCGTCTCTTTGCCGTCCTCGGCTTCATAAACCACTCGTTTGCCATCCCGCGCGACCTGAGGATAGCCGTACGCCGCCGGCGGCAATTTCAACGCTTCTACACCACCCCTCCGATCCACCAGAGACAGAGATGCATGACCCGAGCTACTCTGCACCGGGCCGGGAACGTAAACCAGCGAACCGTTGTCGGAGAAGTTGAATTGCGCCACTCCTGTCAAGGAACTTCGCTGCACGCCTTCGATGAGAGGAACCGATCCTCCAGTCACCTCCAGCCGCCGCAAGTCAAACGGCGCTCCGAACAGCGTGCCGCTCGCCGCATATACGATGTGCCCGGTCGGCACATAGCGCGCAGCGCTCCCTCCATCGATCAACGTTTTGCGAGCGCCCGTCTTCAGCACTTGCACCACGATCTGCCCCTGGTCCCACGAATTGGTCGACCTGGCAAGCGTGAACAGGACTGCTTCGCCGCCTGGCAATACCTGCGGGTGCGCGATCAGTTCCCCGCCCTTGACGGATACCAGAACTTCCGGTTTGCCGCCATTCGGAGAAACCCGTAAGATGTTTTGATAATTCTGTGCAAACACGATTCCGTCGTTGCCCCAGGTCATGCCCCAGGGATTGCTCGCTCGACAAATGGTCACGGCTGCGCCGCCGCTGACGGGGATTTTCCGGAGTGTTGCATCTGCCCCGGAAAAGAATGCTACGGAACGGCCGTCCGGCGAAAACACGGGACTCGTCAGGCCGGTCGGATCCTCGCTTCCCGGGATCACCCTCGCTTCCAGCTCCGCCATCGAACGCAGGTGCAGGAAGCGGTTGGTGGCGGCATAAACGATCTGCGCGCCACTCGGCGAAATCGCCACCGCCAGCCGGTTTCCAAAGAAGCCTTGCCCTTCGCCAAGCTGTATGGGAAATCGGGTGACTGCCAGCGGAGCGGACGGCTTCAAACGCCACACTGCTACGCCCGTGATCGCGGACGCCAGAATCGCGGCTGCCACCACCGGAATCGCGCGCTTCCATAGCGGCCTCGCAGCCGCATGCCGCTCTCCCTCCAAAATCCCACACGGACCGGCGATTAACGCCTCGATCTCCACCCGCACGTCGCCGATGGCCTGCCAGCGCTGCCGCGGATCTTTCCGCAGGCAGCGTTCCACAATAACGCGCAGCCCCGCCGGCAACCGGTCCAGCGCCGGATGCTCCTTCACCACCGAAGCCAGCACATCCGTCACCGTCTCGCCCGTGAAGGTCTGCTCGCCGGTCAGCACCTCGTACAGCACCACCCCGAACGCCCACACGTCGGCGCGCTTGTCCACCGCTTTCCCGCGAGCCTGCTCCGGACTCATGTACGCCGCCGTCCCCAGGATCATCCCCGCCTGCGTCGGCGACATCGTGAGAGTCGGCGAATTTGCCGAATTGCCTTGCGCGCCCGAGTTGTCGGCTGCCTTGGCCAGCCCGAAGTCCAGCACCTTCACCGTGCCCGCCGCCGTGACCATGATATTGGCCGGCTTCAGGTCGCGGTGGATGATGCCCTTCTCGTGCGCGGCTTCCAGCGCGTCGGCAATCTGCTTGGCGTATTGAAGCGCGGTCTCCACCGCAACCGGCCCCTTGAGCGTTTCGCCTTCTACCAGCTCCATCACCAGCGCGCGCTCTTCCACGCCATAAATCTGCGCGATGTTGGGATGATTCAGCGAGGCCAGCACCTTGGCTTCGCGCTCGAACCTCGCCAGCCGTTCCGGATCATCCGCCAGGACCGCCGGCAGCACCTTGATCGCCACGTCGCGGCACAGTTTGGTGTCGCGCGCCCGGTACACTTCGCCCATGCCGCCGGCGCCGATCGGCGCAAGTATTTCGTAGGGTCCCAAGCGCGTTCCGGGTGCTAAAGGCATGGCGCGTCCCACGATTGTACCGCGTGGTCAAGCGCGATTCGGATCGAGAATAGATTGACACGGAGAAATGCCCGCGCGCCTTTCCAGCGCGCTGTTTGACGCCGATGCTGCGAATCACCCCCCACTTTGGTCCGTAAAAAGTGTTATCCCTCTTAAGATGCGTTGCCCGTCGTGCCAAACTGAACTGCGCGACCCGGCGCGCTTCTGTCCCCACTGCGCCGCACCGCTCGATGGCGCCCCTCCCACCGAAACCATCGCCGCGCCCCGTCGCAAGCCGCCTTCCTCTTCCAGCGCGTCTTCCGACGAAGGCCGCTTTCCCGCCGGAAGCACTCTCGGCGAACGCTATCGCGTGCTCGGGCTGCTCGGCCGCGGCGGCATGGGCGAGGTGTATCGCGCCACCGATCTTAAGCTGAACCAAGCGGTCGCGCTGAAGTTCTTGCCGGCGGCAACGTCGCGCAATCCCGCGCTGCTCGAACGCTTCCACGGCGAAGTCCGCATCGCCCGTCAGGTCTCGCATCCCAACGTCTGCCGCGTTTACGATATGGGCGAGATCGAAGGCTCGCCCTACATTTCGATGGAGTACGTCGATGGCGAAGACCTCGGCTCACTCCTGCGCCGAATCGGGCGATTGCCCGGCGACAAAGCCATCGAGATCGCGCGCAAGCTGTGCGCGGGACTCGCCGCCGCCCACAACAAGGGCGTGCTGCATCGCGACCTCAAGCCCGCCAACGTCATGATCGATGGACGCGGCCAGGTGCTGATCATGGACTTCGGCCTGGCGGCCATCGCGGATCAGGTCCAGGGCGCCGAGGTTCGCAACGGCACCCCCGCCTACATGGCGCCGGAACAACTCGCCGGGCGCGAAGTGACCGAGCGCAGCGATATCTACTCGCTGGGCCTGGTGCTCTTTGAGATGTTCACCGGCAAGCGCGCGTTCGAGACGCGGGATCGCACCGCCGTGCCGAGCGCCGCCAGCGTGATCAAGGACGTCGACCCGGCAGTCGAACGCCTGATCGCGAAATGTCTCGACCCCGACGCGGCCAAGCGTCCGCAATCGGCGCTGGCGGTGGCGCGCGCGCTGCCCGGCGGCGATCCGCTCGCCGAAGCGCTAGCGGCCGGCGACACTCCGTCGCCGGAAATGGTCGCCGCATCGGAGGACACCGGAGCCCTTTCGGTCCGCGCCGCGGTCGTATGCATGGCGTTTGTGGCGGCCGGGTTAGTCACCCTGTTGCTGTTGAGCAGCCGGACCAGTGTCCTGCGCCTGACGCCGTTTCCGAATTCGCAGGAGATCCTGGCCAGGCAGGGCCACGACATCGCCGCCCGCCTGGGCTACACGGACCCGCCCGTCGATACGTACGACACGTTCAATTACGAAGACGAATACCACAATTGGGCGGAACGAAATCTCAAGAAAGACGATTACCGCCAGCAGGTCCGCCTGGGGCAACCCTCGCTGATCTGCTTCACGCACCGCGAGAGCCCCGTTTACCTGGAAACGCGCGACCCGTACGGCCACCCGATGCCCAACGACCCTCCCGTGAATGTCTCCGGAATGGTCAGCCTGGATCTGGATCCGCAGGGCCGCCTGGTCCGGTTCCTGGGCGTGCCCCCGCAATTGGATGACGCCGCCGCGCCGGCCCAGCCCCCCACTCCAAGAATGCAATGGACCAAGCTGTTCGATGCCGCGGGTCTGGACCCATCCCGCTGGACCGAGACCGCCTCGCAGGAAATCCCGCCGTTCAGCTTCGACGAGCGTAAAGCCTGGACCGGTACATTCGCGCACGCACCCAACATGCCCTTGCGCATCGAGGCGGCAGCGTGGAAAGGCCGCCCGGTTTCCTTTGAACTGTTCGGTCCGTGGCGTCGGCCCGCGCGCCTCCAGCCCCGGGCTCCGCGGAACACCGCCCAACGCGTCGTAGGGTGGTCTCTTCTGGTCGTAATCTCCATCATCCTGGTGGGCTCGCTGTGGCTGGCCGTGAGAAACTTCCGCGCCGGCCGCGGAGATACGCGTGGAGCCCTGCGCTTAGCGGCATTCGGACTGATCTTCTGGTCCGTATCCGAGATCGTGCGTGTGCATCATGTGCCGACCCCCAGCGGAACTGTTGTACGTCTTATACCAGATCGGCATTGGGTTGCTCGTGGCAGCGTCGGTCTGGGTGCTCTACATGTCGCTGGAACCCTTCCTGCGGCGGCGCTGGCCGCAGAGTCTGATCTCGTGGACTCGTCTTCTCGCGGGGGACGCGCGCGATCCGCTGGTGGCCGGTCACATCCTGGTCGGCACCGCCCTGGGCGTGGGGTTTACGTTAATTCTGGGTCTGAGGAGCCTGATCGACTGGCAGCGCTCGGGAGTGATGACCATGAGCACATACACGATCTACACCCTGGACGCAGCGGGCCTGGTCGGCTGGCTGCTTTGGAATATGATTGGACCGGCTTTACTCGCGCTGATTGCTTTCTTTCTCGTCTTCTTGCTTCGTTTGGTGTTCCGCAGGACTTGGGTCGCGGCCGCGGTTTACGTCGTCCTGTATGCTGCTCTCAGCCTCGCCGGCGCAGATTCGCTTCCACACATCGCTCTCGGGATGGCGCTGATTGTCTCAGGCTTTTGGGTCGGACTTCGATTCGGTATCCTGCCCATCACCCTCGTGCTCCTGCTGCAGCTGGTTGGGAGCCAGGCGCCCTTCACCTCCGACCTGTCCGCGTGGTACGCGAGCCAGGGCCTGATCGTCGTCGCCCTGATATTAGCCCTCGCGGTGTGGAGCTTCCGCAACGCGCTCGGCGGCCGCAAAGTGCTCCAGGAAGATTTTCTGGAACACTGACGCATCCGCGCTAACCGCAAGTTGCCAGCACCGTCCATCCTGCAAAACTAACTTTTGGGTTGCCGACAATACGGGAACTGGCGCGAATTTGCTATACACCTCGGCGTGAGGTTGGAGTTATTTCCGGCCAGCTTGCCGATAGCCGGATTCGCGGATAAGCGACCGCAACGGTCACGGTGCCTGCTACTGCAGCGAGATGACGACGCTCGGCTGTGTCGACGCGCCGCCCACGGCGGCCACCAGCGTGACGTCGCCCGTGCCAAGGCCTGCCGGGACGGTGAAATTGATCTGATAGAGGCCGGCCGCGGACAATCCGGCGAAGGACGGATTGACGCTCACGTTGTTGATGCGGAGGCTCACGGCGTTAGTAGTGGACGCCGATCCAGAGAATATCGCGCCTGGGGCGACGTGCGGACTGGTTGGCCCGAATCCGACGCCGAAAAGCTCAACGCTGTCGCCCGCTTTCGCCGCAACCGTCGCATAGCCAAGCGAGCTCCCCGTGGGGCCGATGATGTCATAGGAGCCTCCGCCGTAAGCACCCGATCCATTTGACCTCAGGATGATGCCCGCAACGTGTTTCGCATCCAGCAAGTTGAACGAAGGAGCAAATTGGGCGAGTGTAACGGTGGAGGATGCCGTTCCGTTCGGCGTAGTGACCACGACGGTGACCGGTCCCGTTGCTGCGTCGTCAGGAACCTGTAGGTTGATCTGTGTCGCACTGACATACCACAAATAAGCCTGCTTCCCGTCAATCGTGACGCTGGCGCCGCCGAGCGATGTGGGGAAGTTGCCGGTCCAGGTCGCGGCGGCGCCGGCGAGATTGACGCCATAGATCGAAACCCATTCGCCGGCCTCGATCGCGGGAGCGGAACTGTCATTGGGGACGATGCCGTTGGGCGTGATCGAAGGCGCCAAGCTGAATTTGCCGATGAAGCCGTCATAGCTGTTGCCGGTGCCGGGATTCTTTAAGGCAGTCTGAAACGCGCCGGGTGTCGTCGGCAGTGTAGTGTCAGGGGTGTAGCTGGTTACATAAACGTTCGCCAGCGCGTCCACCGCCAAGCCCTTCAGGGCAAAACCTCCTTGAATCAGCGAAGCAAACAGCAACGTGCTTCCCGTCGGGTCGAGTTTCGCCACGAACCCTCCGCTATTGTCGAGAACGGTCTGCACCGGATTCACTGGCACAAACGAAGACGCTCCGGCGTGGCCGCTCACAAATACATACCCTTGCGCATCGAGTTTAATGGTGGAGAAAAAGTCAGCAGGTTCCACCAGCGCAGACCACACCAGGCCCGTTCCGGCAGGATTCAATTTGGTCGCAAATGCGGCAGGGCAAAGTCGAGCGCCGTTTAGCGGGCAGGGAGTGTTGTAGGCACCCGTCGTTACGGGGAACGTCAGCGAGTTAGAGTAGCCGCCGATATACGCGTTGCCCTGGCTATCGGCAGCCACACTGCTCGGGAATTCGCCGAAACTTATGCCTGTTGCTTCCAGATACGTGAGATAAGTGAGCGTGGCCCCACTGGCGCTGACCGGTCCGAACTTAGCGGCAAATCCGACGAGTGGAGTAGCATTGCTCGTCCCCAGGGCTGGCTGGAAAGCGCCCCGAGTGGTAGGGAGGCTAGGCGAACCCGTGACGCCAACGACGTAGAAATTTCCATTCGGGTCCACCGTCACGTCGAAGGCCTCCGAAGTGCTATGCTCCGAGCCATTCGGATCGCCGAGGAGCGTGGAATACAAAAGCGTCGATAGGTTCGCGTCGAAAACGGACACAAAACCGTTGCCATTCTGCGCGAAATTGCCGCCTGGAATAACCGCTCCCGATGTTGTGGGGAAGCAAATCGTATGGGATGCCGCTGTGCAACTGCCGTAGGAGGTAACGCCCACGACGTAGGCTCGTCCGAGCGAGTCCGATGTTATCCCGAGTCCTTCGGTTACGTGAGGCCCTAAAAATGTCGACTTCGTGAGTTGGCCGGTGCTGTTGAACTTGGCTACAAAAGCGCTGTAAGAGCCAAACGCAATTTGGGGCTGGAACGCGCCGGCCGTGACCGGAAAATCGGAGTTTTGGGCGGCACCTACGACATACACGGCGTTATCGAAGCTATCCCAGGCGATCGAGGTAGCTGCGTCCGTACCGGGGCCCTGTCCGGCGCTAATAAATGATCCTCCCAGATACGTGCTGTATAGCAGCGCCGTGCCGGATGGGTTCAGGGCACTCACAAAGGCCGCGTAAGCGCCTCCGGTCACCTTTCTGCTGGATTGATAGGCATTGGCCGCGGGAAAGTCATCTGAAAGCGTTTGTCCGGTAACGTAGACGTCGCCGGCAGAATCGATCGCCAGAGCATGGTTGGGACTACTGGTTTGGGCCACGCCCGTGACGCCACCAATGTAGTCCACACTGGAACCGCCCAAGTATGTGAGGTACGTGAACACCGGATCGATCACCAGCGTTTGGTTGGGGTCGTATTTGCCCAGGTGGAAACGAACTTGGTTTCCGGCGATGGTATAGCCGGCCTCGACGATTTTCTTTTCACCGGCGAAGTTCTGAAAAGCCACCGGCTTCTTCAAAGCCAGATCGCCATCCGCCAGTTTCAGGACGACGTTGCCGTCGGCGTCTACACTCGGCTTGGCTCCGGTCAAACCGAGCGAAATTTGCTTGGGGTCGGCGCCGGGCGCGACAACGAAATCGTACTCCAATTGACGCTGATTGCCGTAAAACACCGCATCGATGCCTGGGTAGAGGCCCTGGTACTTCACTTTGCCGTAGGTCGCGATTCCGCTGCGCCACTTCGCCGGGTCGTTGCCAACATAGTAGTTGGCTACACCTGCCAGCTTATCTGCGCCGCTAACCTGGGCGCTACGATTGGCTCCCCGCAGTTCCATACGGAAAACCGACGGCGGAGCCTTGGCCCCATCCGGAGACCGCAGCGTGAAGACAGCTTCGTACGATGTGAGAAACAACGAGTAGCCGTCGCCGCGGGATAGAAACTTTACCTGGCTGTCCGCTTGGCCCTGATTGGCTTCGAAGTTTAGGGGCACGCCCAGCAGGGATGCCTTCGCTGGTTTCGCTTCCCGTGCCGTTTCCGTTGGATCCGCGAAGATGCTCCCGGCCGGGACGTACCAAAGGACAATGGCCATTAGGATGATTCCTGCCCCACGCAAGCGGGAAACCGCGTGTGCTGACCAAGTTCCTGCGCTTGCCATTCGCCCTTCCTCCATCTGCTCTACAAACTTATTCTATCGGTTCCCTCTGGACGAATTTGGAGCGCGGGTACCTGCTGGAGAAGAAAGTTTCGCCGGCATCGCTGTCGGGCTCCGTCAAGGCCGAGCGCATCAAGCCGCAGGGACAGGAAGATTTTCTGGAACACTGACGGATCGCGCTAACCGCAAGTTGCCGGCACCGTCCATCCCGCAAGACTAACTTCCGGGTTGCCGTCCGGAAACAATCCGCTCGCACCAGCCAACCCCTCAACGCGTAGGATGGTTCTCGTCAACTTGACGCGTTCCCGTTTGCTAAGAATCCACCAACGGCAGGCGAATCTGTTTTCCAGGAACGGACTTGAGCACAAAACAGCAGGACTTAATAAAAGAGAGAAGCCGTTGGCGGCGGACTTGGCGCTTATTCAGCCAGCGCGTCGATCCGTTCCCGCAAGTTCGCGAAGTAGACGATTCTTTCACACAGCAGATCAATCGAGCGGGGAGCGTTTTCCTCCGTGAGATAATTCCACGCGTAAGCTCCCCAAAAATCCTGGACGCGGGCGGCTTTCAGATTCGGATTCAACATCGGCATGTTGACCCACCAGTGCAACTGGCCGTACAGGTTGGAAAATATGACGGAAACCGTGAGCTCCGTCGATCCGATCGAACCCGCGTAGTTCAGCGCGCCGTGCTGCTTGGTCTTCCGCGGAGCGAACAACTGGGCCAAGGCTTGGTCGATCAATTTGCTGAGCAGAGGCGCGTTGCCCGTCTGCTCTGGGAGATTTCCGGCGGAAGGCGCTGCAAGAACTTGCTCGTGGCAACCGCCGCCAACCATCCCGCGCAGATAGCGATAAACAACGTGAAGACTGGTGCGAAGGAGCAGTATGGAAGCCCCACCACATCCAAGCTCCGGCGTTGATCACGCACTATTTGGCATAACTCTCAAGAAATCCACAATCGATACAACGAAACGTTTGGATTGCCAGTCGTTTCCCTTCACGCACTTTCACACCCAGCAATGTGCTCTTGTGCAGCGGGTCCTCGATCCATGCAACAGCCCGCGGCCCGGCTATAAGCCCTACCTCCATTTCACCGTTACATTTGGGACAGGTCATGACCAGATTGTAAAACGCACCAGCGAGGCCCAGATATCGCGTCCCCATCTCCGAGCGGTCGGTCGGCCACGCAGAAGCTCACTCTTCTCCCGCCCCTCAGCTATGCAGTCGAGAGTCGCGAGGTCCTTGCGCCAGTCTCCGCGGAGCGATGCTTTTGGTCTTACGGCGCCTCCCCCTGACCAATCGGCATGATAGAATCCCTGGACATATGTCATCTCCCGCTCCTGCCCTGCAAACACTGCCGCCCCCGGTCGCTCTGTTGAGCCTCACCACCGGTCACTGGACGACCCAGGCAATATTCGTCGCCACAAAATTATGTATCGCCGACCTGCTCCGCGACGGACCCAAAAGCACTCCCGACTTGGCCCAATCCGCCGGCGTCGATGCCCGCTCGCTCTACCGGCTCCTGCGCGCGCTCTCAAGCGTAGGCATATTCGCCGAAGGCCCGGACGGCCGCTTCGCGCTCACCCCCATGGCGGAATGCCTCCAGGCCGATGCTCCAGGCTCCATGCGCGCCTGGGTGATGGTCATGGGCGAATCCTTCGGCTTCCAGCCCTGGGGCGATCTCCTCCACAGCGTCAAAACCGGCCAGACGGCATTCGACCATATCCACGGCATGGGCTTCTTCGATTACCTCGGCAAAAATCCGGAGCACGGCAGACTCTTCGATGAATCGATGACCAATTTCTCAGGCCCCGAGATTGCCGCGATCGTGGCGGCCTACGATTTCTCGGGCGTCCATACGCTGGTGGACGTCGCCGGCGGATACGGCAGCCTCCTGAGCGCCATCCTCCAGGCCAATCCGTCCATGCAGGGCATTCTCGCCGACATGCCCGCTGTCATCGAGGGCGCGCGCCGTCGCTTCGAAACCTCCAACCTCGCCGATCGATGCACGGTGGCGCCGCTGAACTTTTTCGAATCCGTGCCCGCCGGCGGCGACGCCTACATGCTGAAGCACATCATCCACGACTGGGACGACGCTCGCGCCACCACCATCCTGCGGAACTGTCACCGCGCCATGGCCGGCCAGGGAAAGCTGCTGCTGGCCGAAACCGTCATGACGCCCGGCAACGATCCGGAATTCGGAAAGTGGCTCGATGTCGCCATGCTGGTCTACGCGGGTGGTTGCGAACGCACCCAGCCAGAGTATCGCGATCTGCTCGCCGCCGGCGGATTCCGGCTCACCCGAATCGTCCCCACCCAATCTCCGCTAAGCGTGATCGAAGCCGTCCCGGTCTGAGGAAGCCGGTCGCGCAAGTCATATCAGGGTCCGAGCTCGGTCACGGATTTCATCCGCCTCAATCGCCTCACAAAACCGTGAAGAGCTGAGGCGCTACTATAATGAAGTTTGGCGCTGGAGTTCGAGTGGGACTCGCGAAAAGCTGCGGCAAATCTCGCCAAACACAAGGTGGGGTTCGAGGAGGCGGCGACCGTCTTCAGCGATCCCCTTGGTCGCATCGTTACCGACCCGCGTCATTCGTCCGGCGAAGAGCGGTTCGTCCTGCTGGGCCTTTCCCGGGACCAGCGATTGCTTGCAGTGATGTACGTCGACCGGAACGAGGCCATCCGCATCATCAGCGCCCGACTCGCCACACGCCACGAGCGAAGGAACTATGAAGAGACCACACCGTAAAGGCCAAGCCGCCAAGCCGGCTGATGCCGACGAGATTCTTCCGGAGTATGATTTCAGTCGAGGCTCGCGCAACAAGTACGCCTCGCGCTATGCCGCGGGCAGCGCTGTAGTAGTGCTGGAACCCGACGTAGCCGCCGCATTCCCCACTTCGGGAGAGGCCAATGAGGCGCTGCGCGCATTGGCCGGAATCATCCAGAAACACCGCGCTCGCCGTCCATCGTCGTCTCGCCGCACCTTGTAAACCAACGTCTCATCGAGATGAATCGCCGCTCACCAGCCATCCCCGCGGCTGATCACAACTCTCCGCCACCTCAATCTCGTCCCGTCCCAACCATTTACAAAAATCCACCCCCGCCGCGCCCGCCTCCCTCCGCTACCCTCGTCTCAAAGGAGATCCGCATGGCTCTATCCCAGCGCAAACTCAATTCCGTCCGCGCCAACGCCCAAAAATCCACCGGCCCCAAAACCCCCGCCGGCAAAGCCGCCGTCTCGCTCAACGCCGTCACCCACGGACTCTCCGCCCAAACCGTCGTCCTCCATAACGAACCCGCCGCCGAATACGAAGCCGAGCTGAATCACTACCTCGCCCACTTCCAGCCCCTCGGCAAACCGGAATGCGATCTCGTCCGCCAGCTCGCCGCCGCCCACTGGCGACTCGCCCGCTATGCCGCCGTCGAATCCGCGCTCCTGGAAAATCAAATGGCCAAAGACGAACAGTGGATCGACGAGCACTTCACCGAGGTCGACGAAATCCACCGCCTCGCCTTCGCCTTCGACTCGCTGGCCGGCGCCAACTCCGCCCTCGCGCTCCTCAATCGCTACCAGGCCCGCCTCCACCGCGAATATCAGAAAATTCTCAACGCCCTCACCGAAATGCAAACCGCCAGGTCGTCGAAAGAAGTAAAATTACAAAACAAACCGAATCCCAGGATCGAACACTCAGCCCCAAAGCTACTAACCATCTCTCCACCCGACGAATCCGCCGCACCATCGAACCAACAACCCAACCAACCCGAGACTCGCCCGGAACGAGAAACGAGAAACCAGCAACGAGAAACGTCATAATATAAGGATGCGCGCCCTGTTCCTGTGCCTCGCCTTCCTCGCCCCGCTACAGGCCGCCTCGCCGCTGTTCCAAAGCTCCTTCGAACACAGCGACGCCGGCTGGACCACACTGCGCGGCGCCGCCGCACCCGACGCGTCCGTCTCGTACCAGAACCAGAAATCCATGCGCGTCGAACCTGGCCCGGCCGCCCGCGATGCCGCCGTCGTCAGCGCCCCCATCCCGCTCACCATCGGCAAGCGCTACGAACTCACCGGCTGGATTCGCACCAACCAGCTCGCCGTGCGCGATCTCGACCGCTCCCCCATCGCCATCGGCGCCGCGCTCTCCATGGCCTCCATGCCCTTCGACGTGCACTCGGAATCCATCGGCGGCTCGAGCGACTGGACGCGCGTCCACCTCCGCTTCACCGCCACCCGCGCGCAGGACAACATCCTGCTCAGCGTCGCCACCGGCGGCGCCTTCGACGGCAAGGCTTGGTTCGCCGGCGTCAGCATCGACGAAGCTTCGTCCAAGAACGAATGGCCCGCGCCCGCCGCCGTCTCCACCTACGGCCCCGCTTACCGCTACCCCACCGGCGGATGGATTTACCTCCACATCGAAGGCCAGCCCTACGAGCGCGGCTACCAGCACGGCCGCCTGATGTCCAAGGAAATCGTGCAGTACCTGGCCCGCTGCGCCGCCGAACTCGCCGACGGCAAGGAGCAAAGCTGGAGCTTCGCGCGCACCACCGCCGCCGCGCTCTTCCTCCGCGGATTCGACCAGGAGATCCTCGAAGAAATGAAGGGCATCGCCGACGGCGCTTCCGACGCCGGCGCAACCTGGGACGGCCGCCGCATCGACCTCACCGACATGGTGGTCCTCAACACCACCGTCGAGCTGGGCGATCTGCGCGACGCTTTGCAGCTCACCCCCAGCGGTCTCGAAGGCCTGCATCTGGAATCCCCGGCCTTCTCCGGACGCAAGCGCGCGCCCGCCGACCATTGCAGCGCTTTCGCCGCCACCGGCAAAGCCACACGCGACGGCCGCATGATCGTCGGACACGTCACCTGGTGGCCGCTCACCCTCGCCGAACAGACCAACGTGATGCTCGACATCAAGCCCGCCGCCGGTCATCGCATGCTCATCCAGAGTTACCCCGGTGGAATCGAGAGCGGCACCGACTGGTATCAGAACGACGCCGGCATCGTCCTTACCGAGACCACCATCCGCCAGAGTCCCTTCAACGCGCAAGGCACGCCGGTCGCCTACCGCGCGCGCAAAGCCATCCAGTACGGCGACTCGATCGACAAAGTAGTCGGCTACCTCAAGGACAAGAACAACGGCCTCTACACCAACGAGTGGATCATCGGCGACGCCCGCACCAACGAGATCGCCATGTTCGAGCTGGGCACTTACAAGACGCGCCTCTATCGCAGCTCCAAGAACGATTGGTTCAACGGCACCGAGGGCTTCTACTGGGGCAACAACAACGCCAAGGATCTCAACGTGCGCCTGGAGTACGAGCCCGATCCCAACGGCCCGCCCGAGCATGTTCCCTTCGTGCCCGCGCCGCGCGATCTCAAGTGGCAGGAGCTGTATCGCGATTACGCCGGCAAGATCGACGAGCAGTTCGCCTTCCTCGCCTTCCGCACCGCGCCGCTCGTCAGCGCCACCACCATGGACGCGAAAGTCGCAACCGCCGGCATGGCCTCGCGCATGATGGTGTGGGCCGCGTTCGGCAAGCCCAACCAGCGCGAATGGGTGCCGTCGGAATCCGAGAAGGAAACCTTCGCCAAGAACGACGGCCTCTACTCCAACGGCTACCGTCTCATCACCGCGCGCGAATCCGCCCCGCAAGCGGCCAGCGAACCCCCGCCTTCCAGACTCGATGCGCACGAGTTTTTCTCGCACGATCGCCTGTGGAGCGGCTGGGTGCTGCCCGCTTCCGACGCTGACACCTGGTTCAGCGCGGGATCGGCCGCCTACTACCGCGACCTGCAATCCTCGGATCTCGCCCAAGCCATCGAAGCTCACTGGGCCGAGTATCGATCCGCCGGCGCCGCCACGCCGCCCAATGCCATCCAGCGCTTCGCCATCGAAGAACACAAAGGCGCCATCTTCCTCGATCAGTTGCGCCGCCAGTTGGGCGATGATCGCTTCTTCCAGTTGATGAAGGATTTCTTCGCCGCCCACACCACCAAAGCGGTAACCGCGCAATCTTTCCTCGACGCCGCGGGCGTGAAGTTCGCCCTGCCACCCGATAAGGGCGGCCCGATGTACCTGCTGTCCGACATCCGGCGCCGCCTCCACACCGCCATCCTGGTCTACGGCACCGTCACCGACGCGGGCGCGAATCGCTACGCCGCCGAGCAACTCCAGAAGAATTTTCTCGACTCCTTCGAGAGCGCCGTCCCAATCCGCAAAGACTTCGAAGTCACCCCCGCCGAGCTGGGCGCGCACGACGTCATCTTCGTCGGACGCCCCGAGACCAACTCCGCTCTAGCCGCCTGGCAGGAAAAAATCGGCCTCGATTCCGCGGGCGCGACCTTCCGCGTCGACGGTACGACCCACGCTTCCGACACCGAAGCCCTGGCATTCGCCGCAACCAATCCGCTCGACCGCCGCCACATGGTCCTGGTCCTCGAAGGCAACAACGCCCTATCCACCGTCCGCCTGACCAAAGCCGACCTCCCCCGCGCCACCCACTACGTTTCGGAGTAAGCCGTGGCGCACGCACTCCTGCGTGCCGCGTTCACACTCATGTGAACGCTGAGAATGATCTGCTATACTCTCTCCTGTCAGTTAAGCGCTCTTTCAAAATTCGTAGCAGCGAAGAACGAACGGGAAGGCGGTGAAAATCCGCCACTGCCCCGCAACTGTAAACGGCATGAGACCGGGCCGAAGCCGCCACTGCGCAAGTGGGAAGGTCGCTTCAAGGAAGGCCAGCCGCAAGTCAGGAGACCGGTTCTTCGCTCAAAAACAGATCGCGTTTTCGAGGGAGAAACGTCCGATGCGAACCATCTTTCTACTGTCTCTGTCGCTCGCAGTCTTGGCGAAGCCGCTCGCCATGGCTGCGGGCGAAACCAACAACATTCACGGAACCATCCTGGATCCTTCCGGCCGCCCCGTCCAGGGCGCGCGCGTCGCCTGCCGCAATCAAGCCGCCTATAGCAACGTCGAGGGCCGCTTCACTCTCGCCAACCTGGATCGCTGCGAAGCGCGCATCGAAGACGCCGGCTTCGAGCCGCAAACCGTCCAACTCTCCGCGTCGATGGACACAAGAATCACGCTCGCCATCGCCGGTCCGGCGGAAAGCGTGGTCGTCTCCGCCGTGCGCACTCAAACCACTCCCGAACAAGCCGCCGTCGCCGCCACCGTCATCACCGGCCAGCGCCTCGCCGCGCTCAACTACCCCATGCTCTTCGACGTCTTCCGCGACGTCCCCGGCCTCCAGGTCTCGCAATACGGCCGCCCCGGCTCGCTCGCGCAAGTCTACACGCGCGGCGCGGAACGAACCGGCACGCTGGTCCTGCTCGATGGAGTACCGCTCAACGATCCGGGCGGGGAGCTGCATCTGGAAAGTCTCTCGAGCGATGCAATCGAACGCGTCGAGGTTGTGCGCGGCCCCGAGAGTGCGCTGTTCGGAGCCGAAGCCGCCGCCAGCGTCATCCAGTTGCTCACCAAGCGCGGCGATCCGGAAGACGCCATCCCGCACGGCTCGGCCTCTTACGAGCGCGGCAGCTTCCAGACCGACCGCTGGATGAGCAGCCTTACCGGCGGCTTCGCCAATCGCCTGGACTACTCCTTCGCCGCCTCCGAACTCCACACCGTCGGCGCTTATCAGAACGACTACGATCGCGACAACACCGGCATGGCGAATCTCGGCTACCGCATCTCGAACGCAACCCAACTGCGCGGCGTCTTCCACATCTACGACGCGCACGCCGGCACGCCCGGCCAGGTGGCCTATGGAGTGGTCGATCCCGTTCCCAACGAAGAGACTCGCGATGCCACCGTCTCGCTGCGTCTCGACGACAGCCGCGGACCGAACTACCTGCAGCGCTTCTCATTCGGCTACAACCGCCTGAGCGACCGCTTCAACGACGACGAACCGTTCGGCGAGCAACCGCTGGCTGCCTTGGTGCGCGACGTCGCCGGCCCCGTGCCGCGCGTCTACTTCGTCCAACTCCTGGATCCGTCAGCGCCTCCGCCGCCTACCCGCGTCGGCTTGCGATACGTCCAAAGCTCCGCGTTCTTTGGCCCGTCCGATTCGCTGAACCTGACCGAGCGCAAGACCGCCGGCTATCAAGGGACGCTCTCGCATCGCGGCGGCGTCGTGGTGTTCGGCTACGACTACCAGAATCAGAGCGGCGATCTCTCGGACGTCGTGGCCTCGCGCGACAACCACGGCTTCTTCGCCAACCTCCAGCAGAACGTCGGCAGCCGGATCTACTTGAGCGGCGGCGCGCGCCTGGAGCACAGCAGCGCCTTCGGCACCATCGGCTCGGGCCGCGGCGGCGCCAGCTTCCTGATGTTCAACGAACATGGCGCGCTCTCCTCTGCTTCGCTTCGCCTGAGCGCGGGGCGCGGCGTCACCGAACCCAGCCTGCTCGAAGACTTCGCGCAATCGCCTTACTTCCATGGCAACCCGGCACTGCGGCCCGAAGAAACCAACACCTACGAGACCGCGGTTGTTTCAGAATGGTTCGGGCGCCGCGTGCGTACCGAGGTCGCGGCGTTTCGCAGCTCGTTCACCAACCTGATCGCCTTTGTCGGCGATTCCTGGCAGAACGTTCAGGCCAGTTGGGCGCGCGGCGTTGAAACATCCGTCGAAGCGCGCCTGCCGCGTCACATCCTGATCATGGGCAGCTACATGCGCCTGTACACCCGCGTCACCGCCTCCACATCGCCCGCGTCATCCACCACCGGCATCGGCGAAGAACTGGTTCGCCGCCCGCGCAATTCCGGCGCGCTCTCAGTCGCCGTCACACCCAAGCGCTGGTCCCTGGTGGTGGGCGGCCGATTCACCGGCGAACGCCAGGACGCCGACTTCACCTTCGGCGTCACGCGCAACCCGGGCTACGAAAACATCTACGCCTCCGCATCCTACAACGCGGCCAGTCACGTCACTCCATTTCTTCGCGCCGACAACCTGCTGAACGAACGCTACGAAGAGGTTCTGGGCTACCAGGCGCTCTCCCGCGGCCTCGCGGGCGGCGTGCTGATTCACTGGTGAGCCGCTATCATGGATACGTTATGTCTGCATCACCGCAACACCAGCCGGCCCCGTCGCCGGAAATCATCTTCGACACACTGAACGCGTACCAGCGCACCGCCGCGCTGCGAGGCGCGATCGAGCTGGACCTGTTCACCGCCATCGCGGAAGGAAACACCACCACCAAGTCCATTTCGGCACGCATCCAGGCGTCCGAAAAAGGCACCCGCGTGTTGTGCGATTTTCTGACAGTAATCGGATTCCTCACCAAGCAGGACGGCCACTATGGCCTGACGCAGGATTCGGCCGTATTTCTGAATCGCCAGTCCCCCGCTTACATGGGCTCGGTTGCCGCCTTCCTCGGAACCCCGGCTCTGGCGGACGGCTTCAAGGATATAGCCGCGATTGTGCGTAAAGGCGGCACGCTTCTGGAAGGTGAAGGAACTGTGGAACCGAACAACCCGATGTGGGTCGAGTTCGCCCGTTCCATGGCGCCCATGATGAACATGCCGGCACAGGCCATCGCAGAACTGCTCGACGCGCGCTCGGGCGCCAACTGGAAGGTCCTCGACATCGCGGCCGGACACGGACTGTTTGGCATCGCCCTCGCCCGCCAGAACCCCAACGCCCGGATCGTCGCGCTGGACTGGGAGGCGGTACTCGCAGTAGCGCGCGAGAATGCCGAGAAGGCCGGCGTGTCGTCCCGCCATTCCACCATCGCTGGCAGTGCGTTCGAAGCGGATTTCGGAACGGGCTACGACATCGTTCTAGTGACCAACTTCCTGCATCACTTCGACGTCCCCACCAACGAGTCGTTGCTCAAGAAAGTTTATGCCGCACTCGCACCGGGAGGCCGGGCTGTGACGCTCGAATTCATTCCCAACGAAGACCGGGTTTCGCCGCCGATGCACGCGACGTTTAGCATGATGATGCTGGGCGGCACATCGGGTGGGGACGCCTACACCTTCTCCGAACTCGATCGCATGCTTCGCAATGCCGGATTCGCGCGCAACGAAATGCGCCAGTTGAGTCCGCTGCCTCAGCGCGTAGTCGTATCCTACAAATAGATTGATCAACAAGCTGGTCCTGGAAAACCTGAAGCATCGGCCGGTCCGCACGCTGCTGAGCATCCTGGCCATCGGCATTCAGGTGACCATGGTGCTAACGCTGGTGGGGCTGAGCAAAGGCATGCTCAACGATCAGGCTCGCCGGGCCGAGGGCGTCGGCGCCGATATCCTGGTTCGCCCGCCCAGCGGCGCCATCATCATCTCCGGCGGACAGATGCTCGCCAGAATCATCCCGGTGGTCATCGAGAAGCAGCCGCACGTGACGGTAGCCTCCGGGGTGCTCATCTATGGAACCGATCTTTTCAAGAGCATAACCGGCATCGATCTGGCGTCGTTCAACAAGATGAGTGGCGGATTCCGCTTCGTCCACGGAGGCCCGTTCCAGCACCCCGACGACGTCATGGTCGACGAGTTGTACGCGGCCCAGCATAAGCTCCACGTCGGCGACACGATCCAGGAGATGAACCGGCCGTGGCGCGTCTCCGGCATCTACATACCGGGCATGCTCGCGCGCATGGTGGTGCCGCTCGACACTTTGCAGGACCTCACCGCCAACACCGGGAAGGTCACGCTGGTCTACGTCAAGATCGACCAGCCCGCCAACATCAACCCGGCCATCGCCGCGTTGTCCGAGCGGCTCAAGGAATACAAGATCTTTTCGATGCAAGACTACGTGACCTTGTTCTCGCCCGGCAACATTCCGATGCTGACCGAGTTCATCTACGTGGTCATCGGCCTGGGCGTGCTGGTGGGATTCCTGGTAGTGTTCCTCTCCATGTACACCGCCGTGCTGGAGCGGACGCGCGAGATCGGCGTGCTGAAGGCGCTGGGGGCGTCGCCGGGTTTCATCCTGAACATTCTGCTTCGCGAGACCACGCTGCTGGCGGTGGCCGGCTCCATTCTCGGCATCGCGCTAGCGTATGGGACGCGCGCGTTGATCGCTAACCTGATTCCCGGCACGCTGGTCCAGGACATCGTCTACTTGTGGTGGCTCATCTCGGCTGCGATCGCTCTGGTGGGCGCGTTGCTCGGAGCGGTGTATCCAGGCCTCAAGGCTGCGCGCCAGGACGCCATCGAAGCGCTGGCCTATGAGTGACGCGCCGATCATCTCCATCCGCGATCTCCGCAAGGTGTATCGCGTCGGCGAGGTGGAAGTGCAGGCGCTGCGCGGTGTGGACCTGGACGTGGCGCGCGGCGAGTTCCTGTCTATCATCGGCCCGTCCGGCTCCGGCAAGTCGACCCTGTTCCACATCATCGGCGGACTGACGCCGCCCACCTCCGGCAGCGTACACATCGCCGGCCTTGACCTGCTGGGGCTGACCGACGCGCAGCGCACCGAACTGCGCAAGACCAGCGTCGGGTTTGTCTTCCAGAAGTACAACCTGCTGCCGACGCTGACCGCGCGCGATAACATCGAGATCGCGCGCCACATCGCGCACAAGAACGGCCCGCTGGATCCGCAGTTCGAAGAAGTGCTGAAGCTGCTGGGGATCGCTGGCCGGCTGGACCACAAGCCGCGCGCGCTGTCGGGAGGTGAGCAACAGCGTGTCGCCATCGCGCGAGCCATCGTGAACCATCCGGCCATCCTGCTGGCGGACGAACCCACCGGGAACCTGGACACCGAGAACTCCAACGCGGTGCTCGGCATCCTGCGGGGGCTCAACGACCGTCTGGGCCAGACCATCTTAATGATTACCCACAACCCCGAGGCCGCCGCCTACGGACACCGCGTCGTACGCATGCGCGACGGGCGCATCGAGTGACTTCGCCAGGCGCCGGTAAGCCAGGAGCGCGAGCGCTCCGAGCATCACCACTTGCGCGACGTGAATCCAGAACCAGGTGTCCGCGCCGGTTTCCCACACCAGCCGCCGCGCGGTGTCGTAGGGCCAGACCATCGTAAAGAAAGTGAGGTCGCCCAGCATGTGCACTGGAATCCCCGGCAGGATGGACTTGCTGAGGTAGGCGATGGAGCCGAACATCAGGCCCGCCAGGAAGTAGACCAACAGCTTGGGCCACAGCAGTCCGTGGTTCACGTGGCCGAACGCAAAGAAGACCGATGAGATGAGCACCGCGATGGGCCCGCGGAACTCGCGTTCCAGCATGACCTGGCAGTAGCCGCGCAGGCCGGCTTCCTCGGCGAGCGGTGAGACCAGCGATCCCATGACGGCGAAAAATGCCATGGTGAGCAGCGGGTATTGGGTCGGATCGGGAAGAACGTTGCCGGGCATCTTCACCAGTTGGAACAGGACGATCCAGAGTCCGGCGAGCGCGGCGACGCCCAACGCGCCGGCGAGCAATGACCAGCCGAACGTACGGGCTGTGACGGGGCGGGCGCGCAGATAGGTGCGGCGCGCTTGGGATGTGCTCCGGGGCCAGCCCTTGCCGCCCAGGTATCGCCACATTCCCCACAAGTAGAAAGCCATGGGGATCACGGCCCAGGGGATGCGCGGCGTGGTTTTGAGATTGGCGACGTACAAGCCGGCCCAGACGCCGCCTGCGAGTAAAGCGATGCCGAAGCCGAGCAGTCCGGCTTTGAATGTTCTTAATGTGCGAGTGAGAAAGTTGAGCATGGTTGATTACCTCCGCGATCAGTATAGGGTGGGAGCGTGCGAAATCAGGTCAGGCGCGGCGTGACTTGTTGGTTGGGAAAAAGTTGGGGCGACTAAGCTTAGGTTACGGAAAGAAATCCGAGCTGAGCGAGTAACCGCGAGTAGCGCGGATCGGACCGCAGGTTGTCGAAGACCGGCAGCACCGGCAACCAGAACAGATACGGATGTTGTTCCTGGGCGGCCAACTCCAGAAGCTGAAAGCACCGGTCCCGGTCGCCCAGCAGGGAGTGCAGAATGATCAGGTCGACTTGATTCTTTTGTCCCATGGCGGCGTTCTGTTCGAGCAATCCTAACCAAGCGCGCAAAATTCCAGGCATGCCGCCGGTGGCGAACACCTCCTGCGCCTGTTGGATCAGGGGAGCCGCGACGCCCATGGCCTTGAGTCCCGCGGTGAACGCTTCGAACGCCTGCCGATCCTGATGCCGCAAAACGTGGACCCACACCATTCCCAGATGCACGTCCGGAAAACTGGGATTGATGTCCAGGAGCTGATGGGCCTCGGCGATGGTCTCGTCGTAGCGGCGCGCGGCAAACAATATGTTGAGAAGCTCCCTGCGGGCTGTCAATGAGAGAGGATCGGCTTCCACGGCTTGTCTGGCTTCGGCGATCGCTTCGGCGTGCCGATTCTGGGAAGCCAGGAACTGCGCGTACCAGGTGTGGGCCAGCGAGTCGCTGGGCTGCTGTTGAACGGCCAGGTGGAAGGCCCGCTCGGCGGAGGCGAAATCATGATCGTGAAGGAACCGGACCACGGCCAAAGCCAGGTGCGCGTCGGCGAGATGGGGATCGAGTTCGTGCGCGCGCGAGGCGGCTACTTTGGCTCGCGGCAGGAACTCGGCTGCGCGTCCGAGCCCCAAGCTGACCATGAGGACGTAGGTTCGCGCCAGTCCCGCCAACGCTGCGGCGTTTTCGGGTTCAGCTTGGATGGCCCGCTCGAAATACAGGCGCGCCTGTTTGAGCGAAGCCTCGGAGGGCTGCTCCGACAAAGCCGCGCGGCCCTTGAGGCAGAGTTCCTGTGCTTCGCTAACGGGGGTGCCGGAGAGCGGCTCCGGCTGGACAAGAATCCGATAGCCGCGCTTGGGCAGGGTCTCGATGAAACGCGGCTCGCGCGGATCGTCGCCGAGCGTCTTGCGCAATTGGTAGAAGCATCCTTTCACCGTTTCGTCGCTCACGAAGCGGCCGCCCCAGACGGTTTCGAGGACCTCCTGTTTGGGAATCACTTCGCCGGCGCGCGAGCAGAGGAACACGAGCAGCTCCATCAACTGGGGTTCCAGGCGATGGGTACCGGTGGGCGAAGTGACGGAGCCGTCATCCGGGCGAATCACCCACTCAGACAGACGAAACCCTCGCAACAGCTTCTGCCGCTCGATCATTCCGCGGAATCGGATCGCCCGAACGCCTTGCGAAGCTCGGTCTTGGCTTGCGTCAAGACGCGGCGCTGTTTGGCGGGAAGGTTGGCGCCGGCGCGGTTGATGTAGAAGTTCAGCATGGACATGGCGGCCTGAAGCGGCGATCCTTTGCGGCGCTGGCTGGTTTGCGAGGAGTGTTTGAGCGACGCGGCGATGCGGCGGGGATCGTTCCAGGTGAACACGCCCTCTTCGAGATCGAGAGCGTTACTGGTTTCGGTGACGCGCTGGGACCAACGGGCCGGCATGAGGCATTTCCCAGTCCCATCGTAGCGCGATCCGGGAAAAATGGGACGCTGGATCAGGCGCGGGCGGGTGTATGCTGGTACATTTCATGTGAGCTAAGGAAATGGACGCCAGAGATCAGGCAGAGCGGCTTTCGGCGATCGTGCTGGATTCTCTCGACCGGGAGGTTGGGACGAGCGAGCTGGCGCGGTCGGCGTACTGCAGCCGGAGCAGTTTTTTCCGGCTGTTCCAGGCGCTAATCGCGGAGACGCCGTCCGAAATGCGGCGGCGGTTTCTGCTGGAGCGCGCGGCGTGGCAACTGGGACGCACGCGGCTTTCGGTGACTGAGATCGCTCTCGACGCGCAATACGGGTCGCTCGAAGCGTTCACGCGCGCGTTCGGCAAGGCCTTTCGCGTCTCGCCCAGCCTGTACCGGCGGATGGGAGCGACGTACTACCATCTCACCGCGGCGAACGGGTTTCACTTCTGCGCGCCCGGTTCCGGCTCGAAAGGAGACTTGGAAGACATGGACCTATTCGATCTTTTCGCGGGCAGCGATTCCTGGCATACCGCGCGGTTGCTGGAGCATGCCAAGAATTTGACGGACGAACAACTGGACCGGCCGTTGAACGGGATGTCGAGGATTCTCCCGTGGGAGAACGCGGACCGCAATCTGCGCGAAATCCTGGATCGCATGGTTCAGACCAAGGAGGTGTGGACAGCGGCGTTAACAGGCCGCGACATATCTTGCTTGCCGGATCGCAAGGCTAGCGAGCGCACTCCGGCGGCGATGCTGGCGCGTCTGGAGAGAGCGGATGCGGAGTTCAAGCGGATTCTGAATGACGTGGGGCGACGCGGGGCCTGGAGCGACACTTTCGTCGACGCGTTGTGCGAACCGCCTGAGACGTTCACGTTTGGAGGCATGTTCGCGCACGTGATTACATTCAACTCGCATCGGCGGCTGCTGGCGCTGGATGTGTTTTGGAAGTTGGGAGTGAAGGTGGATGGGTTTGGGGATCCGATCGAATATGAGCGGAGTCTCGCGGCACGGAGGGAAGAAGGCGCCGCCTAAAGGCCGCGGCAGGCTGGATAGCCTGCCCCACTAGCTCACTCGTCGCGCAGGGCGATGGCTGGGTCGATGCGCAGGGCGCGGCGGGCGGGGACCAGGCAGGCTGCGAGGGCGATGGCGGCCATCAACGCCAGGGCCAGCGCGTAAGTCAAGGGGTCGCGCGGGCTGACGCCGTAGAGAATCGGAGTGAAGAGACGGCCGAGTCCGAGCGCCAAGCCTGCGCCGACCACGCTGGCGGCGGCTACGATCACGATGGCGCGGCGCAGGATCAGCGACAGCACGTTCGACTTGGTGGCGCCGATGGCGACGCGAATCCCGATTTCGCGCGAGCGGCGGGAGATGGCGTAGGCCAGCATTCCGTAGACACCGGTGGCGGCCAGCATCATCGCGAGGACTCCGAACGCGCCCAGCATGGAGGCCGCGATTCGCGCGGGCAACAGTGGAAGGCTCATGTGGTCCTCGAGCGTGTCGGCCTGGAAGAATGGCAGCGTGGGGTCGAGTTCGCCGATGCTGCGCTCGATACTCTTCAGCACATCCTGGCCGGCCAGGGAGGAGCGGGCGACCACCGTCATGGTGGAATCGTATCGCTGCGCGCGCGGCCAGAAGAGCGCCAGCTCGCCGGTGTCGTTCAACGATTGATATTTTCCGTCCTGCGCGATGCCGACGATCTGGATCCAGGGAGATCCCGTCACACCCTGGCGGAAGCGTTTGCCGAGCGGGTTCTCGCCGGGGAACAAGCGGCGAGCGAAAGCTTCGTTTACGATGGCCACGCGCGTTGACTCCGCGGTATCGTGCTGGTCGAAGTCGCGGCCGGCGATCAGGCGGGTTTGCATGGTGCGGAAATAGCCGGGCGTCACATTGTAGTAGTAGGCGCTGGGCGCGTCCGAAACTTTTGGAACAGGCTTGCCTTCGCCATACACGTTGGTGCTCGACTCGCCGAGGCCCAATGGCAGAGAACTGCTCATCGCGACGGACTCCAAGCCTGGAAGTGCCGTGAGCTGATCCATCAGACGGCGCTCGAAGGCGCGGCCGCGCTCCTGGCTGTAGCCGTTCAAGGCGACGTCGAACATCACCATGACCGCGTGGCGCGGATTGAACCCGACATCGATGGTGACGGCGCGCTGGAGACTTCGGACCACCAGCACGGTTCCCACCAGGAGGATCACCGAGAGCATCACCTGGGCGCCGACCAGCAGATCGCGCACTTGCACGCGCCGGAATCGTTCGGACAGCTGATTTTTCAAAGCGGGAAGCAGGTCGACGCGCGCCGAATGGATGGCGGGCGCGAGTCCGAACAGAAGCGTGGTGAGAACGCAGGCCGAGAGAGTAAACAGAAGCACGCGGAAGTCGAAAGGCAGCGAGGTGGCGGCGGGGACATCGATGGGGAAGCGGATGGCGCCGATCAGGTCGAGGATCCAAATCGCGAGCAGCACGCCGGCCGCGGCCCCGGCGACGGAGAGCAGCAGGCTTTCGGCGAGCAGTTGCCGCACGATTTTTCCGCGCGGCGCGCCAATGGCCAGGCAGATGGAGATCTCTTTACGGCGGACGGTGGCGCGAGCGAGCAGCATGCCGGCGATGTTGACGCAGGCGATCAGCAGAACCAGTCCGGCCACGGCCACCAGTACGGACGCGAATCCGAGGACCGGGCCACGCAGCGTGGAGCCGACCAGACCGGGAGGAGAGAGCTGAAGGCGCAGGCCCTCGTCTTCGCGGTGCTGGCGGCCGAGATCGGCGGCGATGGCGTTCAAGTCCTCGGCGGCCTGGCGGGCGTTGAAGCCCGGCTTCAGGCGTCCCAAGATCCAGATGTTGTGGGTGCCGCGGCGGTCCAGCCAGTCGTTGCCCGGCTCGATTTGCGGCACCATCGCCAGCGGAACCCAAAATTCGGGCGCCAGCAGGATCTCAGTTCCGTAAAAACCCTTGGGCGTGACGCCGAGGATGGTGTACTCGAGGCCGTTGAGCTTGGCGGTTTTGCCGGCGATGTTCTGGTCGGCGCCGAAGTGGCTCTGCCAGGTGGAGTAACTCAAGACGATGACCGGATGCGGCGACCCGCGGCGGTCGTCTTCCGGCGTGAAGGTGCGGCCGAGCACGGCATGCACGCCGAGCACGTCGAAGTAGTTGCCGGTGGCCTCGTCGCCCCACATGTGCGCGTTCTTGCCACCCTGGCTCAAGGAGACCGGCGCGATGCGGTAGGCGATCAGGCCCGCGAGCGTCCGGTTGCGGTCGCGAAGGTCGAGGTAAGTGGGGTAGGATTGCGATGGTCCGCGCGAGTTGTTCAGAAAGACCAGGTCTTTGGGGCGTTCGACCGGAATCGGGCGGAGGAGAAACTGGTTTAGTGCGCTGAAGGTGGTGGTATTTGCGCCAATGGCCAGGGCCAGAGTCAGCACGGCGACGATGGTGAAGCCGGGAGATTTGGCGAGGCGGCGCAGGGCCAGGCGCAGATCTTGCAGCATGTCATCTTATACGCACGAGGCCGGGCGCTCGTTCGCAAAAAAATGGCGAGGCTACATCGCCCCGCCACTCGAACACAACGATATACCGGCTTATTGCGCGCTTTGCGTACGCACGGCGCCGGTGGCGATCCAGCGGCCGGTCGGAACCCGAATCAGGAACAGCGGGTTGGCGCAGGACGGGGGAATGCTGGTGGTGAACTGGCCAGTAAAGTCGGCGTCACCTTGAGGGCTGAGGAGTACGGGAGGCGTGTCCTTGGCGGTGGCGACGTCCGTGGTGCCGCTGTTGCACACCAGCGTGCCAACCACTTTGAAGTTTGCGGGGACGAGGCCGCTGTTGTTGCCTCCGTTCATGACGAGACCCGTGACATTGAAGCTGACGGAACTATTGATGAGGTCCACGCGAGCGTAGCCGCTGACCGCAGACCAGGGACCCGCGCCAGCGTGAATGGCGCTGGCTTGGCCTTGCGCATCGGTAGCCATTGCCACCGGGTTATCCATGCCGGGTGCGGTGATCACGCCGACGATTTGTTTCCAGCGCACAATGGGGGCGTCCTGGGCAAACGTGGCCGAGGCAAACAGCCCCAGAAAAATCATTGAGCAAGCAAATTTCATATCGATCCTTTCGTCTTGTCGTAAATTGGAACCGGGTTGGTTCACACACCGCACCGGCAACATGAATACAGATGCGGCCAACAGCGCAAAGACTGTTCACATGCTGTAAAAGGATCGTAAACGGGCTGACGGGGGGAACAGGGTCACGATGAGGCAGCGCGGGGCGAGACGCAGAGTCAAACTATGCGCGGCGCGCCGAGAGCCGGTTCAATAAAGAACCGATGGCATCCAGACGGGCGCGGGTTGTTCGTAAGGACCCATAGCCATGAGGTTCATCATTTTGACCGTGCGACAGCCGGCCTTGAGAAATGCGCGGAACAAGGAGCCGTTGTCGAGCGGGCAGAAGCAGAAGGCGCGGGCTGGGGGAAGCAGGCGGGCGGCTTGGCACGCGATGGCAACGGCGTCCTGTTCGGATTCTGCGACGCCGTGGCCGAAAACTCCGGGAATCAGATAGCCGGTGAGTCTTCCATCGCGCTGGCGGGCGAGCGGGGACAGACCGGCATGGACGGCGGCGGCGAGTTCGTTCCGGCGGCTGGACTTGTAGTTGCGCAGGCAAAGCTGGTCGAGCACGTCGAGGTCGCGCTCTTCCACCGGGCGAATCGAATGATCCGCAGCGGAGGCGGGCGCCAGGCGCAAGTACGCGACGGCGTGCTTCACGTCGAACCCCAGCGAGGCGTACAGCGACAGCGACGCGGTGTTGAAAGCGTCCTGGAGCAGGCGCACGCGCTCGATGCGGTTCGCGCGCGCGTGGTCGATGACAGCCTGCATGAGTTTGCGGCCGATGTCGCGGCCCTGGAACGCGCAGTCGACCGAGATGGGTCCGATGCCCGAGACCGGATCGGTGAGCGATATGTAATTCGAGCCGGCCAGTTCACCGTCCACCAGCGCAGCCACTCCGTAGACATCCTGGCGGCCGACCAGCATGCCGATCACGAAGCGAGCGAACCGCGCGCTGGGGAAGTCCGGCGGAAAGCCGTGCTGGTCGGCGATGTCTTTGAAGGCCTCGTAACAGATGCGGCCTAACTCAGAGACATGTTCGGGTTTGGCTTGGACGAGTTGAACATCGGCGGAGCGCGCCGATGCGGGTTCTGACATGTTTCCTCCTGGTGACAGTCCATATTATAGGACCATCCAGGAGTTGCAACTGCGCGAAGGGCGTGGTGCGGTTGGATGAAAAAAAAGCGGGCTTCGGAGGCACCCACCCGAAGCCCGAAGGAGGAAAAAGCCTACTGCGCTACTTGAATGGAACCGAACAGGCCGTGATCTTCCACATTCGCCCCGTTCGCGATGCCGGCCGTAAAGTACAGCGTGTTTGCGTCGCCGCCATCGTGGCCGTTGCCGAACTCGAGCGCCCACAACCCGGGATTGCTGATCGGATTTCCGTTGCCGTCCTGGAGTGTGCCCAGGTATTCACCGGTGAACGGATCGAAAGCATTGATGGCGCCGTCGCCGAAGTTTCCGATCAGGAGGGTGTTGCTATAGTCGCCGAAGAAATCGGGCGCCAGAGCGATGCCCCACGGGGAATTGAGCTTGCCGTTGGAGACCAGCCTCTGGACTAATGTTCCATTCGAGTCGAAGACATCGATCAAGCCGTTTCCGGCGCCGGCCACGTCGTCGTGCTTGGCGTCGTTCTGCAAGGCGTAGGCGACGTACAGCTTGCGGCCGATTCTTCGAATATTGAAGGGCGCGAAGCCCGCGGGAAGATTGGGATCGACAAAACCTCCGGCGACTTGGGTAGGTTGAAATTTGCCGTCGAACACATCGATGGTCGCGGCAGCGAAATTAGCCGCGTACAGCAGCGGTCCGGAGTCGTTTGATCCCAGGGCGACGCCCTTGTAGACCGCGCCCGAGCCGGAGCGGTCGATCATGAGTTTCGCGTTGCCCGCGTCCACTTGCGGGTTCCAGCCCGAGATCGTACCGGTCTCCGTCGCGAAGATGAACATGGCTGGGTTTCCAGGTGAAATTTCGAAAGCCGGCGTGCCATTGAAAACCTGACCGGTGGGTGTCGGGGCGTTCCCCGCGCCGGCCGCCGGGATGTTCACGACCAAGGGACTGCCGATGGGAAAGGGCAGGCCGGATCCGTTGTACAGCGTGCTGGTGCCGGTGTGGTTATTCGAGATCCAGAACGGCCCGGTCGGGTTCAACGCGATGCCCCAGGGATTGATCAGGGCGGCATCGGTCTGGTCAGCCAGGCCGGGCAGGTCCGACACGAGATTGTGCTGCGTGTACTTGGTCGCAGGAATGGTTGGGGCAGGAGGAACAGCCGGGTTGCTGGACGTGATCTCGAGGCTGGTTGTGTAGATGTGGTCTCCATTCTGACTGCCGTCGCCATTGGCGGCGTTGGCAGCCACGTAGAAGACGATGTTGCCTGAGTCCGCCGCCGGAGGCGTCCAATCGAACTCGAACGTCACTCCGCCCGCGACTCCGGAACGCGTTCCGGCGGCGGTGTGTTCGATGAACTGAACCAAGGCGTTCGCGGAACACGGTTTCGGGGTGAAGTTATCGCAGATGACCTGGGTGAAACCATCGCTGGGATTGAAATCGCCGGCCTGGCCGTTCACCTGGTCGCTTTTCAGACGTGCGGACATCTGGAAGCCCCAGCGGCGCTGTTGAGGATCGGAGACTTGAACCATGATGTGCTGCGTCACGCCGGGCGTATAGGAATTTCCATTGGGCATCACGATGGTGACGCTACCCTGCCCCGCATTGATGGCCAGGCCGCGGTGGCATGACGTGCAGGCTCCAGAGCTATCGCCAGGCGCTCCGGTGTAACGGGGATCCGGGCCGCTACTATAGGCATGCAGGATTCCGCAACACAGTGAAATAATGGCTGCCTGCCGCAGCGAGTGCGCGCTGAATGCGCGGTTCCACAACTTTGGATTGAACATATATGGTGTGATGCGGCGGCCGGCAGGCAGACTGTCCACATGCTGTAAAAGGATGGTAAATGCGAAGGGGCGGAGTGGAAATGTGACTAAGAAAGCTCGACGAACGCGCGTCTGTTCGCGCGCCGTCGAGCGCTACGGGCGTTGCTTTTTCAAGGCTTCAAGCAGAAGCCCAATTCCTCTGTGCCGGAGTAGAGCGTAGTGATGTGCAATACCGCGTTGGCGGGAATCTTGTCGGTTGTTCCAAAAATGAGATCGCCGCACGATGTCGTCGGAATGAGCGACTGCGGTATCGCAACGTTGATCTGGTACAGGCCGATCTGGCCTGGAGTCAGGCCGACAAAATCGATCGGCGAGCCGGGATCAACCGCATCCTCCGGAGAGTAGAACGCTGGAATATCGGTGAGAATGGTTGGACCGTCCAGGAACCTTGCCCGTACGCCGGGAACTCCCGGAAATTGGTCCAGCACGACGCCCGGCGGTGAGGGCTCGCCGCTTGGCACGATCGGTGAAGTCTGGCCGAGGCCCCAGAGATAGACAACGATCGTTTCGCCGGGCCGCGCCGGGGACTTGCCGGTGATCTGTGTGCCGTCGCCGTGGAAAGCGACGCGGCTGCAGGAGCTGAACCAATTGGTGTCCCAGGTCAAGTCGCACGACGTAAGCACGTGGGCGTTGTCGGTGATCTGTGACAAAGCGAAGCTGCGGCTAGCCTGGCCGTCCACATCGAGCACCATCTCCTTGACCACCTGGAGTCTGAATGGCACCTGCACTCTGAGCGTAGTGAGCAGGCAGGCCGGGTTGGCCGGGTTGGAAGGATTGGCCGGGTTGCCCTGAGCGTCGGTGCAATCGTTCTCCTGACGGACGGCGAATATCGGAAAGTTCACGGGCGGCTGGCTGACGTGGACGGAAAGTCCGGCGAGCACGGTTGGCAACGGGACCGTGTTCGCCGCAGCGGTTCGCAAGCTGCCGTCGGGAAGCGGTGGGACGTTGCGGTAAAACAACGTCACGACCTCGCCCGGAACAACGGGGATGGGCGCGGGAGATGTGTAGCCCACGGCGGCCAGGGTTGCGGCCGTTTGGGCGGATGCGGAATAAGCGCTCGCTAAAAGCAACGAGCACACGAGTGACAGTTTCACTAAGCCTCCAAATTTGAGTTTCAATATCTCTGATGGTCGAATGCAGAGAATCGTTGGGGACTAAGTTGTAAAAATTATGTGCGTAACCGGATTGAAACTGTATTCCGCTGGGCGGGCCGGGCCGGTGAACGGCGGTCGGGTCGTGCCAATCACGACACGAGCCACGGTATGTGGAAAAGTCCGGGGGAAAGGCGCGCCGGTTCGAGAGGTCCTGAACGGACTGTTCGTGGATGCAGCCTAAATCGCTGATGCGTTCCGGCTTAGCTTCGACGAACTGAACGCCGGCGGGCGCGCGGCTGAGGGTTCTGACATATTTCCTCCCGGCGACCGTCCATATTATGAGGCCATTGAGCCGGGTGGCCTTTAGGACTAGAATTACGGCGGGGGGCAATCCCATGAAACCGGTGGATACGATTGAGTCGGTGTTGAAGCGGAAGAGCCGGCAGGTTTGGTCGGTGGAGCCGACGGCGATGGTCTTCGAGGCCATTCAGAAAATGTCGGACAAGGGCATAGGAGCGCTGCTGGTGATGTCCAACGGCCGGCTGGACGGCATCATTTCCGAGCGGGATTATGCGCGCAAGGTGATTCTGAAGGACCGTTCGTCGAAGCGGACGCAGGTGCGCGAGATCATGACCAGCCTGGTGATGGTGGTGACGCCCCAGGACACGGTGCAGGAATGCATGCGGTTGATGACGGAGCATCGCATCCGGCATCTGCCGGTGATGGACGGCGACAAAGTGGTGGGCGTGGTTTCGATCGGGGACATGGTGAACTGGACCATCCAGTCGCATGAGGAGACCATCGGGCAGTTGGAAGGATACATTGCGGGGAAGTATCCGGGGTAGGCCCCGGGACCCCCTGTTACCCCCTTGACCCCGACCGAGACTAGGTATAGACTTCTGAAACCGCAGTCTCGGGGTTCGGAAGGGTCCCCCTGCTGCGATTGATCGCAGGCAAGCTGCGATTAGAGAGCTGCAGTGCGAGGGGGGTCTCATGACTCGTCGGGTCATTCAGCGCACTCGTATTCTCGAGTCTGCGTTTTCGTACACTTCACGAATCAGCGCCGGTTTCTTTGTGCTGGCGCTGGCTATCGCGTTCCTCAGCGTTCCACAAGCGCAAGCCCAGACCACCGGTTCGATCCACGGATCGGTAACCGATCCGAACGGCGCGGTGATTCCTGGCGCGGCGGTCTCGGCCACCAACAAGGGCACCGATCTCAACCGCAGGGTGACCACCAACCCGGAGGGAAGCTTCGGCTTTGAGAACCTGCCGCCGGGCCAGTATGACGTTCGCGCCGAGCAACAGGGATTCACCTCGCAGTTGCAGGCCGTCACGGTGCAGGTGGGCACCAATACTACCGTGAACTTCGCTATGACGCTGGGATCGACTTCGCAAACGGTGGAGGTCTCGGACGCAGCGGTTGCCGTGAATACGATGGATTCGGTGGTGGGAGGCGTCATGAATCAGCAGCGCGTGGATAACCTCCCGCTCAACGGACGCAGCTTCCTATCCATTGCGGCGCTGCAGCCGGGCGTGACGGTTTCCTACGTGAACGGCTCCGGCCCGACCAGCCCGAACTCGTTCTTCAACGTGTCGGTAGCAGGCGCGCCGACAGCCCAGACCACCATCTCCTTCGACGGTGCTCGGGTGAACGATCGCATTACTGGGGGGACGTCGCAGAATTTCTCTTCAGAGAGCGTGCAGGAATTCCAGATTCAGACCTTCGGCTTCGACCTGGCCTCCGGCACAGTCTCGACCGGCGCGGTGAACGTGATCTCGCGCAGCGGCAGCAACGAGCTGCACGGCAGCGGCTTCTTCTTCTTCCGCGATCACAATATGGCCGCGTTCTCGGGCTTGAAGCGGCCCACGGATCCGACGGCGCTGAATCCGGCGTGCCTGGTGCCCACTTCCTCGGCGTGCCATTCGCTTCAGGATCCCTACTTCGTGCGGAAGCAATTCGGCGGCAGCATCGGCGGGCCGATCATCAAGGACCGGCTCTTCTTTTTCGGCAACTACGAACGGAACGACCAGATTGGCGCCACCACCGTGGCCTTCAGCGATCCGCTGCTGTACGGCTGGAACCATGTCGCCAAGCAACCTCTGGCGGGCCACCTGGCGGGTGTGAAGTTCGACTACCGGATCAATGCCAACAATCAGCTCTTTGTGCGGGGGAACATCGATTCCAACCACGCCATTTCGCCTTCTTCCAGCGGTGCGCTGGAATCCACCTGGGACGCCTCCAGCAACTTCGCCAATCAGGCGGCCATGGGTCTGACGACGGTCATCAGTCCGACGCTGGTGAACGATTTTAAGTTCTCGTATTCCTATTGGCGGAACCATCTGTCCGGACCGACCCAGGCGGAGTGCCTGGCGATCGCTTCGGGTATTTCCGATTACTGCTTCGGCGCGGGCAGCACGCGCGTCACCTACTTCGGGGGATTGACCATCGGCAATGACATCAACGTCCCCCAGGATCGCAACCCGCGAACTTACCAGGTGACCGACGGCTTGACCTGGATCAAGGGCGCGCATCGCTTCCGATTCGGGGTCAATCTGGAAGAGAACGTCTCGCATGGAAGCTGGTCGCGCAATCTGCAGGGCAGTTTCGCTGCCATCGCGCCGGCCACGCTGCAGGCCGCCAATCCGGCCATCTACAACGCTCTGCCGGCCAGCCTGCACGTCGGCGCAACCGGCCTCACGCCGACTTTCGCGGAGTTGAACCAATTACCGGTGACTGGCTCGCTGACAATTGGCTTCGGCGATGCCGGTCAGCCCGTGAACTATTTGGACAGCAAAATCTGGCACAATCTGCTGAGCCGCGCGTACGCCCAGGATGCGTGGTCGATTCGCAAAGGCGTGACGCTCACCTACGGGCTGGGCTGGTCGCATGAAACCAACCTGGTGTTCCACAACACCACGCGCTCTGGGTTCCTGGCTCCGCTGCTGGGTGCAAGCGACCTTGGAACGGTTCCGAGCCAATATCGCGATTTCGATCCCACTGTGGGTCTGGCCTGGAGCATCGGCAAGAGCCAGCGGACGGTGATTCGCGCGGGGGCCTCGCTGCATCACGCCTCGGGTAACGTGGATTACTTGACGCTGCAGGACCTGGTGCTGAATGCACCGGCTGGAATTGGCCTGACACAGTCCGATTCGACAGGCATCGCCAATCCCAAGGCGGGCCAGCCCGGCCAGCCGGCGACTCTGAACTTCACCACGCCGGTGCAGTTCACCGCTGCTGATATGTTGAACTACCTGCCAACGATCAAGGCACAGGTGGCGGCCGCAGCCATCTATACGGGCAAGGACCTGAGCATTCGCAACGTGGATGTCGTCAAGACGGTGCAGGGTCCGCAGCTCAACGATATCGTTCTCGACCAGAGCTTCAAGACTCCTTATACCTTCCAGGTCAATCTCGGCGTGCAGCGCGAGATTCTTCCGCGTACGGTGTTGTCGGTAGACTACGTCATGAGCCGTGCCGTTCATTTCGGCGTGTATGAAGGCGAGTGGGTGGATCTGAACCGGTTCAACCGGATCGGCAGCTATACGCTGGCGGCTTCCGGCACCGCAACGGTGACACGCAACCCCGTGCTGCCGCAGTGCACCGCGGCTCAGGCCAAGGACCCGCGCGCCGAGTGCTCGCTCGGCGGCATCGATTTAGGCGAGCCGGGAATGCTGTCGCGGTATCAATCGCTGCAGTTCCAACTCAACCGCGGCATGTCGCACGGGCTGCAGTTCAGCACGTCGTACGCGCTGACTCGCAACAAAGGATTCACCGGCATCAACAACTACGACAACCTCTTCGAGGGCTATGGCACCGTGGGGGGAACGCGCACGCACCGCGTGACCGCCAGCGCGATCTGGCAGGTTCCCGCGTTCAACGGAGGCAACGCATTCGTGCGCCAGGTGGTGAACGGATGGCAGCTTTCGACCTCGATGGATATGGCGAGCGGCGCGCCGATTTCGGTCAGACTCGGCTCGTTCGACGTCAACGGCGACGGCACCAGGATCTTCAACCTGCCGGGCACCGGGAACAATACTTTCGGCGGGGATACCAGCATCGGGGACATCCGGAAACTGGTGGACGCATACAACGCGACGTATCCGGCGCCGCCCAACACGCCGTTGAGCACAATTGGCCGCGCCAACCGCGACACCACGGGTTCAGCCTATCCCTACGTGGTGCTGCCGGATAATTTCCAGCCTGCCGACAGCTTCCTGACGCACGATCTACGCATCACGCGGACCTTCGCGTTGGCCGAACGCTTCAAGCTCTTGCTGATCGGCGAGGCGTTCAACCTGTTCAACATCGCCAACCTCACCGGTTACAGCGGGACCTTGCAGGGCGTGGTGCGGCCGACGACGGCCGCCGGGGTGGCCACCAACCCGACCTTCACCTTCGGCATCCCGACCAGCCGCGTCAACCCGGTGTTCGGCAGCGGTGGTCCGCGCGCACTGCAGGTGGCGGCGCGAATTACGTTCTGATTCGGCTAACGGCAGTGGGCTTTCATAGTCCACTGCCCGGCTAGCTCAGGGCTTGACGGAGACGTTGACGGTTCCGTTGGTCCAGCAGCATTGAAAACCACCGCCGCCGCCTTCGCCGGAGTAGTCGTTGATGGTGACGTGCAAAACGTACTCGCCGGGTTGACCGAAAGTGGCGGTGGCGGTCGCCTTCCCGTGAAATGGGAACTTGGCGTCCGGGCTTTCGAGCTTCTGGACTTGCGGCTTCACTTTGTCGAAGGTCACTGGGCCCGGGCCGCGGTACTTGGTCCACGTAACGATCACCGGAATGGGGCTCTGGTTGCGAGGCCTGGCGCCCGAGTTGGAGGTCCACTTGCCGTCGTCGGCGAGCCAGGTGGTGAGCGACAGCGGAGCGCCCACTGTCGCCGTGAGCTTGGTGTTCATTCCCTGCGGGCCTTGAACCGATGATCCGTTCTCTTCAAATTTCAGGACCGGTGGAGTGTTTCCAACGGCGGCTTCGATGAACGGCGAGATCTCGTAATCCTTGTTCAGCCAAACCGGGATCGAGGTGGGTTTGTTGTTGGCGACGATGGTCCAGGTCAGCTTGTTCTCGCCGAAGTCCTTCGGAACCTTGATAGCGAACATGCCCCACTGCCGGCCGGTGAGGAAGTGGGTGGGCTGGCCGCGATCGGGTCCGCCGGGTTCGATCTTGTTGTTGGGTCCGATGGCGATGTCGATTTCCTGTTTTTCGTTCCGGTTGAGATATCCGACCAGCAGGCTGTAGGTGCCGTCCGGGTTCTGGAACCAGCCTTCATAAACGGCCGTAACGCTGGTCCCGGCCTCGTGTGGAGGTTCCAAGGGCAAGGACTGTTGGCCGCGCGCAAGCGTACCGCATGCCAGCACGGCCACCACGCTCATTCCAGCCAAGCTAGACCGCTGCAGTTTCATCTTGCAAATACTCTCCCCCATGCGAATCGAGACAAAAAAGGAGCAGCCTGCGCGCGACTGCTCCTCTTCGTTAGTCTTCCTTACTTACGGTTGGATGCAGGCGCAGCAGGCGCACCGTTGAAGGCTTCGCGCTTCGGCTTGTGTTCGGCCGCCCACTGGTTGTAATCATCATCGCTGATGTAAGTCACGTTTACCCAGCCGTGCGCCATTTCGTCGACAGTGCGATCCCCGTAAGTAACCTGCTGGTCCGGATCCGGATTGTTCGGATTGGCTCGCGTGTTGTCGTGCCAGGCCGTCACCTTGATCACCGTGCCTTTCGGGAACACCGGCGCGGCGTCATCGGCGTAGATATAGTTGGTCATCCAGTTGAAGTTGAAGTTTCCGACGTAGCTCACAATCTGCTGCGTGCCGTCGGGCAGAATTGCCTCCAACTCCATGGCCTTGCCGCGCAGATGCATATGCGGCTGGAAGTTTTCGAGAATGGCGGGCTGCCTCAGCACGGTGAAGCCCTCGTGCTCGCTGATAGTATTGGGCGGGATATCGATGCCGCCTCTGCGCACGCCCTGAAACGCGGTCAGGTAAGTGCGGTACTTGGGCTCCTGCCCTTTCGGGTACAGCCAGACGCCCAGTTGCACGCCGGACTTGATCTCTTCGCCGACGGCGTGAATATGGACATCCCAGGAAATCTTCGAACCGGGCAGCAGCAGCTTGCCGGTGTTCGGGCGGTACAAATCGTAACCCTTGCCGATGGCCCATTCCATCAGCATTCCGCGACCGCCTAAGGCAGAGGCGCGATCGGCCGAATTGCCATTCTGCGATTCATCCTGGTCCAGATACGCGACCGCGTGATGAATGATTCTGCGGCCGGGCGCCGCGGTGGGCCGCATCTCGACGGCCTTCACCCAACGCGGCTCAGTGACGGGAACATCGGTGGAAGGTCTCCACCAGACGTCCTGATGGTGCGCCGGCATGGTGTACGCTTCAGCCTCGACGATGAAATCGGGCTGGCCCAGCTCGGCAACAGCGCGCCACTCGTTGTCGCCGGGCCACTGCTTGGGAGGCGGCATGTCCTTGGGATTTCCCTGCGGAGCGCCGGAGTCGACCCAACTGACGATGGTGTTGATCTGGTCGTCGGAGAGCGACATATCGTTCTTGAACTTCTGGATACCGACCGTCCGATCGATATGCCAGGGCGGCATCTGCCTGCGGATCACGCGCTCGCGGATGGATTTCGCCCAGGGACGGGTCTCATCAAACGTGACCAGCGACATGGGCGCCATGGAACCGGTGCGATGGCACTCCTGGCACTTGGCCTGGAAAATGGGCGCGACGTCCTTGGTGAATGTCACTTGTTTAGCGGTCAGCTCGGCGCCAAATGTGGACGTTGTGAGCAACAGGATGGAGCCCGCTGCAAGCGCGCCAGCTCCCAACCAAGTTCGGAACTTACCATCAAACATACGCACTCCTCCTTCGACCCCGGTCCAGCAGGTACGCGTTAGTATTCTATCGGCTTGGAAACGCTTCCGTCAAACCCGCCTAACTCACTTGGCGAGCGGGCTCGGCCGCATTTGGAATTTTACGGCTTTGGGCAGCGTGCCGGGGCCGCCCTCGATATGCCAGCCCGCGTAGCTGGCGTAGTCGGCCCAGAGTCCCCGGCCCTTCCAGCCGGCCTTGGGATCGTCGATCCGTCCGTTGGCCGAACGCGCGAAGAAACCCATCGGGTAGGGTACCCGCAGCGTGACGAACTGCTTGGTCCGCGGATTGAGCACCTCGATCGCGTCGGTGTTCACCGAGCCGTACATGGGCGCGTCTTTTCCCAGGCCGAGCGTGTCGTGCGTGTCCATATGGGTCAGGTAGCTCTCGTTGGCGTGATAGACGCTGTTGGTGTAAGTCGGTTCGTTCATCCGGTAGAAGGTCCAGCCTTCGGGACAGCTCTGGCCGGTGCCTTGCGGATCGCTGGTGGTCTTGCACTTGCTTCGATCGAAGGACGCGAAGTGCCCGCTGGCGCGCCAGTTCTGCCACACCACGCCGCGGGCATCGGAATCGACGCCGCCCGATCCGATCACGTCGATGGCCTGGTTGGGCGGCGGCTCGTAGAATTCGGTCCGGCACGATTCGGGAGGATTGTTGCCCTTCAGGATTCGCACCAATCGCTTGTCGCCGCGGCCGATGCCGGACACCCACAATGCGCCGTCCTTGGCGCTGATGGTGATCGAATATGCGCCGAAGGTGATGCGGTGATCTTTGGTGGGATCAACCGGTTGGTTGGGCTCGGTCCATCCGGGGTTGATCTTGCCGTCCCCGTTGGTGTCGAGGATTCCGGGACACCAGCCTTGCGATGCTTCGGCGTTGTGGGTGCGGTCCCAGGCGTTGATGTCGACCCAGGCGACGGCCGAGCCAACGCCGAAGTAAATGAAGTTGTCGTCGCTGATCTGGTTATGGTCGGCGCTGAAGCAGGTATCGATGAAAGACCACTCGTGCGTTTTGGGATCGTACATGGCAAGTTGCCGCGCGCTCTGCCGCAGCGGGTAGAACCGGCCGAACTTGTTATCGCTGTTGGCTCCGCAGAAGGCGGGCTGTTTCTGATTGTCGCGGCCGCGCACCGCCACCCACACGCGTCCCTTGGCGTCGACGGCGATGCTGCGGGGATCGCCGCTGCGCTTCCAGGCATCCGGTCCCCAGTAGGGCGACGGAGTCGGCGACGCGTTGAACGACTGGACCATGGGCGTGGCTTCCGAGGGAGTCTTCAGGGTCATGGATTTGTTCTGGACCGGGTCAAGTATGGTGAGCCCGTCGGTCATTTCCGAGGCCCCGTACACCATGCCGTTGGCATTGACCATGCCGGTGCGCGTGTCGGCCGCCGCGTTGTCGGAGCGGCCATCCTTCTGCGTGCCCCAGTCCCATTCGGTGATGACCAGATTGCGTTCGACGCCCGCGGGCCGGGGCGGCGCGAGTTTGGGCGATTCGCCTTTCGCGATGCGCTCGCTCCAATCGGCGAACATTTTCCGCTGGTCGCCGATCGCCAGAAAGAAATTGCCCATGGCCGGGCCGGAAGGGCCCACTTTGGTGCGGCGCTCCCAGGCATCCAGTGTCGAGGAAGCGCCCGGCGCGGAGTTCGGCTGGAGTTCGCGGGTTATCCGGTTCCCGACCTGGTGGCAGTCGAAGCACTCCTTGATGTCCATCGAGAATTTCTTCTGGAATTCCTTGTCGTCGGGGAGATTCAACATCGACAGCCACCAGGCAGACGGGTAAACCTGCGCGGCCGCTTTGGCGTCGGGCGCGACCTCGGCCTTGAGATCCAGATGCTGGCCGGGCTTGGCGGCCTGCCGTTTCGAATCCACCAGGCCGTAGCCGCGCACGAACACCTGGTAGTTGGCTTGCGGCAGATCGGGCAGCACGTAGCGGCCCTGGTCGTCGGTGACGACGATGCGCACGAACTTCGTCGGCAGATCGGTGGTCTCGGCGATGACCCACACCCCGGCTTCGGGTCCCTTGGAGCTGGTGACGGCGCCGCCGATGTCGTCCTTGTCGATATCGACTCGAGAACCGCGAGTTTGTTGAGCCCAGCCGCGCGCTATTGGCAGCGTGGCGATGGCGGCGACGGCTAACGCCAGAATTGGAACGAGCTTCCGAGCTTGCATTGAACCCTCCCGGTTCGGGGATGCTAACGATCCCGCAACGACAGAGCGACATTATACGCCCAATCGACGGCCCGCTGCCCGGTAATTTTCGCGAGCGGCGCCTTCAGTCGTGGTGGCGGTGGATGGCTTCGTGGTCGGCGATCGCCTTGTCGCGTTGGGCTTTGGAATTCTGGCGCCGCGCTAGGTTGAGGTTCGCTTTCCGCGTGGCCGCCGAGTTCACGCTGAACATAGAGAGCAATTGCTCTAGGTTCTGGCTCTGGCACTCCGGGCACACCGGCGGAGTCGCGTCGCGCACCAGCGCCTCAAAATTCTGTCCGCAGTCCAGGCACTCGAATTCGTATAGCGGCACTCGCGGCCTCCACTACTCGCGCAGTCCGAAGACAAAAATGCAATGGCCGGCGGCGATTGCGACATACTGCTTGCCGTCCACCTGGTAGCTCATCGGCCCGGCCGCCATCTGTCCGCCCAGGTTGGTCTTCCAGAGCAAGCGGCCGTTGCGGGCATCCAGCGCCTGGAAGTATCCTTCGCGTCCGCCGGTGAACAACAGGTCGGAATCGGTGGTCAAGACTCCGCTGTCGGTGACGTCCGTCATGCTGTAGGTCCACTCGCGCTGGCCGGTATGCGGATCGATGGCGATGACGCCGCCGAAGCCCACCGCATCGGTCCAATTGTTGATCGGTCCGCGGCGCAGCGAGGGCACAGAAGGCGCGTTGGGCACCGGCGTGACCGGCCTCGGCTGGCCGCCTCCGTAGAACTGGCCCGCGTGATAGTCCTGCTCCTGCTTCCGGTAGGCGCTTCCGTAGTTGTCCCAGATGGAAACGTAGAACAGCCCGGTGTGCGGGCTGAAGGACGGCGAATACCAGTTGGTGGCGCCCTGATTGCCGGGATAGGTGGGCTTGCCTTCCGGCTGCGGCGTCTGGATGGGGCGGCCGTTGACATCGAAGCCGCTCATCCAGTTCACCTTCACGAACGGCTTGCCGAGCAGGAATTTTCCGTCGGTCCGGTCGAGCACGTAGAAATTGCCGTTGCGGTTGGCCCACAGCATCAATTTGCGCGGGCTGCCGTTCCAGTCCATGTTGGCGAGCACCGGGATCTGGACCGAGTCGTAATCATATCCGTCGTTCGGCGTGAATTGATAATGCCACTTGAGTTTTCCGGTGTCGGCGTCGAGGGCGACCACGGAGGACGAATACAGATTGTCGCCGTGGCGCTGATCGGGATTCCAATCCGGCCCCGGATTGCCCACGCCCCAGTAAGTCAAATTGAGCTCGGGATCATAGGAGCCGGTCAGCCACACCGGCGCGCCGCCATGCTGCCAGTCTTCTCCCTTCCAGGTTTCATGGCCGGGTTCGCCGGGTCCGGGCACGGTGTAGAACCGCCAGGCTTCTTTGCCCGTAGCCGCTTCGTAAGCGGCGATGAACCCGCGAATGCCGAACTCCCCGCCCGCGACTCCGATCACGACCTTGTCCTTGATCACCAGCGGAGCGAGCGTGAGCGAATAGCCGGTGGCGTAGTTAGGGGCCACTTTGACGGTCCACACGGGCTTGCCGTTCTTGGCGTCCAGCGCGATCAACTGGCCGTCCAGCGTTCCGAGGAACAGCGTGTCGCCGAGGATCGCCAGGCCGCGATTCACCGATCCGCAGCAGGGCTTCACATCCGCGGGCACGTTGTGGCGGAAGACCCAGAATACGCGCCCGGTTTTCGCGTCCAGCGCCACCACGTCGTTGATGGGCTGCGTGACATACATGATCCCGTCGACCACCAGCGGCGTGGCTTCAAAATTCTGCAGCGACGAATCCACCTGATACACCCACTTCTGCTCCAGGTTTTTGGCGTTGTTGGGATCAATCTGCTTCAGAGCGGTGTGGCGCAGGCTGGAATAGTTGCCCGAGTAGGTGAGCCAGTTCTGCGGCTCCTGCGCGGAACGCAGCAGCCGGTCGGACGTAACCTGCGCGCGCAGCCCGAATGGAACCAGCACTGGGAGAAGCAGGGCGAAAAACAATCGTCGGAGCATGATCACTTCCCTTTCAGAGATACCAGGTACGCCACTATGTCAGACAACTCTGATGCGCTGAGCGTGTCCTTGTAGGCGGGCATCGTGGACGTTTTCAAGACCGTGTACTGGCGCAAGTCGGCCTTGGTGACAGACAGCAGATGTTCCTGATCGTCGACGAGCTGAATCGTGAAGGTGTCTTCGTTCAGCCGACGCCCGTTGATGGTCTTGCCGTCCTTGGTCACGATCCGGATGGGACGATCGATGGGCAGCATGGTGCTGGTGGGATCGAGCAAGGCTTGCCGGAGCGCGCTGGCGGCGCGGGCTGTGCCGATGTCGCTCAAATCCGGCGCGACGTGCGATCCCTTGCCGCTCACGCGATGGCAGGTTGCGCATCGGCCTTTTCCCTCGAACAGCGCCTGGCCGCGCGCGGGATCGCCCAGCGGTACGGGCGACGCGTTGAAGTCGCGCATGTTGCGGATGTAGGCGATGAGTCCGGTCATCTGCGCGGTGTCCAGCCGCCGGCCCGGCATGGAGGTGCCCTGAATGCCGACGGTCACGATGCGGCGCAGATCGTCGTCCGACGACGCATTGCGGAAACGTCCGCTGCGCAGATCGACTCCGGAGACCTGGTCGCCGTTCGGGCCGTGACAAGTGATGCACTGGGATGTGTATACGCTGTAGCCGTATTGGATGTCGGCAGCGGGGTATTCGCCGGCGTGCAGCGTTTGTTGTTGCGCGGACGCGGATGCCGCAGCGGCGAGTAATCCGAGCAAGCATCGCGGCGCAAGCGTGAACAGCCGATTCCTACGTCTCATTTAGAGAATTGTACACCGAGAACGCCAGGCGCTCCCCGAATTGTAGCGGGAACCGGTTCGCGCGGGGCGATGCCGGGTTTCGGCTAGGTTGGCCACTCCGGGCCGGCCGGCGGCTTTCGTGCAACCAATTCTTTTTGTTACACTTAGAAAGACTTATCCGGGATCGAGTCGATTCGTTTGTATCTTCCCGTGCCGGTTTGGGTGTAAAACATTATAATTAGGTGGTCTATGACAAAGCCCGTGCGACGATCTGGCGTCCACCGGGAGAGCGGATGCTGACGCGCTTCTCGAGTAGCGTGGCGCTGGGGGCGATGCTCGCAAGCGCAGCGGCAGGCGCGCAGCCGGCCGCGACGAACAGCGCTGCGGCGCACACGAGCACGCTCAACAAGTATTGCGTCACGTGTCATAGCGACAAGCTCAGGACCGGCGGCCTCTCGCTCCAGGCAGCCGAATTGAGCAACATTCCGGCGCGAGCAGACACGTGGGAAAAAGTGATCCGGAAGCTCCGCACCGGCACCATGCCTCCCGCGGGTGTTCCGCGGCCGGATAAAGCCGCTTCCGATGCGCTGGCTTCTTACCTGGAGAACGCCATCGACAGCGCATCCGCGGCGCATCCCAACCCCGGGCGCACTGAAGCCGTCCATCGCCTGAATCGAATCGAATATCAGAACGCGATCCGGGACCTGCTGGCGCTGGACATCGACAGCACGACGCTGCTGCCCGCCGACGACCAGAGCTATGGCTTCGACAACATCGCGGGCGTTCTGAAGATGTCGCCGACGCTGCTGGAGCGCTACATGGGAGCGGCGCGCGAAATCAGCCGGCTGGCCGTGGGCGCATCCAAGCCGCCTCCCACCGCCGAGACGTTCCGGCTGCGCAGCGACCTTTCGCAGTATGAGCAAGAGGAGGGCTTGCCGTTCGGCACCCGTGGCGGAGCAGCCATTCGCTACAACTTCCCGCAGGACGGCGAGTACATCATCAAAGCCGAGCTGCTGGACCTGTTCGCCGGCGCCCAGGTGAGGGAGCCGCACCAGCTCGAAGTTGCGGTGGACGGCGAGCGCGTCAAGGTGTTTACGCTGGCGCCGAGATCGCGCGCACCACGGCCGCCGCAGCCCGACGCCAAACCCGGTGAGCCGCCCAAGCCTCCGCAGCTTTCGCCCGAAGAACTGCAAGCTTTGGGCTTTGGCGGAAAGCCGCCGGAGTTTCAGGTGCGCGTGCACGTGAACGCAGGTCCGCGGCTGATCACCGCCACCTTCGTCAAGAAGACTTCCGCTCTGGCCGAATCGATTCGCTCGCCATTTAGCAGGCCGCACGGCGAAGGCGACTACCTGTTGTACGAGCCGCATCTCGGCGCCATCACCATCGTTGGTCCGTACGACCCGCAGGGCGTGCACGATACGCCCAGCCGGGAGCGCATTTTCGAATGCCATCCGGCGACCGCGGCTGAGGAGTCCACGTGCGCGAAGCAGATCCTCGCGACCTTGGCGCGGCGTGCTTATCGGCGCCCGGTGAGCGAAGCGGATGTTACCACTCTGCTGGCTTTCTACAAACAGGGCCGCGCCGACGCCAGCTTCGACGCCGGAATCGAGCAGGCCTTGCGGGCTCTGCTGGTGAGCCCGGATTTCCTATATCGCGTCGAAATCGATCCGGCCTCCGCCAGCGTGCATCGCTTGAGTGATCTGGAACTCGCTTCGCGTCTCGCCTTCTTTCTCTGGAGCAGTATTCCCGACGACGAACTGATCCAGGTGGCCAGCCAGAGGAAGCTGAGCGACCCGGCAGTGCTGGAACAGCAAGTGCGGCGCATGTTGAAGGACGCGCGTTCCGAGGCGCTGGCCAAGAACTTCGCCGGCCAGTGGCTGCGGCTGCGCAACGTGCTGGGCCAGCAGCCCGACGACGTATTGTTTCCCAACTTCAACGACAACCTCCGGCACGACTTTGTCACCGAGACCGAGCTGTTCTTCCAAAGCATCGCGCGGGAGAATCGCAGCGCGGTGGACCTGTTGACGGCCGACTACAGCTACGTGAACGAACGTCTGGCCGAGTATTACGGCATCCCGAATGTGCACGGCAGCGATTTCCGGCGCGTGACTCTCACGGATCCAAACCGGCGCGGCCTGCTGGGCCAGGCCAGCATTCTCACCGTCACGTCCTATTCCGACCGTACGTCGCCGGTGGGCCGCGGCAAATGGATACTGGAGAACGTGCTGGGAACGCCGCCCCCGCCTCCGCCGCCGAATGTACCGGCGCTCAAGGATAACGGCTCCACCGGCAAGCTGTTGTCGATGCGCGAACGCATGGTTCAGCATCGCGCGAATCCGGCGTGCGCCGGTTGTCATTCGAAGATGGACCCCTTGGGCTTCGCGCTCGAAAATTTCGACGCGGTGGGCCGGTGGCGGAACGTCGCGGAGAATGGCGAGCGGATCGATGCTTCCGGCGCCACACCGGATGGGGCCAAGTTTAGCGGCCCGGCCGAGCTTCGCAACCTGCTGGTGCGGAACCCGGAGCAATTCGTGACGGTGGTGGCCGAGAAGCTTTTTGTTTACGCGTTGGGACGCGGCTTGGAATATTACGATGCGCCCGCGATTCGAAAAATGGTGCGCGGCGCGGCCGGGAGCAATTACAGTTTCGACGCGTTGATTCTGGACCTGGTCAAGAGCACACCATTCACCATGCGGAACAGTTCGTCGTTGCCGCTCACCGCATCCAGCGGGAAGGAGATCCGATGATCATCGAAAAAACGGCGCTGCCCCGGCGGGCTTTTCTGCGCGGCGTTGGTGTTTCGCTGGCGTTGCCGTTCCTGGACGCCATGGTGCCGGCGCTCTCGGCGGCGCCCACGGCTCCGCGACGCTTGGGATTCGTGTACATACCCAATGGCGCGGTGATGTCGAAATGGCAGCCCAGCGGCGAAGGCGCGCTCGCAGAGCTCACGCCCGCGCTGAGTCCGCTCGCGCCGTTCAAGGATCAGGTGGTGATTCCCGTCGGATTGAGCCAGAAGCTGGCCGAGGCGTTCGGCGACGGCAACGGTGACCACTCGCGCGCCGGCTCGGTCTACCTGAGCGGCGTGCATCCCAAGCACACCGAAGGCGCCGACGTCCGCAACGGCATCACGGTGGATCAAATCGCGGCCCAGGAGCTCGGCAAAGAAACGCGGCTTCGATCGCTCGAAATGGCCATGGAGCAGGTGTTCCTGATCGGGAACTGCGACAACGGCTACAGTTGCGCCTACACCAACAGCATTTCGTGGCGCACGCCCACGGATCCCAACCCCATGGAGACGAATCCGCGGATTGTTTTCGAGCGCCTGTTCGGTGATGGCGGAAGCGCGGCCGAACGGCGCGCGCAACTCGGCCAGGACCGCAGCATTCTGGATTTCGTCAACAACGGCATCGCCGGGCTTCAGAAGAAACTCAGCTCAGCGGACCAGCACGTGGTGAGCGATTATCTGGATTCCGTCCGCGAGATCGAGCGTCGCATCCAATTCGCCGAGCGGCAGGACGGCGAGTCGGCGCTGGCTGTGCCGGAGCGTCCGGTGGGCATTCCGGAAGCCTACGAGGATCACGCCAAGCTGATGTTCGACTTGATCGCGCTCGCTTTCCACGCCGACATTACGCGCGTGTTCACGTTCACGCTCGGCAAAGAGCAGACCAACCAGCCGTATCCTCAGATCGGCGTCAACGATTCGCACCACGCCATCTCGCATCATCAGAACGATCCGGTGAAGCTCGAGAAGGGCTACAAGATCAACAAGTACCATGTCGAGCTGCTGGCGTACTTCCTGGGCAAGCTGAAGGCCACGCCGGAGGGCGACGGCAACCTGCTGGACCATTCGGTGGTGTTGCACGGAGGCGGCATCAGCGACGCGGACGCGCATTCGCATATCAATCTGCCGCTGGTCCTGATCGGCGGTGGCGGCGGTTCGCTCAAGGGAGGCCGGGCCGTCAGGTATCCCGCCGAGACGCCGATGAACAATCTGCACCTGGCCTTGCTGGACAAGGTCGGCGTGCGCATCGACAAATTCGGAGACGCAACCGGCGCGCTCAGCCTTTAGCCCATGAGGAGCCTCGGGATGAAACACGCTGGGTTGTTGGCGGTGTTGGTATCGGCCACCGGGTTCGCCGCCACCGCGGATCTGCGGCTGGTGGAGGCCGTCAAGCAATCCAACTCCGCGGCGGTTCGAACGCTGCTCGAAAGCGGGGCCGGCGTCAATGCCGCGGAAGTCGACGGGACCACCGCGCTGCACTATGCCGTAAGCCACGACGACCTCAAGATGGTGGAGACGCTCATCAACGCAGGCGCCAACGTGAAGGCCGTGAACCGATACGGCATTAGCCCGCTCTCGATCGCCGCGAATGATGCCAGCGCGCCCGTGGTCGAGCATCTGCTCAAGGCTGGGGCCGATCCGAATACCGCGCTGCCGGAAGGCGAAACGGTGCTCATGACCGCTACGCGCGCCGGAAAAACCGACGTGATCAAAATGTTGTACGCCGCCGGCGCGGACCTGAATCGTAAAGAGAGCTGGCATGGACAGACGGCGCTGATGTGGGCGGCGGCGGAGAATTATCCGGTCAGCATCGAGATGCTCAAGGAGCTGGGCGCGGACGTTCAGGCGCGCTCGAACGGCGGCTTCACCGCTTTGCTGTTCGCCGTGCGCGAGGGCCGCATGGAGGCCGTCCAGACGTTGCTGAAGCTGGGCGCGAACGTCAACGACACCATCCAGCCCAAGCGGGCGCAGCCGGCGCAACCGGCGCGCATGCCGGCCAGCTACGTCGACAACAACGTCAACCGCGGGCGAATGATTAACGCCGTGTCCGGCCTGCCGATCCGGGCGGCCGGTCCGGATGGCACCAGCGCGCTGGTGCTGGCCATCACGAATGCGCATTTTGCGCTCGCGAAATATTTGATCGATCAGGGCGCCGATGTCAACGCCGCAGCGCAGGGCTGGACGCCGCTCATCGCGCTCGAGTATGCGCGCCGCCCGAATCACGGCAAGGGTCTTCCGCCGCCTGAAGCGACCGACACCTACGACAGCTTCGAACTCGCCAAAGTGCTGCTGGCGCACGGCGCGGATCCGAACGCCCGGCAGGCCAAGGAGATCAACGACGGCCAGCGGAATTACCAGAATCGCGTGGGAGCAACGGCGTTCTTCCTGGCCGCCAAACACGCCGACATCCCGCTCATGCGTTTGCTGGCGGAGCACGGCGCCGATCCGAACATCATGACTGAAGATCACGCCACTGCGCTCGCCGCCGCCGCTGGAGTCGGCATCTGGAACGTCGGAGAGAGCGCCGCAACCAATGAAGAGGCTTTCGAAGCCGTGAAGCTGGCTTACGAGTTGGGCAGCCGGGACGTCAACGCCGCCGACGATTTCGGGTTCGCTCCGCTGCACGGTGCGGCGCTCCGGGGATCTGCGGAGATCGTGCAGTTCCTGGCCGACAAGGGCGCGAAGCTGGACGCAACCACCAAGGACGAGGGCTGGACGCCGCTGCGCATCGCGGATGGCGTTTATTACACGGGCACTGTCAAGCGCGGACGGGAAGCGGGAGCGCTGCTTCGTCAGCTCCTGAAGGCTCGCGGGCTGCCGGTGCCCGAGTTTATGGAAGACGTGGACTATGGGACGGCGCATCCGCTGACGCGCCAGAACGCGGCGCGCTAGGAGACGAGAGGAGGCGTCGATGCGAACAAGCTTGAGTGTCCAGAAAGGCGCGCTGACATTGGGCGCGCTGCTCGCGATCGCAAGCCTCGCGTTTGCAGCCGAGCCGGATCGCCGGCTGGTGAACGCCGCGGCCGATCAGGACAATGCGACGCTCCGGGCGCTGCTGAAACAACGCGTGGACGTGAACGCCACGCGCGCGGACGGCAGCACTGCGCTGTTGTGGGCGGCGCACTGGGACAATCTCGAAATCGCGGATCTGTTGCTGCGCGCGGGCGCCAACGTGAACACGGCCGATGACCACGGCGTCACTCCGCTCCACCAGGCGGCGCAGAACGCCAGCGCGCCCATGGTCGAGAGGCTGCTGAAGGCCGGCGCCAAGCCGGATTCCGCCGAGATGAGCGGACTCACGCCGCTCATGATGGCTGCGCACACGGCGAACGTGCAAGTGGTAAAGCTGCTTCTCGCGCATGGCGCCAACGTCAACGCGAAGACCACTGAAACCAAGACCACCGCGCTGATGTGGGCGGTTTCGGATCACAACAAGGAGATCGCTAACGTCCTGATCGCGGCCCATGCCGACGTGCATGCCTCCACCGCCAAGGGATTCACGCCGCTGCTGTACGCCTCCCGCAATGGCGACGTCGAGATGGCCAGCATCCTGCTCGCAGCCGGCGTGAATGCGAATGAAACCGGAACTGACGGCACCCACGCATTGCCGTTGTCGATCGTCAAAGGGCAAACAGAATTCGCGCTGTTTCTGCTCGAGCACGGCGCGGATCCCAACAGCGACCTGGACGGAATCAAGGCGCTGCACGCAGCGGCCGGTTCGGTGGATCTGTGGCTGCCCGACTGGACACGCAAACATGAAGGCCTGGGCGACTACGGCGGCTTTGGCTCGGGAGCCTTCGGCCTGGCCGACGCGGGACGGCGGCTGCGGTTGGTGAAGGCGCTGCTCGCTCACGGCGCGGACCCCAACGCGCGCATCGACAAGTCCGCCATGTTCATGGCCTACATCGGTTATCCCAAGAAGGGCGCGTTTGAGCCGTTCGCCTGCGGCACCGGCGACGTTCGCGGCGCCACCCCGCTGTGGGTGGCCGCGTACAACGCCAACGGAAGTGTCGGCGGCTTCGGCGGTGACGGTGGCCGGGTTCGCGATTCGATGCGCGGCGCGGGCAGCGGCGACATCCTCCGCGCACTATTGGAAGCCGGCGCTAACCCGCGTCTCACCACCGACGACGGCACCACTCCGCTCATGGTCGCCGCGGGACTGGGTCGCTTTACCTTCACGCCCGGACGCCAGCGCGGGACGCGTTCACCCGGCGCCGAGGAGGCAGTGAAGATTCTGGTTGAAGCGGGGGCGGACGTCAACGCCGTCAACGAAGGCGATTTCACCGCTTTGCACGGCGCGGCCTTCCGCGGTCTCGACGAAGTAATCGAGTACCTGGTTGCGCACGGCGCTAACATCAACGCGCGCGATTTCCGCGGACGCACGCCGTACCGGCTCGCGGAAGGCTCCAAGCAATCGTTCCAATTTCAGGCCTGGCCGGAGACAGCGGCCGTGCTCAAGCAGTTGGGCGCCAATACGGAGTTAGGCGTTCCGGGCACCGTTCAGGAACGCCTGCGCGATGTCCCCGCGCCGGATGAGTTGCCGGCTTCGAGCGGCGAGCGAAAGGAATGACCCAGCCTATGCTTTCCGAACGGCAATGGCGAACTCTCGGACTCGGCTTACTGCTGGCGGGCATCAGTGGCGCGGCGCAACCGGGTGCGCCCGGGGATCGCTCTCTCGTCGACAAATATTGCGTCGTCTGCCATAGCGACAAGGCCAAGACCGGCGGCCTTTCGCTCGAAAAGATCAACCTCGCCGATGTGAAGGGCAACAGCGAAGTGCTGGAGAAGATCGCGCGCAAGCTGCGCACCCGCGAGATGCCGCCCGATGGCATGCCCCGGCCAGACCAAGCCACGCTCGACGCCTTCGCCGCCACGCTCGAAACCTCGCTGGACCGTGCGGCCGCTGCGAACCCCAATCCTGGACGAGTCGCATCGCATCGGCTGAATCGCGCCGAATACGTGAACGTCATTCACGACCTGCTGGCGCTCGACATCGATGGAACCGAGCTGCTGCCCAGCGACATGGCCGGCTTCGGGTTCGACAACAACGCCGACGTGCTCTCCATCACGCCCGGGCTGCTGGCGCGCTACATGTCCGCGGCCACCAAGATCAGCCGGCTGGCTCTCGGGAGTCCCGACAATCGGCCCATGGTGCGAGTCTACAAAGTCGAGATCGGAACCAGGCAGACCGCGCGCATGGGCGAGGATATGCCCTTCGCCACGCACGGCGGCCTGGCTGTTCATCACACTTTTCCGCTGGACGGCGAATATGTCTTCCGGCTGCGGCTGAAGCGCAACGGAACGGTCGGCACGATCGAAGGAATCGAGGAAGACGTGAGCCAGATCGAGTTGCGCGTCGACTATGGCCTGGTGAAGCGCTTCCGAGTCGGCGGTGAGTTCAAGGGTCCGGATCCGGGCGTCCTGATTGCGGTTCCGGAGGACGACGTCGAAGGCGCCAAGGTGCACAACTACCGCTTGAACGCCGACAAGCAACTGGAGATTCGCGTTCCAGTGAAAGCGGGCACACGGCTGGTGGCCGCGGCATTTTCTGACTCGTTGCCCGAACCCGGCCAGGCCGGCCGTCGCCGTTCCATCGAGGACAGCGACATCGGCATCGACACCCTGGAGATCGCCGGACCGTTCGACGGCAAGACTCCCCAGGAAACGCCCAGCCGCCGCGAGATCCTGACCTGCCGCCCGGCGGCCACACAAGAGGAAGATCCCTGCGCGCGCAAGATCATCGGCACGCTGGTGGGGCGCGCCTACCGTCGTCCGGCGGCCGAGAGCGATATCCAGCCGTTGCTCAACATCTACAAGCAAGGCCGCGCCGAGAGAGATTTCGACGCGGGCATCGAGCGCGCGCTCGAAGCGTTGCTCTCGTCGCCGAAGTTCCTGATCCGCATCGAAAGCCAGCCCGCCAGCGCACAACCAGGAGCCGTCTACCGGTTGAGCAATCTGGAGCTGGCCTCGCGTTTGTCATTTTTCCTGTGGAGAAGCATTCCCGACGACGAGCTGCTTGCGGCCGCCGAGCGCGGCCAGTTGAACGATCCGAAGATTCTGGATAAGCAGGTACGGCGCATGCTGGCCGATCGCCGCGCCACCCGCTTCATCGACGATTTCGCCGGCCAGTGGCTGCAGGTGCGCAACATCCACTCGCAGGATCCGGACCGCGCGCAGTTCCCCGACTTCGACCCCACGCTGCGCGAAGCCATGGCGCGTGAAACGGAGCTGTTCGTCGACAGCCAGGTGCGCGAGGATCGTCCTATACCCGAGTTGCTGTCCGCTAACTACACCTACCTGAATGAGCGGCTGGCCCGCCACTATGGGATCAACGATATTTTTGGCAGCCATTTCCGGCGCGTGACGTTGACCGACGACCGGCGCTTCGGCCTCTTGGGGCAAGCCAGCATTCTGACCGTGAGTTCCTACGCTCACCGGACTTCGGTGGTGCTGCGCGGAAAATGGATCCTGGAAAACCTGCTCGGCACGCCGCCGCCGCCGCCTCCGCCCAATGTTCCGCCGCTGAAAGAGAACGACGGCCGGAGTAAGCCTACCGCGCTGCGCGAGCGCATGGAAGAGCACCGTAAGAATACGGTGTGCGCGTCGTGCCATGCCCGTATGGATCCGCTCGGGTTCGCCCTGGAGCATTTCGATGCGGTCGGAAAGTGGCGCGACACCGACATGGGCGCGGAAATCAACTCGACCATTAACTGGTCCGGCAGGATGGTCGACAGCCCGAAAGCGTTTCGCGAGGCTTTGCTCTCGCGGAAGGACGAGTTCATCCGGACCGTCACCGAAAAGCTGTTGACCTACGCGCTGGGCCGGGGAGTCGAGTATTTCGACGCTCCCACCGTGCGACAGATCGATCGCGAGCTGGCTCAAAACGATTACCGCTGGTCGTCGCTGGTGCTGGGCATCGCGCGCAGTTCCCCGTTCGAGATGCGCAGAGCGCCCGGCCCGGATGCGACTCCGCCTGCCACCACAGCCGTGGCGCAACGACGCTAGGAGATGAGAGCATGATTGTCACCAGGAAGCATTTGTCACGTCGCACGGTCTTGCGAGGCCTGGGCGCAACGCTCGCGCTGCCGTGGCTCGACAGCATGGTGCCCGCCCTTCGTTCCGGCACGGCCGCGGCTCCGGTCCGCCGCTTTGGCGTGTTCTACGTGCCTAACGGGATGTCCATGCCGTACTGGTTTCCCAAGGCCGTAGGACCGATGCAGGAACTGCCCCCGACACTGCAGTCGCTGGCTGAGTTCAAGGACCACACGCTGCTGATCGGCGGCCTGGCGGACGAAGCGGCCAATCTGGTGAAGGGCGGAGGCGATCACGCCCGCTCGGCCGGAACGTTTCTCACCAGTACGCCGTTCAAGATCACCTCCGGCGCCGACGTGATGGGTTCGGTTTCGATGGACCAGATCGCCGCCAAGCAATTGGCCAAGGAAACGCAATTAGCTTCGATCGAACTGGGGCTCGAGTCCAACGCGATGCTGGGCGCCTGCGACGGCGGCGCGAGCTGCGCCTACACCAACACCATCGCCTGGAGCACGCCCACCACGCCGCTGCCCATCGAGAACGATCCGCGCGCCGTCTTCGAGCGCCTGTTCGGCGCCTCCGGCAGCACCGATCGCGCGGCCCGGCTCGCGCGCATCCAGCGGGATCGCAGCATTCTCGATTTCGTCGGCGGCGAAATCGGAAGTCTCGAGAAAACCCTCGGGCCGAAGGACCGGATCAAGATCGAGGAGTATTTCGACTCGGTTCGCGATATCGAGCGCCGCATCCAGATGGCCGAGCAGCAGAACACCCGGGAGCTGCCGGTGGTGGATCAGCCGGTCGGAGTTCCCAGCGATTATGGCCAGCATGCCAAGCTCATGATGGACCTGCTGGCGCTCGCCTACCAGACCGATATGACGCGCATCAGCACCTTCATGCTGGCGCGGGAAGTGAGCGCCCACGCCTATCCGGAAATCGGCGTGTCGGACTCGCATCATCCGCTGTCCCATCATCAGGACGAGCCCGCCAAGCTGGAGCGGTTGCACAAAATCAACGAGTACCACTTCCAGCAGTTCGCGTATCTGGTCAAGAAGCTGGCCGCGATGCGCGAGGGCGACGGGACTATGCTCGACCACACGTTGTTCCTGTACGGCACCGGCATCAGCGACAGCAACACGCATTTCCACGACGACCTCCCGATCGCGTTGATCGGCGGCCAGGCCACCGGCGTCACGGGCGGCCGCTACATCCGGCAGGCCAAGGGAACGCCGCTCGCCAACCTGTACGTGACTATCCTGGAGAGCCTGGGCACTCCGGTTGAGAGATTCGGCGACAGCACGGGCAAGCTCAGTGGGATCATCGAAGCTTAGACGCATGCGGCGGCTCGGCCTCGCGGCGCCCCTCATCCTGATGCTGGCTGGTTCGTCCGTCGCCGCCGAATATCCGATCTTCACGGCCAACAATCTCGCCGACAACATGAAGTTGCTCGGCCGGAATTTCACCGCCGTCAACGCGTCCCTTGCCAAAAGTGATTTCGAAGCCGCCAAGGCCCAGCTGACGCGGTCGCGCGAGTTGCTCGCGGTTACGATCACGTTCTGGAAGGATCGAAAGAAGGACGACGCGATCAAGATCCTCAAGGACGCAGTGACCGGGATGGACGAACTGGACGCGGCTCTATCGGCCGACAAGATCGATGCGGCGGCGTCAATCGCGATCGCAAAACGCGTCGGCGCCGCGTGCCAGGCTTGTCACGCAGTCTACCGCGAACAGGATCCCGGCACGAAAGCCTACAAGTTAAGAACGGGATCGGTCCCGTAGCCCGGGAGCGGTTGGAACCCGGCCGTGATCTATCCTGTAAGTATCCTTATGTCAATTTCAAACCAGAACAGGCTCGTCCAGCCACTGATCCGCGATGCGGGCGTTCATCGTCCAGCCACTTGGGATGAAGCCCTGGATCGAGTCGCGCAAGGCTTTCAGACCCAACTGACAAAACACGGCCCGCAGGCGTTCGGCATGTTCAGTTGTTCTAAAACCACCAACGAGCTGAACTACATCGCGCAGAAATTCGTGCGCGCCGTGATCGGCAGCAACAACATCGACAGTTGCAACCGCACTTGACACGCGCCCAGCGTCGTCGGTCTGGCGACGGTCTTTGGACTTGGGGGCGGTACCAGCTCGTACGCCGAGATAGAAGCAGCGGACGTGATCCTGCTGTGGGGATCCAACGCGCGCGAGACGCACCCCATCTTCTTCCATCACGTGTTGAAGGGAGTGCGAAACGGCGCTCGGCTCTATGTTGTCGACCCGCGACGCACGGCTTCGGCGCAGTGGGCGGACGTGTGGATGGGCCTCGACGTCGGTTCCGATATCGTGCTGGCCAACGCCATGGCGCGCGAAATCATCGCAGCCGGTTTAGCCAACCAGTGGTTCGTCGAGCACGCCACCAGCGGATTCGCAGCCTACCGGAATTCCGTGGAGCAGTACACCTTGGAACGGGCTGAGCGTGAAACCGGCGTTCCCGGCCAGGTCATTCGAGAATGCGCCCATGCCTATGCCCGCGCGGAACGCGCGCAGATCTGCTGGACGCTGGGCATCACGGAACATCACAACGCCGTCGACAATGTGCTGGCGCTCTTGAATCTCGGACTTCTGACCGGCCATGTCGGCCGATATGGCAGCGGATTGAATCCGCTGCGTGGCCAGAACAACGTGCAGGGTGGAGGCGACATGGGCGCGATTCCCGATCGCCTCCCCGGCTTCCAGCACGTCGAGAACGATGAACTGCGCGCCGCGTTCGAACGCGCCTGGGGAACTCGAATCAACCCCAAACGCGGTTTGCATCTGAGCGCGATGTTTGAAGCCATGGAGCACGGCGAGCTGACCTGCCTGTACGTGCTCGGCGAGAACCCGGCCGATTCGGAAGCGGACCGTCACCGGGCTCTGAAGCTGCTCGGCGGGCTTGAATTCCTGGTGGTTCAGGACCTGTTCTTCACCCGCACCGCCGCCCTCGCCGATGTCGTTCTGCCGGCCGCGGCCGGTTGGTGTGAGACCGAAGGCACGGTCACCTCCAGCGAGCGCCGTGTGCAGCGAGTGCGCCGGGCGATCCCTGCGCCGGCGGGAGTGCGCGATGATCTCGAAATTCTCTACGAGCTGGCCCGCCGCCTGGGACACGATTGGGGCAAACCTGATTCGGAGTCGATCTGGGACGAGCTGCGCAGCCTCAGTCCGATGAACGCCGGCATGAGTTATCGCCGGCTGGAGGAGCTGGGCGGAATTCAATGGCCTTGCTACGACGAATCGCACCCCGGAGAACAGTACCTGCACAGCCGCTTGTGGCAGACTCCTCTCATTGGTCCGCGCGCGCCGTTCACCGCGGTCGAGTACTCGCCGCCGGTCGATCACCTCGATCGGGACTATCCGATCCGGCTCACCACGGGACGCCGCCTGGATTCCTACAACACCAATGTGCAGAGCGGACGCTACCCCTCGCCGCTACGCCGCAGCGAAACGCTGGACCTTTCCCCGGAGGATGGCACGCGCTATGGCGTGCGGGATGGAGAGAAAGTGCGCATCGCTTCGCGCCGCGGATCGGTGGTGGCTCCCGTGCGGTTCGATCCGAACCTGCGCCCAGGCCTTGCTTTTATGACCCCTCATTTCCACGACCAGGTTCCAACCAACACCTTGACCATTGACGCCGTCGATCCCAAGTCCGGCACTTCGGAATTCAAGGCCACCGCGATTCGAATCGAAAAGTACACGGAGGATTAGTGGATCTCCACCTCTCCAGCGCTGAACCCACCGTCGAAGAAAAGGCCGCCGTCGATGCCGAGTTGGGACCGCCCGAATCCGGCTGGCAGGGTGGCGTTCGACGTATCGAACAAGAAGGCCGCGTGGCTGTCGGTGGCCGCGAGGCACGCTCCCGGCGGCACCTGCTGCTCCCGGTGTTGCACGCGGTCCAAGCGCGCGCCGGCTGGATCAGCCCTGGCGCGTTGAACTATGTTTGCTTGCGGCTGGATGTTCCGCCCGCCGAGGCGCATGGCGTAGCGTCCTTCTATGGAATGTTCGCGCTCGATCGGCGGCCTCCCGTGGTGGCGCATGTTTGCGACGACATCGGCTGCATGCTGCGAGGCGCCGAAGCGGTGTGCGACGAACTCCAGACGAAGCTGGGTCCGGCGAACGCCGCATGTCAGGGTGGCCAGGCGGTCTGGCAGCGCAGCCCGTGCCTGGGCCTGTGCGAACGCGCTCCCGCAGTGTTGATTACGGGCGCCGGAGAGAATCCTGGCGAGCGGGTGCTGGCCCCCGCCACCGCGGATGCGGTGCAGGCTTCCATCGGCGACGCCGTGGCCGGTCGCTGGCCGGCGGAATCCGATGTTTTCAGTCCGCGGCTCTCGGTTCCCCAAGCCGGCGGAGCGACGCTGCGAGTGCTTCGCCGCATCGGTGAGGCCGGCCCTCCGGCTCTGGACCACTATCTTCGACTCGGCGGCTACCAGGCCCTGCGGCGGTCCCTCGACCTGGGACCGGAAGGCGTGCTGCGCGAAGTGATGGAGTCGCGACTGGTCGGCCGGGGCGGGGCGGCTTTTCCGGTCGGCAAGAAATGGGAGGCGGTGAGCCTGCAAAGCGACCGTGCCGGCGCGCGTTACGTGGTCTGCAATGCCGATGAATCCGAACCCGGCACCTTCAAGGACCGCATCGTAATGGAGGGCGATCCCTTCGCGATCCTCGAAGGCATGACCATCGCCGCGCTGGCCGTCGGCGCGCAACAAGGCTACATATACATCCGCGGCGAGTACCCGCTCGCCACTCGCCGTCTCCGGCAGGCCATACAATCGGCGCGCGCGGCGGGATGGCTGGGCGGCAACATTCTCGACCGCGGACTGAGCTTTGACATCCAAGTCCGCCGGGGAGCCGGCGCGTACATCTGCGGCGAGGAGACCGCGCTCTTCAATTCCATCGAAGGCTACCGGGGTGAACCGCGTAACAAACCTCCTTTCCCGACCCAAGCGGGCTTGTTCGGCAGGCCGACGGTCGTCAACAACGTCGAAACCATCGTCAACATTCCTGAGATTATTCTGGGTGGCGGTGCGGCCTACGCTCAGATCGGTTCCCTCAACTCTACCGGCACTCGCTTGTTTTGTCTTTCCGGTCACGTGGTGCGTCCGGGCGTGTACGAGGCTCCGTTCGGGCTGACGCTCGGCGAGATGATCGATCTGGCCGGTGGCGTCGCAGGCAACGGGCGTCTTCAGGCGGTGCTGCTCGGCGGCGCGGCGGGCGCCTTCGTGTCTCCCAGCGAACTCCACATGCTGCTCACATTTGAAGGCGCGCGCTCCATCGGAGCCACGCTAGGATCGGGAGTCATTATGCTGTTCGACGATTCGGTTGACCTCAAGCAGATCCTGCTCCGCATCGCGGCATTCTTCCGTGACGAAAGCTGTGGCCAATGCGTGCCCTGCCGGGTCGGCACCGTGCGCCAGGAAGAGGCGCTGCATCGGCTGGCGCATGCCCGGCCGCTCCAGTCCTTCGCCGATGAAGTGAAAACGCTGCGCGAGATGGGACAGGCGATGCGCGACGCTTCGATTTGCGGCTTAGGACAAACCGCCTCCAGCGCCATCGAATCCGCGCTGCATCGATGGAGTCTGTTCGCATGAGCGACGCACCGTCTGCCCTACATCCAATTCCCCGCGGGCCGGTCCCGGAAGCGCCGCCCGCGCATTCCGTCCGCCGGATCGACGTCCGCATCGACGGCCAGACCGTTTCAGTGCCGGAGGGCGCCACCATCCTGCACGCCGCTCGGGAGGCCGGCATCGACACTCCCACGCTCTGCTACCTGGAGAGCCTGGCGCCGGTGAATGTGTGCCGTGTCTGCGTGGTGGAACTCGAAGGATCGCGCGCGCTGGTGCCCGCCTGCTCGCGCAAGGTGGAGCCGGGCATGATCATCCACACGGATTCCGAACGCGTGCGGCTGAGCCGGCGCATGGTGTTGGAATTCCTGGCTTCCTCCGTGGATGTCTCCACCGCTCCCGAATTTCAGGGCTATCTTCAGCGCTATGCCGCACACCCGGAGCGATTCGGCGCATCGGCCGCCACCGTGGCGCAAGCTCCCAAGATCGACAACGAGCTCTACATCCGGGACTACTCGAAGTGCATCCTCTGCTATAAGTGCGTGGAAGCCTGCGGCGTGGAAGCGCAAAACACTTTCGCGATTGCGGTGGCCGGCCGCGGATTCTCGGCGCGCATCGCAACCGAGTATGAGGTTCCGCTGCCTGGTTCGGCTTGTGTCTATTGCGGCAACTGCATCGCCGTTTGTCCCACCGGCGCGTTGATGTTCAAAGCGGAATACGACCTGCGCCGGGACGGCGCTTGGGACGAGGCCCGGCAGAACCGCACCGACACGGTCTGTCCCTATTGCGGCGTCGGATGCAATCTGACGATCCACGAACAGGACGGCAAGATCGTACACGTCTCCTCACCGTTGGATCACAGCGTCACTCGTGGAAATCTCTGCATCAAGGGACGCTTCGGCTGGCAATTCGTGGAGATCCAGCCGGCGCCGGACGGGCAAAAGTCGAAAAAGAAGTGATGTAGGCGCTGGAGCCACCCGCCGCGCTTGAACCGGCGACCGGCTGACAACGAAGCCACCCATCCGCGGCAGTAACTCGGGGCCTGCGCGAGGCTTTGGGTGTAACAGAGTTCGAAGACATCCGCAGGCTGACCAGGGGGAATGCCACCAACCTTGTCTTTCGCATCGTTGTGCGAGGATCTTCATTCCTATTGAAGATCATCATGCGTACCGATGATCCTACGCGCCACTTCACATGCATGAAGGCGGCGGCTGAAGCAGGTCTGGCGCCGCGTGTCTGGTACACCAGCATCGAGGATCGGATCGCCATCACTGATTTCGTGGAAGCGGCGCCCTTTCCGGTAACGGACGCGCTTGTTCGGATACCCGCCGCGCTGCGGACCCTGCATGCACTACCACCGTTTCCCGGAGTGCCGAATCACATCGACACTTCATGCATGTTCCTTATGCACCAAGGGACTGCCGTGGACGGATTCATCCAGAGATTTCAGGCGGCGAACATTCTCCCTGAAGATGAAAGCCAGGACCTCCTCGCCCGCTACGCGCAACTGGCTACGGCGCCGGCAAGAGTCGCCGTCCGCGAACACTGCTATTTCTTACAAATGTGTCGATTCCGTTCATGACGCCGCTTGGCATATGCAACCGTGCAACGTTCCGTCTCTTAGAGAGCGGCTGATGCAGCGAATTCGCCGTGGCATTTTCTAGCAGCCCGTTTCCACACGACTGAAGCTGGCTCAAACGCGCGGGATTGATAGCGCTAACGAGAATCGAAACCGATTCGCAACGTCCGATGCAATGCGAACCAGGCGTAAGCAGCCGATTCTAGGTGCATGCCCGTCGCTCTTTTCGGTGAGGACCCCCACCGATCCAAAAGGCTCGGGCGGCTGATCTCGCTTCCGTGTGATTGGTGGTTGCGCGCTAGTCGAGCAGTGTTAAGCCCTCCACGCCCCAGATCTCGCGCGAGTACTCGGCGACGGTGCGATCGCTCGAAAACTTCCCCATGCGAGCGACGTTCAGAATCGCCATCCGCGCCCAGAGATTCCGATCGCGGAAGCCGCGCCCGGCCCTCTCCTGCGCTTCGACATAGGGAATGAAATCCGCCAGGTGGAAATAAACGTCGTCGGCGTCTAGAACGCTTGCAAAGATCCACGCGAACAGGTCGGGTTCCTGCGAGCAGAACATGTTGGAAGCAAAGCTATCCACCACTCGCTTGGCGCGCGGATTGCGCGCATAGTACTCCCAGGGCCGATAGGATTTCTGTTCGCGCATGGCCCTCAGTTCTGCGGTCTTCAGGCCGAAGATGAACATATTGTCCGCGCCCACTTCTTCCAGCATCTCGATGTTGGCGCCATCGAGAGTGCCGATGGTGATGGCTCCATTCAGCGCCAGCTTCATGTTGCCGGTTCCCGATGCTTCGGTCCCGGCCGTCGAGATCTGTTCGCTCAGGTCGGCCGCGGGGATGATCTTCTCCGCCAGCGAGACGCGATAATCGGGTACGAACGCTACCTTGATCCACTGGCTGGCCCGCGCATCGTTGTTGATGACGCGCCCGACATTGTGAATCAGTTTAATGATCTGCTTGGCTAGCCAATAGCCGGGCGCGGCTTTTCCCGCGAAGATGTAAGTCCTCGGCACGGCGGGCTCACGGCCATCCTCCACCAGCGACAAATACTCGTCGATGATGTGCATCACGTTCAGCAACTGCCGCTTGTAGGCGTGCATTCGCTTCACCTGAATGTCGAAGAGGGAATCGGGATCGACCTTCAGCCGGGTGGCATCTTGGATGATCCTCGCGAGTTTCTCCTTATTCGAGCGCTTGACTCTCAGGAATTCTGCTTGAAAGCCTGCATCTGCCGCATGGGATTCGAGCTCCCGCAGTTGATAGAGGTCGGTGAGCCAGCGTTCTCCGATGGTAGAGCTGATCAAGTCCGCCCAAGCGGGGTTGGCCTTCAGCAACCACCGCCTTTGTGTAATTCCGTTGGTCTTGTTGTTAAACCTTTCCGGAAAGAGCTGGAAGAAGTCCGGCGCCAGAGATGCCTTGATCAATTCGGTGTGAATTCGGGAGACTCCGTTGATGGAGTGACTTCCTACCATCGCCAGGTTGGCCATGCGCACCTGTTTGGGCGTAGCCTCCTCGATGATCGACATCCGCCTGACGCGCTCGACGTCGCCCGGATGGGCCTGGGAAACCCGATCCAGAAAACGTCGGTTGATCTCGTAGATGATTTGCAGGTGCCGGGGAAGCACCGACTCGAACAGAGGAACCGGCCACTTCTCCAGCGCTTCCGATGCCAGCGTGTGATTGGTATAGCCGAGCGTCGCCTGCGTGATGGCCCAGGCCTCGTCCCACTCCAGATTCTTTTGATCGACGAGAATGCGCATCAACTCCGCAACCGCCAGTGACGGATGTGTGTCGTTCAGTTGAATCGCAACCTTGGCGGGAAAGTCCCGGAAACTTTCGTGATGCTGTTCGAACCCGCGGACGATATCCCGAATCGCGCAGGCCACCAGGAAGTACTCCTGCACCAAACGCAGCTCTCGGCCGGCGACGATGGCGTCGGAAGGATAGAGCACCTTGGAGATGTTCTCGGATTGAATCTTTTGCTGGACGGCCTTGAAGTAGTCGCCGTCATTGAAGATCTGCATGTCGAAGTCGCGTGAGGAACGCGCTGCATAGAGGCGCAAGAGATTCACCGTGCGGCCGCCGTAGCCGGAGATCAGCATGTCATGGGGAGTGCCGACCATGACCTTCCAGTCCATCCACATCGGGTTGTAGGCGCCAGCGCGATCGACGCCGTGCTCGATGCGGCCATAGACCGGTACCAGGCAGGCATCATCGGGGCGAGGGATCTCCCACGGCGTACTCTGCGCCAGCCAGTTGTCCGGTTTCTCTTTTTGATAGCCGCTGTCTATTTCCTGCTTGAACAGACCGTACTCGTAGTTGATGCCGTAGCCACAGGCTGGAATCCCGAGCGTGGCGAAAGAATCCAGGAAGCAGGCAGCCAGACGGCCCAGCCCGCCATTGCCCAGCGCGGCGTCTTCCTCGCACTCTTCCACGGTTTCCAGGTCGGCGCCGAGCTGGCCCAGGGCCTGGCGGTATGCATCGCGAATCCCAAGGTTATGGAGATGATTGCCGAGCGATTGCCCGATGAGGAATTCGATGGAAAGATAGTTAATGCGCTTGGGAAGGCCGCGCCGATAGCGCTCTTCGGTTTCGAGCATCCGGTCCACCAGGCGATCCCGCACCGACAAAGCGACCGCGTTAAAGAGCTCCCGGCTGGAGAGGTCGCTCCAGGCTTTTCCCAGCGAGTATCTGGCGTGGCGGCGGATGGATTCTTGAATGCTAGAGACTAAGTCCGCCGAGGCAGGCGGCCGAATAGTTTCGACACCTTCAGTGACTGAAAGCATGTACTGCCTCTTCTTTGGTGCCGTAGATGTCGAAAATCCGATGCATGCGCACGAGTTCAAAAAGCCCCCGTACCTGTTTGGACATGCCGCACAGCTTCAGGTCTCCGCTCTTGGCGCTCAATTGACGGAGGCAAGAGAGCATGGCGCCCAGCCCGGAACTATCCACAAAACGCAGCCGGCTCAGATCGAGCACCAGCCTGGTATTGGCTTGCAGCACGGGCGCGATGTCGCGCTTGAACTCCCCGACGTTGCTGGCGTCCAGTTCATCCACCGGCACCGCGGCGACGGCGATGCCCTCCATTTTGTCTATTGCTATTTCCATCCAGCCTCACTTTCCTCCCGCTGTGCGGGCTTTTACCAGCGCAATGCAGTTCCTGCCATGTTCATCGCGATAGTACCTGACTTCATCGACGCTCCTGGCGATGATATAGGCGCCGAATCCGGAGTCGCGCGAGCCATCCAGTGGCGGCGGCGGCACGGTGGAGGGGTCAAAAGGATCTCCGAAGTGATGCAGCCGGATCGCGAGATGGGTTGGGAACGCCGCGGCCTCGAGATGAATCCACTGATCCGCGCGGCCATGATAGGCGTGCTTCATGATGTTGCTGGCGGCTTCGTTGACCGCCAGCTCGAGCGCGGAAACGCTATCTTCGTCCAGTGGCGGGCCGGGAAGATCGCGGCAAAAGGCGCGCACGAACTCGCGCGCCAACCGGAGTTGTTTGAGATCGCTCGTGATCTCCATCTCCCGCCGCGCGACGGTGAGCTGCCTCTCTTCGACCCGGATGGCCACACTGGTCAGGTCGTCGGTCAGCCGTCCCGATCCGCTGAAGCTAGCGACGGCCTGGCGAACCGCTTCCACCAGCGCCGCGGGTTCCAGTTGGCCATTGTTGACAACGCACTCCTCCAGCCGCTGCGCCCCGAACAGCTCGCCAGTGGGGCTGCGCGCTTCCGTCACCCCATCCGAATAAAAGAGGAACAAGTCTCCGGGATCGAAAGGAACAGAGATCTGATCGTAGATCTCACCTTCGCGGACTCCCAGGGGCAGGTTGTCTCCGCGCAGCATCTGGTGGAGACCTGTCTTGCCGTGCAGGTGAACGATTCCGGTGTGCCCGCAATCGACCAGATCCAGGCAGCGCCTGCTCAGGTCCAGCCGGGCGTAACACAGAGTCACGAAACTGTCGAGATCGATCAGATGCCGCACCAGCTCGGCGTGTGCGAGCATCACGATCTCTTTCGGCTCCGGAAGCTTACCATCCTTGGACAAGGTGATCAAGTCGCTCAGGGCCCTGAGGAAATGGCTCTTGGTAGCAGCCCCCAGGAGCGCCGCGGGAATTCCCTTGCCCATGACATCGCCCACGATCACATCCAAAGACTCATCCGAGTGACGTAAGAAGATGTAGAAATCGCCGTCGATCCGCTGGGAGGGGATGGTCAGGGCGGCCACTCGAAGTCCGGGAACGTCCACCGGAGGCTGATCGAGCAGCAGGGTCTGCTGGATTCTGAAGCCGATCTCGATTTCCCGTTCCCGGGCCTGTTCCAATTCCGTGTTCGCGGCCTGCAGTTGCGCGGTTCGATCATTGACGCGCTGCTCCAGGCCGGCGTTGAGCGTGCGTATCTCGGCTTCCGCCCGCTTGCGCTCGGTAATGTCCAGGAATGTGACCACCGCCCCGATCGCGTCTCCGTTGCGGCGCATCGGATGAGACCAATATTCCACCGGAAAGAAAGTCCCGTCCGCGCGCCACATCACTTCATCATCGACGTGCACGAAGTCGCCTTTTATCAGGGCGCGGTACGCTTTACATTCGTCTTGCGGCAGCGGTCTTCCGTCTTGCAGACGGTAATGGGCCAGGCCGTGAAGATTCTTGCCGCGCAACCTGCCCGGCTCGCCATAGCCCAGCATACTCGCAGCGGCCCGATTGACCCAGGTGCAGTTGCCTTCGAGATCGACGCCGCAGATGGCCTCGTCTGTGGAGTCCAGAAGGAGCCGGATATGCTCTTCTTTTTCGCGCAGAGCCGTTTCTCCCCTGGCGCGCTCCGCTCTGGTTCGCAAGGTTCCGATTCCAAACGCCAGGTCGCTGGCGAGCTCGGTCAGCAGCGCGACTTCCTCGGCGCCGAATGCATCCGGCTCCGCGGCATAGATCATGATGGCCCCGAACGCCTTCGAGTCGACGACCAGGGGGATGGAAACGCTGGAGGCGTAGCCGCGTTTCAAGGCCTCGGCGCGCCAGGGGATCATCTTCGGATCCGTGGCGATGTGTTTCGTCACCACTGTTTCGCGCGAGCGGATACACGTGCCCGTGGGTCCCCGGCCCAGCTCGTTGTCCGCCCAGGTGACCTTCAGAGTCGCCAGGTACCCGGCTTCGAAGCCTGCCTGCGCCACGACGCGTACCGACTTGGCTGCGTCGTTTTCAGCGCGGCCCACCCAGCACAGCCGATAGCCGGCTTCTTCCACGATGAGGTCGCAGATCTGCTGCAGCAGAGCGGACTCCTCGGTCGCCCGGATCAGGGCCTCATTGCACTTGCTGAGGACCCGCTGGGCTTGATTGACGCGCCACAGCCGCGCCTCGGACCGATGACGTTCGATCACCGATCCCAGCACATTGGCGACCGCCTGAAGGAAGTTGACCTCGTCCGCCGAAAAACTCCGGCGGTGGCGAGTATGAACCCCGAGCACGCCATAAGGTCCCTCGCTGGTGGTAATGACGACGCTCGCGCCGCTCACGACGGCATGCTCGTGGAGCAGCGCTGTCCCGGCGAACCGCTGCTCGGTTTCGAGGTCTTCGACCACCACCGGCTGGTCGGAAAGCAGCGTGTATCCGGCTTGCGAGTCCGTACCGATGCCGACGGTCGCATGACCGACGTATCCGGGCTTCCAACCCGCGCCGGAGCGCATCAGCAGCGCGTCGTGATTCGGAAGCAACTCCAGGATCTTGGTGTAATCGACGCCCAGAGCCTGAGCAACCTGGCTGGCAGCGTCGTCCAGCATCTGGGACAAAGGCGCGCCCCGCAGCGCGCGTTCACCGAGATCGGCCACCACCGACTGGAGGCGGGCCAGCATCCGGACTTCATCCTCGGCTTCCTTGCGGGCCGTGATGTCGTAGATCGTCGACCGGCTCATCAGGTAATTGCCCGCGCTGTCGGTGATGGCGGTGGCGCTGAGCAGCACCGGCAGGACCGTGCCATCCTTGCGGAGCATTTCGAACTCGAGGTCACGTATCGCTCCCTGGGCTTTGAATCTGGGAAAGCTCTCCTGGAAGGTTGCCCGGCTCCCTGGCGTCAGGAGATCGGAGAACTTCAATGTTCCGATCATCTCCTCGCGCGTGTACGCTAACCAGGAGAGTTCCGTGTCGTTCACCCGGACGAAGAGGCCGTCTTTGTCGACGGAGTGGTATCCGCACGGAGCGTTGTTATAGAGGTCGAGCACTTCCCCCGCGGATTTTTGCAGCGCTTGCTCGGTCCGCTCCCGCTCGATCATCGTTCCCAACACATTGGCGACGGCCTGGAGGAAATTGACTTCATCCGTGGAGAAGGATCGCCGCTTCTGCGTATGCGCTCCCAGGACGCCGTAAGGTCCCTCGCTGGTGGGGATGACGACGCTCATGCCGCTCACCACGCCGTGCTCGCGAAGCAGCGGCGGCCCGCTGAAACGCGTTTCGGTCCGAAGATCCTCGACCACTACGGGCTGGTCGGAAAGCAGCGTGTATCCGGCCTGGGAATCCGTGCCCGCTCCGACGGTTCCGTGGCCGACTAATCCCGGCTTCCAACCGACGCCGGACCGGAGCAACAGAGCTTGGCCGTCCGGAAGCAGCTCCAGCACCTTGCAATACTCGACGTCCAGGGTGTGCGCCACCAGAGCGACCGCGTCGTCCAGCACCTTGCCGGAGGTTTCACTGCGAAGCGCCTGCTGGCCGATCTCGCCCACCACCGCCTGCAAACGCGCGAGCAATCGAATTTCATTTTCGGCCTGCTTGCGGTCGGTAACGTCCTGGACGGTGCCGCGTACGAGCACGACCTGACCCTCGGCATCGCGCTCTGCTTCGCCGCGACCGGTGACTGACCGGATGGCGCCGTCGGTGCGGACCATCTCCAATTCGAGTTCATAGGGCGCTCCCGTGCGGATGGCGCTTTGTATGGCCGCATCGAGTCGCGTGGAACTCGGCGGCGTGTAGAACCCGAGTTGTTCTTTGTATGCCGGCGGGGGCAGCATGGGGTCGCGCCACGCAATATGAGAGAGCCCGGCAGACCAGGTGACGCTGTCGCTGTTGGGAACCCACCACCAACTGCCCATGCGGGCCAGGCGCTCCGCCTCTCTCAGTTCCACCTCCCTACGGTGCAGGACTCCCTCGGCTCTTCGGCGTTCCATGTCGCCGCGATTGACGATGTGCCCGTTCCAAATTGCGAGACCGGCCAGCAGAGTCATCATCGCGACGATCATCAGGCTGACCACGCTCCACCCGGAGTAGAGGCCGGCGGAGAATGCTCTCCACCCCAGCGCGCCGATCACGATCGGAATGATGACGGCGGCAGGCAGCAGCCGCCGCAGGAGTGATCCCCCGGCCGTCGAACTTGCGAGCAAGGCCGCCAGTCCCCGTTCCGTGCGGGTACAGAGCAAACCGAGGGAGAGTACCAGCAGCGTAACGGCGGTCTGAAGGGCGATGTGAGTATAGGAACCGCGAGACCCGAGAATGAAATCGAGAAGCCCGACGATCGCGAGGATCGCTGTCAAAGAGGCGAAGTATTGAGCCGGCCAATAGCGGCGCGATTTCCACGTTATTCCCCGGTCCAGCAAGAGCAGCGCAAGCCCTAACAAAAGAAAATCCAAGGCAGTGATGGGGGCGATCAGGCCCGGACGAACACTGAAGAAGGCGTCCGCGACGGGTTCGCGGAACAGCAGTTGGTCGATGCCCAGGTTCCACCCGCCCAGGTGTTCGGTCAGGCCCAGCAGGCCCACCAAGGCGACGATTGCCGCCATCCATAGGCCGCACAATTTCCGGATCCTGGCGACGCGCTGGTGGCCGTCTTTGCGGAGCAACCACAGAGAGAGACCGAGCAACGCGAGACAGACGGTTGCGTTCATCTTTATGACGGGTTGTCCTGGAATGATGCTCTTCAGGACGGCTAGGCGCAACGTCAACCCAAGCAGCGACAAAAGTCCAACCGCAAAGGAAAACAAGCTGGCAAAGCCGACGAACAGACCCAGGTGTCTAACGACGCGAGGATCCGGCTGCGCGCCCAGGACTTTTCCAGCATAGGCGCCAATCGGGCGAGTGGCCGCGACCACTCCGATCACGTTTCCGCCGGCGTCCCGATACAGCGACCCATCGTAGAGAACGGACGTGCTGTGTCCGTCACGGTGGCGAAGTTCCAGAGCATAGCCTCGAATGGACCCACCGCGAAACACCTGCTCATAAGCAGCTCGGGCCTTCTCCCGGTCTATGAAGCAATCCGAGAAGTCCGCGCCGATGAGTTCCGCTCGTGAGCGGCCGGTCACAGTCTCGGCGGCGGCGTTCACGTCATTGATCCTGCCGTCATGGCCGATGGTCACGAGCGGGTCGAGACTGGCCTCCAGCAGGCTGCGGTTGTAGGTGCTTGCCAGTCTCGCCTGGCTCCGGCTGGCCTCCGCCTCGGCAGCGCGTTGTTTTGCCCACGCGGAGAGCCGCCCGGCTGTCAATGCGGTGATGAAAAAAGCCGCGAGCGCAATCCAGTTCTTCGGATCCGCGATGGTGAAGGTGTAAAGCGGCGGCAGGAAGAAGTAGTTCAGGCACAGCATGCCTAACACGGAGGCAAGCAAGCCCGGCCAGCGCTCCCACACGGCGGCTACCAGCAGTACCACCAGCAGCATCGCCAACGCCACGGTCATTTCATTGATGTGGCTGCGAAGCAGCGCGCACGCCGCCGTGACTGCGCCAATGCCCAGTATGGCGGCTAGGTAACCGAGGACTCGGTTTTGAAGCATTCTGGCCATCTTCCCGGGCCGTGCGTCTTTTAGGAGGCTGCATCTGGAGGACCATCCGGCGGGGTGGAGACAGGTCGTTTGCCCGCACCGAACTATTGGTGGGGTCATTGAAAGATGCCGCCGTCTGCGTGTGCCGATTGCTCTATTTCACGCAAGGTGTTGCGGGATTTCACGCAGTCGAAGCGATGATCTTAAGGCGCCTCGCTCCTACGGTTTACGGGCGACCAGGAGCCACCACAGATCGTCGCCGGGCCGGTCAATAAAGCGGTCCTGGCGGCTGACGATGTCGAATCCCCTGCTCTGAAGCTCGCTCTCAACGTTTGCGAGAGGCACCTCGTGAGTGTGTTGCCCTTCGGTCGCTGGAGGAGCCCGATCAACAACCACCAAGCGGCCGCTCGGCCGAAGCGCCCGGAATATGTGCTCGATCATCAATTCCGGATTTCTGAATTCGTGATAGGTGTTGCAGATCAGCACGGCGTCCACGGCGCCCGCTGGCAGGCGGGGGTTATCTTCCTCTCCCAGTACGACGTGAACATTGTGTTGACCGCGCAGCACAGCCCTGGTCCATAAGAAAAACAGCGACAGCCTGCGAAGATCCACGGCCAGCACCTGGCCTCGCTTGGCGACGGCGGGTGAGAGCTTGAGAGTGAAGTAACCGGCTCCGGAACCCAGGTCGACTACGGTGTTTCCTGCCCGCAAATCCAGCGCTCGCAAAACGTCCACGGGCCGCTGCCACCGATCGCGCTCGGCCTCTACCACGTCGAGCTGATGGAGCGTGTTGGTGAAAGAGTACAGGGTATTGAAAGCCAGGAAGATCAGAATGGCGCAGACCAGGAAGAGCGCGAGCCTGAGGATTGGCCGGCGATGAGATGGGTTGTTCGGCACGGCGGTTACTGCGCGACCGGCTCCCGATCGGAGACGATGACGATCAGCATGTCCTTGGCGAGGCCGATAACTTTCTGCGCCGGGTCGCGGGACAATGCCGGCGACCATGTCTTCCGGCGGGGGCGCGTGAGAAAGATCTGCGTGACCTGATTGCGGCGCCCAAAATCGACCAGCGCCGCGGCGACATCGTCGCCTTCCAGAATGCGAGTCTCTATATGCAAGTTGCGCGCGAAGTTCAAGTGGTGTTCGATGGCCTCGCGATCGGCCGCGGCTAAGCTGCTCAGATCACCGGTGGGCTGGACGGCCACCGCGAAGCATTCCGCGCCCAGGAAGTCGCTCACGCGCTTGGCGCGCCGGATAATCATCGCGGTTTTCGGATCGGCGCTGACCAATACCAAAATCCTGTGGTGTTTGCGTGAGCCGGCGGCCGCGCCATCAGAAGGCAAGAGGCGCGCCTCTTCGTCCACTATACGATGCTCGACTTCATGCGCGGCCTGGCGAAGAGCCAGCTCCCGCAGCGCGACCAGAGTCTGTTCCCGAAAGAAGTTTTGCAGAGCGCGCTCGGCTTTCTCGCGTTCGTACACGACGCCTCTTTGAAGGCGATTGAGCAAGGCTCGAGGTGTGAGATCGACCATCACTACCTCATCCGCCTGCTCGACCACCCAATCCGGGACGGTTTCGCGGACTCGGATGCCGCTGATCTGCCAAACGTGATCGTTCAGGCTCTCGAGATGCTGGATGTTCATCGTGGTCAGAACATCGATGCCCGCGGCCAGCAATACTTCGACATCTTCCCAGCGCTTGCTTCGCTCCGAGCCGGGAACATTGGTATGCGGAAACTCATCCACGACACACACTTGAGGGTGCCTGGCCAGGATGGCCTCGGTATTCATCTCCTCAAAGACTGAGTCGCGGTACGGAATGTTCTGGCGGGGAAGGATCTCCAAGCCTTCGGTTTTAGCAATCGTCTCTTTGCGGCCGTGCGGCTCGAAATAACCGACGACGATATCCACCCCGGCGGCTTTCAGTGCTTGTGCTTCCTCCAGCATCTTGTAGGTCTTGCCGACGCCGGCTGCATAGCCCATGAAGATTTTCAGTTTCCCGCGCTGCGGTTCGGTCATTTTCTATTGGGGGAACACGCACACGTCCATGCCGCGGCCTTCCCATATCAACTTGTCGAGCGGGCTGCCCTTGAGCCGCGCCAGTCCGCCGCGCTGGCTGTGTCCGACGAAAAGCTGGGTGATGCCCCGGGATCTGGCGAAGTCCAGGAGCGTCTCTGCCGGGTCTTCTCCTTCCAGAATTTCGACGTGCGCGCCAGCGGCGTTCGCTATCGCCAGCCTGGCGTCCAGGGCGGATTGATCCTCAGGCGAGATATTCGCCTGCCGGACGTACGCCACGATGAGTTCTCCATGAAACCGTTGGGCGATGATGTGAGCGAACTCCATCATCTCCCGCAGGTTTGCGCGAGGAGTGATGCACACCAGAATCCGTTCGTGCGCGCCGAAATGCTGCTGGATACCGTGACGCTCCAGGTAATCGTTGAGCTGAGAGTCCACGATATCGGCAGTTACCACCAAGGCCAGTTCACGAAGCTTGGACAACCGCTCCTGACGTTGCTGAATCTGCACCTGTTCGTCCGGGGACCGCTCCAGCGGCGCTTCCGCGGGCGCATCCACAATTTCGATTTCGTCCGCACTCTGAATGAAAGAAAGCGGGACGGTTTGATCCACGTGCTTTCCGGTGATTGCTTCCACCTGTTCGCGCAGCTCGGCGATGTATTGGATATTGATGGAAGCGATCACGTTGATTCCAGCCTGCAGCAAATCCTCTACATCCTGCCAGCGCGTCGGATTCCGCAAGCCGGGCGGGTTGTCATAAGCCAGGCCATCGATGATACAAACCGAAGGGTGGCGGTGAAGCAATGTATCCAGGTCCATAGCGGTTCCATCGCCCACAGCTTTGAGGGGTAGCACTTCCAGTCGTTGCAACAGCGGCTCGACTTCCGCCGGGAGCTTGGGCTGCATGGCGCCCACGACGACATCCTGCCCACGCTCGCGCCGGCGGCGCGCTTCATCCAACATGCGGAACGATTTTCCGACGCCGGACGCGTAGCCGAGGAAGATCTTGAGATGCCCCTTTCCAGAGGCGGCCTCTTCAGCCTGAACTTCGCGCAGCAGCTCTTCCGGGGTTTTGCGGCGCAGTTCACGGCCCGTCCGGCTCGTCCTCATACGGTATAGGCACTATCAGTCTAGATTAGAAACATCTTGGCGATCGAGAAACTTTGCCCCGCATGGCTCGCCGTCTACAGCCATAGGCCGGACTGGCCAGATTCTCCGAGCCACAAGACCAGACCCAGCCGCTGGAAGAAACTGACGGGTGAGCGTGGATCGAGCGCTAGAAAGACTAAGTTCTCTGGCACGTCGGCGCGGGCCGGTTTCGTTGGTGAGTATGACACTGGATCGCAGGTTGTTTTCATGATGTGGCTTTACCGAAGTCCGCGACTCTGAGTAGTTCCTTTCAACCAAGAAGGCTGGCAGCTCTCGGCTGGCGCCAGGAATAAAAAAGACAACAACACAAACAGGACCACGGCCGTGACGCGCACGCCGTTCTCCTCGGTCTTAGATGGGCTGGGAAACCGGATCCTCATGTAGAGCACGAAGGCTAAGGCAAGGATCAGCGCGGCCATCCCAATAATATGATGAGCGTCCATGCGTATTCAGCTTGCTGCAACCCGCTTGCGTGGGCGCGCGGATCGCAGCATAGAAACCGCTATTTGCGCGGAAACTGCTGGTCCAGCGCCAGATTGAGCTTCAGCACATTCACGCGCGGTTCGCCCAGCAGGCCGAGATCCGGGTTGTCCGTGAACCGGGCGACGAGCTGGTTGGCCTGGTCGACCGAGATGCCGCGAGCCTTGGCCACGCGAGCGGCCTGGATTTGCGCCGAGGCGGGGCTGATGTGCGGGTCTAAGCCGCTCGAGGATGCCGTCACCGCATCGGCGGGGATGGACGCTTTGGGCGTGAACACCAACGGCGCTTTGTCGTCGTTGAAGGCCTTGATGAGCTTCACGTCATCCAGATCGCCGGTGGCGTTCTTGAACCGGTCCAGCGGCACGGACGACTCATACGGAATGCCGTTTTCAAGGCAGAAGTGCACGACACGCAGGCTGATGCCATCGTAGTCGACCACCTCGTTTTTCTTGTCATCGGTCTTGGTGGTGCCGCGGACCAGCTTGGCGCTGGTGGGTCCCAGGTTGGAGCCGCTGCTGGCGGTCGGGTCGTAGCCGCTACCGGCCGACGACGGCCGCGGGTGAAAGTATTCGGGCTTGGTGAAACTCTGGCCGATGATTTCCGATCCGATCACCTTGCCGTTCTGCGTGATCAGGCTTCCGTTGGCCTGCTTCGGAAAGATGAGCTGCGAGATCCCGGTCATCGCGAGCGGGTAGACGACTCCCAGCACGATGGTCATGAAGATCTTGATTCGAAGTCCTGGCAAAATTTGTTCCCACATGATGATTCGCTCCTTAGGCCATCCGCAGGGCCACCAACAACTGATCGATCAGCCAGATGCCCGGGAAGGGCGCGATGATGCCGCCGATCCCGTAGATCAGCAGATTGCGGCGCAGCAGGCTGGCCGCGTCCAAAGGCCGGTATTTCACGCCGCGCAACGCCAGCGGCACCAGGGCGATGATGATCAACGCGTTGAAAATCACGGCCGCCAGCACCGCGCTCTGCGGCGTATGCAGTCCCATGATGTTGAGTTTGCCGAGCGCCGGATAGGTGGCCATGAACATGGCCGGGATGATGGCGAAGTATTTCGCGACGTCGTTGGCGATGGAAAACGTCGTCAGCGCGCCGCGCGTGATCAACAGTTGTTTGCCGATCGCCACCACTTCAATGAGCTTGGTCGGATTGCTGTCGAGATCCACCATGTTGCCGGCTTCCTTGGCCGCGGTGGTGCCGGTGTTCATGGCCAGGCCGACGTCGGCTTGCGCCAGAGCGGGCGCGTCGTTGGTCCCGTCTCCGGTCATCGCCACCAGCCGTCCGGAAGCCTGCTCTTTCCGGATGTACTCGAGTTTGTCCTTGGGCGTCGCCTGGGCCAGAAAATCGTCCACCCCCGCTTCGGATGCGATGGCCGCCGCGGTGAGCGGATTGTCGCCGGTGATCATGACACTGCGGATGCCCATCTTGCGTAGCTGCGCGATGCGCTCCTTCATGCCACCCTTGACGATGTCCTTGAGATGGATGATTCCGAGCAGGCGCTTGCCGTCGGCGACCGCGAGCGGTGTTCCACCGTTGCGGGAAATGCGGTCGCTCATTTCCTTGAAGTAGCCGGGCGCCTCGCCGCCGCGCTCCATCACGAAGGTAATGATGGCGTCGGTAGCGCCTTTGCGGAGCTGCCGTCCTTCGAAGTTGACGCCGCTCATCCGCGTATAGGCGGAGAACGGAATGAATTCGGCTTCATGCTCGGGAATGTGCCGCCCGCGCAGGCCGTACTTCTCCTTGGCCAGAATCACGATGGAGCGGCCTTCCGGCGTTTCATCCGCCAGGCTGGACAACTGCGCCGCATCCGCCAGTTCCTGATCCGTGACGCCGTTGATGGTGAGGAACTCGACCGCCTGCCGGTTCCCCAGCGTGATGGTGCCGGTCTTGTCGAGCAGCAGCGAGTTCACGTCGCCCGCGGCTTCCACGGCCTTGCCGCTCATCGCGAGCACGTTGTGTTGCATGACACGATCCATGCCGGCGATGCCGATGGCCGACAGCAGCCCGCCGATGGTGGTGGGGATCAGGCAGACCAGCAGCGAAACCAGTACGGCGACGGTGGGAACCGATCCCGAACCGGCTTGCGCCACGCTGAATACCGAGTAGGGCTGCAGCGTGATGACCGCGAGCAGGAAAATCAGGGTCAGCCCGGCGATCAGGATGTTCAGGGCGATCTCGTTGGGCGTCTTCTGGCGCTCGGCGCCCTCCACCAGGGCGATCATCCGATCCAGAAACGTCTCGCCGGGGTTCGAGGTGATCTTGATCTTGATCTGGTCCGACAAGACGCGCGTGCCGCCGGTGACGGCGCTGCGGTCGCCGCCCGACTCGCGAATCACCGGCGCACTCTCTCCGGTGATCACCGACTCGTCGACCGTGGCGATACCCTCGATCACTTCGCCGTCGCCGGGGATGAGATCCCGGGCGTCGCAGATCACGCAGTCGCCGGCTCTCAGAGCGGAAGCCGTAACCTGCTCGACGGTGCCGGACGAAGTCAGCCGCTTCGCGATGGCGTCCGTTTTGGTCTTACGCAGGCTGTCGGCCTGCGCTTTGCCGCGGGCCTCCGCCATGGCTTCGGCGAAGTTGGCGAACAGCACCGTGAACCAGAGCCACAGCGAGATCTGGAACTGGAATCCGAGATTGCCAGCGCCGGTGAAAAGGTCGCGGATCAGGAACACGGTAGTAATGGCCGCGCCCACTTCCACGACAAACATCACCGGGTTCTTGAGCAGAGTAACCGGATTCAGCTTTCCGAAGGATGCTCGCACGGCGCGGTTGACGATTTCCGGGTCAAATAGCGGCCTCGCGCGAACCAGCTTCTTGGGAAGCAGCGAAGTGGGATCGTCCGGGGGAAGTTGCGGTGTCACTTGTGGCTCCGTAGCGATAGTGGTGGGCATGGTTAACTCCAAATCCCGAGCGTCGGCAGGAGCATGGAAAAGAGCTTGCCGCTCTGCATCAGGTAATGTTCGACAATCGGTCCCAGCGAAAGCGCCGGGAAGAAGGTGAGCGCTCCGACAATCAAGACGGTCCCCACCAGCAGGCCGACGAAGAGCGGCCCGTGCGTGGGGAATGTTCCGGCCGTTTCAGGTACCTTCTTCTTCATGACCAGGCTCCCGGCCGCGGCCAGCAACGGAATCAGGAACAGGAACCGGCCGATCAGTTGCGCGAGGCCCAGCGTGAGGTCGTACCAGGGCGTATTGACGGTGAGTCCGGCGAAGGCGCTGCCGTTGTTTCCAGTGCTGCTGGTGTAGGCGTACAGGATCTCGCCGAATCCGTGCGGCCCGCTGTTGTTAAGATTCGCGATGGCAGCGCCCTGCGGATTCCAGTAGCCTTTGGCCGGGAAGGTGATCACCGAGCTGAGCGCGGCGAAGACCAGGATGCTGAACGCGGTGGCAATCACGGCCAGCATGGCCATCTTGACTTCCTTCTGCTCGATCTTCTTTCCGAGATATTCCGGCGTGCGGCCGACCATGAGTCCGGCGATGAACACCGCCAGGATGCAATACAGCAGAATGCCGTACAGGCCCGCGCCCACACCGCCGAAGATCACTTCGCCGGTCATCATGTTGAACAGAGGAACCAGCCCGCCGATCGGCGTGTAGCTGTCGTGCATACTGTTGACGGCGCCGCAGCTCGCATCGGTGGTCACGGTGGCGAACAGCGCGGAGTTGGCGATACCGAACCGAACCTCTTTGCCCTCCATGTTGCCTCCGGACTGGCCGGATGTCGCCGCAGTCTGGAGCCCCCGATTCGCCAGAATGGGGTTGCCGGCCTGCTCGAAGTGGTAGCAGACGAACACGCCGATCAGGAACATTACCGAGAAGGCGGCGAAGATCGCCCAGCCTTGTCTGGTATCGCCCACCATTTTTCCGAAGGTGTAAGTCAAAGCCGCCGGGATCACAAAGATCAAAAACATCGCCAGCAGATTGCTCAGCGGAGTGGGATTCTCGAACGGATGCGACGAGTTGGCGTTGAAAAATCCGCCGCCGTTGGTTCCGAGCTGCTTGATGGCTTCCTGCGAAGCCACCGGGCCCTGAGCGATCACCTGTTTGGCGCCTTCCACCGTGGTCACTTCGGTGTAGGGCTTCAGATTCTGGATCGCGCCCTGCGATACGTACAGCAGGCCGCCGACGATGGAAATCGGCAACAGCACATAGACGGTGGCGCGCGTGACGTCCGCCCAAAAGTTGCCGATGGTCTTCTTTTCCTGCCGCGCGAATCCTCGAATCAGCGCGACTGCCACGGCGATGCCAGCCGCCGCCGAAGCAAAGTTCTGTACCGCCAGCGCCGCCATCTGCACGAAGTAGCTCATCGTGGCTTCGCCCGAGTAGGCCTGCCAGTTGGTGTTGGTGACGAAACTGGTGGCGGTGTTGAAGGCCAGGTCGGGAGGCATGTTGGGCGTGCCGAAGTTCTGCGGATTGAACGGCAGGTAGCCCTGCGCGCGCTGCAGCAGGTAGGTCAGCAGGAAGCCGAAGATGCTGAAGCTCAGCAGCGCGGCGGTGTAGTGCGTCCAGCGCTGCTCGACATCTTCTTTGATGCCCGTAACCTTGTAGGTGAGCACTTCCAGCCAGCGCAACACCGGGTGCAGGAACGTTCGCTGTCCTTCGAACACCTTCACCATGTGGGCGCCCAATGGCTTGGTGCAGGCCAGGATGATCCCCAGGAAGATGGCGATTTGCAGAATTCCAATGCTAGTCATAATTCACCCTTAGAACTTCTCCGGACGAAGCAGCGCGTAAACCAGGTAGATAAACAGCCCCAGCGATGCGATTCCGGCAATGATGTAATCCATGGCTTGTGTCTCCCTACAGCTTGTCGCAGGCCTTGGTGAAGGCCCAGCAGCCCAGCAGAAATATGCAGCCTACAGCGACGTAGAACAGATCGAGCATCTCGAGTTACTCCGTTTCCTTGTAAACTACTTCGTGACCGATACGGCGCAGTTTGCTGGCCAATCTCTTTTCGCGAGTCGGCCACCACCTTTTCGGCCCGCCCAGCACCACCAGCGAACCGGGATTTAGCACGCTGGTCAGCGTTTCGAACCGATCGCGGCAAAGATAGATTTGCACGCTGGTCTCCACCGGACTCTCGCCGGCGATCACTCGAAAGCGCTTCTCGTTGAAATCGACCAGGACCGGCGGGGTTTCCAGCGGCAGAGGATAGGGCACCACCTGGGGGACCAAAAGCGTGATTCGCGCGCCCAGGCTGCTTGCCAGGCGGCCAGCCTCTTTCAAAGCCGCCAGTGTTGCTTCTACCGATGTGAACACCACCGCGATGTTGAGCTTCTGGCCCGCTTCCTCAATGAGTGGCCGGCTGGGTTGTCCAGTTGCGGGCGCCAGGATTTTCTCAATGGCGAGTGTCATGTTGTTACGCCCTTCCACGACTTGAGGATATTCGTTAAGGCCTGAAGAAGTCATAGAGAAGCCATGAAGAAGTCATGAAGATTGCTATCCGCTTGAAATCACTGGGAATCGAGTGTTTGTGGGAGCCTTCCGGAACCTGTCAGGCTAACTGTACTCCCTTGACGGGTCCCAGGAGCGTCAAAGCGCTCACTCCTCAGCGCTTTTCGCCCCACCAGCGCCGGATTGCCACCGCGGACCAGACCGCCTCCACCAGTCCAAACGGCCAAGCTCCCTGAAGGAAACCGTAAATCGAAGCCAGGATGCACGAACCGGCGAACGCCAGAATGAACCAATGGCTTCGTTTTTCCAATGCGTAGAAAATAAGCATCGCCGCGACGGCAACCAGTCCAAAGAGAGTCAGGCCATCCATGGAGTTTACGGAGTCAATCTCCTAGCGTACTCTTCGCTGCCTGGACCGGAAGGCCTTTGCCATGGGACTGCTGGGAAGGTCATACGCGACGTCCCGCTTTGGCTCTCTGGGTGTCGCCACGCCGGGCGCTTTTCGTTTCTCTTGGAACTGGTGCCACATCACCAATATGGCACTGGCCACAAAGATCGACGAGTACGTGCCCACCACAATGCCCGCGCAAAGCGCAAACGCGATTCCGTTGAGCACCTTGCCGCCCAGGAAATACAGGGACAGGCAAGCGAGCAGCGTCAGGCCGGCAGTCAGGATCGTTCGGCTCAGCGTCTGATTGATGGACTGGTTAACCAGATCCAGGAACGAGCCGCGCCGATTCACGCGCAGATTCTCGCGCACGCGGTCGAGCACGACGATCTTGTCGTTCATCGAGTAGCCGATCAGCGCGAGCAGCGCGGCGATGACCGTCAGATCGATTTCGCGGCCGGTGAGAGAGAACAGGCCCAACGTAATCACGACGTCGTGAACGGTCGCGATCACCGCCGCCGCGCCGGAAATTAGTTTGAACCGGAACGCGACGTAGATCAGCATGCCTCCCAGGGCACAAAGCGTCGCCAGCAGCGCCTGATGCCGCAGTTCCTGTCCCGCGCGGGGACCTACCATCTCGACCGACCGGAGGTTGAAAGCGCCCAGTCCGAATTCGTGTTTGATGGCGGCCAATGCGGTCTGGTCGACGCCGGGAACATTGGCCAATTCGTCCAGACTCCGGAGGATGCCCCCTTTTTCCCGGTCCCGATAGTTCAGCAGCCGCGCCGTGAGATCCTTGAGCTGCTGTTCTGAATAAGCAGGCAACGCGAGCTGGAGCCGGCCCTGGAGCGCGGCCTGGTTGGCGTTATTCAGATCCAGCTTTCCGCCGAGGTTGGCATATTTTTCGCGCAGCGTATCCTCGACGTTTTGCCGCGCCTGCGCGAGGCTTTGCTCGTCCGCGAGTTCGGTTCCAATAATGACCTCCCCGGTTCCCTGCGTCTCTTGCAGGCTGATCTCACCCTTGATCTTCGCCGAGAGCGCCTGGCGTAGTTCGTCCAGCCTGGGCATGGAAGCAAATTTGACGTACATCAAGGTGCCGCCCCGGAAATCGAGGCCATACTTCGGCCCGCCCTTGATCGCGAGGCTCACGATGCTGACGAGAATCGCAAGCGTGGAGAGGCCGATCGCCAGAGTGCGTTTGGACAGGAAGTCGATATTGGAGTTTTTGAAAAGCTCGGTTCTTCCGGTTCCGATGCTCAGGTGCGTCATCCGCGGCTTGCGCCACAGCTCCGCGGCAAAAATCGCCCGCGACACAAATACTGCGGTGAAGACGTTGGCGATAAGGCCGATCACCAGCGTCACCGCGAAGCCGCGCACCGGTCCCGTTCCGAACATGAAGAGAAACGCACTCGCAACAACGGTGGTGACGTGCGTATCCACAATCGTTCCCCAAGCGCGCTCAAAGCCGGCGGAGATCGCGGCGGGCACTGCTTTCCCGGCCCGCAGTTCTTCCTTGATGCGTTCAAAGATCAGCACGTTCGAATCCACGGCCATCCCGATGGAGAGCACCAGGCCGGCGATGCCGGGCAGTGTCCAGGTGGCGTCGATGTAGCTGAGCGCCGCCACCGTCATGATGGTGTTGAGCAGCAGCGCCAGAACGGCGTTGAAGCCCGCGCCGCGGTAATAGATCAGCAGCGCTCCGATCAGCAGCGCTAAACCAAGCACTCCTGCGGAGACTCCTTGGCGAATCGAGTCCGCACCGAGGGAAGGACCCACCGTCCGCTCCTCGATCACCTTGACTCCTGCCGGCAGCGATCCCGCACGAAGGTTCAACGCCAGGTCGGCGGCGTCCTGCTGGCTGGCTGCTCCGGTGATGCGTCCTTCATCGGAAATCTTGTTCTGGATGGTCGGGGCGCTCAGCACGACGCTATCGAGCACGATGGCCAGTCGATTTCCAACATTCGCCTCCGTAAACCGTCCGAAGCGCTTAGCGGCCTCTTGGGTGAGCACGAAGGCCGTGTCCCAGCGTCCGGAGGCATCGCTTTGCTGCGCCCGGGCGTCACGCACGTCGCGCCCCGTGACGATCGGCGACCGGCCGAGCAGCCACCACGTCTCATCGGTTCCTCCCGATCGCGACGACCCGCGAACGATCTTGGTCCCCAAGGGCAAGACACCGCCGTTCTGACTGATGGCAGCCTCGCGAGAAGGAAATGGACCGCCCTTCACTTCGCACAGTTCAAGCTGTGCGGCGGTTTGCAAGATGCCTTTTACGCGGGCGGGATCGTCCACACCCGGCAACTGGACCAGGATCTCGGCTTCGCCGCTGCTGCCGCCGCGCTGCTGCACGCTGGCCTCCGCCACGCCCAAACCGTTGACCTTTTTCTCGATGGTCTGCATGCTCTGCGTCAACGTGTCCTGTCGCAGTTTGGGCACGGCGTCTCCGCGCATGGTCAGCCTGTAGTCGGTCGAACTTTGCGAGGCAAGTGTCCATTGCTGTCCCGTGAGATCGCTCACGATGCGGCGAAAGTCGCCGGCCTTGGCGATCGGGACTCCGCGTACGTTGATCTGGATCGTTCCGGCAGTCTCGATCGACGCGGGTTCGTTGCGGTCCATCGAAGCATACTCGACATTTTCCTTCTTGAGCTGCTCTTTGAGCCGTTCGATCACCTGATCGGCTTCGGCCTTGAATGCGTCCTGCACCTGGATCTGCAAGACGATGTGGCTGCCGCCCTTCAGGTCCAAGCCGAGGCGTATGTTCTTATTCCAGTTCTCCGCCAGCTCTCGGGTCGACCTGGGAAGCCCGATGATCCCGAACACGCAGCTCAGCACGACGGCAACAATGAAGGTCCATCTCCAACGTAAATTCTTAGGCATGTGCCGCTCCCTTCTCCATTCACCGCGTGCGGAAGAATACGGCCATCGCACGCGGATTACCACAACTGTTTTTGTTACGGGGAGAAGGTGCGGGGAGGAGCTCGGCCGGAATGCGCCCGGAGCAGTCCGGTCCGCGGACCGCACGACTTATCGAAAACGATTGGCTTAGCCTGCTCGCTTGGAGGAGCGGTGGCTCGGATGCTTGCTGAAACCACAGATCCCTGGAACGCCGGCCGTGCACAATCGACTTGCTGTTTCTCTAGCACGGGAATCTCTTGGGGGCGCCCTGCCATGCCAAGCCCCGGGATTCCGTTCGGGTTATGCGAGGCCGCGCTCTGCGCGAGAGCTCCCTGGGCCAGCGATCCAGCGATTCCCGCAGCCAGCACGAAGATTAACAGCCGTCTCTGGGGAATCGTTCTGTTCATGCCTGGACCTTGCATGGCGATCGATCTCGTCACAGGATGAGAGGTGCCGCCGATGCTTGAGATATCCATACCCAGCTCTCATCCAGAGAATAAGAGCAAAGACCTGAAAAAGTCATATAGAAGCCATGAAGAAGTTATGAAGATTCCGGTGAACTGTACCCGGCTGCCCTGGACTGCGACTACACTAAAGCAAATAGAACCATGAACAAGCGACTGCCATTGTGGGTGCGCCATGCGATGTACAACCTGCGCGGCGGCTTTCTGGTTCGGCCGCTGACCATTGCCCTGGCGCTGGGCTGCGCCGGCGCGTTTCTGTCCTGGCTTGAGGAAACCGTACCCGGTGCCGGGGATTGGGTGCCACGCGCGCTCTTTCCATCGCATGCCGACCCTCAGGTGGCGCAAGTCATTCTGGGAGGAATCGCTGCCTCCATCATGACGGTGGTTTCGATCGTTTTCGCGATCCTGCTGATGACGCTCACGCTGGCCTCCATGCAGTTCTCTCCGCGCATCATCGTCAGCTTTGTGAGGGACGGCGTGACGCAATGGACGCTGGGGATATTTCTCGGCACTTTCTCGTACTGCATGGCTGCGCTTCCCACCGCGCGTTCCTTGCCGCGGCCGTTTGCACCGGTCGCGACGGTGTTCGGAGCCATGCTGCTCGCGCTGGCGTGCGTCGGGTGGCTGCTGTTTTTCATTCATCACATCGCGCACGCTATCAGCGTGAGTCACATCGTCGACAGGATTGCGTCTGAAACCGAAGGCATGATTGACGAGATGATGCCTTTGCCGTGCAGGGAGATCCGCCTGGAACCCGACATGTCCGAGGTGAAGACATGGGATACGCCGTTCTTGAGCGATGAGTCAGGCTATATACGATTCGTGGACATCCAGCGGCTGGTTGCGCTGGCGAAATTCGCCCATGTAAAAGTTCACGTAGTTCGACGAGTCGGTCAGTTTGTTCCAGCCGGGACGCCGCTTATGATGATCTACAAGGGCAACCGGCTAACCCCAGAGCTGAGCGCCGAACTTCGCAATACCGTCGACCTGGGGCCCTCCAGGACTTTGCAGCAGGATATTGAATTCGGAATTCTACAGATTGTGGATATTGCTCTGAAGGCGATATCGCCCGCGGTGAACGATCCGAGCACGGCCATCACGTGCGTGGACCAGTTGAGCCGTATCCTGATCCGCTTCGCGTCCCGGGAGCCGGCGCCGCATCTGTTCTACGATCCGCCGGGCATCCTGCGGGTGTCCATCGGTTGGAGCACCTTCGACCACCTGCTGGAATCAGCTTTCGAGCAAATACGCATGTACGCGAAGGGCGATGTTGCGGTCAGCCTGCGGCTGCTGCGCGCCCTGGGAGATATTGCGACCACCACGGCGGACACAGCATTCCGCAAGTCGATTCATGAGCAAGGGAGAAGGATAGTGGAAGGTTGTGCGGAGAAACTTGGAGAAGCGGAAATTCGAACATTACACGTTCGTCTAGCCACACTGGAAAAAATTGCGGTGGCACCCTCGGAAGTCGCCGGGGCATAAAAACCCAGCCATGCGGGCGCGCTCCGCACCCATGGCGCGTCTAACTATGTTGCGCGACCAAAAGCAGCAGGGTGAAGACGAACACAGGAATCAAAGCCAGCCCGCCGTACAGCAGCAGCGCCTTGATCCAGTGCGGGCGCCGGCGCTGCCAATTCCGCATTTCCGGCCGATCCGCGACTCCCACCTGATCGGGATGCTGAAGATCCCACGAGAACTCTCGCGCCTTGGCGTAGCGATTCCGCGGATCCCGCTCCAGCGCGCGATAGAGGATTTCCTGCAGTTCGGCTGAAATCCCGGGATCTAGCTCGCGCGGCGGAACGGGATGCTGGATCAGCCGGTTGTTCATGATGGTGAATGGATTCTCACCCGGAAACGGCGTGCTCCCTGTGAGCATCTCGTACAATATGACTCCCGCCGCGAAAATATCGCACCGCGCGTCGCCGCGCTTGCCCTTCACCTGTTCCGGAGAAATGTAATCCGGCGTGCCCATCACCTGCGACAGCTTGCCAAAAGTCAACCGTCGCGCGCCGGCCAGGCCCGCAATGCCGAAATCCATCAGCTTGATGTGGTCCTCGGCGTCCACCATGATGTTCTCCGGCTTCAGATCCCGGTGCGCCACGCCCTGGCTGTGCATATACTCCAGCGCATCGCAGATGCCCACTGTAATGCGGAGCGCCCGCTCGAGCGGAAGCTTTCCTTGCTCGCTCAGGAGGTGACGGAGCAGTTGACCATCCACCCACTCCATCACCAGATAGACTCGGCTGCGCGTTTCATCCGGGATGAATTTCACAATCGACGGATGGTTCAGTTTTTGGCCGATCTCCTGCTCGCGACGGAAGCGCTCGTAGAATAGCGGATCGCCTTCGACCTCCAGGTGCGGAATCTTGATCGCGACCTGACGGCCCGTGAGCAGATCCGTGCCTCGATAGATGGAGGCAGTATTGCTGGTTGCGACCAGGGTCTCCAGAGCGTAGTGATCGACTTGGTTGCCGGAAAGGACAGATGGCATGCTAGCTCCCACCAGTCCCGAGGATATGGCTAAAGACCTGAAAAAGTCATAGAAAAGGCATGAAGAAATTATGAAGATTCGGGCGTTCCGTTGAAGCGATAGCCGACCCAGGGTTCGGTAGTGATGTATTGCGGGCGATCCGGATTGATCTCGACCTTCTTTCGAAGGTTCTTGATGAACGCGCGCAGGTAGTCCACCTGATCGCCATAATCGGGCCCCCAAACGGTCTGTAACAGTTCGCGATGCGATACGGCTTGATTGGCGTGCTGGGTCAAGTAGCGAAGCAGATCCAATTCCTTGGGGGTCAAATGGCTGGTGGCCTCTCCCTGGCTCACGGTTCGCGCTGCGAAGTCGATTGCCAGCGGGCCAACGCGAAGCTGGTTCGGTGCAGCCTGCGTCGCGGGAACCCGCCGAAGAGCGGCGCGGATTCGCGCCAGCAGCTCCGGGGTGCTGAACGGCTTGGTGACGAAGTCGTCCGCGCCGGCGTCCAGGGCCTCAACCTTGGCCGCTTCCGAATTATGCACCGTCAACATTACGATGGCCACGTTCGGATCTGCGCGAATGGCCCGGCAGGCAGCCAGGCCACCCATCCCCGGCATGTTGATATCCAGAAGCACGAGATCCGGCCGGAACTCCCGCACCTTCCCGAGCGCCTCCTCGCCCGTTTTGGCGTCGTCTACTTCGTAGCCGGCGGAAATCAGCGTCGTGCGCATGATTCGCCGGATTTGAGGCTCGTCATCGACCACCAGAATTCGACCCGCGCTCAATTTCTTGTTCCTTCCTGTTCGCGCGGCAGAGTGAGCCGAAAAGTGGTCTCACCCGGACCGCTGGTCACCGTCAGGTCTCCATGGTGCGCCCGAACAATATTCTGCGCAATGCTAAGACCGAGGCCGGAACCGGGTATCTGATGCTCCACCGAAGGGCTGCGGTAAAGCCTCTCGAATATCCGGCCCTGCTCCTGGATCGGAATCCCGTTGCCGTGATCGGTGACGGCCACGGTGATCACTCCGCTGCCGTCTTGCACCTGAATACTCACAGGTGAATCGGGCGGCGAATACTTCAGAGCGTTGTCCAGCAACTGCTTGATGGCGAGCCTGAGGAGCCGGCGATCGACGGCAATCACGGGCGGGTGTTCACCGCAAACCAGCTCCAGCCGCCGATCTTCGATACCGGTGCGCCTCGACGCCACTACCTCGCGGACAATGTCACAAACGTTGGACGGCTCAGGCCGGACGGGGATATTTGAAGTATCAAGCCGCGCCATGTCCAAAGAGTCGTCGATCAGTTCCTTCAGGTGCTTGGCTTCTTCGTCGGCGATCCGGAGCAGTTCGGCCCGGCTGGCTGGAGGCTGATCCGGGTTGTCGAGCAGCGCCGTGGTGGCCGCCATCACGGATGTCAAGGGAGTCTTGAACTCGTGTGCCATCGCATCCAGAAGCGTGGTCCGTAGTTTTTCGCTGCGCTTCGCGGCTTCGATCTGCGAAGCGAGATCTTGTGCGCGAGCTCGCTCCAGACCGATGGCCACCAGGTTCGCGATTCCCTGGAGCACTGCATCCGCCATGTGGGCGCCTTGGAGCGCTAGCCCGGCAATCGGCTCCGACCCCAGCCGGACAGCCGTTATCACCCGATGGTGTTGTGTGTCGGCAAAAGACGTACCCTGCAAAAGTCTCCGCGAGCTTCCGAACCAGTTGTTTCGGAAACGGCTCGGTGTCGTCAATCAGAAGAATCGCCCGGCTGAAGGTGTACAGCCGTTCCAGATCCTGTTGCCGCGCCACGGCATCCAGGGCCCTGCGTTTTGCCTCGGTAGAAAGGCGGCTGGCGACCAAGGCGGTGGTCAAGAAGCTGAATAGAGCAACCCAGTTTTGCGGATCGGCGATCGTAAACCTGCCCACCGGCGGCAAGAAAAAGAAATTGAACGTGAGAGTGGCGGCGATGGAGGCCAGTGCGGCTTCGAAGAATCCCCAGATGGTTGCGGTGGTCAACACCAACAGCAGGTATGCGAATGCCACCGTGGTCGCGTTGACTGGAAACACCTGAACGCCCAGGAAGGTGACAACCGCGACGCCCGCCAGCGATATGAACAAACCCAGCGCGTGCCGAACCAAGATAAGCGACCACCTCCGGCTGCTATTCTAGGCGATTGGCTGGCCGGCATGCGCGGAGCCGCTTGGGGCGGCCGGCATTAAGCGAACTCCGGCTTCTTGCTACGCTCGCGGATTCCACGCGTAGCTCGATTCTGGTCTTCGGGCGGATACAACGTTTTGCCTAAGGCGCGTAGTATCCGTTGCGCAGGGCCCTGGCGGCTTTGATGGCAGCCTCCTTCGCCTCGGCGTCATTCCGCGCCCGGAGGTGAAGGCCACCGGTCCTATCCGAAAGCTCCTCCAAGAGATTGGGGCCCCCGTGCGCTCGAGCTTGATCGATTGGTTTGCCGACCGGTCAAGTTGACGCTGGTTCTCTTCGGACTGGCCAAAAACGTCTATCAGCACGCGGAACAGAAGCGCAACGGGCCGGGCTTGCGAAGGTCGCGAAATTCCTATCTCAAAACCCGGTGGCTCCCCTGGACGAAAGCAAAAGCGTGAATTGATAGATAAATGATTGACAATCTGGAGCCACCCGCCGGGATCGAACCGGCGACCTGCTGATTACGAACCTGACGGTCAACCCCTAAGCTATTCATTTTCCGTTGTAATTAGCCTGCTTTAGACGCTCCCAGGCGTGCAATTCGGCGGGTTTTGGATGGGCAATTGGATGGGCAAGTCACAAGCCGCGCGCGCCTCGATTCATGACAACTTGACGGTTTTACTTTGGGGCCGCAAAATACCCTTGGAGTAAATATTTCCCATGACTAGCGCGGAACTAAGATCACGGCGGGCAGCGGCCAGAATTCCAGGACATGCGGTGTGCAGCCGCATAGGCAAATCGCGGAGTTGGCTCTCTGACGTTGAGAACGGGCTAACCACTGCGACACCCGGAGAGCTGGCGCGCGTCTCTTCGGCTATTGACTCGATCATCGCGGACCGCGAGCGTGTTCGAGGGCTGGCCGCATCGGCCGGGCTGTCGCTGGCTGGAGTGCGGCTGTGAACCTCTGGAAAAAATTCCTCGATTTGTTTTTCGGCGATACCACACCACCGGATCCGGTCGAAGTGGCGCCGCGGCCAGAACCGGCGGTTTGGCTGCGGTCCGATGGATTTCCGGCGACGGCTCCCCTGACCGCGCGGCATCTGCGCTCGAGCTGCAAAGCCATGGTGGTGTCTTCCTCGGCCGTGGCGTATCGCGCCAACCTGACGCATGAGCGCTTGCGCGCCGTGCTGCTCGAGCGCGAGCATGGCACTAGTGCCGGACTTCGGTGGCCGCCTGGACTGAATCCTGACGGGACGTTTAACTACTAAAATGCCCACCGCTTCCATGGCAGATGTTGTACCTGATGTTCCGGCACAGGGCGGTACGGCTTCTATTGCCGATTTAGCGCCAGAGCACCAGCAGGCCTCTAGCTGGCTCGATTCGGTTGAGCGGTTTGGGAAAGGCTTCTACGATAAAACGCTCAAGGGTGCCGTTGACCTTGCCGGTGCCGCCGGACACGCAGTAACTCACCCACAGGAAACGGCGGCCGCGGTTGCCAACTCTCCGCTGGTGCAGCACCCGGTTGATACGGTAGCGAAGGCCGCCAAGGACGCCTACGACACGCACGTCGGTATGCTGGGTCAAGCCAGGGCCTCATTTCAGAAGGGCGACTATCAGGACGCCATGCAGCGCGGGACAAACGCGCTGATTCCGGTTCTTGGGCCGCAGATACAGGCATCAGTGGACAAGGCGAAGTCTGGCGACGTGGCTGGCGGACTCGGAGAACTGGCCGGTATGCTTACGACTGTGCTGGCTGCCACACCGGGCGTAGCTGATGCGGTGGCGAGCAAAGCTGGTGATTTAGCGGATGCGCTTGGAATACCGGGCGCGGTGAAATCGGGAGCGACGAAGCTCTACCAGAGCGCGCTGAAGCCATCACAGGCTGATCCAGAGGAAGCCGCCGCGGCCGTGCAAGCGGGCCTGGAAAATCGGATTCCGATAAGCAAGGCGGGCCAAGACAAAATCAGCAATCTGATCCAGGACCTACAGGGAAAGGTGAAAGATGTTATTGCGAGCAACCCTGATGCACCCATTAGTAGACAGGCCGTATCCGGGCGCTTGAATGACGTTCGCTCCAGGTTCGCGACGCAAGCTATCCCGCAGAACGACTTAGCCACGATCGACCAAGCCGCCAAGGATTTCACCGCCGCGCACCCAGAGCAGATTTCGGCAGCGCAGGCGCAAGCCATAAAACAGGGAACCTACCAGCAGCTAGGGAGTAAGACATACGGTGAAGTCGGGACAGCCCAGCGGGCGTCGTAAAAACGCTCGCGAGGGGTCTGCGGGAAGAACTTGGGATACAGTTTCCGGAGCTGCACGTCCTCAACGCTCGCGAGGGAGACTTGATAGGGCTGCAAGATTATCTCGATAGAGCTGTAGCCAGGATCGGAAACCACAACGTCCTTTCACTCGGTGATATGGCGGCCGCTGGTGCTGGTGGTGCAGTTGCGGGAGGCCCTGGTGCGGCAGTCGCGTCGTTAGCGCGCCAAGTGCTGGAGAGTCCACAGGTGAAATCCCGGCTGGCCATAACTCTTAACAGGGCCGCTAACGCATCCGGCAAGGCAGAGAGCATTGCCGCAACCACCGGACGGCTAAACGGCTACATTCAGTCTCTAGATTCTGCGCTCGGCGCCGGCTCTCCATTGCCACTCGCGGCCGCGGACGATCAGCAGCAGGTAGCGCAACGATGAATCACGACAAGGAATTGAGGAAGGCATTTATGGCAAAACTCACACCCAAGGCTCGCAAGGCACTCCCAGCGTCCGATTTCGCCGGCCCGAACCGGAGTTACCCGGTTCAAGACAAGTCTCACGCCAAGCTGGCCAAGTCCGGCGCATCGCGTGCTGAGCACGTCGGCAACATCTCGAAAGCCACCGAGAAGGCGATTGACCGTAAAGCCGACAAGGTGCTGAGCAAGGGCGGGCATCACTCGATCAAGAATCCAGAGAGCCACTTAGGGAAATTAAAGCATGCCTAACCCCATCACTGATTTCCTCTTCGGCAAAGCCGCGCTGAAGAAAGCGGCCGACACGTCCACGCCGGCGCCGCAATCACAGGCACCAGCCTCGCCTTACCAGAACTTCCAGCAGATCCAGGCGCAAGCGCAGCGCCAAGCGGATCTACAGCGACAGCAGGAGCAAAACGCCAAAATCCCGGCTGGCCATTTCCAGGTGGCCAATCCCGGATCGCATCAGGACAAGCTAGACCACGAGTAGCCATGCTTGGACCCACCACAATCGTGTTGATCGGCGCGCTGCTTTCGATCAGTGGCGCGTGGCTGCTGGACTGGCTCGAGCGCTGGCCTGGGGGCTGGGCATGACCTTGAGTGCTGAACCCAAGACTGAGGACAGGGCAACGCTGTTGGCGATTGCCAAAGATAATCTGGCCTGTCAGGTCTGCAACGGATCCGGCTGGACAGGCGAGAACATCCAGCGTACTTGCCCAAACTGCGACGGGTCCGGCAAGGAACGAACCACGCTAGAGCAGCGCATTGAGGCGTCGATTAAATTGGCGAAGTATAACGCACTGTAGATTATGGCCAAGAAAAGCACCAAATCCAGCAAACGCAAACCCGCGACCGACAAAGCCGCGACCATAGAAAAGCATCTTGCGAAATACCACTATCTCGTAGCCAGGCTGAACTCGGCCCTGGGCGTGATCGCCGGCACCGCTGAGCGCTACCCAGGGATTGCCGCCTTGCTCATTGTGCCGGTTGTGGAGGCCGCGGAGCAGGGGGTAAATGACATCCGCAAAGTTCTCGCTGGCCTGATTAGCGTGGAAGACTTCGTAGCGGTCAGGCGTGCGAGCCGGGAAGGCTTTAAGAAGCGTCCAGAACCGCTGAAGGCAGCGCGCCGCAAAGGTAGTAAGAAACAGTGAACTTCGAGCCAGGGCACAAGAAGATCGGGGGCCGCGCGAAAGGGACCCCGAACAAACTCACCCGTGAAGCGATCGAAATACTTGAGCGGCTGGGCTGTAACCCTATCGAGGGCATGGCGCGCATTGCACAAGGAGACGTGCCATGTAGAGTCTGCCGCGGCAAAGGTAAGACGCTGTATCAGCCGGCGCGCGGCAAGGAACTGGCTGAGCGCACCTGCGAGAGCTGTTACGGGAGAGGTCTCGAAATCATCACGCCAGAGCTGAGCGGCAAAATGTACGCCGAACTGGCGCAGTACATCTTCCCGAAGCGGAAGGCGATCGAGCACACAGTAACGGAGACCGGGCCGGATTTCAACAAAATGACACCAAAGCAGCACGCCGCGTACGATCATGCGGAGGAAATTCTCCGCGCGGCCGGTGTCAAACTGTCGTAGCCATGGGCGCCCCTAGCTAAGCTGCTCGAAGAGGAAAACTAGCCAATGAACGACATGCTTGAACGGGCACACCAAGCCCGACGCGACACGGCTCAACTGAAAGCCTCTGGACAGATTCGGCGCGCAGCCGGCACTGAATGCAAGATGGTTTTACACCGCGAGAACCTTGACGATCCATCCACGGTCTGCCGGCAATGTGGTCGATCGCGCAGTATCATGCACGTTGCGGAAGACGGCCGCATATTCTGCGGGGATTGCTGCCCAGGCCCGGAGTGTTGGCCGCTCGGCCTAGAGCGCCGTCAAGCCCTTCGGGTGAGGTGCGGCCCTAAAAAGCAGATGCCAGTAGCCGCTTAAACCCTCTGGCTATCGTGTCAAACACCGGGAAACACGCTTCGGAGCGGGCCGGGTGATACCTGATACCCCCCAACCGGCTCAGGCGGCCTTAGAGCGGGCATTTAAGATTGCGCTAAAGCAGGCATGGATGTGGTCTCCAGTTTCGTGTACACGTTCCACGCCGTATCCCTCCGCAGGATCGACAAACCTACGCTGTCGCTGTTTTGAAGGGTCCTCGATAGGTTTAAGGAGCCGGTCGAAGTCCAACACCCTCAGGGTGGCTTCAGCCTGATCGAGGTTGTCTCGCTCCAGATGGGCTACACAATTCTCCAGGGCCTCGGAAATTGCACTTTCGTTGAGCATGATCGAGCACGTCTCCTTTTCATCGGCCGGAGCTTTGCGCCTTGGACGGGCGCCGGGCCTTCTGTTTGCGCTTGGCTTCACGTGCAGCCACGGCTCTTAGTGCCCGCGCGCGTTTCTCTTCCGCTGTCATGTTTTCGGATGCCGCCTTCGAAGCTTTTACGGCCCGCGCGTGCCGCTCCTCCGGCGTCAGGGCAGCGGCAGACCGCTTGCCACCCTTGCGGCCCTGTTTTCGAAAGAACTCCAGAACGTCCGGCGGCAGCTTTTTCCTCGGCATAGGATGCACCAATGCACCTCAGTATCAAGCTTACCCCCTCAGTGAGAATTATTCAAGAGTACTATTGACAGCCTCAGGGGGTTAGGTAGATACTTAGTCATGAGCTACTACCCGGACGGATGCAGTCAGGACGCTTTCGACCGCGCCAATGATGACCTGGGCGGCTGGGACGAGGACACCACCTTGGCCTCTTGCGGTCACTTCGAATCGGAATCGCGGCTGACCTATCGGCCTGACGGTACCAGCCTGTGTGTTGCCTGCGACCGGGAGACCCCACGGCGCGCGCCTGGGACCGAGCAGGCTACCGGAAAGGAGAATGCTGCATGAGTAGAACATCCGGCACCAACTACATCCGATTCGGACGCCAAGAGCTGATTGTTGCCTTCGCCAAGGACCGCGGCGAATTGAAAAGCAACGACTACGGCGACTACTTCTTTCGGGAACTCGCGGATGGGAAGCGCTTCACGTGTTGCAGTGAAGACCTTGAGCGAAAGCTCATTGACGCCGGCTATCGGGCCGGCCAGCAAGTTGGGATCACGCGCGAGACGTACGGCAACGCGGTTACATGGCGTGTGCGGCTAGTTGCCCCGGTTGCCGAAATACCACGCCCGCATGAACCTACGCGCAGGCCCGCCGCGGCAACGCACCACCCGATACCGGAGTCCAAGTACGCCAGCCCGGAGCCATCGGCGCTGGTGTTCCCCGAACTGGACGAGCGGCCTGCCCAAGCCAGCCAGCAAGCCCGTGATGGCCAGCCCTACGCGCCCGCCGAGAGTCTTATCTGCCGTGCCCTGGTGGAAGCGATTGACGCCGCCAAGGCCGGCCAGCAACACGCTGCCACTATCGGGTTTCCATTGACGTTCAGTTCATCGGACATTCAGGACTTGGCCAGCACGATTTTCATTCAGCGATGCCGCGATGGAGCGGTCTATGAGCGCAAGCCGCCGGCCCGGCAGTATGTCAACGGCAAGGCCAGCCAGGCTGAGGTGCGGCAATGAAAACACTGCGGAAGTTGTTCACTATAGGCGCGGCTGTAGCGGAAGGCGAGGTTAACCGGTTGAAGGCCGGGCGTCCCATCAATGGTGCCGAGGCCATGTGCTGGTTCCTGGTCATTTTGGGTGCTGGAGCGGTGGCGGCCGGATGCGCCCTAGCAGGCTTTCTGGTGATATTTGTAGGCCCTTTACTCGTCGGCCTGTTCTGCACTGAGTTGGGGAGAGAAATACTTTCCGGGCTGTCGGAATTGCTTGCGAAACTTTCGCTCGCCGCAGCTTTGCTGTATGGTCTCGTGAAGTTCGTTCAGTGGGCATGGAGTCACTGATGAAAACCGCCCTGTACGCCCGAGTCTCAACTGCCGACCAGAATTGTGACCTGCAGCTCCGCGAGCTGGAGCCTTGAGAGTAGTGATTATGGCCAACACGGTGAAGTGTCCAATTCCAGGCCCGCGTTCCACCCGTAACACGCTGAAAGTACTATCGCCCGATCCAATAACATTGGACAAAATACGTGTTGTGACCAATTCGGAGCCGAAATTCTTGACCGAGGAGGAGATCGAACGGCTGTTCGGTGCGATCGGAGACCCGCGCAACCTGGCCATTATGCGGGTTGCCTATCACCGTGGGCTTCGGGCTTCGGAGGTCGGTCTGTTGCAACTTGCCGACTACCGCCCGGCCGCCAAGAGGTTGCTCGTACACCGGCTGAAGGGTTCCCACAGCGGCGAATATCTGCTTACCGATCACGAGACGCGGGCCTTGAACGCGTGGGTCAAGATCCGGGGCGCCGAGCCTGGCCCTCTATTTCCGTCGAACCGGGGAACAGGTATCGATCGCCGAATGCTCGACGTGTTGATGAAGCGCTACGGCGCCGCGGCCGAGATCCCGGACGCCAAGCGGCACATGCACTGCCTGAAGCATTCCTGCGGCACGCATCTGCTCAGCGGCACGCGGTCGCTGGCGCCCCTGGACGTTGCCGAAGTGCAGGATCACTTGGGACATGCCGACATTCGCAACACCATGGTTTACTCCCAGATCACGAATCGCCGGCGTGATGAGATCGCCCGGCGAATCAAGGCTTGGTGAAACGATTTCCGCAAGGTGAAATTCACTAGTGATTTTCGAAAAGGAGGCTTCATGACGAAACCATTGACGGCGGACCCGCCCCCGGAGCTGATCGAGGAGGCCCTCATGCAGTGCGTCGAGGGCGCGCTCGAGCAGTTCAGTTGCGACCTGTCGATCGCCCGCCGAATCTGGCGCAACCATCGCGCTCTTGTTGAAGCGCCGGAATACCCCGAGCCTTACCGATCATTCGAGAACATGGCCAACGGCGAATTGCCGGACGACACCGCGACTGACGAAAAGGACGGACTGCCCATCGAAAAGCTCCGCGAAAAGTTGCTGCCCGAGGCCCTGAAGATGGCCCGGTTGGTTTGGCGGTGCCGGAAGTCTCCCGAGACCGCCCAAACTTGGGACACCGTGGCCGAGGCCATGGACGCCGAGTTTCTGAAGGGCCTTGGGATCACGCCGGACGCCTCTTGAGATTTATGACTTCAGGCGTCATTGGGCCTCGATTTTGGGCGGTCCCAAAACTTGTCGATTCCGCCGGCCTCCTCGATTACCTGGCCCAGCGTCTTGGCGTGCCGGTCTGGAGCGATCACGTCCTCCACCTCGGCTATCGCCATCCGCAGGAGCTTAAGGGCGGTCGCAGTGTCAACGCCGCAAAGACGACGCGCGGCCTCGATCACGTAAACCAAGGCTCGATTGGTTTCCCAGCCAGAACACCCGATATGGAAAACGCCGCGGTTCTCCTCGCGGATAAACTCATCAGCATACTGACGGGCTTCATCTCGATGGATGCCCTGGTCAGCGAGTTCCCCGCCGAACAGGTTGCGTCCGAGACGGCGCCAGCCGGCCTCGTTCGCCATTCGCAAATATGCTTCTTCGATTCGGGGTATTTCTGGATTGTCGTTCGTGTCACCGTCCAAGTTTTCTGGAACGGTTGAGTTGTTCTGTTTGGTCATTGGTCCCTTCTCTCAATTTAAAAATGCTGTTGTGTTTCCAGAACCCACAACCCCCCCCTCGAATTCGGGGGTGTGGGTGTTAGGGGGATTGTTAAGGGGGGGACTGTACGCCTTATACAGTGCCGTATAGAGTAGTACAGTGCGTACAGTCCGTACAGCCGCGTACAGTGCGTACAGTCCGTACAGTCGCTCATGCGGCCCTTCGGAGTTCCCATTTCTTGTCTTTCCCGCGAACCGCTTTGCCGCGGTCCTGTAGGCGAAGTAGTGCCTGCCAAACACTACCGAAGGATTTGTGAAGCGCTGAAGCGATCGAGGCCGGCTTGCATGCTCCCTGAGCTTCAAGGTAGGCTCGTACTTCTAGCATGGTTTCGCCCATCGAGGCATCGTCGCCAGCGCTCTCGATCGTCCAACCCCATTGCTCAGTTCCGTTTTCAGGTTGGCCACAATGCCAAGCCAACTCATAGTCTTCCTGCTGAACCATGCGGCCAACTATGGTCAGCTTGCCCTCGCGGGCGCTGGTGCGCTTCAGTTCCGCCACCGCATCGGCAGCGGCGCTTGTACCGCTCGTGCCGATAATGTTCTCGATCGGGTTACCACCGCGAGCGCCTTTCTTGGTGTGCATCACAATCACGGCCGCGCAATTGTTCTCGATCGCTATTTTTCTAACGCGGTCGATCACGTCGTAATCCTTCTGTGAAATATCGGAGTTGCGCTGAGCCGAGCCGCCCGTCAATTTGAAAAGGCTATCCAGGATAATCAAATCGGCAGGATGTTGCTTGAGAACGCCGTTTATGATCGCGTCCCCGCCTTGTAGAATTGGCTGGCTGAGTTCATCAAACACCTGGAGATTGCGGAGTCCGTCCGGGCGCCGGCCCGCCAGTATTTTCTGCATCTTGTCTTTGGTCAATACCTTTTGGTCTTCAAGCGCCCACAGATGTACGCGGCCAGGCTCGCGGACGTTGAGCCAGCCGGCCAGCGGTTCACCTGTGACCATGGCTAGAGCAAGTTGGCACGCTAGCCAACTCTTACCGTCCTTCGGCCGACCGCCCAATAACACAAGGCTGTTTTTGGGAAGGAAGCCATCGACCATCAACTCAGGAGCGCAGATAGAATCGTTTTCCAAGATATTTTCCATGCTTTCCGGCGCCGGCAGAACCACAAGGGGCGCCTTACGCGCGGCATCCACAGGTTTAAACGGCCGGGCACCTTTGAGGAGCGAATCGAAAACCTTCTCCTCGCCCCACACTCCAACCAAATCATCAACACCGTTCACGCCGGCCGGGGTGTCAATTGGCCAGGTGAACCAGAACACCTCTGCGCCGCGCTTGCGCAACTCACTAGTGAGACTGTGCCGCGCCGCTTGAACGCTGTTGTTGTTCAGCGCGTTCTTGTCAAACACGATGGTTACCTTGCGGCCTTTCCAGGTGATGCGGTTTACGTCTGGAATCACGCCCTTGACATCCCGGCGGCTACCGTCCGGGCCGGGAGCTTTACCAACGGTCCCGCGCCAGTTCCAAACTCCAGACAATCCGATTGAAAGCCAGCGCGGATGCTCGGCCGCTTTACTAACGCCATGCCAGCTCAAGCCCCATAACGCCAAAGCTTTCTTTTCGCCCTCGGTGATGAGAATAGGCACACTCGCGTCATCAAGCCAGCGAGCATCTGTGCCGGGGTGAAAATAGAGCATGTTTCCGCGACCAGGAGCCGAAAGGTACTTGTCGCGCTCCTTGAAGCTGCCGTCTGCCTTTGGGTCAAGGTCCGGCCGATCGCGCCGTAGTCGATAATCTCGAACGTGATCTTCGCCAGGCCAGGTATAGGGGAATAAAATGCCGCTGCAATCCGCGTTCCCGTTGCGGCCGATCATTTCGGCGCCATCCCGAGAATCAACACGTCGCAACAAAGCGGCTGTTGCCAATTCAGCAGAGATCCCGCACTTTGCCAGCTTTTCGAGATCCGCGGGCAGGAGCGCAGCTCCACGCAGGTTCGGGATCATTGGGCATCCTCGCGCTGTGTCCATGCGGCATCGATGTCTTCGGGGTCCGCGTTGAACGGTTCGCGTCCAATCGGCGGGTACTCGAAGTGCTGGCGCCATTGCTCCTCGCGTTCGATCAGCGCATCCAAGGCTGCGTTGCAGCGTGCCTGGCTGCCCAAGGCGATCGCCACGAGCACGCGGAGCAATAGCCGCAGGTCGCCACCGAGGCGGCGTAGGAGGGCTGGCAGCCGGCGGCGCAGTTCTTGCCGCGGGGTCCATTCCGCTTGGTGATTGGCGGATTGTAGGTCCAGCACGGCCAGTGCGGTTTCGATGACGCGCGGATCGTTGGACACGGCCGCTTCATGCGCCAGAGATTCGACGCTCCGCAGGTATCGCCTGGCTCGATCTACGTCTTGGGTTGGCGTAGTTTTCTTGACCCTGGGAGAGTTGTTTGGTAAAATGAAAGTGGACATAGGAATTCTCCAGCCCGCACGTCGTGGATTAAAGGCCAATCGACGTTGCGGGCTTCGTTTTTAGCGACACCCTCCGCTCGCAATCCACTTATCCAGGGCATGCGTTGAAATTCTGATCGATCGCCCAATATGAACTGCTGGGATTTTGCCTTGTCGGATGAGACCGTAGGTGCTGATCTTGTTAAGGCCGACGGTATCGGCAAATTCTGAGACCGTAATCAGTCGGTCCGGTGGCTGTGTGGATGGGTTTGACGCGAAGTGTGTTCCTTCGCGGGTCGCGTTTTCGGCTGTCGCCGTGTTCGGCATATGTAATACTCCTGGAATTGTTTTGGCTTCAGTCTTTAACGCCGGACTGACCGCGAGAACAACCCCAAGAGTACGCGCCGTGTACGCGGCCTGTTTAACGCCTGGCCGGGCGAGAGACCTATTCTGTCCCTGATACTAATATACTGCGGTGGCTTGAAATTTACAAGTTGACTTAAAAATGTTGTGGATCGTCAAGCACATAACTGCTCTGGATTTGGAGGGTTTCTGTGCTACTTGCGCCGGAACAGCATCGAGACTTCCGCGGCGACCTGATCTAGTGGGTTGTCTCTAAGTACTCTTTACTAGCCCAGGTAACGTCATATGATTATGACGTTGCGTTCTCGCATTACCTTGACTCCAACTCAACGGGGCGAACTGCAAGCGCATTTGCGGCGTCGCAATCTTCCGGCCAGCGTGGCCGTCCGAATGAAGATCGTACTGATGCTGGACGAAGGCTCCAGCTACAACGACATCAAGGAGAA
>JAIQFN010000059.1 GCA_020073265.1 Terriglobia bacterium | reverse complement strand
ACCGCACCATTCGCGCGCTGCAATATGCGCAGCAAATTGGCTTGCAAACGCAGATAAATACCACCGTCGCCAGACACAATGTTGGCCGCCTGAGCGAGATCGCGAACTTGGTGAAGGGTGCGGGTGCGAAGCTGTGGAGCGTGTTCTTCCTGGTAGCGACGGGACGCGCGTCGGCGTCCCAGGACCTCACTGCGGAAGAGTATGAAGAGGTTTTCGCCTTCCTCTACAACCTGTCGAAGAGCGCGCCATTCGATATCAAGACCACCGAAGCGCAGCATTATCGCCGGTTCGTGGCGCAACGGCGAAAGGCTGAAGGAGCAGGAAAGGCCGGCACACGCCCGGTTAGCCCCGAGATCATTCAGAGGCAGGCCGGTATCAATGACGGCAAGGGATTCGTGTTCGTGTCTCACACGGGGGAGATCTTCCCGAGTGGATTCCTGCCCCTGGCTGCCGGTAACGTTCGCCACGACTCGCTTGCCACCGTATATCGCGAATCGCCCCTTTTCCTGACGCTTCGCAACGCTGACAATCTGAGAGGGAAGTGCGGTGACTGCGAATATCGCAATTTGTGCGGTGGTTCCCGGTCGCGCTCCTACGCGTTGACGGGTGATTTCCTGGCTGAAGAGCCGCGATGCGTGTATGAGCCTAAAGGGCCGAGTAACAGCCGCAGGATCAGTGCAAGGACAGGTCTGCCGCTTGCGGGCTCCGCTCCGCTCGTCCAACTCCTGCCGGCTCTCTAGAATTTGAACGTCAATTCGAGAAACCCGAGGTTGGCGTTTCTTCCTTGCGGATAGATGGATTGAAGCACCAGTTTCCCCGCAGCGTGCCCGTAGTATGTGCCGATGGCAACGTGGCCGTTGACGTTGTAGTCGGCGCTCAGATCGTAAACCGTCGCCAATCCCGACTGCCCGTTGGACGGGCGTCCAGTGTGGCCAAACGTCCAAGGCTGGAAGGCTCCCCCGCCGGAGTACCAGAGATCGTTGCGGTTGGCCAGGCGGAGCGAGTGGATGTCGGAACGGATTACCATTTTCTTGGATGGCCGCAATTGCAGTTCGCCGAATACATCGCGGTTGTTCATCATGTTGAAGAACGGGAAGCGCGCATAGGGGCGTGGCGTCGGGAGGACCTGGAAGAAAGTCCCGTGCGTGTTGTCGTTGGGGTTGCCGTCGCCGGACCCCGCCGTGAATCCAGCGCGCAGCCAGGGCCTCAGGTTCGGGAGAAGCTTGGGCTGCCAGCCGCCTTCGAAATCCACCGCATAAGCGCGTTGCTTTTGCGTGCCCCAGCGTCCCGTCTGCACCGCTCCCCACACCAGCAGGTCGACGACGCCCGCGCCAGTGTCGATCGCATGCAGGCTGTGACCTCCGAAGGTATCGACACGGATGTTTTCGGTATCGCCCCGCCGCACGGCCAGCGGGCGACTGTCGGTCTTGAGCACCGGACGCCAGTCGTCATACTCCAGCACGAAGAAGCGGGTGTTCGCGGAGTGCTTGCCCTTGCCCCACTCGTGCGTGTAGGCCGCGTATCCGAAGCCGACTTGATTCCATCCCCAGCCGTCCACTTGAAAGACGCCGCGAGTTGGAACGGCTCCGACAAATGTGAAATTGTTCGCGGCTGTCGAAAACGAGTAGTGGACGCCGTCGAAGCTGCGGCCGACGTCGGACCACCCAAAGTCGCCCAGCAAGCGCTGGCTGACTCGATCGCGTTTGACCGCGGCCAGCGTGGCGTTCTTGGGCGCAAGCTCGCTCCCGTCGAGAAAAGTGAAGCGGCCCACCTGCAACGTTTGGCCTTCCGCGCCTCCCAGTCCGTCGAAGCGGACATAGAGCTGCTTGGGGAAAATCAGGGCCGTGTTTTGACGGCCGGCATTCGCTGCAAAGTAATTGGACCCCAGGCCGAGCGCACCCTGCGGCGCGGGAGCCGTCGCGCTGTCCGGCAAGCCGAGCAAGAATGGAACCGCGAATTCGGCGTCCCAATCCCAGCCGCTCCGCTTTTCGGCGAAGTTCAGCCGCAGCAGATTGCCGGAGTATTCATATTGATTCTGGCCCGTCGCGGCCTGGAACCAGTCCCAGACGTACAGCCGCGATCGCAACGAGCCAGTGATGGTGACATCGCCCAGCTTCATCGGATCGGTGGTGGAGCCGGAAGCAGTCGGGGCCGGGGCCGGAGTTGTGCCGGACGGACTCGCGCCCGGCGTATCGGACGCGGTTTCGGCGCGCCCCAGAACGCACAGGGCAATCAACGAGCATTGCAGAATGAAGCAGCGCATCGTTAATCTCCCGCCGCGGCGGCAACCGCGATCATCTGTCCGGCCAGCCGCGTTTCGATCTCCTCGCGCGCCGACCGTTCATCCACTTCCGAGAAGCGAACCAGGATTGCGAGCGACGAGCTCAAAACCACCAGCACTCCCAGGATGAGCAGGGCCTGGGGCCAGGTAACACTGGACGTCTTGAAAAGGAAGCCCGCCAGAACCGCGCCGACGTTGCCTCCCGCGCCGACGATCCCGGCCACCGCACCCAGCGCGCGCTTATTGATGAACGGCACGATCGAGTAGGTTGCGCCGTTGGACATTTTGACGAACAGGCCTGCCAGCATCATCGTCCCGATGGCCAGCGGGAGCCAGCGCATCCGCGAAAACAGAATCAAGCCCAGCCCCTCGGCGCAGATGGTGCAGCCGAGCAACGCCACGCGTCCGCGCAAACCCCAGCGCCGGTTGCAGCGGTCGCTGACGATACCGCCCAACGCGCGCGCGAAAAGGTTCATCATGCCGAACGACGCCGCGACAAATCCCGCCGCGGTCAAAGCCAGATGGAAATAGTCGGCGAAATAAAGCGCGGCGATGTTGTCGATGGTCAGCTCCATGCCGAAGCAACCCGCGTACAGGACGAACAGCGCCCAAACGCGCGGGTCGCGAAAGGCCTCGGCCAGGTTGCCGCTCGCGCTGGACTGCCGCAACTGGCCACTTGCGCGCAATTCCGCGAGGTCGCCGTCTGGCGTGTCCTTGGTGAAAGCGTAGTAGGCGATTCCGCACAGGAACATCGCCACGCCCGGAACCAACATCGCCATGCGCCAGCCCCACCAGGCGCCCGCGCCCAGACTGACGAATGCGGCGAACAGCAGCGGCATAACCATCTGCGTGACGCCGCCGCCGAGATTGCCCCAGCCCGCGGCCGCTGCGTTGGCGGTTCCTACCACGTTAGGAGCGAACATCACCGAGGTGTGATACTGCGTCACCACGAAGGATGCGCCGATGATGCCGATCGCCAGGCGAAACCCGAGGAACGACGCGTAGTCGTGCGAAAGGCCGATGCACATCACCGGCAGCGAACCCAGCATCAGCAGGCCGGTGTGAGTTTTGCGCGGCCCGATGCGGTCGCACAGCCAGCCCATGAGAAGGCGGCCGAACACCGCCAGCGCTACGGAAGCGATGATCGAGTTGCCGGTTTGCGCTTTGGTCAAATGCAATTCCTGCCGGATGACCGGCATCAGCGGAGCGACGCCGAACCAGCTAAAGAAGCACAGAAAAAACGCGATCCACGCCATGTGGAACGCGCGCATGGGCGCACTGGAGAAATCCGCCAGGCGAATGCTGGTGGCTTTGTTGCGTATGTTCATGAGAGTCAGTTCTCCTTGATTGGTTCAAAGTGAAAGCTGGCTCCGACAGGGAGAAGCACCTACAGCAATCGGGATACCCGTTTGCATCCGCTCAGCCGGCGATGGTTGCCTCGAACGCTGAGGCGGGTTACGGCAAAACAGTACTGCTCAGGCGACGGCGGCTTCCGGTTCGATGCGGCGGCCGCGGCCGGCATCCACCAGAACGATCCCGTCCGCCACGCGCGTCGGGAACGTCGTGACGCAGGCCGCCAGCGACGCGCGAACCGCCAGGCCAGTATTGAGATCGAACCTCCAACCATGCAGCGGACACACCACTTCGGCGCCGGAAACAATTCCATCGCACAGCGGTCCGCCTTTATGCGGGCATTGGTTCTCAATCGTCACGAACCGGTCTCCGAGATTGAAGATCGCAAGCTCCAGGCCGCCGATCTGCACCGAACGTCCTTCGTGCGCGGGAATGTTCTCCGTTCTGGTGATCGGCGTCCAGTTCGATTCGCTCATCTTTTGGCCTCCAGGGTTTCCATTTGACCGATGGCATGGATGGGCACGAATTGCGTGGGATGGACCGGCGCGTCCCGTTCCATCCAGGCGTCCTTGGCGATCGCTTTGGATCGTTGCAGCCGCTCCAGTAGCCAGTTCTTCTCTGTTTCCGGCGCGTACACGGTGGCTTTGCGGATGGTCTCGATACCGAGGCGCTCGACGAAATCGTAGGTGCGCTCCAGGTAATTGGCGTTTTCGCGATAGTACTGGAAGAACAGCTCGCAGGCTTCCAGCGCCTCCGCGGTGGTCTCGACCGTGATCAAGAGGTCGGCTTTGCGCACCGACTTGCCGGCCGCGCCGCCCACCACCACCTGCCAGCTTCCCTCCTGACCGACCATTCCGATGTCCTTCACCGTCGCCTCGGCGCAATTGCGCGGGCATCCCACGGCGCCCATCTTCACTTTGTGCGGCGTGAACAGATTTTCCAGACGCCGCTCCAGCTCGATGCCGGCGCGCGTCGAATCCTGAACGCCAAACCGGCAGAACTCAGTGCCGACGCAGGTCTTCACCATGCGGACGCCTTTCGTGTAAGCTTGGCCGGAAGGCATACCGAGGTCCGCCCAGACGCGCGGCAGGTCGGCCTTCTTCACGCCTAGCAAATCGATGCGCTGGCTTCCGGTTACCTTCACCATCCGCACGTTGTACTTTTCCGCGACGTCCGCGATGCGCCGCAACTCCGCGGGCGACGTCACGCCGCCGCGCATGCGCGGAACCACCGAGAAGCTGCCGTCCTTTTGAATATTGGCGTGAACGCGATCGTTGATGAAGCGCGCCGAGCGGTCCTCGTCGTGCCCGCCGCACCAGATCATGTCCAGCATGTAGCTGAGCGCCGGCTTGCACACTTCGCAGCCTTTGCGGTTGCCGTACACGTTCAAGACTTCCTGAACCGACTTGAGCTGCTGGCCGCGGACGATTTCCCGAAGCTGCTCGTAGGAGAACGGCACGCACGCGCACAGCGTGGTTCTGGTCTTCTCCTGAAATTCCGGCGCCACCGCCCGCAGCAACTGCTGGCACAGGCCGGTACAGCTACCGCAGCTGGATGAGGCGCGCGTGCGCTCCTTGAGCTGGTCCAGCGTCTTGATTCCGTGCTGATGAATCGCCTGAATGATGGCGCCCTTCCTGACTCCATTGCATCCGCAGATCACTTCGCTATCGGGCATCTCGGCCACTTCGAGGCCTGCGTCCGCGGCCGGCGGCGGAAACAGCAGATGCTTCCTGTGAGGAGCGAGATCGGTATCGTCCCGCAGCCATTGCGTGTAGCGGCGCTCGTCGGAGGTGTCGCCGACCAGGATCACGCCGCGCAGGCGGTTGTCTTTCAAAAGCAGTTTCTTGTAAATGCCTAGCGCCGGATCTTCGTAGCGCACGGTCTCCAACCCCGGCTCGGACTCGTCGATCGATCCGGCCGAGAAAATCTCCACGCCCATGATCTTCAACTTTGCCGCGGGCGCCGTTCCCGTAAATACCCGGCCGGCGTTTCCGGTGATCGCTGCCGCCAGAACCTGGCCCTGTTCCATCAGCGGTGCGACCAACCCGAAGGTCTGCCCGCGATGCTCGGTGCATTCCCCGACGGCGAAGATGTCGGGATCGGAGGTCTGCATATAGTCGTTGACCACGATCCCGCGCCGGACTTCCAACCCCGCCTTCCTGCCGAGCTCGACGTTGGGCTTGATGCCCGCCGCGATGACCACCAGCTCGGCGTCGATTTCTTCGCCCGAGGCGAAGCGCAGGCCTTCGACGCGGCCATTTCCGAGCAGGGCTTGCGTGTGTTTTGGCAGGAACACGCGGATGCCGAGGCTCTCGATCTTGCGCTGCAGGAAGCCGCCGCCGGTGGCGTCCAACTGGCGTTCCATCAAAGTGTCCATCAGGTGAACCACGCTGACCTCGCAGCCGCGCAATTGCAGGCCGCGCGCCGCTTCCAGGCCCAGCAGCCCGCCGCCGATCACCACGGCTTTCGATCCCTGCCGGGCTTTCGCGATCAGCTCGCGAGCGTCATCGAGCGTGCGGAACACGTGCACGTTCTTCTTGTCGACGCCTGCAATCGGAGGAATGAACGCGCTGCTGCCGGTGGCGAGGATCAGCTTGTCGAAGCGCGTCGCGCAGCCTTCGCTATCGATGGCCACACGCTCGGAGCGGTCGATCTGTTCGATGCGGACGCCCAGGCGCGCCTGAATCCCGTTGCTGCGGTACCATTCGACGTCGTTGAGAACGATGTCTTCGGCGGACTTCTCGCCGGCCAGCACCATCGAAAGAAGAATGCGGTTGTAGTTGGCGTGCGTCTCATCGCCGAAGATGGTGATGTCGAACTCATGCGGCTGCTGGAGGATGTGCTCCACGCAGGCCACGCCCGCCATTCCGTTCCCCACCACCACCAGCTTCTTCATGGCTTGGCTCCTGTTCGTTCCACGCGCACCGCGCATTGCTTGTAGTTGGGTTCCCGCGAAATCGGATCGAACGCGCTCTGCGTCACTTCGTTGATGTTGGTCTCGAAGAAATGGAACGGCATGAAGACCTGACCCGGGGCGGTGATTTCGGTGAGCCGCAGTTCCACGCTTCGCACGCGCCCGCGCCGCGAGACGACATCCACCGGATCGTGGCTGCGCAGTCCCAACTGCTTGGCATCGCGCGGGTTCATCTCCAGCCAGGCGCGCGGGGACAGATGCTCCAGGATCGGCACCTGGCGAGTCTTGGTGCCGGTGTGCCAATGCTCCACCGTGCGTCCGGTGTTCAAGATGAGCGGAAATTCCCGCGCGGGCTGCTCGGGGAACGGGGTCCACTCCGCGGCCACCAGCTTCGCTCGGCCGTCCGTAGTCTGGAATCGTCCGTCCTGGTAGAGTCTTGCGGAAGACTCGCCGCCTTCGGGATACGGCCACTGTGTCGCGCCTTGTTCGGCCAGCAGCTCATAGCTGATTCCCGAGTAATCGCAAAAACGGCCGCGCGACACGCGCCTCCACTCGTCGAAGGCGTCTTGGATGGAACGCCAATCCGGGTAGAGTTCCTCGCGGCAGCCCAGCTTCTCCGCCACATTCAGGAAAATGTCGAAGTCCGGCAACGCTTCTCCCGGCGGCGCGACGGCCTTGTTGACTTTGCTCACGCGCCGCTCCGAGTTAGTGTAGGTCCCTTCTTTTTCTCCCCAGATCGCGGCCGGAAGCACCAGGTCCGCCAGTTCCGTGGTGGGCGTCGGATGGTAGCCATCCTGCACCACCAGGAAATCCAGATTCGACAGCGCCTGGCGGAGCACGCCCTGGTTGGGGAACGATACCAGCGGATTGGTAGCGATGATCCACAGCCCGCGAATGGTCTTGGCCAGCGCACCCTCGATGATGTCGGGATATGCCAGGCCACGCTTGGCGGGAAGCCGCTGCTCGTCGATGTTCCAGAGCTCGGCCAGCTCGCGCCGGTCGCTCGCGTCTTCGAACTTGCGATAACCAGGCAGGCTGGACGTGAATCCCGCTTCGCGAGTGCCCATGGCGTTGCATTGGCCGGTGATTGAAAATGGGGCCGCGCCCGCGCGTCCGATATTGCCGGTCAGCAGCGCGAGATTGCAAAGCGCGTTGACGGTGGCCGTGCCCAGCGTGCTGTGATTCACCCCCATGGTCCAGCCGATGAACCCGGCGCGCGCCCGTCCGTAGAGAAACGCGGTCTTGTAGAGCAGCTCCTCGCTCAACCCTGTGATCTCAGACACGCGATTGGGCGGATAGGCCTCCAGGAATCGAGCCAGCTCTTCGAAGCCGGTGGTGTGCTGGTCGATGTACGAGCGGTTGATGAGGCCGTGGCGAATCAGAATATGCGCGATGCCGTGGGCCAGCGCCAGGTCCGAGCGGGGCTTCAATGGAAGATGCAAATCCGCCAGCATCGCCGTCTTCGAAACGCGTGGATCGGCGACGATCAGCGTCTTGCGCTCGTTGGCGTCCAGATACTGGCACAGGATCGGATGATTGTCGGCGATGTTCGCGCCGATCAGCAGAATGACGTCGGCTTTCTCGAGGTCTTCGTAGGCGCCGGGAGGGCCGTCGCCGCCGAACGAGCTCTTGTATCCAGAGACCGCGGAGGCCATGCACAGAGTCGTGTTCCCGTCGTAGTTGCTGGTGCCGAATCCCAACTGCACCAGTTTGCCGAGCGTGTAAAACTCCTCGGTCACCAACTGGCCAGTGCTCAACACGCCGAACGACTGAGCGCCGTGCCTCGACTGGATGCCGCGGAAGCGCTCCACCAAAGTCCCCAGCGCCTCGTCCCAGGCGACGCGCACCAGCTTGCCGTTCTTGCGCAGCAGCGGATGCCTGGCCCGATTTTCCGAACGTATCGTATAGTGCTCGGAAAGGCCCTTGGGACACAGTTTGCCGCGGTTCACCGGATGCGAAGCCAGAGGACGGGAAGCGATCGCCTGTCCATTCTTGACTCCGATTTCGATGCCGCAGCCTACTGAGCAATAACCGCACGTGGTGGGCACCCAATGATCCGGGATTTTCTTCGCGGAGGTATAGCCGGTGGCTTCGTCGCGAGCGAAGGCGTAGTCTTCCTGCAACGTGTCCAGTCCGGCAGCCCGTTTCCAGTTCAGGAGTTTCGAGTTCATGCGGCCGCTCCTCGGGAGGCAGTGAACGCGGCCGCGATGTTTTTGGGAACCACGGACACAAAGAACAGCCAGCGGCCGAGCCATTCGCCGCCCAGCGCGAGAGTCAATGCGGCGGCCGCCGCGAAGCGCGAATGCGCCAGGAGCGGAAGCACGATGCCGGCCACGATCAGGATCCCGAGCCGCGTCAAAAAGGCGTTTTGCAGGCGTCCGGACAGCAACAAAGCCGAAGCGCGCAGCTCAAACTGTTCCGATCGCGACAGCCACAGGAACTTCAGAACCTGAGTGAGAAGCTGCAAGGATGCGCCCGCGACCACGGCTTCGATCAGCCAGGTCTGCGCCAGCGCGCCGAGCGTTCCAAGCTCCACCACCCACACCAGCATCGGGCCGAGCAGCAAGGCAGTGGAGAAAAATTCCCCGAGAGTATAGCGGCTGCACCAGGCCGGCCGCGCCGGAACCATGTAGATGCGCGCCGAGCACATGACGCCCGTCAAGCCGAACAGCACGGTTAGAAGGCCTATCGGGAGCCGGGCCGGAAGGTGCATCCAGACGCTGGCCGCATACATTCCCGCGACTCCAGCGAAGATGGAGAGGCTCAACACTTCGCGGCTGAGCCAGGACCGCCGCAGCCCTTTGAGCGCGCGCCACGCGTACAGTGGGCGGCCGAGATGCAGACTGGCGGTGCCGAGACTGATCCCGGCCAAAGCCAGCGACGCAAGCACGGAAATCCAGTGGACCGCGCCTCGATCCAGAAGGTCCAGCGCCCAGAGCGCCGCGAACGCCCCCGCGGAAAGCTGCGTCAACACCAGCATGAACACCAGCGGCCAATGGGGGTGTTCGGGAACCATGCGCTGCGTGTCCACCCGGCCCGTGTCGGGCGGCAGGTTGCGAGGCAGCGTAATGCGCGTCGTGGAAATGCTGTCGTCCGCCGACGGCAAACCGGGCGCGTTCGCGCTCAGGTAGTCCTGCCGCCATTCCTCGACACTGACGATCTCGATGGCGATCGCGCCTTCGGGGCAGGCAGCCACGCAGGCCGGCGCCATGCCGTCCGCGATCCGGTTGTGACACAGGTCGCACTTGCCGACCACGCCGCGCTCGGCGTTGTACTGCGGCACTCCGTACGAACAATTCCAGGTGCAGTACTGGCATCCGATGCAAGTGTCGGCGCTGTGGATCACCACACCCGTCACCGGATCCTTCCGGTACGCTTCCACCGGACAGCCGATCAGGCAGGAAGGCTCCAGGCAATGGTTGCAGCCCATCGACAGGTGATGGCGCTGTACATAAGGATAATGACCGCCTTCCAGTTCGCCCACGCGCCGCCAGTTGATCGCCGCCGGATTGCCGTTTTGCTCGTTGCACGCCACCACGCAGCACTTGCAACCGATGCACTTGGTCATGTCGAAGTGAAAGCGATATTGCTCGCCCGCCTCGAGAGGCCGCTGCGGGATCAACGGCCGTGGCTCCGCCTCAATCTGGATCAGCGCCGTCCGCTTGGAGGGAGTGACGACGTAAACCAGCTCGCTTCCAAGCAACGGAAGATCCGCCGCCGCGTTAGCATCCGACTCCAGGTACACTTTGGCCGCTTGCGCCACCAGCGCTCCTTGTATCGATCGAAAATCGCAACCACGCCGCAAATCGAGAGCGGCAGTTCAGGAATTGCTACTGGGAAACGGCTCAGTCAAAGAGCCAAAAGGTGGGATGCGAACGAGGTCCCGGAACAACGCTGGAAACCCGTTCGTTTCGCGAGCGAACTATCAAAGCGATTATAGCAGGGAAGCCAGTGTGTGTGAAGTAAAAAAAGCCGAGGCGAGCGGCTCGGTCCTATAAATCCGCGGAAACAAAGCAAGGTCGTCTTGTACTTATTCGTCCGCGACGCATCCCACCGCCTTCAGTGGACGATTTGAGAGGCTTAACGCCGATGGCCGCCTCCGCCTCCGCCCGAATGGCCACCGGAGAAACCTCCGGAGTGGCCGCCCGAGAAACCTCCGCCCGAATAGTGTGGAGCCGAGAACGAACGCGGTGCGGAGAAGGATTGGCGGGGAGCGGAGAAGCTCTGGCGCGGCGCGGAGAAACTCTGGCGGGGCGCCGAATAAGCCGGCCTGAAGGACCGGTTGTACGACGGGGCCTGGTTGGAAGGCGCTCTTCCGAAAGCGGAAGCGCTATTGTACCCGCGATAGCTCTGGGCCGGCGCGCGATAGGCTTGCGATCCGGTGCGCGCTCCATTGTTCGGCGATGCGTAGCGGGAGAATCCTCCGTAGGAGCCGTTCGCAGCAGCACGATTGCCGCCGCTGAAATGCTGCCAGCCGCCGGCGGATGGCGACCGGAACCCATTCGCTCCGGCGTTCGCTGCGGCTCGATTGGATTGGAACGCGCCGGATGCGCGGTTTCCGAAGCCGCCGCGAGCTAAGCCGCCATTGGCAGTGCCGACGTTGGCTCGATTGCCACCGCCGAACTGGCCGCGATTTCCTTGGCCGCGTTGAAACTGGTTGGAATTGAACCGGCTTGCCACGACCCGGTTCGCATAAGGAACGCCCATCCGATGAACTGGATCATGCGTCCAGGCAGTGCGACCACCAAAGCCTCTGCCTCCGAAGCCGCCATTGAATCCGCGTCCGAATCCGTCGTGGAATCCATAACGGTGGAAGAATCCGGTGTTGAGGAACAGGCCATGGCCGAACCAGCCACAGCCCCAGCCCCAACCGCCCCAACCGCCCCAGCCGGGGAAAAATGAGTCGATGAAAATGCCCGGGCCGAACCCGAACCCAAAGCTGAAGCCCGGATACCAGAGGTCAGGGTACGCGCCCCAGACCGGCGGGCCCCACACATAGGCAGGGTCGTAGACGGGAACGTACACGACCTGGGGATTGGCCGGCTGGATCTCGATGGCGTTTTGGCCGTCCTGGGTTTCGGTGGTGACCGTTTCTTGCGGCGTGTTGTTGAGCCTGCCGTTGGCGCGGGCGCGCGCCCGCATGCGCTGTACCGCGTTCATCACATCCGCCTGCTGAGCCAGGAAAGCGTTGCCCAGGTCGGTGGTCCAGCGGATGTCACTACTGAGTAACCGGAACGCATCCGGAAACGCGATGAGGGCCTGGACGCTCGGATCCCAGTTTTGCTGCTTGGCGGCGTCCATCAGCTGCTCGCCCCGCAGGTTGCTGTTGGCCTGAAGCCATTGCTGAGCCTCGACGATCTCGAGCGGATACGTGCTGGCGGCGAGCGCCTGGCTGAGCAACGGATCGGGATACAGGGCGATGGGAGCAACCAGGTTGTCCAACTGCTCGGGCGAGAGCAGGGGCCCGGCCTGCTGCGAGTTCACGGGGGGCGGAGGACCTTGCGGATCCTGCGCCCAGCTTACGGTGAGAGCGAGCAGCAAAGCGCAAACAATCGCGACCGCCTTGAGAACTACGGACCGGGGAACTGCCGAACCGGCTTGGGATGCCATTGGGCGCCTCCGTTTGTTGGATGCGCCAGCATCGGGGTTAGGTACGGCTGGTTACTTTGCCAGGTAAAAAACGATGCGTTCCATCAGCGATGGCTCGTGGGCGGCGGCGCCATCCAGCTTGCCGATCATGTGCTGCAGCGTGTAGCTGATGGTCATCCATGCCAGGAGCGCCGCGAACAAAAGTTTCGCCATTTTAATCTTCTGTTTTGGGCTGCTGCGCGGGCGGTCCTTGGGCTGGCTCCGGTAGCGGAGGAACAGAACTCCCAGGCACAGGCCCGCGCCCAGCAGTGTAACCGGCTGAATCATCGTTAGCGCACCTTCACTACTTTCCCATCGAGCAAACGAATCACGGCGGTTTCGCCGCTGTCCAGATCATAAGTAAAGGACTCACGGACGCCTTCGTCACCGGTGATGGCAAACCGCGAGTTCGGCTCGCCCAGCCGGCTCAAGACGTTATCACGGGTCGCGCCCAGCGTCACCGCCGCCAGCGCCTCGGCCGAAACAACCCGCTTCTGCGCTGGCTGCTCGGGTTCCGCTCGTGGTACTGGCACGGGATCCACCACAACCACGCTGGGCTGCACAACCCGCGACCTGGCGCCGGAACCGGCCGGGCGAACGCTCCTTCGCAGAGCCTCGCTGCGGGCAGCCTGATCGATCCGGTTCTCTTCTCTCTTTTTCGCCAGCCACTCCTCAGATTTTTTCTCGGCGCGCTCCTGCAGCAGTTTATATATATCCCGGCCATTCAACTCGCGCTCGATTGACGCCACCGGCCAGTTCTTCTCCCCAATGGCGTAATACCTGGCCTCGCCCAACACGCCGTCATCCATGAAGCGGACGTGGAGTTTGGTTCCGTTGGACGCGTAGTAATACCAGAAGGCATGGCCGTCGGTCCCGAAGATCCGGTTCGGCTGTCCCAACGCCGCCTCCACTTCATCCTTTGTCATCCACAGCCGCAGCGATTCCGCGCGCTCGAGTTGGAATGGCCGGTGGTGAAAGAACTGGCAGACGCCGGGCTTTGAATCGAGTTCCCAGAATATGCCGCCTTTGGATGGCGGGTAAACTTCGCGATTGTCCTGGCTCCACCAGCGTCCGTTGATCTTGCGCAGCAGTTGTTTGTCGTTGCCAAGGCCGACCCATTTCGTCTCGGTGACACGCGGCGCTTGGGCCAGAATCAACGGGCAGATCGCGAGCCACGCGCACAGGCGCACGCCCGCATTCAAGCGGTGCATGCTTCACTGATCGGACGCGGGTCGAAGTCGGTGCAGGGATCTAAGGTGTTTGTGGGCCGTTTTTCGGGAGATAAGGCCGGGTCTTTTGCAACTCAAGCGAATTCCCGACACAAAGCCCAGACGACATACGCGGACATGGCAGCAACCACCGAGGCGGCGGCGACTGCCAGGCTCTGGCGGAACATCAAGGCGCTGGACGCACCGGCGAGCAAGAGCCCGGACGCCAGGATGACTCCGAGGACTCTAGCCCAAGCATGATGTGCGTGCAGTCCGCGCCCGACGGCAAACAGGACAATCGCGAACACCAGGAGCAGCAGCGACAGGGCCGCCAGCAAAATGATGGCCCACTGCGCTCCGGCCGTCAACCACTTCATTGCCTTGCCGGCCAACTGCGCACCGCCCACGAGAAGGCCGACCAGTGAGTTATACTCCGGCTTCCCGCCGGTATTCCCAGTGGGTGTCAAGTGCAGTCCCACCAGCGCCCACACGAAGTAAAGCAAAGCAGCGAGCGATGGCAGGCCTAGCAGCGCTCCGGCCCAGGTAAAGACGGCAGACGCGATCGTTAGATGACGGTTCAACCAGGCTCCCTTTCAGCGTCGGACGGCGCCATTCGGCGCCTCTCTGCTACTTCAGGCGCAAAGAACCGGCTGTTTCGATCACACCGGGCGAAGACTTGAGGGCAGAACTCCTACTTCTTTTTCTCGGGAGGCGCCTGCGGCGGAAGGTCGGAGTTATAAGTGTCGGCCACCGCCTTCCACTTGCCGTCCGCTTGCTTCTTCCACACCTCAATCAGCTTGCCGCGATCGGTCACTGGCTGGCCCTGCGGATCCTTCATAGTCAGCACATAAACGCCCACCACATACGCCAGATCGCCGGAGCGGGCCACCTCGATCTTGCTTACCTGCCAGGACACCGAGACGTTCGGACCGAGCAGCGAGGCCCACGAAGCGCGAATCCCCTGCTTGTCGCTGGCCATGGGCGCGTTGGGCGGCAGCAGAAAGGCATCATCACTGTAATATGAGACGGTGCCATCCAAGTCGTTGGCCCCGGCCGTTTTCGACCATTGAGCGTCCAGCTCTCTGATCGCCTGTTCATCGGCCGATCGAGTGTCCGCCGGCGTTTGCTGATTGCAGGCAGATGTAAGCAGGAGCAGCGCAAGGCAGCCGCAGAAAGCCAGCTTGTCTAGTCGCTTTTCACCACAACTTCTCATCGTTACGTCCTCCGGTAAGGGAGTTCACGATAGCACATTCAGCTCAACGATGTCCCTTCCTGACGCGACCTGTTTTCCGCGCGCCTCGATGCGGCGGTAACATTTGTTGAGGGGAAAGGAAGGACCTGCATGAAGCATTCTTTCTGCCGCGCGGCGTGCGTGGCGACTATGGCGCTGCTCGGCTACGGACTGCGCGCTCAAACGCAGCCCGCTTCGTGGGACAACGTGCACATCAATGTCACCGAGCCTGCCCGAGCCGCGGAGTGGTACGCCAAATACCTGGGCGCGGCTCCCGTCGGCGTTCCCGGACAAGGCACCCAAGTGAAGTTTGGCAACGTGCTGATCGTGTTTCTGAAAGGTCAGGAGCCGCAGCACAGCGCCGGCGCACTGATCGATCATATCGGCGTCTCGTACGCCGACCTGGACGCGGCGATCAAGGAGGCCGAAGCGGGCGGCGCCAAGGTGCTCAATGCGCCTCGCGATATTCCGGGCCTCTTCAAGCTGGCCTTCATCGAGGATCCGTTCGGGATCAAAATCGAGATGGTCCAGGATCCCGACCTGCTGGGCTTCCACCACGTCCATCTGAGCGTTCCCAAGCCGGAAACCACGCTGCAGTGATATCAGGACATGTTCGGCGGCGAACGGGCCAAGCTCAAGGGACGGATCGACGGCCTGCGTTACGGCGGAGTGTGGCTGCTGGCTCAAAACAACGGCGGGAATACTGCCAACTCCAACGGGTCCATCCAATATATAGGATTGCTGGTTCCGGACGTCCATCAAAAAGCCGCGGACCTCCAGGCGAAGAACATCGCGTTCCGCGTCGAGCCGCGCCAGCTTCGCAACTTGTGGTACGCCATCGCCGTGGATTGCGACGGATCCCGCGTCGAAATGATTCAGCGTTCCCAGCCGTAGGAGATCCAGCGATGAGACGCGCCTCCAGCGGTAGAGCATTGTGGCAACTCGGCCCGGCATTGCTGCTAGCGGGCGCCTGCGTCCTGTCCGCGCAGAATCGGAATCCACCCACCACTGCGCAAGGCGAATGGACAACCTACGGAGGCGATCTGGCCGGCACGAAATATTCGCCGCTCGACCAGATCAACAAAGACAACTTCTCACGATTGAAGATCGCATGGCGCGCCAAGTCGCCCGACGCGTCACTCAGCATGACTCTGCCCGGCGGCGCGGAGTGGACTGCTGCCCCCAACGAGATTTTCGCGGAGCTCAAGAGAATCGATCCAAAACGCTGGCGCGACGGCGCGGCGCCGTTTACGAGCAATTTCAAAGCGACTCCGCTGATGGCCGGCGGCGTCCTCTACCTCAACTCACCTTCCTCGGTGGGGGCGGCGCTCGACGCAGCGACCGGCGCGACGCGCTGGGTTTTCAACCCGAAAAGCTACGAAGCGGGCACCACCACCATGACCGCCCGATGGAACCAGCGCGGCGTGGCCTATTGGACCGATGGCAAGGAGGAGCGAATCTACTGGGGCACCGGCGACGGATACCTGATCGCCGTGGACGCCAAGACCGGCCGGCTGTGCGAGGACTTCGGCAAGAACGGCCGCGTGGATCTGATGGATGGCCTGCCACGCGCCAAGCGCGGCGACCGCGACTTCCTGAATGCGCTCACTTATTCGGTCCAGTCTCCGCCCCTGGTGGTGCGCGACGTCGTGATTACGCCGGCGTCCATCTCTTCCTACATCATCACCAAGGAACAAATCCCCGGCTGGCTCCGGGCCTTCGACGCGCGCACTGGCAAGGTAAAGTGGACCTTCCGCACCATTCCGCGGCCGGGCGACTACGGCCTGGAGACCTGGAAGGACGATTCCTGGGCCTACGCCGGCAAGGCCACCGTCTGGTCGATGATGAGCGCGGACCCCGAGCTCGGCTACGTTTATATTCCAACCAACACCACCGCGCCGGATTTTTACGGCGGTCATCGCCACGGAAACAACCTGTTCGCCGAAAGCATCCTCTGTCTCGATGTCGAGACCGGCGAGCGCATCTGGCATTTCCAGACCGTGCACCACGGGCTTTGGGATTACGATAATCCCGCGGCGCCCAACCTGCTGAACATTACCGTGGATGGAAGACCGGTCAAAGCGCTGGCGCAGATCACCAAGCAAGGCTTCCTGTACGCCTTCGATCGCGTAACGGGAAAACCAATCTGGCCGATCGTGGAGCGGCCAGTGCCAGCGTCGGATATCCCGGGAGAAGAGGCGTCTCCCACGCAGCCATTCCCCACCAAGCCGCCGGCCTTCGAATATCAGGGCGCGCAACTGAACGACTTTGTCGATTTCACTCCGGCGATTCGCGCCATGGCAGTGGAAGCGGTGAAAGGCTTCAAGCTCGGCCCACTTTTCACTCCGCCCTCGCTCGCTGGGACGATTCAACGTCCGAGCACCGGCGGCGGCGGAAACTGGGGCGGCGCAGCAGTGGATCCCGACACCGGCATTTTGTATGTGCCTTCGCGAAACGCCTGGTCCACCAACGCGCTGGCGTTGCCGGATCAATCGCTGCACGGAAACCTGAGATACATGGAAGCGCGTGGATCAGCACCGCCGCGCATGCCGCAGGGACTCCAGCTCTTCAAGCCGCCGTACACTCGGATGACGGCCATCGACATGAATAAGGGCGAACACGTGTGGATGACTCCGACCGGCAATGGCGACCGTTTGCGCAACAATCCGCTGCTGAAGCCGCTCAATCTTCCTCCCCTGGGCGGCGACGGTCTGACTCCAGGGCCATTGCTGACCAAGACGCTCTTGATTTACGCCTTGTCGGCTGGAGGCTCCAACAACGGGCCGCGGCTGGTGGCATATGACAAGTCGAACGGCAGAGAACTGGCTTCCGCCGACCTGCCTGGCGTCGCGCTAGGTACGCCGATGACTTACAGGCTTGGAGAAAAGCAATACATCGCACTTACAGTAAGTGGAAAACCGGGCGAGTTACCGGAGATCATTGCACTCACTCTGCCTTGATGGCAAGAGCCGACTGATACGGTTTTGAGAGGAGGAAATCCATGGATCGTCGACATGCCATCGGCGTGCTGGGATTTGCGGGGCTAGCGGGCCTCCAGGCCGCGACTTCCGCGCGCGATCGTCTCCCGGGAATCTACAAGCTGCTCAGTTGGAGGACCACCAATCCGGACGGCACGGTCGTCGAACCCTTGGGAGCCGATCCGATCGGCAGAGTGACTTATCACAAGAGCGGCCAGATGTCGGTGATGTTGATGCGCCGCGATCGCAAGCCGCCACCGCGCGTCAATCCGCAGACGGCCAACCTGGACGAGGTGCGCGGGGCATTGCGACAGGCTCAGAGGACCAACTCGGGATTCATCGCCTACATGGGCACTTTCGAAGTCCAGGAGGAGCGCGGCATCGTGATCCATCACATCGAGGGTGGATCGAGTCCCACGTTCTCCGGCGTTGATTTCGAGCGGCGCTACGAGTTCACGAGCAAGGGACTCTACCTGAGCGTGCCGCCGAATTTCAACTCGAAGCTGGAGTGGGAGCGCGTCGCCGACGCCTGAGGCGCTCTACAGGGCCTGCTCCAGATCAGCAATCAGATCGTCGGAGTTCTCCAGACCAATCGAAGCGCGCAGCAGGTTTTGCGGCGTCTTGGTGTCGCGGCCTTCGATGGATGCGCGGTGCTCGATGAGGCTGTGCGGGCCGCCCAGACTAGTGGCGCGCGTGAACAAGCGGACGCGCGCCGCCACCGCCATAGCGGCTTCACGGCCGCCGCGCACCTGGAATGACAACATGCCGCCCCAGCCCGTCATCTGCTGCTTTGCGATCGCATGGCCTGAATGCTCCGGCAGACCCGGATAATGGACTTGTTCCACCGCGGGATGCCGCTGGAGAAATTCCGCAACGGCCAGAGCGTTCCCTGAATGCGCACGCATGCGCCATGGGAGCGTGCTCGCGCCGCGCAGCGCCAGCCAACAGTCGAATGCCGAGGGCGCCGCTCCACCGAACAGCAGCGACTTCCGCGCGCGCTCAAAAAGATAATTGTCGTATCGCGTGATCAGAGCGCCGCCAACCATGTCGCTGTGGCCGCCAATGTACTTGGTCACCGAGTGCCAAACCATGTCCACACCCAAATCGAGCGGCCGCTGCAGGACCGGCGTCGTGAAGGTGCCATCGCACACGCTGATGGCGTTGACCTCCCGCGCAATTCGCGCCACCGCCGCCAGATCGGTAATCTTCATCAGCGGGTTCGACGGCGTCTCAATCAGAACCAACCGCGTCGCCGGCCGGAGCGCCGCTCGTACCGCGGCCAGGTCAGTCATATCGACATAGCTGGTCTCCAGCGGCCACTTGGCGAAGACCACTCCGATCACCTGCCGAAGGCCGTAGTACACATCCTCCGGCGCGATGATATGATCACCGGGCTCCAGTCCCTGTAATAACGCCGTGGCCACCGCCAGTCCCGACGAGAAGGCCAGCGCTTCTTTTCCGCCTTCGAGCGCGGCCAGACATTCTTCCAGCGATTGCCGGGTTGGATTTCCTTCGCGAGCGTAACTGAAGCCCCGCGGATATTCTCCATCGGAACCGCGTTCAAAAGTACTGGAAACGTGAATTGGCGGCGTCACCGCGCCAGTCGACGGATCGATGCGCCGCCCCGCGTGCACGGCCTGGGTCTCAATCTTCGATGGTCGAGTCTTCGGGTGCGGGCCCGCGACTTGGTCGCTCATAATCGGTTTCCTCAGGCCCGTCCGTTCTTCTGGTGTTCGGCCAGTGCGCTTCGGCGAGGATCGCGAAGACAAACTTCCCGACAGCGTTCCAGATACTGCGCCGGAACGACTCACGAGGTGCCGGAACGCAACCGAGCTGGCGGCCGAGCGCTACCTGGACGCCTTGGCCGTGGCGGCGTCCTTGTCTCGCAACCGCGCGCCCCTTAGAATATCCCCCAGCGCGTAATTGGCTTCGTGACAGGCATATTCGTAGACGTGCTGGTTGGTGGCAGGCCAGGCGTACTCGCCGGTCCACGGCTTGGTCCAGGTGGCCGGGTCATCCACGGTGAACCGATAGAGAAGATGCTGGGCATCGACACGCGTGAAGCGCTCGATCACGTGCAGGTTCTCCGTCGCTCCGTAGAACGAGGTCTTGTCGTTGAAATTCGTGGTGTCCACCACCAGCGTGTCGCCTTCCCAGTGACCGACCGAGTCTCCCAGCCAAAACCGGAAGCTGTTGGGCAGATGCCGGGCATTCATTCGCACGGTTCGGACGTCGTGCACCATTTCGGTGAGAATCATCACCGAGTCGGGCGTCTGCACGATCTGGTGGAGATTGTTGTAGAAGTAGTCAGGCAGAGCGGGCGGCCCGGAGGTGGAGCCAAAGCCCAGGATGCAGCGCTCGCCGAGTGGACGGCGCTCCGGATCGTCGTAGGCGCCGGGCGCTGTTTCGAGTCCTGGATCGTTGCTTTCCTGCGCGTCGGAGGTTGGTCTGCCGTAAAGCGCAGTGATCCTCTTCATCCCATCAGGCGTGCGCGGAGGAACTCGTCCGTCGGCCGGATCGACCACCAACGACGCCCGCTTCTCGCCGTTCACTACAGTGAAGGTCGAACCCGGATCGAGCCAACCGGAATTGTACCCGCCGACATTGCCGTAAGGACCAGGCGATCCGTCCCCGCCCTTGGGAGGCGCCGCGCGGTTGCCATCGATGGGCTGATCGCCGCGCTCGCGCTGACCGGCCCGCGCAGTCTCTTGCTTGAGGGCCTCCTCTTTTGTCAGAACCAGCTTGCTGCCCGCCGCCCGTTCCATGGGCGTAATGGTGGCCAGATCGTAGACCCCTTGCAGGTCCGGGTGTCCATCGGCCATCCGAGGGGGGTTGTAAGCTTGGCCGGGCTTCGGGGTTTGAGCAGCCGCTGGGACCAGCGACAAAAGCAGCAGGGCGGCCATGGCCGGCAGGCACGCCACAAATCGATTGCGCATATCAGTACCTCCTCCTTGCGTCCTTTCCCATCATCGGCTCAGTGGATGGTTCGGCCACCGGCCGTATATCAATTCTTCCACAAAACTCCCGGCCCTTGAAATCCCCATGGATTGGACCCCGGCGCCCCCTCAGCCAGGTGGCGTCAAGTTGGTTCGCGCGCCATATAGGCGTCCGGCGCTCGCGGGTTGCGCGCAAATCGTTCACCTTCGCCATCTGATTGCGCATGTCTTATTTGGGCGTTTCGATCGGCTACACCATCCTGGTGAACCAGGTTGAGCACCCGGAGGTTACTATGATTCCTTCTTCGCACCTTGCTCCTGTCCCTGTTCTTGCCCTTGACGCCTTGACGTGGGGGCGATCGCTCAATTGCCGATGGCCAGGCTAACGTCTGCAAATCGCCGATAATCACACCAAATTGTAAAAATATTTTACCGTTGGGCGCGCTCGTCTAGTATCCCTTCTTACGTAAAAAGAAGTTCCTGAAGCCTGATCGGCGCCATTGTCATCACATATGTTCTGACATGGCATATCATCACCTGAACACTGCCCAGCAACTGCCTGGCGCACCCAGCGTCTCGCTTATCGGCGGAACCCCGGACGTGAGCGGCTTGCTGAGTAGCGGGAATACGGCGCCGGAGTCGATCACCATTCTGCTTTCTCGCTTGCGTGGCGGCGACCGTGAAGCGTTCGATCAACTGATGCCGCTGGTCTACCAGGAGTTGCACCGCATCGCAGAAGGATACGTACGGCGTGAATCGCCGAATCAAACGCTGCAGCCCACTGCACTGATTAACGAGGCCTATCTGCGGCTGGCGGAATCCAGGGGCGCGGGCTACCAGAATCGCACGCACTTTTTCGGCATCGCGGCGCGCGTGATGCGCCAGATTCTAGTGGACCATGCCCGAGCGCGCCAGGCCGCCAAGCGGGGCGCCGACCTGAAGATCCCATTCGAGCCGCGTTTTGATTTCGCGCCGGAACGAGACCGGATCGTGCTGGCCTTGGATGACGCGCTGGACACATTGGCCCGCGACGACGGGGGAAAGGCTCGCCTGGTGGAGATGCGCTTCTTCGGCGGGATGACGGCGGACGAGATCGCCGAATGTGTCGATACCCCAGTCCATATTGTGCGCCGCGAACTGCGCGCTGCCCAAGCCTGGCTTCGGCGGGAATTAGAACAGTGAATCTGGAAGTCGAACGGCTTCTGGACCTGGCCGCCGAAGTTCCCTCGGGCCGGCGGACGGAATTTCTGGCGCAGCAGTGTCCGGATCCGTTGGTAAGAGCCGAAGTAGAATCTCTGCTCGAATACGCGACGGGTGCGGAATCCTACTTCCAGGACGCGATCCAGGGTGTTGCGCGGTCGCTGCGAAGCAGCCACGAAGCTGCGCAGGGTGATGCCATTGGACCCTACCGGATCGTTGCTCTGATCGGGCGCGGAGGCATGGGCAGCGTCTACTTGGCCGAGCGCGCCGACGGCGAGATTCACCAGCGGGTGGCCGTGAAGCTACTCCGCGCCGACGGGCATCTGCGGGTAGGGCGTCATCGTTTCCTGAAAGAGCGCCAGCTTCTGGCTTCGCTCCATCACCCTTCCATCGTCCACGTGATCGATGCCGGTCACACCGAGGACGGGCGGCCTTTTCTGGTCATGGAGTATGTGCAGGGCGTTCCGATCGACGTCTATGCCGCCCGGATCGACGTGAGGAGCCGGCTAAAGTTATTTTTGCGCGTGTGCGAGGGTGTATCGCACGCGCACCAGCGCCTGATCGTTCATCGCGACCTCAAGCCCTCCAACATTCTTGTAGACACATCCGGTCAGCCGAAGCTGCTGGATTTCGGCATCGCCAAGCTACTGGACGAAACCGGCGATGCCACCCAAACGATGGAGCGGTTGCTGACGCCGAGCTATGCCAGCCCCGAACAACTGGCGGGCGACGCTCAGACCACGGCCACCGACGTCTATTCGCTGGGCGCGGTACTGTACAAGCTGCTGGCCGGCATTGCGCCGCGCGAAAATATTCCCGGCGCGGCGAAAACCGAAATCGCGCCGCCGAGCCGCGTCAATTCGGAGGTTCCGAGGGACGTGGACTTCATCGTCGGCAAGGCGCTGCGCGCCGAACCGGAGGAGCGCTATGTTTCGGTGGACGAACTTGCAAGCGATGTTCGCGCCGCTCTCGACTGGAAACCGGTGCAGGCGCGGTCCAGCGATGTCTGGTACCGTGCGCGCAGATTCCTGCGGCGCTATTGGGTCCCCGCGACCGCCACGGCATTGGTGATCGCCAGCCTCTCAACCGGTCTGTTCGTTGCCAACCGCCAGCGCGCTCTCGCGGAGCGCAGATTCGGGCAGTTGCGGCATCTGGCTAATCAGGTCATCGATCTCGACCGCGCGATCCGCATCCTGCCCGGTTCTATCGACGCCAGAAAGCGTCTGGTCTCAGCTTCACTGGAGTACTTGGAGGGCCTCTCCCCGGAGGCGCGGGGGAATCTTGATCTGGCACAGGACATCGCGGATGGCTATTGGCGCTTAGGGAGAATCCAGGGTGTCAATGCCGAATTCAACCTCGGTAATTCCGCGCAGGCCGAGGAGAGCCTGAAGAAGGCGGATGGGTTGATCGAAACGGTGCTTGCGTCCCGCCCCCGCGACCGCAACGCGTTATTCCGGTCAGCCGTTATAGCTCAGGACCGCATGATTCTGGCCGACACCGATCAACGGTCCGCGGACGCTTTGGCCCATGCAGGCCGGGCTGTCGAGCGTCTGGAAGCCTTCCAGCGCCGGGATGACGCTCGGGATCCCGTGCACCTGGACGGTTTCCTGCGAGCGGGTGATCGCCGGCAGTCGGAGCAAAGCGGTGTTGCGGTGGTATATCTGAACGTTGCCCTTGCTCAGGTGAATATGCATTTGTATGCCGACGGCGCTCACTATGCTCGACGGGCGGCGGAACTGGCGCAACCGATCCCTTTCGCGCAGGATGTGGCCAGCGGAGCCCTGAGCATCCTGGCCAATGCGCTCCGATACCAGGGCGATTTGGAAGCAGCTCTCGCCATCATCCGCGAGGCGCGCAGGATTTCCGAGACAGCAACCTTTCCAAGCCAGATTGCTCGCGTCTTCAATCGGTATGGCCCTTTCCTGCGGGAGGGCCTCATATTGGGCGAAGAAGACGCTGTGAATCTCGATCGGCCGATGGAAGCCACAGCCGCGCTCCAGAAAGCTCTGGATATGACCGAAGAGGCGGCCAGGAAAGACTTGAACGATGCCGCCAGCCGCACCCGTGTAGGGACGGTAGCGCGGGAACTGGGCAAGATTTTGAGCGACCGCGATCCGCGGCGGGCGCTCGCGGTGTATGATCTCGGCATCCGCCGGCTCGAAGATACGCGGAACCGGCTGGGAGCGCGCCGCGAGCGGGCGGTGCTGCTGGCGAATTCGTCGTATCCACTGCGCCGCCTGCATCATCCTTCCGAAGCACGAACACGCATCGCGGCCGCCATTGCGCTCCTCAAAGAGACGAAGGACTATCCCGCCGAACAGATTCGCCTGGGCAGTCAGGTTTACTACGTTAGTTGTGCGCTCGCGGATCACGAAGCGGAAACGGGTGACCCGCGCCTCGCCCTTCAGATGTACCAGCAACTGCTCGACCGAGTGATGCTGACCAAGCCGGACGCTCTGGGCGACCTACGGGATACGCCAAAACTGTCGCGCATCTACGCGACTCTCGCGGTGCTGTATCGCCGCAGCGGCGACTCAGCCTCAGCGGAGCTCATGCAGGCGCGGCGCGTCGAGCTCTGGCGTCACTGGGAACAGACGCTCCCTCAGAACGCCTTCGTCCGCCGGCAACTCGACGCGGCGCGCCTGCACTAGACTACGGCGTCACCTGCCCGCTGGCGCTCACCTGGAACGTGAGAACACCGTTGGCGGAACTGGTGCTGCCGCCCCCCTGCACGATGCTCACGGAGTGATTTGCGCCCACGACGCTGACGGAAATCGTGTATCCCGTCGACGGCGTTAGATCGGTTATCACGTGACGCGTCTGGGCCGCGGGCACGACATAACCGAGCGGTCCTGCGATCGCCGTGCCGACCGGAGCGGTTCCCGAGATGACGGCGCTGTTGCCCGTCGACGATTGCAGAAGCGCTCCGACGGCGGGTCCACTGACAACCTGCACCGCGGTCACCGACGCAACTTGCGCGGACGACGGCGCCAGATCGAAGACCGTCAACCAGCGGCGCGTGGCCGTGGGCGCATCGGTTGCGCGAATCTCGGTTCGCCACAGCTTGTTCCACGTTCTCGAATCGCTCGAGAGTCGGTCCGTCGTGACGGTCGCCGCATTGGCCGGAAGAATGATCGTCATCGACCCGGCGAACTGTCCCGGGTTCACATCGAAACGATGCAATCCGGCGGCTGGAGCGGTCACTTCCACGGGATTCGCGGGGAAGTGGAACGCCAGATATTGATCGAGCGACGCATCGCAAATGCCGCTTCGGTCGTACACGATGAATTGCGACGGCCGCAGGTAAACGATCTGCCGCGACAATGACGTAACCGCGGAGGACGCACCCGGGCAGATGGTAGGTTGGCCAGTGTCAGGGTTCCGGAAAGGATAGTACATGTCCTCGAGGAATTGCCCCACTGTCAACACGTAGGATCCTCCGTCTTCAAAGCGGCCGATCTTCGTACGCGCACCATCGCTACGCTGACGCGAACTCTGACCGTAGGGAGCAACCAGGTTACCCTGCCCGTCCAACTGGCGCACCTGGAACGTGTTGTAGAGAGTGCGATTGCCGATGGAGTGATCCGCGCTCCAATTGCCGTAGCGATCGTCATAGGTCAAGGTCCAGCCTGGATCGCCATTGGGCTCGTGAGACAGCCACGCGTCGGCGTTCACCACCAGCGGGTTCTTGTTTCTCTCGATGGCCAGCGATCCTTTGTCGAAGGCTTCGTGACCCGCACCCGGATTGTTGATGTACGGACCCGACACAAATGACATGAATGTCGCATTGGTCGACCAGTCCGATCGCGCCGTTACGCCACCCATGCCGGGAGCCAGGTAGGAGATCGGAAGGCTGGAATAGTCCGAGGTTTCCGGAGCGTTCGGATCCCAGAAGAGGAAGTCGATCCACTCCGTGCTGTCTCCGACTCCGAGCGTGTCGAGAGCCGTCTTGGCGTCGCGCGCATACTTGTGCATCATCGGCGCCATCGGATCTCCCAGCATGGCGAGAATACCGGCGGATAACCGGTAGGTGTCCAGGCTGCCGGTGCCGGGCCAGATCAGCGGATCGCCAGTGCCGTACAACTCGCCGCGGTCATCAATCAGATCGCGCGTGGGCCAGGTGAAGGCCATGAGCCAGCGCGGGTTGTCCACCGGGTACGTGTAAGACGACTGGGGATTTCCGGCCTGGAGCAGGTCGATGCCCTTGGCCGTTTTCACCGCCAGCGCCGGCAGCGACTGATTCCGCGTCGCCAGAATGCCGTATTGTGCATAGCCTTCCGTCCAGCCTCCTCCGGCTAGATTGGTTCTGTAGTATGGCGCCACACGCCCTAGGTGCTGGTTGTTGTACCAGTCATTCCACCAGGTGTCGCCGAGCGGGCTGTCGCCTTGGACCGCCAGAGCGGCCATGCATTTCGCGGCGTAGTAGCCGGCGAAGTAGTTGCCTTGCGGATGGGCGTATTCGAAATTGTCTTTGGGATCCGTTTCAAACGTCGTAAACCACTGGCTAAGCGCCGTCTGGAGCTGCGTCAACTGCGCCGGCGTCATCAGATCGTGGAACCAATCGTAGCCGATGCCCATCGCAACGCCGAAATTGCGCATACCGTAGCCGTCATCGCGCAACGGTACTGCGCAGTTGCAATCGTCGGCGATCTGATGGGCCGGGTCCGACATGGCCATCAGGATCGCGACGCCCGTGGTCGCGTACTTCGCCGCGGTGGTAGGATCCGACGCCACGATCGTGTGATAGCAGAGGCCGAGGGGCATCAGCGCATCCATGTAGCCGCTGCCTTGATAGCCTTCACCCACGCCCGGACGGTCTGGGTAGTCATTACCGTTTATGAATTCAACGGTGCCGCCTATGTAGGAATCGCAGGTCCCCTTTAACGCGGTCCACTCCTGTGTCCTGGCCTGCATTCGGGCGCGGAGTGTGGCGAGAGTGGGCGCATCGAGAATGATTCGCGGGTGCGCGCCCGAGGCCGCTGGCTCCGTGATGGTGATCGTAGCCGAGGCGCTCTTGGTCGAATCCTGGACGCTGGTTGCCGTCACCGTGAAGGATCCTGTCGCCGCGCCGGAGGTGTAGAGACCGGTCAAGGAAACGGTTCCGCCTGTCGCGGTCCAGGTTACCGCGGTGTTCGCCGCGTTCGTCACCGTTGCGGTGAACGGTTGCGTGCCATTCGCAAACAACGTCGCGCTGGCAGGAGAAATACTCACTCCGACCGGCTGCGGCAGCGTGATCGTGATCGTAGCCGAGGCGCTCTTGGTCGAATCCTGAGCGCTGGTTGCCGTCACTGTGAACGAGCCCGCCGATGCGCCGGCCGTGTACAGACCCGAAGACGACACCGTGCCGCCCGTCGCGGTCCAGGTAACCGCCGTATTGTTGGTTCCTGTTACCGTCGGCGTGAATTGACGGGTCGCGCCGGTGGCAAGCGACGCAGATCCCGGCGAGAGCGCGACTGCAACCGCCGTCCCCGAGGTGATAGTAACGGTCGTGGTTGCAGTCGCTGAACCGCCGGAGTTCGTGGCGGTCAATGTATATGTGGTGGTCGCGCTGGGGGTGAGCGTCACTGAATTCCCCGTGACGGATCCCGGCCCTGGAGTTATGCTCAGCGTAGTGGCGCCAGTGACCGACCAGTTCAACGTGACGCTCTGCCCAGGCTGCACGGATGCAGGTGAAGCCGTGAAGCTCGAGATGACAGGCGTTGCCGGCAGCGGCGTGCCTGCGCCGAAGAGGCCGAACTGGTCGGCGGGTTCGCCGTTACCAACCGCGCCGATGTTGCCCCCCGGCCCGTCCTGCGGATCTCCGGCGCCGATGAGCGGACTGCCCGGAGCGGGCGTATACATCAAGCGGTACGTTGCCAGGACATCCGAGACCGTCTTGGTGCGGCTCCAGATATCCTCGGGCCTGAACGGGAACGGAATAGCCGTCGGCTGGGTGAACTTCGGATTCATGTGTCCATTGAAGCCGCCCAGGTCGTGCAGACCGTAGCCGGCGGCGCCCGGAGCGACTCCGATGACTCCCAGTCCGTAGTTGGCCTGACTGGACGCATCGGGATTGAAGAAATCGTTGTAGTCGGAATAGCGAAGCCTCGCAAGCGGCGGATTGGTTGATTCGTTGTACTCGCCAGCCAAGATCGGTCCACCGGACAGGCCCGCGAAATTGTAGAACACATTGTTTCGCAAGCTTCCTAAGAACGATCCGTCCGTAACCGCGATCGGGTTTCCGTAGAAGCCCATAAAGGCGCCTCCGCCGTCCATGACATTGTTATGGAACTGAACGTTGTCGACGTTATAGATCAGCTTGACCCCCGCTCCGGGGCTGTAGAACGTCTGACTGACGGAGAACACAAATACGTTGTGGTGGATGTTTGCATTGCTCATTGGCGCTTGCAAGACCTGGTCGGAGTTGCCGCTGGCATCGATCAGGTTATAGCGGAGTTCACCGCCCATTCCGCGAACAGGCCAGGATGAACTGCGGATGACGTTGTGTTCCGCCAGGAACCCATCGCCCTGTAGCTCGAAATTCAGGCCTTGTGACATGCGGTGCGGATAATTGTGCTGGCTGTAATTGCCGCGCAGCACCATGTTCGACGATCCGTTGATCGTGAACCCGCAGCGCACGCCCATCAGAACATTGCTCTCCGCATCGGTGCCGCCGCCGATCAGCCAATTCCGCGTGCTATCGAATACGACGGTAGACAGGCCGACGTTATTTCCTTGGAAGAATTTTTGCGCCGAGGAGTTGCCCGTGGCGCGGAAGACCGGGAGAGTCTGTGAAGAGTACTCCGTGGGAAGAGACGTAACGGGCACGAGAGTGTTTTCGCGGAACTCGTTGTTGCGGACTGCTGCCTGAGCCTGGTCGTTCGCTCCGATGGAGACGGTTCCGAACGTATCGAACACGTTGCCGGTCAACTGAACGGAACCCGAACCGTTGACGGTGACATCGATGCCAGGATTGGTGGCCGTGCCCAAGCCGCGGATATCGCAGTAGCTGATGTTCAAGGAACCGGTGAATCCGGCCGCGGAACGAATCTGGAAGCCGTTCCCATTGATCGCGCAGTGATTGCTCGCGGTTCCCGCGAAGGTGGTGCTCTGCGATCCGGACAGGACGAAGTCCGAGGTCAAGTTGAAGACTGGCCCGGACGACGCCAGCGGATTGTCGACGAAGACCGTCACGGGTGCGCTGGTCACAATGTGGCTCTGCGTCGTGGTGATTTGAGCCGTTATCGCGTACGTCCCGGCAGCCAGGTTATTCACGGTCAGCGCGAAGTATCCGTTCTGCGCCCCGTTTCCGGTAAACGTGCCGACGGATTGCCCGTTCATGAGGAAGTTGACCGTGAGGGCGTCAGGATCCGGCGCGCCGATGTCGAATGGATCGGCGTAAATGCGAATCATCGCGGGAGCGGTGAAATGCATGCCGGAGACGGGACTCTGAATCACTACGTAGGCTCCATCATCCTGACGAGGCACGGGCGGGAGGCTCTGTCCGGTTTGGACGCCGACCGCGACTGTTGCGCTCTTGCTCGTGTCCGCCACGGAAGTCGCGGTGACCGAGAAGTTGCCGGTGCTCTGGCCTGCCGTATAAAGACCCGACGACGAAATGGTGCCTCCAGTTGCGGTCCACGTCACGGCGGTATTGGAACTGCCAGTCACGGTGGCGGTGAACGGCTGCGTCTTCCCGGGCTGCAGAGTGGCGCTGGTTGGTGAGATCGAGACGCTGACTACAGGCGCCGGCTGAATGGTCACATTGGCCGAAGCGGCTTTCGTCGAATCGGCGACCGAAGTTGCAGTGACCGTGAAATTACTGCCGGCCGTCGACCCAGCCGTGAAAAGGCCACCGCTGGTGATGGTTCCACCGGTCGCCGTCCACGTGACCGAGGTGTTGGAACTGCCCGTCACGGTGGCGGTGAACGGTTGCGTCTTGCCGGGCTGCAGCGTGGCGCTGGTTGGTGAGATCGTGACCGCGACTAGGGGTGCGGGTTGAATGGTCACGTTGGCCGAAGCAGCTTTGGTCGTATCGGCGGCCGACGTCGCAGTGACAGTGAAGTTGCTGCCGGCCGTCGATCCAGCCGTTAACAGGCCACCGCTGGTGATGGTTCCACCGCTCGCCGTCCACGTCACGGCCGTGTTGGAACTGCCCGTCACGGTGGCGGTGAACGGTTGCGTCTTGCCGGGCTGCAGCGTGGCGCTGGTTGGTGAGATCGAGACGCTGACTACGGGTGCGGGTTGAATGGTTACTTTTGCCGAAGCAGCTTTCGTCGAATCGGCGGCCGACGTCGCAGTGACGGTGAAGTTGCTGCCGGCCGTCGATCCGGCTGTGAACACACCACCGCTGGTGATGGTTCCACCAGTCGCCGTCCACGTCACCGAGGTGTTGGAACTGCCAGTCACGGTGGCAGTGAACGGTTGCGTCTTCCCGGACTGCAGCGTGGCGCTGGTTGGTGAGATCGAGACGCTGACTACAGGTGCGGGCTGAATGGTCACGTTGGCCGAAGCAGCTTTGGTCGCATCGGCGGCCGAAGTTGCAGTGACGGTGAAATTACCGGCCGTCGATCCGGCTGTGAACACACCACCGCTGGTGATGGTTCCACCGGTCGCCGTCCATGTCACGGCGGTGTTGGAACTGCCCGTCACGGTGGCGGTGAACGGCTGTGTTTTCCCGGGCTGCAGTGTTATGGTTGCCGGAGAAACGCCGACCTGAACCGTCGGTGCACCCGCGATGACGATCGTCAACAGCGGCCGCATCTTCAGCTTGCCAACCGTACTCACTGGCCGGATAATTTCCCCGGGATTGTTGTTGACCAGCATGATCCCCTGGTTGGCGGCGGCAGAGTCGATCCAGGATTGAACCTGGCTCGGATCCAGCGGAATCGTCACGGCCTGCGCCCCGACAGGTCGAAGCGGTGGAATCCGGAAACTCTTTCCAGCCACTGTGTCGACTCCAGCGGCAGAAGCTCCCGCGCCGGCCCAGTCATGGGAGTCGTCCCGATGCAGCCAGCCAAGTCTGTTTGAACCGGCATTCCAGGCGTTATTCAAGTAGAATCCAGTTATGTTTCCGCTGCCATCGTTCCAGGAATCGAGCGAGATCGTGAGCGCGGCCGAAACCACCCTCGATCCGGCGGGGAATGAGAGGCCTCCGAACTTCAAAAGATACCTGACCGTGTAGGAGCCGGCCCCCGTGGTGGTGTAGCAGCCCAGTTCCGGGTCGCCGCGCCATTGGGTTCCATTGCCGCCGTTGTACTGGGAATATTGAGTGTTGATCGAGATGTCCTTGGCGCCCGAGTACCCATTCACGCCATTTTGAAAAGTGACGGCGGTATCGGCAAACAATGTTGAGGCTGCGAGCAGGGCAAGCACAACTCGGCTGATCGGCAATCTGAAACCGCGCACAGTTCGAGCGTTCATTTGATTGGATTCTCCTTTTGGTGTTCTGCCCGGTTGGGCTCTTACGAGCAGTCAGTTCTTGAAGCGGCTGCGTCGCCCGAATCGGAAGAGCCTGCATCCGTGACGAACTGATCCAGTAGTAGAAGTCTTCTTTTTTCGTTTAATGAAAGCATATTGGTATTACCAAAGTCGTATATCGCCAATTTCTCTCTATGAAACATCAAGCTCCTCGATGTTAAGCGGAGCGCGCAACTCTGTCAACAATCGATGGTTGAAGCGAAGAGCGGCTGAAAAATCGCGACTGAGTAGTGAAACACACTAGCCGGATCGGCCGTCAGAGAAGTACCTAGATACATAAATAACCGTTATCCACGACGCGGCCCAGAGGACAAAACGCTGCCTTCTGGCTTGAAATTCACGATCGCCAGACTCGCGCGCTGGAGCGTGGATGTCCGTGTCACTCCGCGCGCCGGACTTTGCGTCCGGGCGAGACAGTCAAAACCGTGACACTTCCCCGGAGCGGGGTTCTGACTCAGGATCTAGGAGATAATTTCTGCGGCCTTCAGTACCACACCGCTAGCTGGACCTAGGGCGTTCGTACAAATCCAAGCGCGGAATCCGCATGTAAGTTTAGAGCCGGTGGGAGAGTTGTCTTCCTTCGCATTTCCTTGGCCGCGCCATGGCCGGCGATGGGTCTCCACGGTCCTGCTTGATTTGTGAGGAGGAAGGCCATGAGAGCCTTGATCGATGACGACGACTGGTCCGCGGGAAATGCGCGTCTATAGCCGCGAGTTCCGCATGCAAGTGGTGCGGCGAATCCTCGACGGCGAGAGAGTCCCCGCTCTGTCAAAGGAACTCGGCATCCATCGCAAGCTCCTCTATGAGTGGATGCGCCGGGTGAATGAGGGGGGCGAAACCAACCTGCGTGAGCGGGGGCGTCCGCGCAAAGCCGGGACCGCCGCCGTCAGCGCTCCACCGCCGGTCTCCGAACTCGAGCGGACCGTCGCGCGCCAGCAACTGGTCATCGAGTTTCTTCAGGCATGCCTCGCCGCGAGTCGAGAAGTTGCACAAGAGCAGCGCGATTGGCGCGACGGCGTCTTCCAAGCCATCGAAGCAGCCATGCAGCGGCAAGGCGGATTGAGCGTGGAGACGATGTGTGAACTCGCGCGCGTCGCACGCAGTGGCTACTACCGGTACTTGCGGATCCGCGGCGCCGAAGCGGGCGGCACCAGGCGCAAGCGATAGGCAGTCGGCGGAGACGCGCTCGGACGCAGTGACCCTTGGTTTAGAACCTGGCTATCTGCCCCGCCCGTTATCCCTCGACGGTGCTGACGCCCTCTCCCGTGATCGGCCGTTCCCGGAAACTCCCGTCAATTCCGCCTTCGCTTCCTCATTCTGTTCCACGACGTCCTCGACAACGTCCTTGACGACGTCCTTCACCGCTTCTTTTATGGCGTCCTTCACGCTTTCCTCCACTTCTTGCGCGTTCAGGTCCACGGAGGTCTTCTTGCCCGCCACTTCCTTGATGATCGTCTCCAGCACGGGCGCCACCGGAAGCATGTCCTTGGTCACTGCCTTGGCGACTTTCCTGGCCACCCTGGCTGCCCGCGCCGATACATCCTGGTCCTCCTGCTCGGCGAATTGCCGGGCGGCTTCCCAGTCCTCTTGAAACGTCTTGACCAGGCGGCTGACGGCCTTGCGGTCGCGGAAAATGATGCCGACTTCCCTGCGCCCATCCAACTCCTCCTCTCGCAGGCTTTGGCTTCCGATGAACGCGTACCCGCCGTCGCGGATCATGGTGCGCGCGTGCAGTCTCATCCGCGACAGCTTGCCGACGCTCAGCGTGGGGCGCTTGCGCGTTAACCGGCCGATTATCTTGATCTCGACGCCGGCCTTGGACCTTTCCTCGAGCAGTCGGATCATGGCGGGATCGCTGATGGTAGGATCGTAAATCAGAAGTTCCTTCCGCGCGCCTTTGATAAACGCGGAGAGCTGCTTCCGCGCATTCACCGGACTGACTACCAGGCTGGAAAGACCCGATTCGTAATACAGGCGTTTGGTGTCGGCTTCGAACAACCTTCCCGCCTCGTGCACCAGCCTGGCGTTGGTGGTGATGACACCGAAGCTGCGGCTGCGTTCTATATCCAGATAGGTGAAGTTGAAGGCTAGCAGATACAGTTCGCGCCGGTCGACGATCATCAGCTTGCCGTGATAGCGAGCCAGATCGCTCGCGGTGCGCGCCACGTTCACGCCCGCCGCGAGCAACCGCATCTCCAGATCTCTCAGTCCATCCTCACCGGACCGGTTGAGGTGAGCGATCAGCGCGTGGACAAAAACGCCCCGCTTCACGGCGTGAGCCAGAGCCCGCTCGATCTCGCTCTGATCGAACCGGAAGATCACGATCTCGATGCTGCTCTTGGCGCTATGGATGCCCTTGACCACCGGCGTGGGTCCGTCGCCTGGTTGAACCAGCAGTTTCATGAGTGCTTCCGCAACCTCCTAGGCTTGCGCTGTCACTTGCAATTCGTACAGATCCGAATAGACACCGCGGGACTTCAACAGTTCCTCATGTTGGCCCCTTTCGACGATGGCGCCATCCTTGATCACCAGGATGATATCGGCGCGCTGAATCGTGGCCAGGCGGTGTGCAATCACGATCGAAGTCTTTCCCTCCATCAGACGATCCAATGCCTCGAAGACCAGCTTTTCGGTGCCCGCGTCAAGTCCCGAGCCGGGCTCGTCCAGAATCAGGATGGGGCTACCGCGGATGATGGCGCGCGCGATGGCGATGCGCTGGCGCTGCCCGCCGGACAACGTCACACCCCGCTCGCCAATCATGGTGTCGTAGCCGTCCGGCATCTTGTCAATGAACTCGTGAGCGTTCGCCAGGGCCGCGGCGCGCAGAATCTCGGACCGGCTTGCGTTCGGCTTCCCGTAAGCGATGTTGTTCCAAACCGGTGCATGAAACAGCAGCGTGTCCTGCAGCACGAAACTGATCTGTTGCCGCAGCGACTTCTGTTTGAAGGTCCGCACGTCGTAGCCGTCGATCTTCACTCGTCCCGAGTCCGGATCGTAGAAGCGGGGAATCAGGCTGATGATGGTGGTTTTTCCGGCCCCCGTGGGTCCCACCAGCGCCGCCACCTGGCCCGGCTCGATCTCGAAACTGACGTCCCGCAGCACCTGCGTTCCCGCCCGGTAGCTGAAGTTCACCCTCTGGAATTGGATGCGTCCCTTTAGAGCCGGCGCCAGACGCGCACCCGGAAGATCCTTCACCTCTCCGTGGGTATTCAAAACCTCTTGAATCCGTTCGTACCCAACGGCGGCTTTCGAGTAGGTGTCCGTCATTTTGGAGAGTTCCTGCATGGGCTTGTACATCTTGCCCAGGTACAGAATGAACACCACCAGTGATCCGGCCGACAGGCTTCCGGACAGCGCCATGCGCGCTCCGAACCACAGCACCAGGCAGGTGCCGGCCGCCACGATGATCTCAACCAGAGGAGCCAGCCTGGCCTTCAGGCTGCGCGCCCGCATCGCGATTTCGATGCCTTCCAGGCTCTCCTCTTCCAGGCGGCGCTGTTCGTAGTCCTCCCGCGCGAAGGCTTTGACGACGCGAATGGAGGAAAGCACCTCTTGAATCACCGATACGATCTCGCCTTCTTTCTTTCGCATCTCGCGCGCTGCCTTCTTGATGCGGCGCGTGAAGGTATAGACCACTAGAAAGAGCGGCGGCGCAACCGAAAGTGCGATCAACGTGAAGCGCCAGTTGATGTAGAGCATCACACCCACCATGCCCACGAGCGTCAGGCTGTTGACCAGCGCGCCGAGCAAGCCGGAAGTGATGAAGCTTTGAATCGCGTCGATGTCGCTGGTGACGCGGCTGATGAGATCCCCGGTCTGCTTCTGATCGTGATAGGTGAGCGACAGCTTCTGAATGTGCGCGTACAGGGCCCTTCGCAAATCGTGCATCACCCACTGGCCGGTGCTGGTGGTGACGAATTTCTCGATGTACGAGCAGGCCGCGCCGACGACGGCGATGATCAGCACCGCCATGGTGGCGAACTCCAGAATGGAAAGTTTGTTGGCGCCGGCGGTGGACAGGATCATCCGGTTCAACCACCCGTGAATCGGCCGCGATCTCAACACGTTGTCAAGAACGATCTTCAACGGCCAAGGCTCCAGCAGGTTCGCTATGCCTTCCCCGATCACCGCGGCGATCCCTGCCGCAATGGCCTTGGAGTGAGGCTTCAGCAGATCGGTGATGTTGGTTCGATTCGTCTTGTCCGGGCCAGGCAGGCGTGTTTTCATCTCGGCGCACACCAACGCTCTGCCGCGAAATACCGCGACCGTGTGACCTGGCTGCAACTTGGCATCCATCTTGCAGCTTTCGGGCTGGCGGCATTCCAAGCCGCGCGCCTATGCCTAGAATCAAGAACACCCTAGCGTTTGCATTTACCTTCGTCACCTGCGCCTATCCTTGGCTGGCGGGAGGAAAAAAGGGCGATGCCCGGACGGTAGAAACTACACAGACGGAGACGGCAGTAATGTGGCAGGATCCGGAGGATATAGCGTCCCGCAACTTGTACTATGGTCCCGGCGGCAAGCAGCACCACCCGCACGGCCAGTTCAAATTCCTGAAAGAAGATCTCGACGGATCCAATCCCAAGTTCTCGGTGGTCGACGGCGACGGCGTTAAATGGAAAATCAAGCTGGGCATCGAAGCGCGCCCGGAAACAGTTGCCACGCGGCTGGTCTGGGCGGCCGGCTATGCGGCGGACGAAGACTACTTCGTTGAGCAATTGCGACCCGCTGACATGCCGGTGCGCCTGCATCGCGGGCAGGCGTTCGTAGCGGAGGATGGCTCACTCCACGATGTGCGTCTCGAGAGAGAGCAAGAGGATGGCGAAAAGATCGGAGCCTGGAAGTGGCGCCACAATCCCTTCGCAAATACCCGGGAGTTGAACGCACTGCGGGTGCTCATGGCGCTAATCAACAACTGGGACCTCGAAGACAAGAACAACTGCGTTCGCGAATGCCAGGACGCCCAGGGGCGCCCGGCGCAAATTTACTACATCAGCGATCTCGGAGCGAGCTTCGGAACCACGCAACTGGCGCGGCCGCGGGCCATTTCCAAAGGCGACCTCGAGTCGTATCGCGCCTCCGGCTTCATCAAGCGAGCGACTGCCGAATACGTGGACTTCGAAACTCCCAAACGGCCGCCCGTAGTGTTCCTGGTGAACCCGCACGAGTTTTTCAGCCGGCTGCGGTTGCACTGGATCGGCCAGCGCATTCCGCGCGCCGATGCACGCTGGACCGGTGAGTTGTTGAGCCGGCTTTCCATGAATCAGATTCGGGACGCCTTCCGCGCCGCCGGTTACTCTCCGGCGCAAGTGGAAGGCTTCACGCAAGTGTTGAGAGACAGAATCGAGGAGCTGAACAAGCTATGAAAACGAAACTAGTGGGTTGCCTCTAAGTACTCTTTACTAGCCCAGGTAACGTCATATGATTATGACGTTGCGTTCTCGCATTACCTTGACTCCAACTCAACGGGGCGAACTGCAAGCGCATTTGCGGCGTCGCAATCTTCCGGCCAGCGTGGCCGTCCGAATGAAGATCGTACTGATGCTGGACGAAGGCTCCAGCTACAACGACATCAAGGAGAAGCTGGACACCACGGCGCCGACCATTTCGCT
>JAIQFN010000116.1 GCA_020073265.1 Terriglobia bacterium | reverse complement strand
GGCCGCCTCGCGCTCGCTCATCTTATCGACGACAACCGCTCGCCGAACCCGCGCATACAACTCCACTGTGTACACCTCTCCGGTGTTCCACAAAACACTTCTCTATGGGAATGTTCGATGGAACCAGTCTCCGGCGGCCTGGTTTTGCTCCGCCAGCAACGCCGCTCACGCGGCGTTTACTGGTCTATTTTGCATCCGGCGCGTATACCGGGTTTGGGGGAGCCAGATTCCAGGGAACAGCGGCCCGAAAAAGTTAACACAAACCGTAGAAAGTAGAAAGAAGTAGAATCGTATACAAATGCCTTGCAAATGCCGAATGCGCGCGCTAATCGGCTTTTGCGCGGTGGCCCAGAGCTCGCTGGCGCAGGGCTACCTGATCGACACGATCTACACCACAAGTGATAGCCAGGTTTCGGCACTTGCAGTTGATTCTGGTGGCGATATCTTTATAGCGTCCGCTGGTGACTTCTGGCGCATTCGTCGAATTTCCCCCTCCGGCGTCGTAACGACAGTCGCGGGTGGCGATACGTCCTCAGCGGATGGCGTCCCAGCAACCTCTGCAATCTTGCCTGGAGTTTCGGCGCTCGCGGTCGATGCTGCGGGAAAGAATATATTCGTCGCGAGTAGGCTATCTGCGGGAACTCCTCTTGAAGCTCGCCGGATCGATCCTAGTGGGACGATCCACATGATATCCGGCCTTCCCCAATTCCAATGCCCGGTTAGTTCGCCCGACTATTGTGGCCCAGGAGGGATGGCCGTAGACAGCAACGGAAACCTATTCCTAGCAATACCTAGCCTGTCCATCGTGATTCGCGTATCGCCCAGCGGTGAAGTAAGGACCGTAGTTGGTGGCGGCAATCTTGATGGAGACGGCGTGCCAGCAACGCTCGTTCGATTGGTTACACCGCTTGCTGTCGCGATTGATGCGGATGGCATTTCGCTTCTTGTAACGGAGTTCAAACCTCCTGTTAGCCGTATCAGGCGAGTTGGAACCGACGGAGTGATATCAACGGTGGTTCCCGAGGGAGGGGTTCACCTAACTAGCGACGGTTTGGGAATCCTGTATCTAACTGAACCATTATCAGAGAGCTATGGTTCGCTCGTTGGCGCTATTCGTGCAGTGTTTCCTAATGGCACTATCCAGACGATTGCGGGCGGAGGAAGCAGTACGCAAGACGGAGTATTCGGGACCGACGCAAGACTTGTGATGACGGGGCCACCATTTTATGTGAACAGCTTGGCGGCGAGTTGGCAGTCAAGGGATGGAACAGTTCTATTGCTCGATGGCAGCACCAGGAGTTGGCGGGTTCGGCGACTGACACCGGCACCAAGTTGCACTTACGTCCTTTCTCCACCGTCTAACTTGAACATACCGGCTGCGGGATCGGGCGTGAGCCCTCTTACCCTTAGCGTCATGACCTCCGACCAGCGTTGTCCCTGGACGGCCACGGTGGACCAGCCTTGGATCGGGATAACCTCGGGTTCTCCCGGTACCGGAAACGGAGTAGTGGACTACGTCGTGGTAGCGAACACCGGGACTAAGGCACGAAGCGGCAACATCGTCATCGCCGATCAAAAGTTTCCGATCACTCAGCAAGGTACATCGCAGACGACGCCGGTGCCCACGATAGAGACGGTGGTGAGTGCAGCTAGCCATGCGAATGGGCCGATTTCGCCGGGGGAAATAGTCACGATCAGCGGCACCGCCATAGGCCCCGCAATCCCAGCTTATTTGAGCTTGGATCAGAACGGCAGCGTGGCAACGGTGCTTGGTGGCGTCCAAGTACTCTTCGATGGGGTTCCGGTTCCTCTCACCTACGTCAGCACGACACAGATCAATGCGGCCGTTCCATACGAATTGGCGGCGGCACCCAATCCATCTGCGCAAGTGAAATTTCAGGGCCACACATCAGATCCCTATCTGCTCAAGAGTGCGACCACGGCCCCGGCACTGTTCACGCTCAATGCGTCGGGCTCGGGACCGGGGGCGATCCTGAACCAAGACAATAGCGTCAACTCTCCAAGTAACCCCGCAGCCAGAGGCAGCTACATCGTGCTCTACCTGACGGGTGAAGGCCAAACTGCGCCACCGGGTGTAACAGGGGCAATCACCACCCTATCGCCAGTTCCGCCCCTAACGCCGCAACCGCTGCTGCCGGTGGCCGTGAATATCGGCGGCGAGGCGGCTGCGATTGCGTTCTACGGAGAAGCACCGGGATTAATTTCGGGTGTGTTGCAGATCAATACGCAAGTCCCGAATACTATTCCGCCGGGCAGCGTGCCGGTCCACGTGTCAGTCGGAGGGAACAGCAGCCAAAACGGCGTGACTGTTTCCGTCAAATAACATCGGCGCTACGTCTGACATCAGACGTGATTTTTAATTCTTCAATTTTTCACATCGGGGGCTGTAGCCGAGATCGTCCCGATACAGATGCGGCCCGCATTACCTCTATCCCCTGGGCAGTCTGAATATCAGACGCAGATTCCACTTGATCTCAAGAACCAAACACGGTAGGTTATCTACGTGAAGAAATGTCCGATCCACGGTGTCCCTTTGGTTTGCTACTGCCCAGCGTGTCGCGGTAGTGCGCGATCCAAGCGCAAGGCGCGGAGTTCGCGGGCAAACGGCAAGCTTGGCGGCAGACCAAAGGGAGGCGGGAAGCGGCGGAAGGAAGGCAGGAAGAAGGCAGCATGATCTACAAGCGTGGTAAGCATTGGCACCTGGACGTGACGGTAAACGGCGTCCGGTACCGGGAAGCGCTGGATTCAACCGACCGGCGCGAGGCGCTCAACCTCGAAAAGAAACGAGTGGGGGAGATCCAGCAGGGTAAGGCGGCCTCGAAGAGCGGCAAGGAATTTGCCAGGAAGCCGTTTGGTGAGGCAGCCAAATCATTTCTCGAAGAGCGGAGGCCGCACGTATCCGAACGAACCGGCCAGTTCGAGAGAGAGCGCCTGAAGCCGCTGGGGAAATACTTCGGCGAGAAGCCGCTGATTCGCTTTAAGGCGGAAGACATCGCGGCCTACCAGCGTCACCGATTGCAGTCTGTGGCTGCCCGCACGGTCAACATGGAAGTCTCGGTGCTGCGCCGGATGCTGAAGCGCGCGAAAGTTTGGACCGTCGTCGCGGAGGATGTTCGCATGTTTCCCGAGCATGGCCAGCCCGTGGCCCGTGTTCTGACTGGCGAACAGAAGCGCCTGCTATTCGAGACTGCGGCCAGCCGTCCTGATTGGCTGGTGGTGCATTGCGCGGCCGTCCTGGCCGTCTCCACGACGTGCCGGAGCGTGGAACTGAAGAATCTCCGCTGGCAGGATGTTGACCTCTTCAACCGCGTCATGACCATCAAGCGCAGCAAGACGGCGGCAGGCCATCGCGCCATTCCGCTAAACAGCGATGGTCTCGCAGCCATGGCCCGGCTGTTAGAGCGTGCCCAGGCTCACGGCGTGTATCAGCCGGAGTATTATGTCTTCCCCACCTGCGAACATGAAACGCTCGATCCTAAGCGGCCACAAAGAAGCTGGCGTACCGCATGGCGGAAGCTACTGAGGGAGACCGCGAAGCGAGCCGGGAGAGAAGCGGCACGGGGGACACTAGCGAGGCGGGGAGGTATTGGCCAAGCTAAGGCAGCATGGCGGCGGGCATCGGCTTGCTTCGTCGGCTTCCGGTTCCATGATCTCCGGCACCAGGCTATAACCGAACTCGCGGAAGCGGGCGCTACAGACGCCACGCTCATGGCGCTGGCTGGCCACATGTCGCGCCGGATGCTGGAGCACTACTCCCACGTTCGAATGGCCGCGAAACGGGCTGCTACCGAGAAGCTGGAAAGCGGTCTCATGTCTTCACCAGCAACCGCATCGGATCAACCCCGGAAAGCCGTCACAAGCGCCGTTCAATAGGGGTTGCGTCACAATCCACGTCACAAAGGCTCGCTCACAAGGCGGGCCTTTCTTGTATCTCGTTGAGGATTATGGTGGGCGGTCGCGGGCTCGAACCGCGGACCTCCTGCTTGTAAGGCAGGCGCTCTAACCGGCTGAGCTAACCGCCCCCTGCGGCACCTTCATTCTACCGAAGCTCCGCGCGCCGCACGCGCTCGCCCGCGGGCTGATATTACAATCGAAAGCATGTCTGTTGTCGTGGTTGGATCCGTGGCCTATGACGGAGTGGAAACTCCGCATGGCCGCGTCGAGCGCATGCTGGGCGGCGCGTGCACTTACATCGCCCTGGCCTCCAGTTACTTTGCACGCACGAAAATCGTCGCGGTGGTGGGTGACGATTTCGCCGCCGAGGACGAGCAACTGCTCTCCAACCACGGGATCGACCTGGAAGGGCTGGAGCGCGTGCCCGGCAAAACGTTCTTCTGGGCGGGCGTCTATTCCGACGACATGAACGACCGCACCACGCTGCGCACCGACCTCAACGTTTTCGCCGGCTTCGATCCCAAGCTGCCGGCCAGCTATCGCGAGTCGCCCTACCTGGTGCTGGGCAATATTCAACCCTCGCTCCAGCGCAGCGTGCGCGCGCAGATGAACGGCCTGCGCCTGGCCGGCGGCGACACCATGAACTACTGGATCAAAGACCACCGCCAGGAACTGCTCGAGACAATTCGCGAGTGGGATTTTCTGCTCATCAACGACGCCGAGGCGCGCATGCTCTCGGACGCCTACAATCTGAAGCGCGCCGCGGCGAAGATCCTGGAGATGGGTCCTCACACTCTGGTCATCAAGCGCGGCGAGTACGGCGCCATCCTGTTCCATCGCGATTGGCATTTCATCGTGCCGGGCTATCTGCTCGAGGAGGTTTTCGACCCGACCGGCGCGGGCGACTGCTTCGCCGGCGGGTTCATCGGATATCTGGCCGAAAAAGGCTTCGACCTCAAGCAGGGACACATCGACGCCAAGGAGCTGAGCCGCGCAGTCATCTATGGTTCCGTGATGGGAAGCTTCTGCTGCGAAAAATTCGGGGTGGAGCGGTTCCGCACGCTCACTCGCGCCGAAATCGACGCCCGCTTCCAGGAATTCCGAGCCTTCACCGAATTTTGAAAAAAGCACCGCTCGAACTCGGCCTGGTGGTGATCGGTCTGCTAGCTCTGAGCGCAGGCGCCACCGCGCTGGTAAATCATTTCGGGTGGACCTTGTACTATGGCGACGCGGAGGCGCATCTCAACATCGCCCGGCGCATCTTCGATTCCCGCACGCCCGGCTACGATCAGATTGGAACGGTGTGGCTTCCCCTGCCGCATCTGCTCTCACTAGCCCTGGTGTGGAAGGACGCCTGGTGGCGCAATGGCCTGGCCGGCGCGGTTCCCTCGTCGGCGTGCTTCGTGCTGGCGGGCGCTTTCCTCTTTTCAGCCATGCGCCGCGCCACGCAGTCCTCCTCGGCCGCGCTGGCATCGCTCGGACTGCTCGCCCTGAATCCCAATTTGCTTTACCTGCAGTCCACGCCCATGACCGAGCCGGTTTCGCTCGCCTGCATCCTGGCGCTGCTCTACTTCACCATCCGGTTTCGCGAGACGCAGTCGTTCACTGCGGTCGTGGGGGCGGGCGCCGCGAGCCTGGCCGCGTCGCTGACGCGTTACGAAGGCTGGTTTCTGATCCCGTTCGTTGCTGTCTACTTCCTGTGCGCTGCGCGCCGTAGGCGCATCGTTGTCGCGCTGGTTTTCACGCTAATCGCGGCGCTAGGCCCGCTCTTCTGGCTTGCGCACAACTGGTGGCTCTACAGCAATCCGCTCGAATTCATCAACGGACCATACTCAGCCCGGAGCATTTACCAGCGCACGCTGGACCAACACATCCGGCCTTATCCAGGCGATCGCGACTGGCGGCAAGCCTGGCTGTTTTTTCGGACGGCGGCCCGAATGTGCGCCGGCTGGGGCGTTGTGGCGGCCGCGCTGGCGGGAATCGCGGGCGTGATCTGGAAGCGCGTATTCTGGCCGGTGTGCTTCGCGGCGCTCCTCCCGGTCTTTTATCTATGGAGCATGCACTCCGGCGGAACGCCGATCTACGTCCCGCAGCTTTGGTTCAACAGCTACTACAACACGCGCTACGGGCTGGCGGCGCTGCCGTTGCTCGCCATCGCGGGCGGCTGCCTGGTACTCGTCGCCGGTCAGCGATGGCGGCCATTCGTCGCCGCCGCGATCGTGCTGGCCGGCCTGACGCCGTGGCTGGCGCGGCCGCATCCCGAGGCGTGGGTCTGTTGGAAAGAATCGCAGGTCAACTCGGAAGCGCGCCGCGCCTGGACCAGGCAGGCGGCGGATTTTCTCGTTTCACAATACCGGCCTGGACAAGGAATTATCACCAGCTTCGGCGACCTCGCCGGGATTTTCCGGGAGGCCGGCATCCCGCTGCGCGAGACGCTGCACCAGGGCAACGTGCTGCCTTGGATATTCGCCACCACGCGACCCGACCTGTTCCTGCACCAGCGCTGGGCCGTCGCCATCTCGGGCGATGAAGTGGCGTCCACGGTCCAGCGGGCGACGTTGAAGACCGGACCGCGTTATCATCTGGTACGAACCATCGTGATCCCGGGCGCTCCGGTCATCGAGATATACAAGCGCGACGACACATGACCATCCCATTCACCAAGGCGCATG
>JAIQFN010000058.1 GCA_020073265.1 Terriglobia bacterium | reverse complement strand
AACGAGGTTTTTCCCAAGAGGACATAAGCCCCCGCCAGCAGGCTGGCGCAGAAAACCCACCGGGCGAGCCGGCCCCCCGGAAGGCCCCAGCCGGCCGAGTATTTCCATAGGCCCGACAGGCTGGGAAACGTCGCCATGGCCAGGATGAAGGGACTCTCCTCGCCGATCACGCTGGCGAAAAAGCCCAGCGGACCGATGCCCGATCGCTTGAGCGCCGGGACCGCGCTGCGCAGGAAGTCGGTGGTGCGCTGCACCTGATTTTCAGCAGTGTTGCGCATGCGCATATAGCGCAGCTCGATGATGGCGCGGGCGGCGGGCGCGGCGGAAAGGGGGGCGGCCAGTGCGCCCGAGGCGGCGGCGAGAAAGCTTCGGCGGTTCATCCAGAACAACTTTACACCAAGTAGCCTGGATTGAGCGTGAATCCGGCGGGCGCGCGGAGCACCATCCAGGAAGCCACCTCCCGCGCGTGGTGGCTGGGCGGCATGCCGTGCGAACGAAATATTTCTTCCACGTTGTAGTTTCTCGCTCCGGATTCCGCTTACCCGGGTGAAGGAAGCGGGATGGCCTATGGAAGGCGATCCCCAAATGGAGGTTCCATGAGAAAGCATCTGCTTCACATATCGATGATCGCGGCGCTGGCAGCCGGTGCTAGCTACGCAGAGGATCGTCCGGTAATTCAAGCGAACATTCCGTTCGAGTTCGTGGCCGGCACGAAGACACTGCCGGCGGGTGAGTACGCGGTGAAACGGGTCAACAGCATCCCCATTCTGGCCATCGAGTCGAGCAATCACAAGTCGAACATCCTCGGAATTGGAACGCCCGAAATGGCTGCGCAGGTCCAGCCACAGGGAAGGCTGGTCTTTCATCGTTACGGCAACACCAGCATACTGGTGGAAATGTGGGGTTCAAGAAGCGCTGATGGGTTCAGCCTTCCTCAGACCGCGCTGGAGCGCAAACTGATCGCCAAAGGGGCGGGTCCGGGCGAAACGATCAACGTAACAGCGCATTGAGCGCTTTGAAAATCAGGCCGGCGGGTCGAGTCAAGGTTGGACTCTGCTTGCCGGCCCGTCCGCCTGGTCTTAGCGGACGGCTTACGAGTGCCGCGTAAGGGGAATTTCAACCAGACCTTGTGGGGATTTCGACCCGTATTGACACCTCTGTCAAAAACCCCTAGAGAACCGTTACCGTCCACAATCAACTGATTGAACAAGACTAACTGACCTGGACCAGGGGCTGTCGCCAGTTCCCCTGCTGGCAATGGATGTGCTCGAAAAGCAGTGTCGCCCCGCATAGGCCCGGAATGCCCAAGCGCAAGTTCGTGATCAACAGGAGCGGAAAGGAGTACATAGCCAACTGCAACGTGGAGGCAGCCACGAACCTGGGCGGCAAGTGATGACCCAGCACGATCGTAGGAGCTTTGACAAGACCAGAAAGGAAAAGCAAGCGTGAGATTCGGCCCGTCGGTGTTTCTGATCGCTCTCTGCCTCCATCCGGTCTTTGCTCAAACGCCGCCGCGGGCGATGCTGGTCGATGGCAACGGTCCATGGCGTGACAACCGCTGGGTCTTCGCAGCACAGGAATTCACCCAGCTTCTGAGCGAAGCAGGTTACACCGTTTCGACGGTTTCCCCAGTCGACCTGCCGGCAGCCCTCGCGGCGATGCCGGATATCCTCGTCGCCGTGCCCTCACTGGAGAGCCTGCCAAACGATACGTGCTGGGCTCTAGCTCTGCACGTTTTCGATGGCGGAGGCTTGATGGCCACGGGAGGAGAACCTTTTCGCGACCCGCTGTATCTCACGCCCGACGGCAAGTGGCTGGACTGGGACGCATATCTGCAGGCTGTTGGTTCCCCTCCCCTCGAGTTTGATCCGTACCCGACGATCATCGAAACGCTCTCGCCCTGGTTCGCGCAGTACACCGCCAGCTCGGGAGTTCGCGTCCCAATCCCCCGTGGGCGGGGCCTCTCGGCGTCGCTTACCGTGGACGGGCGCTACCGCGCCATCGGCGATCCGCTGGCGCCTGCCGCTACGCTTTTCGTTACCGGTCAAAACGCCTGGACGGGTTTGAATCCGGGAGCCCTGGTGATCTGGCTGCCTTGGCCTCGGGTCTGGGATCCGCAGCGCGCACAGATCATCGCCGCTCTTCACGCGGCCCGGCATCATGTGCATCTCATAAGTGCTGGACCGGAGTGGATCGTCAACCTGCCGGGTGAAGAAGTCACCGGGGCCGCAAATGTCCTCAACGCCGCGGGATCTCCGGTTCAGGTGACATTGCAGTGTTCCATTTCGGGCCCCTCCGGCGTAACCTCGCAGCCGGCCGTCCCTCTTTCACTCGCCGCGGGCGAACAGCGCTCGGTCCCGCTGGACATGGGGCGGTTGCCGAACGGGGACTACACCCTGACCACCCGTGTTCAAATCGGCGAGGAAGAAGTAGACCGCATCGACAGCCCTGTCCGCGTGTTCGACCCGACCTTAACGCGTCAGCCGGACCAGAAGATTCGCGCCGCCAACGGGTCGTTCTATGCCGGTGGCCGCCGTGTGTTTCTGCAAGGGGTCAACTACTGGCCGCGTTACGATGTCGGCCGCACGATCTACCAGGACAACTGGCTGGAACCTCAGAACTACGATGCGGAATTGGTGGAGGCCGACCTATCGCTGATCGCAGCGCTCCATTTCAACCTGGTTAACGTCAAGTATCTTGGCTCCCGCGACTCGCGCGCGCTGATCGATTTCCTGGAGCGATGCCGCAATCACGGCCTCTGGGTCAACATCGCCCTCCCCGCCACACTTTCCGGTGAGGCGAACACCGGCGCAATCAACCCCGCGCTGGGATCCATGCTTGAGGCCGCCTATCTTCCGGGCAGTGACCGCGTCTTCGCTTACGATCTGATCTGGGAGCCCTTCGTCGGCTCTCATGACCAGGGCGGCCAATGCCGCGTGATGAACGGACAGAACATTTGCAACATTGGCCGCCTCATCCTGGATCCCGCCTGGCGCGTCTGGGTGAACGATCAATACGGATCGCTGGCCAGCGCAGAACAGACTTGGGGCTTTACTGCTCCTCGAGACGCGGACGGACAGCTCACCAATCCGCTGGACGACCAGATGGCCGAAGACGGACCCTGGCGGATCATGGTGTCCGCTTTCCACCGTTTTGCCGACGACTACTTCGGCCGCAATCTTGGACTGATCGCCCGCGAAATCCGACGCACGGACCCCGATACGCTGTTGACGTATCGCAACTGGACCACCATGACGTTCGACCATAATTTCCAGACCGGCTACGACATCGGGACAGCGGCCGCTCACCTCGATTTCGTCTCGCCGGAAAATTATGACGGCTCGCCGACATGGCCGGACGATCGCAGATGGGGCCTGGTCACCGCGTACAGCCGCTATCGCACCGGAGGCAAGCCGGTCCACTGGGCCGAATTCGGTTACGATATCGGGCCGCGGTACGGCACTGTCGCTTCTCGCGCCGCGCAGGCTACTCTCTGCGATACGATCATGCGCCAGGTGGCTGATGACGGTTCTAACGCCGCCTCCGTCTGGTGGTGGCCCGGCGGTGCGGCGCCATTTTCGGAACAAGACTTTGGCATCATCGACCCGGATGGCTCCCCGCGCGATTGCGCCCTGGTCTTGTCGCAATGGAGCGAGAAGTTCGTCGCTGCGCCGCCGGACCTGGGTGCTGGTCCTCCCGTCGCGCTGACCGTCGACCGGGATGCCGACTCCCGCGGCGAGTATGCCCTTTTCCTGAACACGCAGAGCAGTTATGTTTCCGCCCGGGAGGCTGGCGATCCCGTTGCGCTCGTGGACCGAGGCACCGGCACGGATACCGCGAGCATGCCTCTCATCCAGATCGGCAACGCGCCTTACGCGGGCCTGGGCCCTCTGAAATTCGCCAATGCCGAGATCGGCGGTGTAGGCATCGTGTGTCCCAACCTGGACGTGACGGTCGAAAACGGCTCCGAGGTAAAGATTCCTTCTGGCGCGGCCTGCCAGATCACACCGGCGCTGGTGAACACAGGCGAGGCTCGATGGCTTCCGGCCGCCGCTTCGAAGGGAGGCGTGCTCCTGCACACCAGCCTCGGCGATGTGCCACTTAATGCACCGGTCCCCGCACTGCAGCGCATTGGGATCGCTCCGCTTGGCTTCACGATGGGCCAGACCGCCAGCCTGACCGGCCGCCTCAGAATCCAGGGCGTCGGCGATTTTGGAGAAACGCTCAACATCACGCTGGCAGTGGATTCGACCGCGACCGGGTTTTGTGCGATCTCGCTGAGTTCCACCGCCCCGATCGCCGCTCCGGCCGGAGGCGCTAAGGGGACCATGAACATCATCACAGCGGACGGATGCGCCTGGAAGGCTTCGTCGCCGCAGCCCTGGGTCACCGTGACGCCTGGGTCGGGCGTTGGCAACGGCGCGGTCAACTACACCATCCAGCCCAACACCGGTCCTGCGCGGCAGACCACGATCCTGGTTGCCGGTCATCCGTGCACCGTGACGGAGGCAGCCAGTTCGAATCCGGCCTTGGTGCAAGCTCCCGCCATGTCTGCCACCAGTCTGAACTTCGGCAGCCAGACCGTCGGGGTTAAGAGCGCCGCACAAGACGTGAAGCTGACAAACACCGGCGCGGCCGCGTTGAACCCGGTCAGCGTGACGATCGGCGGCGCGAACAGCGCCGACTTCGCACAGACAAATACCTGCGGCTCGGCGGTCACGGCGGCGGCCAGTTGTACTATCAACATCACCTTCACCCCTTCCGCGCCGGGCACTCGGACGGCATCGTTGTTCATCACCGGCAACATTAGTGGAGGCGCGCTGGCGGTCGTTCTCTCCGGCACAGGCGCAGCTACCGGTCCGGTTCCTGTGATTCAGGCGATCGTTGATTCCTGGGGATACACTGCCGGGATTGCCCCGGGGCTGTGGGTGACTATCGCCGGCACCAACATGGCGGGGCCGCCGCAGACTTGGAATCTCAAGGGACTTCAGCAGTTGCCCACCACTCTGGGCGGCGTGACGGTCAACTTCAACGACGCGCCCGCGGCGGTGTTCTACGTGAGCGCGACGCAGATCAACGCTTTGGTGCCGGCATCGGTCGCGCCCGGGCCCATGCAAGTGGTCGTGCAAGTGAACGGAGTAAACAGCAGTCCATTTGCGATTGCCGCCAAGGCGACGCAGCCAGCGGCGTATGCGCCGCCCAACGCGGACGCCAGCACGTTCTTCGTCACGGCGGCATTGCAGGGGACTACGTTCTTAGTTGGCAACAGCGCCACGGACCCCAGGGTCGTGCGCGCTGCGTACCCGGGCGATGTCCTCGACTTGTACATGCTCGGCTTGGGAGCCACGACGGATCCATCGAAATTCGTCACCGACAAAGCTTTCTCAGGCGCGTTTCCGGTGAGCGCGAAAGTAACGGCAACAGTGGGCGGCGAATCGGCTCCGGTGCTGTTCGCGGGTCTGACTTCGCCCGGACTTTATCTGGTGCGGATCTCGATCCCTTCGGATCTGGCAGCCGGGCCACAGCCGATCGAGGTGTCAGCGGGCGGCGATCACACCCGCTCCTCGCTGGTGCTCATGCTAGGGACGGCTCCGCCGAATCTGATCCGGAACGGCAGCTTCGAATTGGCGCTGACAGACACCTGGACTTTCAGCGTGGACTCCGGCCTGGGCGCAGCCGCAACCATCCAGCGCACTACGTCAGCGAATGTCGACGCCGGCTCCTCCGCCCAGGTCAGCGTGACCTCGGCGGCCACGAACACCGTCAATGTCGCTGCCGTGCAACTTGAGCAAGCAGGCTTCCCACTTCAGCAGGGCCAAGTGTATAGGCTGCAGTTCTGGGCCAAAGCCGATACCGCGCGCACGCTGCGGTTTGACGTGGCTCAAAATAGCGCCGTTTCGCTGGGCGGCAATTGGCAACCGTACGTCGTGTACTTTCAGGCGACCGCCACCGATCCTGCGGCGCGGCTGGATTTCTATTTTGGAGATCAAACCGGCAACACCTGGCTGGACGCCGTGATTCTCGAAGGCACGTCGCCATGATGGGCACTGAGCTTGCCGCTGATCGTGGTGAATAACGCTGGAGGCGCTGAGCTCAGTGCGACAGCTCGCGCATCAGCCAGGCCTTGGCCAGCTTCCAGTCGCGCAGCACGCTTTGCGGTGAGATCTTCAAAACCTCGGCGGTTTCCTCGACACTCAGGCCGCCGAAGAAACGCAACTCGATGACGCGGGCTTTGCGCGGGTCCAGCTCCGCCAGAGCTTTCAGCGCGTCGTCGATGGCCACGATTTCGCGATCGCGTCCCGAAGACATATCCGGGATTGTTTCCAGCTCCGCGCGGACCGCCCGGCCTCCGCGTCGCTCCGAAGCCCGCTTGCGCGCGGCGTCCACCAGAATCCGCCGCATCATTTGCGCCGACACGGCGAAGAAGTGCGCGCGATCGTGCCAGCTCACGTGCGTGACATCCACCAGGCGCAGATACGCTTCGTTCACCAGAGCGGTGGTTTGCAGCGTGTGCCCCTCCCGCTCGCGCCGCATGTAGCGGCGGGCCATGCGACGAAGCTCTTCGTAGACCACCGGCGTCAGCCGCTCCAGCGCCGCTTGGTCGCCATTGCCCCAGGCCTGTAGCAAGCGGGTGATTTCGGCGGATGGCTGCGAGTCCATAAGTGCCTCAAATGATTAGGATTATACACCCATCGCGGCTGCCGAAAAATAAATTCTCCGCCGCTTGTAGTTCCCGCCTGCCCGCCTCGCTTAGCCGGGTGGAGGCAAGCGGATATGAAGATCACGGCGATGGTTGCGATGGCGGCGGTGGCGGCGTTGAGCGCTCGCGGCGCCGAGGTCAGCGCGAAGGGCCGGCCGGTCACAGTCTTCATCTCCAACGAACACGCCGTTCCGGCGACTAATTTCGCCAAGGATCAAGCCGCCAGGATGTTCGCGCGGATCGGCGTCACCATCGAGTGGCGCAGCGCGGGCCGCTCCGCTCTTCCGCCCGACGCCATCGTCGTGGATATACTGGAACAGAGCGAAGCCTCCGAGTGCGCCGGAGCACTGGCCTGCGCAAAGCCGTTCGAAGGAGTCCACATCCGGGTATTCTCGGACCGCTTGAAGAGAGTGGTCACGGAAAGCACGGTCCCGGCGCTGCTGGCGCATGTGCTGGTGCATGAAATCACCCATATCCTGGAAGGAACCGCTAGTCATTCCGACAGCGGAATCATGAAGGCGCGTTGGGACACTAAGGACTTCGACCGGATGCCGCGGTCGCCGCTGGCCTTTACGAACCTCGATGTCCAGTTGATCCAGCTCGGCATAGCCACCCGCGAGGCGAAGTTGGTGGCCTCGCTGAATGCCCCGGCGGAACGCGGCCCCCATGTGGTGGCGGCGAACTAGCGCCGGGCCACCTCACTTCGCGGCCGGCTGCGTTTCTTCCTCCGGAGTTGTTTGTCGCGTTGCCTCCCCGCCGGTGATCAGTCGCGCGCCCCGATTGTAGGTCAGGTACAGAAAGCCCCAGTGGACGAACACCAGAACGCGATTCGAGAATTCCACCAGGTACATCAAGTGGATGAACAGCCAGGTGAACCAGGCCAGCAGACCGGAGATGTGCAGACCCCGCAGGTCGGCGACGGCGGCGGCGCGGCCAATCACCGCCAGGCTGCCTTTATCGAAATATCGAAACGGGCCGAGCGTCTCGCCGCGCAGGCGTTTCTGGATCAACTTCGCCGCGTAGCCGCCGCCTTGCATGGCCACCTGCGCGACCCCCGGCAGCGGTTTTCCGTCCTGCTCGAAGTGCGCCAGGTCGCCGATGATGAAGATCTCGGGATGTCCCGGCAGGCTGGTGTCCGGGTTCACCATCACGCGCCCGCCGCGATCGAGCTTCGCCCCCGCGCGCCGCTCCAGCACCTGGCCGAAGGGCGACGCATGCACGCCGGCGGACCAGACCACGGTTCGCGCGGCGATCTGCTCGCTGCCGCTCGAAGTCTTCACCGTTACTCCGGTTGAATCCACGCCAGTCACCAGAACGTTAGCGCGCGGTGTCACTCCCAACCGGATCAGCGACGCCTCTGCTTTGGCGGACAGATCGGGCGGATAGTTGGGAAGCACGCGCGGCGCGCCCTCGAGCAGGAAGATCACGGCTTCTTCCGGATGGATGGACCGGAAATCGCGCCGCAGCGTGTCGTGCGCGATTTCTCCCAGCGCGCCGGCCAGCTCCACACCGGTCGGCCCGGCTCCGACCATCACGAAAGTCAGCCACTCGCGCCGCTTCTCAGGATCCGGCTCGCGCTCGGCCGCTTCGAAAGCGTAGAGTAACTTGTGCCGGATGGCGGTGGCTTCCTCGATGGTCTTCAAGCCGGGCGCGTTGCGCTCCCAGTCGTCGTGGCCGAAGTAGTAGTCGCCCGAGCCGGTGGCCACGATCAGCGTGTCGTATTCGATTTCGCCGTCCGAGAGAATCACGCGCCTTCGGCCGGCGTCCAGATCCACCGCTTCGCCCAGCAACACCTGCGTGTTCTTCTGGCGGCGGAGCACAGCCCGTAGCGGCGATGCGATTTCACCAGGTGACAGCGAGCCGGTGGCCACCTGGTACAGCAACGGCTGGAACAGATGGAAGTTGCGGCGGTCCAGCAGTGTCACCTGAACCGGAGCTTTTCTGAGCGCCTTGGCGGCGTACAACCCCCCGAAACCGCCGCCCAGGATCACGACCCGATGTTTGGCCTCCATGATGCCTCCCTGTTCGGCCCGAGATTGTTAGATGCTTTGTTCACTATGATGGTCTCAATATGAAGTATCGGACACTCGGCAGGACCGGCTTCCACGTCAGCGAGATTGGCTTCGGAGCCTGGGGCATCGGCGGGAAACTTTGGCAGGGCGGCGCGGACGACGAGTCGCTGCGGGCCTTGCGGCGCGCCATGGAGCTGGGCGTCAACTTCATCGACACCGCGCTGGTTTACGGGGACGGTCATAGCGAAAAGCTGGTGGGCAAGGCCATCCGCGAGGCCCGGCATCGGATGTTCGTGGCCACCAAGGTGCCGCCCAAGAATCGACTGTGGCCCGCCCGGCCGGGCATCGGAATCGAGCACGTGTTCCCTTACGACTACATCATTCACTCCACCGACGAGAGTCTGCACAACTTGAAGCTCGAAGCCATCGACCTCCAGCAGCTTCACGTCTGGAATCCCGAATGGCTGGAGCGAGACGAGTGGCGGCGGGCGTTCGAAGAGCTGAAGACATCGGGCAAGGTGAGGGCCGTCGGCGTGTCCATCAACGATCATCAGCCGGATTCGGCGCTGTCGCTGATCCGGACTGGCTGCGTCGATGCCGTGCAGGTGATCTACAACATCTTCGATCAGAGCCCGGAGCAGAACTTGTTCGCGCTGGCCGAGCAGATGAACGTGGGAGTGATCGCGCGCGTTCCGTTCGACGAAGGAAGCCTCACCGGGACCATCACCGAGGAGACGGTGTTCGATCCGAAGGATTTCCGCTCGTCGTATTTCCGGGGCGATCGAAAGAAGCAGGTAGTGGAGCGGGTGGCAGCTCTGGAGAAGGACCTCGGCGCAGCAGACGGATCGCTGGCCGAGATCGCGCTGCGCTTTACGATCTCCCATCCGGCGGTCTCGACGGTCATCCCCGGCATGCGGACCGTGCGCAACGTGGAGCGCAACGCTGGCGCGTCCGGCAAAGGGCCGTTGAACGCGGCGACGCTTCAGGTTCTCAAGCGCCACGCCTGGAAGAAGAATTTCTACAGTTAGCCCGCGCTGCTACGTCCAGGCCCCGCCGCGGGCCGCGCGCTTCAAGTATTGGCCGCGCCCGGGTTTGCCGAGAAACTGGCCACCGTCGACGATCACTTCGCCGCGCGAGATCACGGTGCGCGCGTTGCCCTTCACCCGGAAGCCCTCGAAGATCGAGTAGTCCACGCGCATGTGATGCGTTTTCGCGCTGATGATGTAATCCGCCTGCGGATCCCACAGCACGATGTCCGCGTCGCTACCCGGAGCCAGCACGCCCTTGCGCGGGTACATTCCGAAAATACGCGCCGGCGTGGTGGAAACCAGTTCAACAAAGCGGTTCAGCGTCAGCTTGCCCTGGTTGACGCCGTGATGATAGATCAACTGCAGCCGGTTCTCGATGCCCGGCCCGCCGTTCGGAATCTTCGTGAAGTCGTCTTTGCCCAGCACCTTCTGGTCGGCGAAACAGAACGGGCAATGGTCGGTGGAGACCACTTGCAGATGGTCGTGCTTCAGACCGTCCCAGAGCTTAGGCAGATTCTCTTTGTCGCGCAGCGGCGGCGTGAAAACATATTTCGCGCCTTCGAAATTGGGACGCTCCAGCTCTTCGACCGACAGGAGCAAGTACTGCGGGCAGGTCTCGGCGAACGCCGGCAGACCGCGGTCGCGCGCCTCGCGCACTTCGTTCAACGCGGCTTCAGACGACAGGTGCACGATGTACACGGGCGCGCCGGCCACCTCGGCCATCGCAATCGCTCGATGCACGGCTTCAGCCTCGGCGGTGGTGGGGCGCGTCAAGGCGTGATAGATCGGCGCGGTCTTGCCCTCGGCCAGCGCGCGCTGCACCATGACGTCGATCACGCCGCCATTCTCGGCATGCATGCAGATCAGCGCGCCGTTTTTCGCGGTTTGCGAAAGTGCGCGGAAGATGGTCGCGTCGTCCACCATCAGCACGTTGGGATACGCCATGAAAAGCTTGAAGCTCGCCACGCCCTCGCGCACCATCCCGTCCATGTCTTCCAGGCCCGCGTTGCCGAGGTCGGTGACGATCATGTGCAGTCCGTAGTCGATACAAGCGCGGCCGTCGGCCTTCTTCCACCAGGTGTCGAGTGCGTCGCGCATGCGTGTGCCGCGAGCCTGGATCGCGAAATCCACCAGCGTGGTGGTTCCGCCGAACGCGGCCGCGCGCGTGCCGGTTTCGAAGTCGTCGCTCGAGGTGGTGCCGCCGAACGGCATGTCGAGATGCGTGTGCGCGTCGATGCCGCCGGGCAGCAGCAGTAGTCCCGAGGCGTCGATCACGCGGTCCGCAGCATTCGCGGGAATCCCCTGCCGGACGTCCTTGATTTTTTCGCCTTCGATCAGAATGTCGGCGGGAACCATCGAGTCGGCATTCACCACCGTGCCGTTGCGGATCAGCGTGCTCATCAGCGCTGCCCTCCTTTGTTCAACGCAGCCACGCGCTGCTCCCAGGACTCGGGCGGCTTGCCGGTGTCCACCTGCTCCATGCTGATGCAGCCTTCCACCGGGCAGACCAGCGCGCACAGATTGCAGCCCACGCATTCGTTTTCGTCGACGCGCGGAATTCGCGCCAGCGGCGTGGCGTAAGGACCCGAAGCGTTTCCGTTCGCGCCGTCCAGCTTGGCGATCGGCGTGGTGGCGATTCGCCGGCGGCTCTCGGCCTCCACCTGAGCGGGAGAGCGATGGCCGTTTCCGCTCGCGGCTGGCTCACGGTCCAGATGAATGCACTGGTGCGCGCCGTCCCAACAGGCCGTGTAGCACAGATCGCAGCCGATGCACTTCTCGGGATGAATGCGCGCCACGATTTTGTAGTTCAGGTCCAGGTGCTTCCACTCAGCGACGCGCCCCAGGGCCAGGCCGCGGAAATCCTCCAGCGTCCGGAATCCTTTCGCGTCCATCCAATTGCTCAGACCGTCGATCATGTCCTCGACGATGCGAAATCCATAGTGCATCGCCGCCGTGCACACCTGCACCGTACCAGCGCCCAGCAGAATAAATTCGGCCGCTTCCTGCCAGCCGGAAATTCCGCCGATGCCGGAGATCGCCAGCCGCGATGCTTCGTCGCTCGCAATCTGCTGGACCATGTGCAGCGCGATGGGCTTCACCGCGGGCCCGCAATAACCGCCGTGCGACGATTTTCCCGCCACGTCGGGACGAGGCGTTAGCGTGTTGAGATCGATGCCCGTGATCGAGTTGAGGGTGTTGATGGCGGACAGGCCGTCGGCGCCGCCGCGTTTGGCCGCGCGCGCCACCATGCGAATGTCGGAGATGTTGGGCGTCAGCTTCACCAGCACCGGCGTGCGCGCCACTTCTTTCACCCAGCCGGTGATCATTTGCGTATACTCGGGCACCTGGCCCACCGCGCTGCCCATCCCGCGCTCGCTCATTCCGTGCGGACAGCCGAAGTTCAGCTCCAGTCCGTCGGCGCCCGCGTCCTCGGCCTGCCGCACGATCTGATGCCAGGCCTCGCGCTTCGATTCCACCATCAGGGATGCGATCACGGCGTGGCGCGGGTAGCGCTTCTTCACTTCGGCGATCTCGCTGAGATTCACCTCCAGCGGCCGGTCCGTGATGAGCTCGATGTTGTTCAGACCCATCATGCGCTGCCCGTTCCAATCCACCGACGAGTAGCGCGAGGTGACGTTGACGATGGGTTCGCCCAGCGTCTTCCACACCGCGCCGCCCCAGCCGGCGTCGAAGGCGCGCATCACTTGTTCGCCGCAGTTGGCGGGCGGGCCCGAAGCCAGCCAGAATGGATTGGGGCAGCGGATACCGCCGGCGAAGACGGTGTTCAGGTCAGCCATGCTGCGCCTCCAGCCATTTCGCGATCGCTTGTCCGGCGCGTTTTCCTTCCGCGACGGCGTCCACTACTTCGCGGCCGCCGTTGACGCAATCGCCGCCTGCATAATAGCGCGGATTCGTGGTTCGTCCCGTTTCTGGATCCACCACAACGTTGCCATCGCGCATTTCGAGACCCCGGCAGCGGCCCAGAAAATCCAGAAAGCGCGACTGCCCGGTGGCCAGAATTACCATATCGCAGGCCAGTAAGAAATTCGATCCTTGCACCGCCTCGGGCCTGCGTCGTCCGGACGCGTCCTGCGGGCCCAGCTCCACGCGCAGGCATTCGAGCGCACCCACGCGTCGCGTGCCGGAACCATCCGGGTGAATCGCCAGCGGCTGCGTCTGCAGGCGAAACTGCACGCCCTCCAGTTTCGAATTCTCGTATTCGAACAGGAAGGCCGGCATCTCGCGCTCGCCGCGCCGGTAGATCAGGTAGACTTCGGCGGCGCCCAAGCGTTTGGCGGCGTTGGCCGCATCGATCGCGGTATTGCCTCCGCCGATCACGGCCACGCGTTGGCCTACCGGGATGGTCTGCGCGGTTTTGTAATCGGCGATGAAGCGCAGCGCGTCCACCACACCATCCAGATTCTCGCCCGAAAGATTCAACGGCTCAGGCGGCGCCAGCCCGACCGCGATAAAAACCGCGGCGTACTCACGTTCCAGATCTTCCAGCGAGATGTCGCGGCCCACCGTGACGCCAAACTGGAAGTCGACGCCCATCGATTTCACCAGCTCGACTTCCCGCAGGCTGTCCGACGGGCGCAGCTTGTATTCCGCGACGCCGTAAGTATTCAAACCGCCGGCCAACGGACGGCTTTCGAAAATGGTCGCGCCGTAACCTTGCTTGCGTAGCTCCGCGGCGCAGGCCAGCGACGCAGGGCCGGCGCCGATGCACGCCACCTTCTTGCTCTTATTGGACGCGACAGCGAAGCGTGGCCGCGCGCCGTTGCTGTAGAAATGGTCCATGGCGTGACGCTGCAGCTTGCCGATCTCGATCGGCTGCTTGTTGTAGCGATGCAGCACGCAGGCTCCCTCGCACAGCACATCCACGGGACACACGCGCGCGCAGCTCGCGCCCAGAATGTTCGCGTCCAGGATCGTCTGTGCGGATCCGAGCAAGTTGACGCTCGCGATTTTCTTGATGAAGCGCGGCACGTCGATGTGCGTGGGACAGGCGGCCGTGCAGGGCGCATCGAAACAGTACAGGCAGCGGTTCGCCTCCACCAGCGCGGCCTGCGGATCGAACGGCGGATGGAGCTCTGAAAAACGCTGCGCGATTTCTTCCGGCGTGTACGTCGCCATATCAGCGTGTCTCAGGCTTGCACTAAAGCTCCGTACATGTCCGGGCGCCGGTCGCGGAAGAACTGCCAGGTCTTGCGGACCTCGCCGATCAGATCGAGATCCAGGTCCGCGGTCAGAACTTCATCTTTGTCGCGCGAGGCCTGCGCGATGATGCGCCCGCGCGGATCGCAGAAATAGCTCTGCCCGTAAAACTCGCCGATGTTCCAGGGCGCTTCCACGCCCACGCGATTGATGGCGGCGATGAAGTAACCGTTCGCCACCGCGTGCGCGGGCTGCTCCAGTTTCCACAAATATTCGCTCAGGCCCGCCACGGTGGCCGAAGGATTGAAAACAATCTCGGCGCCGTTCAGTCCTAACGCGCGCGCACCCTCCGGGAAATGCCGGTCGTAGCAGATGTACACGCCGATCTTGGCGAATCCCAGATCGAAAACCGGATAGCCGAGATTGCCGGGCTTGAAATAGAATTTTTCCCAAAATCCGGGCGCCACGTGCGGGATGTGCGTCTTGCGGTACTTTCCCAGATAGCTGCCGTCGTTGTGAATCACCGCGGCAGTGTTGTAGTAGACGCCCTCCTGCTCCACCTCGTAGACCGGCACGATGAGCGCGACGTGCAGCTCGCGCGCCAGCTTCTGCATCAGCTCGATGGTCTCGCCGCCCGGCACCTTCTCGGTGAAATCATACCAGCGCGTCTGTTGTTCCGCGCAAAAGTAAGGACCGTAGAAAATTTCCTGCAGGCATACGATCTGGCTGCCTTGCTGGGCCGCCTGCCGGATGTAGCCGACGTGTTTCGAGACCATGGCCTGCTTGGTTTCCGCGAGCGAGGCCGTCGGCGGCGCGGCGTTGGTCGCTTGGATCAGCGAACACCGGACGATTCGCGACATGCTTCCCCCCCTAACGCACGATGCGCGGGCGAACAACCCGCGCACCAAATGTTTAGGGCTTCATTATCCCGCTTGCCGGAAGCCCAGCGCAAATGCCATCAAGGCGCCGTCTGATAGCCGTTGCCGCCGAGTAGGTTCTTCCCTTCGCCGCGCAGCAGAAAATCGACGAATTTCCGCGCTCGCTCCGGATGCTTCGAGCGTGCTACGATTCCCAGCTCCTGATCGATGGGCGCATGCAGAGTCTCGTCCACTCGAATCACCTTGCCGGCCTCATGAAGCACCAGCGAATACGCGGTGAACACCGCGTCGGCGTTGTTCGACAGGCCATACTGCTTCGCGATGTTGATGTTTTCGGCGTACACGATCTTGGGTTGGACCTGTTTCCACAAGTTCAACCGCTGGAGCGTCTCGACCGCCGCTTCGCCGTACGGCGCCAGCTCCGGTTTGGCGATGGCGACGAAGCGAACCTCAGGATTGGCGAGGTCCTGGATGCGGCCGATCTGCGTTTTCGTCCCGGGAGGAATCCACAGGGCCAGGATGCCCCGGGCGTAGACCGCGCGGCTGCCGGCCACGAGCAGCCCCTTGCGATCCAGCCCGTCGACGTGTTCGGAATCCGCGGCTGCGAAGACATCGAACGGCGCGGAATACTCGATCTGGTGCGCCAGTTGCGAGGTAGAAGCGAAGCTGAATACGGGATGAACGCCGGTGAGCTCCTCGAAGCGCGGCCCGATGCGCTGAAACACGTCCGTAAGGTTCGCCGCCGCAGCCACCGTGATCTCCGGCTTGGGCTCCTGAGTGGGCGCCGGCTCCGGTCCGCAGGCGCCGAGCAGGACCAACACCGCGAATACGGAAGCCTGGTAGAGTCGCGCCTGGCGCAGCATCGTGTTTTGACGATAGCATGCCTGCACTTGCACCGGCTGTCGTCTTCAAACGACAATGTAATCTGAAGGAAACGGCCCACCATGAAGACTGCCTGGCTCTCTCTGTCTCTCGCCGTGACGCTGGCTGGCCAGTCCCCGCCGCAGGCCGTAACACTGTCCATCACCGGCGACATCCCGCGGCCGGTCACACTCACCGCGGACGAACTCGCGAAGATGCCTCGGACATCGGTGGCCTGGAGCGAACGCGGCCCGAAGGTCACCTACCAGGGCGTCCTGCTCTACGAAGTCCTGAAGCACGCCGGCGCGCCTCTCGATCAGCAGCTTTCCGGCCAGGCGCTTTCAAGTTACGTCGTGGCGGAGGCGCGCGACGGTTACCAGGTGCTGTTTTCGCTCGCCGAGATCGACCCGGCCTTCAGCGGCAATCAGGTCCTGATCGCCGACACCGCCGATGGCCAGACGCTCGCGCCTTCGCAAGGTCCTCTGCGCCTGGTGGTCGGCGGCGACAAGAAAGGCGCGCGGGCCGCTCGCATGCTGGAACGCCTCACGGTCGTCAGACTGCGAAAATAGAGCGCAGGCGACCAAATGGAGACACGCACTCAGCTCAACGACATTCGCGAACAGCGCGGGATTTCCGCCGCCCGGCTGGCCAAACTCGCTGGCGTCAGCCGGCAAACCATTTACGCGATCGAGGCCGGCGACTACGTCCCCAACACCACGCTCGCGCTGCAGCTCGCGAAAATCCTCGAAGTCCGCGTGGAGGATCTGTTCCGTCTGGAAGGCGAGCCGCCTGCGCCCATACGGCCGCTGAGCGTGGATCTGATCGCGAGCGACCAGGCGCGCAAAGGCCAGCCCGTGCAACTGTGCCGCGTCGGCAAGCGCATGGTCGGCGTGTCCGCGATTCCGCAGCCGGCGCTGCTCCCCATGGCCGACGGCGTCATCCTGGAAAGCTCCAGGCGCACGCACCACGCCCAGGTCCACGTGTTTCAAGACGACCTGGAGAGCGGAAAACGACTGCTGATCGCCGGCTGCGATCCGGGCATTTCGCTATTGGTGCAGCACCTGGCCCGCTACGACGACGTCGACACTGTGATCGCTGCGTCCTCGAGCCACCAGGCGCTGGAATGGCTCCGCGATGGCAAGGTCCACGTGGCCGGCTCGCATCTGCGCGACCTGCCGAGCGGCGAATACAATCTCCCCGCGATCCGCAAGCTGTTCTCGAAGACCGAAGTGAAAGTGGTGACCTTCGCGATCTGGGAACAGGGCCTGGTGATGCAACCGGGAAATCCCAAATCGATTCGCGGCGTCGCCGATCTGGCCCGTAAGAATGTGTCGATCGTGAATCGCGAGAAAGGCGCCGGCAGCCGCGATCTGCTCGATCAGAAACTGCGCGAGGCGGGCGTCGCTCCCAAGCGCGTCCACGGATACGATCGGGTGGCCTATGGACATCTGCCGGCGGCGCTGGCGGTCAGCATGCATGAGGCGGATTGCTGCATCGCGACTCGCTCGGCCGCCCGCGCGTTCGGGTTGAGCTTCGTTCCGCTCGCCACCGAACGCTATGACCTGGTGATCCGCCGCGAATACGCGCGCTTGCCGGCGGTGGAAGCCCTGCTGGACGTGCTGAATCGCGCGGCGATCCGGCGCCGGTTGGAAATGCTGGCCGGATACGATACCAGCCATACCGGTCAGGTCTTGGTCGGCTGAACTAAAAGTGAAGCTTGGCGGCGAACTCGAAATCCCGGGGATTGCCCGCGCTGCTGATGCTTCCGAAAGCCGCCGTTCCGAAGCTTCCGTTCGGATCGCTGAGCGGCGGCGTGTTGCTCACGTTGAACACCTCCGCCCGAAATTCCAGATTGGCGCGTTCAGTGATCCGAAACGTTTTCGCCAGCATCAGATCGGCTTGCTGCAAGCCCGGCCCGCGGACTGGGTTGCGCGAGCTGTTGCCGATGGTGAACTGCCCCGCCGGTGAAAACGCCGCCGTGTTAAACCATTCAGCAACGTTTCGATTCTGAATCGAGTTCGGATCGCTCAGCCGGTTGGGCCGCTGCACTGCGTACCCGAGGTTCGAAAGCAGGTTGGTGGCCTGCGAGACAGGAATGGTGTCGCCCGACTGCACCCGCACCAACCCCCCGAGCTGCCAGCCCGAAATTTTCCACCAGCGCGGAATCTGGTAGACCCACCCGGCGGAAAATACATGCGGGATGTCGCCAGTGGAGAGATCTTTCTCCAAGTGCCTATTGGACGCGTCCGCGGCCCCGATGTTCGTCAGCACTGGTCCGGTGAAAATAGCCTGCGAAAAGTAAGTGGAGGCGTCGTCCAGCAGCTTCGACCACGTGTAGGCGAAGGTGAACGTGAGGCCACCCGAAAAGCGCTTCTCCAGTTTCATCTGCAGCGCGTTGTAATTCGAATTGGAAACGTTGTCGCGGAACAAGGCGACGTTGGTGAAGCGCTGAAAGGCCCGCAGCAACTGCTGTTGGGTAATGGTGGGGCCGCCCAGCGAGGACGATGCCGGGATCTGTCCGAAGTACGGATTCGGAACGCGCGTCAACAGCCCGCTGCCCATCGCCAGATCGGCCGCGGGCAACTGGTTGAGGTTCGACTCCGGCAAACCCAGCCGCGTGTTCTTCGAACCGAGGTAGCCGATTTCGAGATTCAGATTACTTCCGAAAGTTTTCTGCACGGTGAAATTTCGCTGTTGCGAGTATCCCGATCCGTTGTCCCGCTGCGCTGCGAAAACACCTTGCCCCAGGCCCGAAGTCGGATTGGGAGCGGTCACCTGCACCGCCGGCCCGCTCGACAGCAGGAACGCCGGCGCAAGGTTGTCCTGCGACTGCAGCCCCACCGTTTGAACGAACGGGAACTGTGGCAGCGTGAACGGCGTCGTGATGCCGGATTGCTCGAACCAAACGATGCCGTAACCGGCGCGCACAACCCACGTGCCGCCGGCCTGGTAAGCCAGCCCGACGCGCGGGCCGAAGTCGCCCCACTCCAGATTGCGCGCGGTGTGCGGAAACTCCAGCACCTGGCTGTTCAGGTTGAACACGGCGCCGTGGTTGTGCGTTTCGGTGGACGGGAAATTCAGCGTGTAGCGCGTGCCGAGAGTCACCGAAAGCCGGTTGGACACCTTCCAGTCATCGCCGGCAAAGAACTCGGCGATGTGCGCCCGCTCCTGTAACGGCTGATTCTGAATGTCGATGGAGAACGCGTTCACTTCTCCCAGCAGCAGCGCGGCCAGACTGCTGGCGTTGCGGGCCGCCGTAAACGTGTACAGGCCGGTGGGATTGGGCGGCTGCAGCGCGTCCAGCGCCTCGCGCCGGATGTCCGTGCCGAACTTGATGGTGTGCCGTCCGCGGATCATGGAAAACGTATCCAGGTACTCCGTCACCGAGGTCGCAAACTGCGAATTCGCCGCCGTGGTCGGCCCGATCTGTTGAAACCCGGTCACCACGAAGATCGGCAACACCGAGGAGAACGAGTTGGATGGAACTCCCGGGACGTTGATATTGCCGTTCGCGAGTGAATTGACAATCGCATCGCGACGCGTATAGCCGAAGCGCGCCGAGTTCAACATCGTGGCCGTCGGGCTCCAGTCGTATTCCGCCACTCCCTGATCGCCGCGCGTGATGGTGTGGCCGATCACGCCCGATGTCAGGCTGCCGCTCCCGTCCGGCAGCGGCGTCACCGGGTTGTCGTCGTCGCGAAGATAGGAATAGCGGCCAAATACGCGGTGCTTCGCGCCGAAGTAGCGGTCCAGGCGTGCGTCGAACTGGTCCTGACTGTCCGGCTCCACCGCGGTTCGAACAAAATTATTCGCGGCGCCGCCGAGGTTCGGCAACGGGTAGTGATCGAGCACTTGCAAGCCCAGCGCATCCTGACGGCTGGCGGGGATCGCGGCCAGCGCCGTCTGTCTCTGCGCTTCGGTAGGCACCGTGCTGAAGCGCGTCACACCGGTGAGCAGCCGCGTGCCTTGCCAGTCGACGAAAAAAAACGTCCGGTTCTTCTGAATCGGTCCGCCCAGAGTGAGGCCGTATTGATTGCGGCGGAATTCGGGCTTCGGCCCGGGCTGCGCAAAGCGGTTGCGCGCGTTCAAATCTTCGTTGCGGAAAAACTCAAACAGCGTGCCGTGAAAATCGTTGCTGCCTGACTTGGTGCTGACCATCACCGTCCCCCCGTTCGATCTTCCGTACTCGGGCGAATACGAATTGATGTTCAGCCGGAATTCCTGGATGCCGTCGATGATGGGATAGAACGCCACCTGTCCCGGCTCGGGCTGCAGCGCGCTGACGCCGTCGTACATGTATTCGTTGGTGCGCGGACGGCTGCCGTTGATCCTCGGAAGCAGCGAGCCGCCGCCCGGCAGAGCAACCCCCGGAGACAGCGCCACCAGCGGGACGAAGTTGCGTCCATCCAGCGGCAGCGTCTCCACCTTGCTCTGGTCCACGCCGTAACCCACTTGGCCGGTCGTCGTTTCGAGCAGGGGCGCCTGGCCGTTCACGCTGACCGATTCCGACGGCTGGCCCAACTGAAGTGTGATGTCGAGCTTCACCTGGTCGGCGATGCGCAGCGTCAGGCCGGATTGGCGATAGGTCCGGAACCCGGGTTGCTCGACGGTAAGGACGTACTCGCCGGCCGGCAATCCGAGCAGGTGATAGGCCCCGTGCTCGTCGGCGGCGGCCGAGAAACCCGCGGTGGTCGCTTGCAGCTCGGCCTGCACTTGCGCCCGGACAACCGGCAGACCGGACGGATCATGAATCGTCCCAAACAGCTCGGCTTTGCCGGCCTGTCCGAATGCCGGCGCGCCGAGCAGCAGCAATATCATGAGCGCTTTGGTCATCTGTCCAGTATACACGACACAGTCTGACTTACACGGCACAGGGGCGGACACACACCGCCGCGGGAACTCGCTCGAGCAGAAGCCGGGGGGTTACTTCGCGACGGCGCGCAGCGCCAGGTCCACCGCGATCATCACTACCGCCATTCCAGGCAGCACCAGCAGCGCCTTCTTCAGCCGCTTCGGATCGCCGCCGGCGATGGAGCCGATGATGCGCGAGCTCACCGCCAGGCCGATCCAGCCGGAAGTGATCACGATCCCCAGCGCCGTCCCGGTCATGCGCGGAAACGCGTCGCCCACGATCGCCAGAGTGGTGGGAAACACCGGCGCCATGGCGACCCCCGCCAGGAACACCAGCACCCAGGCCACGCGCGGATCGCGAGTCTGCAGCATCAGGTAGGTCGCAATTACCATCAGAATGGATGCGGCCAGCGTCACCGTCAGCGCCGACACCGAGATGAGCACCCGGGAAGCGCCCACGCGTCCGATCAGCAATCCCAGCGCGAATCCGAGCGACAGTACGTTCAGCGCGCGCGATTCCGGAATGCCCTGCGCGATGAGATGCTGCACCAGCCAATTCCAGACGCCCACCTCGGAAGCCACGTACAAGAACAGGAACAATGCCGCGAGCCACAGCGTCGGGCGCCCCACCACGTTTCCGATCTCGGAGAACACGAAGCTCTGCGCGCCGGTGGGCTGCGGCATCGGCGTCGCGATGTTCACCAGCAGCGTCGCGCCAGTCAGCCCGGCCACCAGGTAGCACAGCCGCACCGAGTTTCGCGCTAGCAGATTGGCCGAGATGAACGGCGTCGCAAGCCCGCCCAGGCCGAAGAACAGGTTCAGCAGGTTCAGCGTGGTGCCCCGGCGATCCGGCGTGACGTCGCTGCCCAGAGCGTTGGCCGCGGTCACGATGATCCCGCCGCCCAGTCCCAGCAGCAGCAGATACGTCGCGATGCTTCCGAAGCCTCCCGATCTCGGAAGCAGCACCAGCGCGAGCGTGACCACGGCGAGCCCGAGCACCAGCCCGGCTTTCTTGCCCTCGTTGTCGATCAGCGGCCCCACCGCGACCGAAGCCACGATGAGACCCAGCGCCTGGCAGAATGCGATGGTCCCGTTCTGCTGCGGTGTCAGTTGAAAACGCGCCGACAGATCGGGCAGGATCGTGCCGAGCATGGCGGCGATCATGCCATAAACGAAGATGGCGAGAATCGCCGCCAGGATCAGCATAAGCAATCAGGTATACCAGATTGCGCGGCGCCCGGCGCGCTTGCTATCGCGAACTCGACTGCGCCACTACCTGCGTTTCGCTGAAACGATGCCAGCGGCCGTCGGCAAGATTGTTGCTCGCAGCCGGCGGCGGTGGATCGCTTCTCCGATTCGCGATCGGAGCTACGGCAGGCGCCCGCGGCGGCGCCGGATCGGAGATGTACGGGTACGGATAGCCGTAGGGATCGTACGAATAAGGATCGTACGGGTATCCGTACGAATATGGGTATCCGTAGTTATAAGATGGGTACCCGTAATATCCGGGATAACCATAACCCCAGTCGTAATCCGGCCAGAACCAAGGCGAGTACCCGAAGCCCAGGCCGAACGCGAAGCTGTTACCTCCGAAGAAGCGCCCGCCGCGGAATCCGCCGCGGAAATTACCGCCCCGGAAAGCCCCGCCCCCGCGGAAGCTGCCACCGCCACGGAACGAACCACCGCCGCGGAACGCACCTCCGCCACCAAAACTACCACCGCCGCGGAATCCGCCCATCGAACCACCGCCGCGGAAACTACCGCCTCCATGGAAACCACCGCCACCCGAGCCTCGTCCTCCGAAGCCACCGTGGGACCCCCCACGGCTTTGCGCCGAGCAGGTAGCGGCTAAAACAACTGCCAAAAACGCAATAGACAGTTTGCGCATAGACACTCCTCGCCCATAAGCATATCGCAAAGCCGGCTGGCGCATCGGACCACCGATACGCCGGACGATCAAGCTAGCGTGATGGTCTTCACCTGCGGCGCCGCATCCGACGGATGTGGTCCCATCAGCGCATCGTGGTGGATGTTGCACACCAGGCCGCGCTCGCTGCCCTCGTGCGTTCCGCGATGATCGTGAATTACCACGCACGCATCGAGCTTCAGACCCTGCACCAGCCGCTCGCAATCCAGCAGCGCGTCGAAGTACACCCAGATGTGGCAGTTCTCCGACCAAGGCTGGCAGCAGGAAACCACCTTGGCGCCTTGGCCGAGGATGTATCGCTCCGCCGAAGCCAGATGCTCGCACAACGTGACGCTGGCGAAGAGTTCGGTCACCTTGGCTTCATGCCCCGCGCGGCGATAGAGAAACGCCAGTCCGTCGCGCACCTGCATCACGCGCGGATCATCGGCCGGGAAGCGCCGGCTCACGTGGTCGAGCACTTTCTCGCGCAGCGCGATGGCTTCGTCCGTCTGGCCAAGCGATCCAAGAATGCCGGCAAGGTTCTCGGCCGCCGCCATGGCTGCGGGCGATTCGGGACCCGCGAGTTCCGCGAGCACCCTGTGGACCGCCCGGAAGTACGACTCCGATGCGGCTTCCTCGCTGGCCTTCGCGAAGATTCCCCTCCAGGCGACCACGCCGCGCGCAACTTCGGCCAGACGCTCGGGCGACTGGGCGGCCGCTTCGCGCAGCGCGCTCTCCACCAGCGGAACAGCCTGGTCGAACCGGTGCTCCTTCAGCAACTGCAGAATGTTGGGAGAAATATCTACTTCCAGTCGGCGGTAAAGATATTGAACTCGTACCGCTCTTTCGCGTTACGGTCGGAAGCGAACACGATCTTCTTGCCGTCCGGCGAAAATTCCGGAAACGCGGTGAAGCCCCCGAAATCGGTCACCTGCTCCAGGCCCGTGCCATCCGCGTTGACCAGGTACAGCTCGAACTTGCGGCCGTCGCAATCGTGTTTGTTCGACGCGAACAGAATCTTCTTGCCGTCCGGAGTAAACGTGGGCGCGAAAGCGGCGCAGCCGAACTTGGTAATCGCGTGCGCTTTGCTCCCGTCGGCCTCCGCCACCATCAGCTCCATCTTCATCGGCGACGTCAGATTGTCGGCCAGCAGGTCGCGGTACTGTTTCCGCGCCTCCGGCGTGGCGGGATGATTGGCGCGCCAGGCCAGCTTCTTGCCGTCCCGCGAAAACACCGCCCCGCCGTCGTAGCCTTCGGTCTTGGTGATCTGCTTCTTCGCCGACCCATCCGAATTCATGGTCCATAGATCCAGGTCGCCTGACTGCATGGACGTGTACACGATCTTCCCGCTCTTGAAATTCACCGTGGCTTCGGCGTCATAGCCAGGCGCGGTGGCCAGTTTCTTGAGAATCTTTCCATCGTCGGTCGCGAGATAAATTTCAAACCCCGGATACACCGCCCACACGTAGCCCTTGCTGCGATCGGCCGGCGCAGGACACGCGGCGCCCGACTCGTGCGTCGATGCGTACAGAATGTGCTGGTTGTCAGGCAGGAAATATCCGCAAGTCGTGACGCCCTGGCCGGTCGACACCATGTGCTGGTTCGACCCGTCCGCGTTCATGATGAAAATCTGGTCGCACCCCAGCTTGTCGCGCGTCGACTGGAAGATCAGCCGCTTGCCGTCCGGCGCCCAGTAAGCCTCGGCGTTCTGCCCGCCGAACGTCAATTGCTTTATATTGTCCAGATGCGCGGTTTGCGCGAACCCGCTCCCGGCGACGAGAATAATAAGGATGGTTCTATGCAAACGTCCATCGTAACGCAGGCGAAGCACAACCTGAAATGGCACCCGACCCTGGCCCCGGCGAAGTCCACCCGCGAGTGACTGTCGTTGTGCCCACGCTCGCCGCCGACGAAACGCTGAGCGATTGCTTGGAGTCTTTGGACAACCAGACTTTCTCGGATTTTGAAGTGATCGTGGTCGACAACAGCGGCCGTCGCGCCGTCACTCCGCGCGGCCGAGTGCGCGTGATCGCGAACGATCGCAACGTCGGCTTCGGCGCCGCGGTGAATCAGGCTTTCCGGGACTCGCGCGCGCCATTCCTCGCCGTGTTGAACGACGACGCCACCGCGCATCCGCATTGGCTCGAGGCTTTGCTCGCCGCCATCGAGCCGCGCCCGGACGTCGGTATGTGCGCGCCGCAGATCGGTCTGGCCGGCGACGGGCGCCTCGACTCCGCCGGAATGCTGCTGTGTCTGGACGGCAGCAGCAAGCAGCGCGGCCATCTGGAATCGCCGGATTCTTACGCGCGCCCTCAGGAAGCCCTGCTGCCGAGCGGTTGCGCCGCCTTCTACCGCCGCGAAATGCTGGAAGAAATCGGCCTGTTCGACGAGAGTTTCTTTCTATACTGTGAGGATACGGATCTGGGCTTGCGCGCCCGCTGGGCGGCGTGGGAATGCTTGTACGTGCCGGATGCGGTGGTGGAGCATCGCTATTCGCACTCGGCCGGAAAAGCGTCGGCGCTGAAAGCATATTATGTCGAACGCAATCGGCTGTTCCTGGTGGTGAAGAATTTCCCCATGCCCGATCTGCTGCTCGCGCCGTTCTACTCGCTGGCCCGCTACTTCTGGCACGCCGTTCTCGCCATGCAGGGCCGAGGAAAAGCCGCCGAGTTCCAACGCGCGGGCAACCCCGGCAGCCGGCTCGCGCTTTACGTGCTCAGAGCCAACCTGGAATTGGTCCGCCGCTTCCCGGCTCTATGGAAACAGCGCCGCCTCAGGAAGCAGCGCCTCACCACAAAACAGTTCCGTCGCCTGATCCGCCGCTTCTCAATCTCACCGCGCCAGGTGGCTGCATTGTGAAACCATCGCGCGGCGCGGACAACCTGCTGATCCTGATCCCGGCGTTCAACGAAGCCGGCGCCATCGGCAATGTCGTCCATGAGGTCCGCCAGGTCGTTCCCAACGCCCCGGTGCTGGTGGTGGACGACGCATCCAAAGACGCCACCTGCGACCGTGCTACCGAAGCCGGCGCCGAGGTGCTCCGCCTGCCTTACCATCTGGGCCTGGGCGGCTGCGTTCAGGCCGGATACAAACTGGCGTATGAACTCGGCTACGACTACGTGATCCGCGTTGACGGAGACGGGCAGCACGATCCGCGCTACATTCCCGACCTGCTCAAGGTGCTGCGCAGCACCGGCTGCCACATGGTGATCGGCTCGCGCTTCTATCAGAACAACGGCGAGCACACCAGCGCGGTGCGGGCCATCGGCATCTGGGTTTTCCGCCTGGTGCTGCGCCCGATTCTGGGGCAGCCGGTCCGCGATCCCACCTCCGGCTTCGTGGGCGTAAATCGCGAAGCTCTGCAAGTGTTCAGCAAGAGCTTCCCGCTCGAGTATCCCGAGATCGAGGCGCTGGTGGTTCTGCAGCGCAAGCGCTTCCGCTTCCAAGAAGTGCCTTGCCGGATGCGGCCGCGCCAGGCCGGCCGGAGCACCATCACCGCGGTAAAATCGCTGTATTACATCATCCACGTTCTGCTGGGTGTGTTTGTGAACATCCTGAAGTTTGAAGGCCGCCAGAGGAATCAATAATCCATGGAACGCTTGTTGAACGCGGTGACCATTCTGAGCCTCGCCTTGATGGCGGCGGTGCTGTTCTCCGTCCGGCGCTCGCACATTCGCGTCGAGTACTCGGTGAGCTGGCTGGCGGCGGCCGCTATCCTGCTGCTGCTGTCGCGCTCGCGCCCGCTGCTCAACTGGATCTCCGACCAGCTCGGCCTCACCTACCCGCCCCTGGCGCTGTTCCTTCTGGTCTCCTGCATCTTCGTCGTAGTGATCTACCGCCTTTCGGTGGTGATCTCGGACTTGAAGGACGCCAACATCGCCATGGCACAGCGTCTGGCGATCGTCGAATTTCAGTTGCAGGATCGGAATGAGCGCTAAGTCAAAACGGCCGAAGCAGTCCACGCCGGTTGCGGTCGCGGTCCAGCCTCCAGCGCAGCCGCGATATTGGCCGTACGCCGTTGGATTCCTGATCGCGCTGTTCGCCGTCTTCGAAGTGTATTGGCCCGCCATCCATGGACCCTTCCTGCTCGACGACAGCTACCTGCCGTACATGGCCGCGTCGGTGAATCCCGCTCTAAGCGCCTGGGTCAAGGGCCTGCGCCCGCTGCTGATGTTCAGCTTCTGGCTCAACTACCAGAGCGCTGGCAACCAGGACACCTTCGGCTATCACCTGTTCAATGTCGTCTTGCATTTCCTGAACGGCGGCCTGATTCTGCTCGCGGCGCGCAAGGTGCTGAGCTGGGCGCGCGTCGAAGCGTGGAAGAACGGCGCGCTTTCGATTTTCGCGGCGGGGTTGTTTTTGCTGCACCCGCTGCAGACCGAGTCGGTGAGCTACATCGCCAGCCGCTCGGAGACGCTCAGCGTGTTCTGGGTGCTGGCGGCGTTCGTCGTTTTTCTGTATCACGGCGGAGAGCAGGTCTCCTTCGCGCGTGCGATCGCGGTTCTCGCGCTGTTCGGCGCGGCGGTCGCGTCCAAAGAGCACACTGCAGTGCTGCCCGCAGTACTGCTTTTGACCGATTACTACTGGAATCCCGGCTTCTCGCTGTCCGGCATCCGGCGCAACTGGCGCTTGTACATTCCCATCGTGATCGGCAGTCTGGCGGCGTTCGCTTTCGTGTTGAGCGTGCTCAAGGGCGCGACAACCGCGGGCTTCGGCGTCAAGGACTTCACCTGGTATCAATACTTCTTCACCCAGTGCCGCGTCATTTGGGAGTACATCGGGATGTTCCTGCTCCCGATCGGCCAGAACGTGGACCCCGACGTTGCCGTCTCGCACACGGTGCTGGAACACGGCGCGATCATCGGTCTGATCGGCCTGCTCGCAGTCACTGTGCTGGCGTGGATCTACCGTCGCCGCTTTCCCATCGCGTCCTACGGCTGGTTCACCTTCCTGCTTTTGCTCGCGCCGACCTCGTCATTCGTGCCGATCAACGACGTGTTCGCCGAGCGCCGGCTGTATCTGCCGTTCATCGGCCTGTTGTTCATCGCCGTGGATTTCCTCGCGCGGTGGAAAGCCACCCGGACCACCCTGATAGCGGCGCTGAGCGTGGTCCTGCTGGCCGAAGCAGCGGCCACGTATCAGAGGAACGAATTGTGGGGCAGCTCCATCGACCTGTGGAAGGACAGCGTCTCGAAGTCGCCCGACAAATACCGCCCGCGCTTCCAGCTTGCCTTCGCTTACTTCAACGCCGGAGACAACGGCGACGCCATCGAGCAGTTTGGAAAAGTGGCGGAGCTGGGAAAACCGACCTACGAGCTGCTGATCGATTGGGGGCTGGCCTATGACGCCGCGGGAAAACTCGACCTGGCGCTCGACAAGCTGAAGCAAGCCGCCGCGCTCGAGCGGACGTCCCACGTGTACTCGCAGATCGGCATGGTCTACGGCAAAATGGGCAAGTATCCGGAAGCGCTGGATGCGCTGGCCACGGCGCAACACCTGAATTCCAGGTTCGCCATGACCTATTACACGCGCGGCAACGTTTACGAACAGCAGGGCAACAAGGCGCAAGCCGCTGACGAGTACCGGCACGCGCTGTCGCTCAATTCGCAACTTCAGGTGGCTCGCGATGCACTGGCGCGCGTCAGCCAATAGATGCTGCGCATCGGCGTCAACGCGCTGTACCTGATCCCGGGCGGTGTCGGCGGCACCGAGATCTATCTTCGCAATCTGCTGCGCGCGCTCGCGGACATCGATTCGACCAATCAATACGTCGTGTTCACCAATCTTGAAGCTGGCCTCGATCTGGTTCCGGCCAAGCCGAATTTCACGCCCGTTCCTCAGCCGGTTCACGCGTCACTGCGTCCGGCGCGCATTCTGTGGGAACAACTCGCTCTGCCCTTCTCCGTGCGGCGGCACAAGCTCGACGTTCTGTTCAATCCCGGGTTCACCGCGCCGATCCTATGCGGATGCCCGATGGTGACGGTGTTTCATGACCTGCAGCACAAGCGCCATCCGGAATACTTCCGCTGGTTCGACCTTCCCTTCTGGCAGTTCTTTCTGTGGTCCTCGGCGCGGCGCTCGCGAGGCTTGATCGCCGTATCGGGCCCGACGCGCGTCGATCTCGAGCGCTACTACGGACGGTCCGCCGAAGTGATCCATCACGGCGTGGAGCGGCAGTTCTTCGAGATCGCAAAGCGCCGCCAGCCGCGTGACTACTTGCTGTGCGCTTCCACTTCGCACCCGCACAAGAATCTCGACCGGATGCTCGCGGTCCACGCGCAACTCAAAGACGCGCCGCCGCTGGTCATCACCGGAGTGCGCGGATTCGCGGCCGCCGAAGTGGAGAGGCTCGCGGGCCGCTCGGTGCGAATCACAGGCTGGATTCCACGCGAGGAATTGTACGAGCTGTTTCGCGGCGCGCGCGGCTTCATTTATCCTTCGACGTTCGAAGGCTTCGGAATGCCGGTGCTGGAGGCCATGGCGGCGGGCGTTCCAGTGGCCTGCTCCGACATTCCGCCGTTGCGTGAGATCGCCGGCGACGCAGTCCACTACTTCGACCCATCGAGCGACGCGCAGATCCGCGACGCACTTCTGATGCTTGCGAGCGGCACACTCTCAACCGAACCAGCCCAACGCCGCGCGGCCGACTTCAGTTGGGAAAAGTGCGCTCGCGCGACGCTCGACTACCTGAGCAAATCCTCGAGCTGAATCCGCGTATCGGTCTTCGAGTCGCGATACTTGATGATGACCGGCGTATAAACGGAGAGGCCCCATTCGTGGCCCCGTCCCTTGGTGATGGCGCGCGAGCCGGCCACTACGACGGCGTCTTCCGGAATCACCAGCGGCTCGCCATCGGTGGCCCGATGGATTCCTCCCTGCACGATGTCGTACACCGGAGTCGACCGGTTCAGGATGACACCCGAGCCGAGTACGACGCGGCGCTTCACCACCGTTCCTTCGTACACGCCGGAGTTGCCGCCCATCATGACTTCGTCTTCGATGATCACCGGCAGCGCGCCTACCGGTTCGAGCACGCCGCCGATCTGCGCCGCCGCCGAGATGTGACAATTCACGCCGACCTGCGCGCAGCTTCCAACGAGCGCGTGCGAATCCACCATGGTGCCGTCGCCCACCCAGCTTCCGGTGTTGATGTACATCGGCGGCATGCAGGTGACGCCGCGCCCGATGTAGCAGCCGTCGCGAATGCTGGAGCCGCCGGGCACGATGCGAATGCCGCGATCGGCGGTGATGCGTTGCACCGGAAACGTGGCTTTGTCGAACCAGGGCTGCCGCGTCGCGTTGACCGACATGTCCACCACTGCGCCCATGCGGAAACCGATCAGGATGCCTTTCTTCACCCACGCGTTCACGCGCCATCCGGTTTTCGCCATTGGGTCGGGTTGTGCGGATCGGATTGCGCCGGCGTTCAGCGCGTTCTTGAAACGCTCGAACAGCCGGAAATGTTCGTCGGAATAAGACTGAGGCTTTTCGTCGAACAGTTGCTCGATCTCAGACTGCATGCACGCTCCGGCCGGCCAGCAGCCCGAGAGTCTCGAGGACTTTTTCGATCTTGGCTTGATTGGCGGCGCTCGGCGCGCACATGGGCAATCGCCACACCGGCTCCAGCAATCCCATGAGCGCCATGCCGGCTTTCACCGGGATCGGGTTGGTCTCGATGCCGTTCGCCTCGATGAGCGGCAGGTATTTCCGCAGGATCTCGCGCGCACCGGCAAAGTCGTTGGCGAGCGCGCGCTGGGTCAACGCGGTCATCTGTTTCGGAATCTGATTGGACACCACCGCGATGGCTCCGTGTCCGCCCAGCGCGATGAGCGGGATGGTGACCACGTCGTCGCCGGCCAGCACCGCGAAACCGGGAGGGAGCTGGTGAATCACGGCCGCGAATTGCGCGACGTTGCCGGACGCTTCTTTCACTCCGATGATGTTGTCGATTTCCGAGAGCCGTTTCAACGTGGTCGTTTCAATATTGACGCCGCTGCGGCCCTGGATGTTGTAAACGATCATCGGCAGCTTCACCGCGGACGCGATGGCCCGGAAGTGCTGATAGATGCCTTCCTGCGTCGGCTTGTTGTAATACGGCGTCACCGAGAGAATGCCGTCGGCGCCCGCGGCCTGGACTTCGCGCGCCAGTTCGATCACCTCGGCCGTGCTGTAGCCGCCCGCGCCGGCCAGCACCGGCACGCGCTTCTTCGCTTCTTCCACCGTGATCTCCACCACGCGCAGATGCTCGTGACGCGTGAGCGTGGGGTTCTCGCCGGTGGTGCCGCAGGGCACCAGGAAGTTGATGCCTTCCTGGATCTGTCGCTTGACCAGCGACCGAAGCGTGGGTTCATCGAGCGACCCGTCCTTGCGGAACGGGGTCACTAACGCGTTGCCGCAGCCCGAAAATAACATATCAACCTCCAAACAGGACGCTCGAGAATTCGTGGAATCCCTTGCGCCCGATAATCCATTGTGCCGCTTTCAAAGCGCCCCGGGCGAAGCCCTCGCGGTTACGCGCGGTGTGGCGCAGGGTGATGGTGTCGGCCGAAGAATCGAAGCCGATCTCGTGCGTGCCGGGATGCGTGCCGGCGCGATTGGAGCTGGTGTCGATGGCGCGATCGAATCCCGCGGCTTTCATTTCGCTCACCAGCTTGAACAGCGTGCCGGAAGGCGCGTCCTTCTTGGTGCTATGGTGAATTTCCCAGGCCCAGGCGCTGTATTCCTTCTCGTTCTTGAGCAGGCGCGCCGCTTCCGCGACCAGGCGCGTGAAAACGTTGACGCCGACCGAGAAATTCGGACTCCAGATCAGCGCGGAGTCGTTCTGCTCGATGATGGCCTTCGCTTCGGCCAGATGTTCGAGCCAGCCGGTGGTGCCGACCACGACGGGGATGCCGAACGCCGCGACTTTTCTGACGTTCGACAGCACCGAGGATGGGACGGAGAATTCCACGGCGACGTCGGCTCCCGCCAGCGGCTCGTCGCGATCGATATCGACGCGGGCGCTGACGGTGAATCCGTACTCAGGCGCAAGCTGGTCGATGAGGCGGCCCATCTTGCCATAGCCGACGATGGCGAGTTTAGGCATCGGTCGCCTCGCGATCGTGGCGCACGCACTCGTGCCGACGCACGGTTTTGTGAAATCCAGGGGCCGGGCGTTCACACGAGTGTGAACGCGGCACGCACGAGTGCGGGCGCCACATTGGCTTAGGCATCGAACACCGCCGGATCCAGCTCGCTGAAAAACTCCGCGTGTAGCGCCGCCACCGCCGCCGCCAGGTCCTGGCCGGCCACGACGAACCCCAGGTTTAGCGCCGACGCGCCCTGCGACACCATGCGCACGTTGATTTTGCCGAGCGCCTTGAACATGCTCGCCGCCACGCCCGGAGTATAGCGAATGTTCTCCCCCACGATGCAGATGATAGCCTGATTCTCGTCCACCGACACTTCGGAAAATTCGCGCAGGTCGCGCAGGATCGCGCCCAGGCGCTCGGGTTGATCCACCGTGAGCGAAACGCTGACCTCGGACGTCGCGATCATGTCCACCGAAGTCTCGTAGCGATCGAAAACCTCGAAGATGCGCCGCATGAAGCCGTGCGCCATGAACATTCGCGTGGAGTGGATGTTCAACACGGTCACGTTGACTTTGCAGGCGATGGACTTGACCACGTTCTTACTGGCCACGGTCTTCGAAAGAATCCGCGTGCCGTCCACCTGCGGCCGGCGCGAGTTGAGGATCAGTACCGGAATGTTGCGCTCGATGGCCGGATGCACGGTGGACGGATGCAGCACCTTGGCGCCGAAGTAGGCCAGCTCGGCGGCTTCGGTGAATGAGATCACCTTGACGCGGTGCGCGTTGGGAATGATGGTGGGATCGGCGGTGAGCATTCCGTCCACGTCGGTCCAGATCTGGATTTCTTCGGCTCCGATGCCCGCGCCCACGATGGAGGCGGTGAAGTCCGAGCCTCCGCGTCCGAGCGTGGTGGTGATTCCGTCCTCGGTGGCCGCAATGAAGCCGCCCATCACGACCACGTGGCTTTCGAGCAGCGGCGGAATCGCGGCGGCCAGCTTCTTATAAGACTCTTCGAGCAGCGGCGCGGCTTGCGTGTGCCTGCGATCGGTCACGATCACTTTGCGCGCATCGAGATGCACCGCGCTCAGTCCGTGATGCTGGAAATAATTGGTGACGATAAGGCTGGACAGCCGCTCGCCGAAGCTGGAGATAGCGTCCACCGAGCGCGGCGTCAGTTCGCCCAGCACGGCCAGTCCCTTCACCAGTTCGGAAAGCTCCTGGAAATGTTCGTCCACGGTGCGTTCCATGCCGGACTCGCGCAGATGAAAGTCGCGCAAGGCCAGCAGTTCGCGCAGAGCCTCATCGCGTTGGCCGCCGACTGCCAGGTTGGCGATCTTGAGAAGCCGGTTGGTGGTCTTGCCCATCGCCGACACCACCACCACCGGCTTGCGATCCAGCCGCGATTTGACGATGCCCGTCACTCGCTCCATGGCTTGGGCGGATTCGACCGAGGTTCCGCCAAATTTCATCACGATCATAGAAGAAGTCCCGAGCGTTCACACGAGTGTGAACGCGGCACGCACGAGTGCGTGCGCCACAGTATCAGCTTCATCAGTCGAGCAGGCCCTCCGAATACATCAACTCCGCGTTGAGCACGGCCGCGCCGGCCGCGCCGCGGATGGTGTTGTGCGAGAGCGCGACGAACTTGTAGTCCAGCACCGGGCATTCGCGCAGGCGCCCGACGCAGGTTGCCATGCCCTGATCCCGCATGGCGTCGCGCCTTGGCTGCGGCCGGTCTTTGTCCTGCATGTAGATCACCGGCCGCGGCGGAGCGCTCGGCAGCTTGCGTTCCTGCGGCACGCTGCGGAATTTTTCCATGGCCTCGATCAGCTCTTCGATCGAGGTTTTCCGCTCGAGCGCGACGCTGGTGGCCACGGTGTGGCCGTCCACCACCGGCACGCGGTTGCAATGCGCGCTCACCTGGGCCGCCAGTGGCCGGATGGCGTCGCCAGTGAAATCGCCCAGAATCTTCTGCGTCTCCTGCTCCATCTTTTCCTCTTCGCCGCCCACAAAGGGAATCACGTTCCCGACGATATCCATGGAAGCGACGCCCGGATAGCCGGCTCCGGAAATGGCCTGCATGGTGGTGGCGATGACCTTGGTGATGCCGAACGGCTTCAGCGGCGCGAGCGCCATCGCGAGCACCATGGTGGAGCAATTCGGATTGGTGGCGATTTGTCCTTTCCAGCCGCGCCGGCGCTGCTGTAGCGGGATGATCTTCAGATGGTCGGGATTGATTTCCGGAATCAGCAGCGGGACATCCGGCTCCATGCGATGATTGCGCGAGTTGGAGACCACGATGTGTCCGGCCTGCGCGAAAGCCTGCTCGATCTCGGTGGCCACCGACGCGTCGGTGGCGGAGAACACCAGGCGCGGAGCGCGGCCCGGTTTGCAGTCATCCACCACGATGGATTCAACGGTGGCGGGCATCGGGCCATCCAGCCGCCAGCTCGTGGCTTCGCGATACGGCTTGCCGCTCGAGCGGTCGCTCGCCCCGAGCCAGGTGATCTCGAACCAGGGATGGTTCTGCAAGAACCTGACAAAATGCTGGCCTACCATTCCGGTGCCGCCGAGTATTCCAACTGGGATTTTTGTTTGCATCGTCGCGTGTCTCGTTTTCTCGTTTCTAGTTTCTGGTTAGCTGCTGGACCATGCGTTTGTAGATCTGGATCGCTTCCGTGATCTGCTGCTTCGGGATGCGCTCTTCGGCAGTGTGCGCCACATGAATCGAGCCGGGGCCGAGCAGGTAGGGCTGTCCCCACGCGCCGCCCAGGGCTGGAATGTCGGTGGTGAAGGCCACCACGGTGGTCTCAAAACCTTCCAGCGATCCCAGCCGCAGCGCCGGGATAGTCAGAACTTCGTGCATGTCCACCTGGCTTTGGACCGCTTGCTTCAAAGCCTGGAGCGTCGCCGCGCCGTCGTCCACCAGGCGGATGAAAATCTCCGCGCGCGCCTGGTCCGGAATCACGTTGGGCGCGCGACCGCCCGCGATGGTTCCGATGTTCAGCGTGCTTTTTCCCAGGACAGGATCACTGGGAAGCGCGAGCCGGCGAACGCGGTCGAGTACGTCCAGCAGTTTTTCGATGGCGGATTCGCCGAGTTCGGGATAAGCCGAGTGCGCCATGCGGCCGTGCGCGATCAATTCCAGCCGCAGCGCACCCTTGGAACCGATGGCCAGCTTGTTCTCGGTGGGTTCGCCGTTGATCAGAAACTTCGAACCGCGCGACAGCTTCGCGGCGGCTAACGCGCCGGCGCTGTTGCGCTCCTCGCCCACCACGAGCAGCAGCGCCAGGTTGCGGCGTCCTTCCTCCAGTAATTCCCGCAGGGCGAAGATCATGGACGCGATGATGCCCTTGGTGTCGCACGCGCCCCGGCCCCAGATGTGCTCGGCGTCCTCGCGCGAGGCGAAGAACGGAGGCACCGTGTCCATGTGGGTTGAGAGCGTCACGACGGGATCGCCCCAGCGAGCCAGCACGTTGAAGCGATGCGGCTCCACCGCCAGGCGCTCCACCTCGCCGCCGTGCCGCGACGCGAGTTCGGAGAGCTGGGAGAACAGCAGGTTGCCGATGGCCTCTTCGTTCCCGGTGACGGACTCGACGTCCACCAACGCGCGCGTTAGTTCGAACACATTCATAAAAAATTGAGAAGGATGGAGGAGGGGACGCGCTTACGGCCGCGTGCTTCCCTGTAGCGCTCCATCCGATCCCGGTCCGCGAGATCCGGATGACAGTGGGCAGGTATTAGCCTGGCCCCCCAATCGCGCCGGGCGAGAACTGCCGCGGCCGATTTCGGCGGAAGACTTGTGACCCCTTTCACCGGCAGCTCCGGAGTTTCCCGGAACCGCGCCACCGGCTACTGATGGCCTCCGCGCCTCTACGAGGACACAACCAGGATACCAGTTTCGGGTGCGCCGTTTCTAGCTGCTCGCGCTGGAATGGGCCGTCAGCCGGATGCCTGGTAGACGCTGAGAGCCTTCTCGACTGCCTTGGGATTCACCGAGATGACGGCCAACAGGACCTTGGCCGGCCCGTCGGGAACCGTCCGCCCTTGCTCCCAGTTCTGCACCGAATCGAGCGACAGCCCGAATCGGCGGGAAAATTCCTGTTGGTTGAGCTTCAGTCGTGTTCGGATCTTGCGGATGTCCACTGGCGGGAATTGCGTGACGCGAACTCCGGGTACTCTCTCACCCTTACTCCAGCGCTCGGCATTTTCGAGGGATCTCAAGACGCGACTGCCCACGGTAGATCTTCGGATCTTGGCCTTCATGAGCTAAATCACCGTCATTCACCGACTCAACAATACGCCTCGACGCCCGAAACATAGAGGTAGACTGCGACCATTGAATCGTTCTCGCAAAGGGGAGCGACGAACTAGGGACTCGCCCGGCTCCTACCGGCCGCCCAACTCCGCCTTGATCAGGGTCGCGTTGCGGGAGGCCTGATCCTGAACGTTGCTCTTGATGGCCGCGGCCTGCTCGAAGAAGTTGAGTCCCTGGCGCATTTGCGACTTGTCGCCGAGCGACTTGCCGAGCGTGTAGTTGGCCATGCCGAGGTTGAACAGGGCGTTGGCTTCGTAGATCGGCTCGCCTTTCACCGCGGGCAGGGCGGCGCGCAGTGCTTTGTTGGCAGGACCCCACCGCTGCTGCATCGCGTTGCCGATGCCGACGAAGAAGTTGGCGGTCCCGATCTTGGCGGCCTCGCCGCCGCCTTCCACCTTGGGCCGGGTTTCGAGCGCGTGCAAAGCCCGCTCGCCGCCGGAGACAACACCCGCGGCGCGTCCGCCGCGCCAACTGCAATCGGCCTCGAACAGCTGCGCTTCGGCGTTCTGGGAATCGGTAGCCGATAACTTCGCAGCTTCGGCGCAGCCCTTGGCGCCCAACGCCCGCAAGTAGCTGGATGACACCAGCCACATGTATTGACTCTTGGGGTTAGCCTTGGCGAGAGCGTCTCCGAGGTTCACGATCATTTTCTCGTCCCGGCTCTTCAATGCGGCCGCGTAGAGCGCGTACTCGGCATACTTACTTACTTCGTTGACATGCTCGGCGTACTGTTTGGCGTCATCGTCGGCGGGTGGCTTGGCGGTGACGGCTTTGGCGGCTTCGCTGGTGCGCTGGGACCACGTCAGCACCTGCTGGGCGTCGCCGGCGCCCTCGGCCGCTTTGATGGCATTGAAGCCGACGTCGGGATCATTGGTTCCGCCGGCGTAAACCTTCTCGGCCGCGGCCAGCGCCTTGTCAAACTGCTTCTGCTCCAGGTAGGCGGTCTCGAGCTGCCCGCAGACCCAGGCGGCGCCTTCATGCTTGGGATACTTGGCCAGGAAATCCTCCATCATGCCGACCTTCTTGGCCTGGTCGGTCTCCTGGCCGATCTGTTGCAGGACCTGCCCTTCCGGCGTGCCGACATTGATCACGAAGTTCTGCCGCTGCGCCAGGGCCGGCAGAACGAGAAAAACCAGGGTCACCCAACCACGTTTCATCCGAATCTCCTATCGGACGAAATTTACCACAAATGAGAGCCGGAGCATTTTCTCATTGAAGAATGAGCCTGAAGGCGGGAGCGGAGCGACTGCCGCCAGGCCTCCTTTCTGAATTGGGTTTTGAGAGGAAGAGCAGTGAGTGGGAAAGTGGGAAACCTGCTCTTGGTTTTCCACTTTTCCACGTCGAGTAGGGGCGGTGGAAATGTGGGAATCGCGACCAGCGATTTCCAAGGGCTGTGGGCGCGGAGGGAAACCTGCCC
>JAIQFN010000115.1 GCA_020073265.1 Terriglobia bacterium | reverse complement strand
CGCATCAGTGGGCGGATGGGTCCATACGGCTACACACCTTTGCAACGGTGCTCGGACTGATGCTTGTGAGTCTGGCGAGGATTACGCTCGGAACAGGCGATTCCGCCCTCGCGATGATGGGCGATCTGGCCGAGATACACGCAACACTGGTGCGCACGACGACACGCGGGCCAGGGCGCCGCGCGACGGTGATGATTGCGCCGGAGTTGACCACCTCACAGCGCCGAGCGGTTACAGCATTCGAATTAAACCGCTGGATGCCAACGATCCAGCTCGAATGCCGTAACCGCTCGACGCTGTGAGGTGGTCAACTCCGGTGCAATCATCACCGTCGCGCGACGCCCCGGCCCGCGTGTCGTCGTACGCACCAGCGTTGCGCGTATCTCGGCGAGATCGCCCATCATCGCGAGGGCGGAGTCGCCGGTTCCGAGCGTGATCCTCGCCAGACTCACAAGCATCAGCCCGAGCACCGTTGCAAAGGTGTGTAGCCGTATGGACCCATCCGCCCACTGATGCGAGGGCCCCCAGGGCACCACCCCGCCCTTCTTCGCCCGGCGGAACCGTTCTTCGACGTTCCACTGACCCCGGAACGCCGCCACAATCCGGCCGGTGCTCCACAGGTGGTGATCCGTGCCCAGCACCCGCCGCCCCAGCCGGGTCCTCTCCATCTGCCGGCGCAGCGCCGCATCCACATGCCAGCGCAACGTCGGCTGCTTGTCGTCGCCGCCGATCTCGGTTACTACGAATCTCGACAAATGTTGGCGTCCCAGCGTCTTCCTGATCCGTTGCTCCAGACTGCTGCGCGAGATACGTTTCGTTCTTACGAGTCGATCAAGCTTGCTTAACTCCGCCTTTGCTTTGCGCAACGCCACCGCCATGCCGCGTTTCTGCCCCTCCAGCAGCTCCTGGCTCTCGACCACCACCAGCGTGCGATCCAGGTTGCCGACCTTCGCTTGCACCCGCGCCGCGCACACCTGGGCCAGTTTGCCAGTCAGGGGTTTCATCGCGCCTCGCTTGGCCGCCATCTGCAGCGCCTGCTCCGCCGCCGCATGTCCGAGGGGCAACGAGATCAGGCTGTAGTAGCCGACCACGTCCAGATCCAGTTCCAGCGGAGGACTCCAAAAACCTCCATCCCGTACCAGGGTCCGTTGCGCCCTTTCGCGGCCCTCCCCCTCGTCCAGCGATTGATGCAGCGTTCTCAACCCATCCAGGCACGCGGTCAACACCGCCTGATCGGAACTGTTCCCCGAATAGGTGCGGTACAGCAACGGTACGTGGCCCGTTTCGCTGACCAGCACGCCAAGTCCTACCACACGCAGATCACTCCGTTTGCTTTTGGCATGCCCGCGACGCGCCAACTCCCCTGGCGTCACCGTCGCAATGTGGGTGTCGAAATTCGTGGTATCGAACGCCAGCACGTCGGCCGAAAGCTCAAACCGGGACACAGCCGCTTTCGCAATTGCGATCTGCGCTTGCTCCAACTGCTCATCCGTGATCTGCTGGGCCACCCGATGATAGGCTTGGCCGGTGAATGCTGAAGCAGGCAGGCACGACAGGCGCGGTACGGCACCATTCAGAAACTCCGCCAAGCCCCGCTTGGGCCCGGACGAGCACGCTCGCTGGATGGCTACGGCCACGGCCAACTCGCCGACCGACGGACCGCCTTTGGCGCCAAGGCTGCCGCACGCCCGGTCGATGTGCCCTATCAGATCAAGTTGCTCGGCAACCCAGATCAACGCACCGACATCGCCAATTGCCTGCGTCCCGACGGTTCGCGTGGCACCGAGATCCGCGACCGGAGGCGCTGTCGCCGGGCCAAGAACAGTCTGGCGCGCAACGGAACGGCCGCGAACCGGGTCCCATACCGACTGGGCCGCGACACGGTAACGGCGGCCATTCACCTCCCGTTCGAATATGTGCATATCTTTCATGTAGCACAGTTTCGCCCGGAAAGGAAGCATCGCAGAATGTTCTATGGCGCCGGAGCCCGAACGATGCTCTTTTTTCGTTCAGGATTGCGAAGGTAGGGCCTAGGCCGTTCAACGGCCATTACAAGTTGCGTCTTCTCGGCCTTTGCGAACAACTCGCGCTAAATCAGCACCCTATTTGCAACTCCATCCCCGGTTTACGGAATCGCTGGGCACGCGCGCTGCGTGTTTGACCCTGGGTGCTGGCGAGATTACAATTGGGAAGGAGCCAAGTGCGCCCGTAGCTCAGCTGGATAGAGCGTTTGCCTCCGGAGCAAAAGGTCGGTGGTTCGAATCCACTCGGGCGTACCACAAAATCAATGGTTTAGAGACGTCAGCCGCCTAAACCTTTCATCAACCTTTCATCAATAAGCCGCCGGGCTTCGCTTTCGAACGCCGATTTCCGCCCTTCTTCATCACGGAACGCTCGAAATCGGCTACTGCCTTGTGCTGATTCTCCGGGATGACTTTGACGTAGTAGCGGAGGGTAGTTGACGGGTCCGCGTGTCGCATCTGACCTTGGGTTTCCTTGACCGTGCCGTGCACCTGAAACAGGGTGGAGGCCGTCGAACGCATGGCACGGAAGTCGAAATCCGCGATCCCAGCGACTTTGGCGATCGGCTTCATGACGCGCTTTAGGAAGTTGCCGACCCGGTATGCCGTGCCTGCTTCCGTCGGGAAAAGGAATGCCTTTGGGTCATCCTTGTGGGGATGCTTCGCTGCCCACCCATGCAAATCTCGATCGAGGTCAGGCGGCACACTGACCCATGCGTCCGAAGACTCGGTCTTGGTCTCCCCTATCCGATTCTGACCCTTCTCCTTATCCTTCACGGCTTCGTCAATTCGCAATCGACCGGTTTCGACATCTTCGATTCGCAAGGCCAGCAATTCCGCCGGCCGTAGTCCGCAGAAAAGAAGGATGCGGAAAACCAGATTCTCCCGCCCAGTTGAAGCGGCCAGAAAGGCCCGCACCTCCTCTAGCGAGTAGAACCGCGAGCGTGATTTCGTCGTCTTCGGGAACTCGAGGTTCCGAGCGGGATTACGCCCGAGGATGCCTTCGTCCACGGCGTATTCGAGGGCCGCGCGAACGTACGTCCGAATGTGCTGAACCAGCGACTTGCTATAGCCGCGTGAGGCTATCTGATTCAACAGACGCTGCAGCGGATCTGGCGTCAATTCTGACAGTTCCCAATCGCCGATCGCGGGAAGGACGTGCCTCTTGAACATGCTCTGCAGGGGACCCTCGTTGGCGCGACTCCAGATGCCGGACTTTAGGGATCGGTATCGCTCCCAAAGGTTGCGGAACGTGACCTTACGCGGCAGTTCGGGAGGCAGCGCCAGCTCCCGGTCAATGATCTCGACCAATTTGTCCTGTGCTGCTCGCTTCGACATCGACGCGGTGGGGCCCAGGACCGGCCGACGTTGAACTCGCTTTTCAACGTCTTTCTCGATGACATAGACGTAGTAAAGTCCACGCCAATTCTCTGGCCTGCTGCCGAACCGTTCTACAGTTCCTCGTGGACGCTGGCGCTGGCGAGGCAAGTGCAATCCAATGCCTACTACGCTGATGGCTTCAGTGTCACGGTTGGCGGGAGTCGGCTCCGCAAGCGGTTGGAGAGCTTCACGTTCCTGCTCGGGGACCGTGGGTTGGTCTCCTGAGCTTGGTGATGCTGCCTGAAGATCTCGCGGGGAGTTGTCGCTCTGTTTCGATCCCATTTGTTCTGTCGCGTTACCGGATGCCCAATGCAACTAGGCCTGTGCCCTGCCGCTCGCGCTCCGCACTCTTGTTTGCCCAATTCGCCGACAATCGTCGATGAAACCCTGAAGGTCGGTCGGGTCAAATCGCCGGACCTTTCCAAGCTTGATCGACGGTAGGACGGGACGCCGGCGACCGTTAGAGTGTTCAATGACCCATGCGCGGCTGACGCCAAGCTTTTTGCAGATATCGGCGACCGTGAGTAGTTCAGTCAGACCGTTCATACGAGCGCCCGTGATGCCAACAGAAAGCGTTCTGCAGGTCCGAGTGCGCCCGAGCCGAACCGCACGATTCTCAAGGATGGCAGGCCCAGCGCCGCTGAAAATATGGATTCGTCGAGCCGCCGCGGTGGCAATCCCTGCTGTTTGAGAGAGTCCTTGAAAATGTTGTGGTTCATCCCTTCGCCTCCAACTGCCTGCCGTTCTGGGACGGTCGAGCCATGCGAGACCGTGCCTGAAAGCGGCGGTCGAGCGCTTCGAGGCGTTCGAGCGCATCAAGCAATTCCAGGCCTACTTCACGCATCGTGTCGCAGGGCCTGGCGAATTGTTCTGCGTGCTTAATTGCGAATTTGATACGGTCGATCGCAACGCGAGCCTGATAAGCCATTTCAAATTCCATCGCTGACGGTCGCGACTGGACATCAGCTTCGACAGTCTCAACGATCTGGTGCATGATCTCTGACCTCATAGACGCTCACCCACAGACGGGGATGTTGGCCCGCCGTAGAGCAATAGTAGGGCAGACCGCGTAACTCACCAAAAGCGCCAAAGCGATTTGGTGCCCAAATGGATCTGAGGTAAAACCCAATTGAAAGGTTGGCGCGATGGCGGGCCGGGACGGATGCCAAGAGACATGAGCAGGTCATTAGCGGGTCTAGAAAGACAGCGGTTGGGGCGATGCAGGCTCCTGGCGGAACTTCGCTACCGCCGACTGCCGCGCCCAGGCGGATGGAGCCATTCCGGTGCGCAGTTCGGGGCCGAGCCGACCTCGTTGGCGTTACTCGCCCTGCACTCGTCCTCGTCCCCCTCAACCGTCGCCACCGCTGCGATTGCCGCCGCCATTGAACCTACTACCCTGGTGGGTCGCGAAAGACCAGTTCAGCGCGCAAGGCGCTGATTTCATAGGGGTTATGGAAGCACTAATCCTGCGCACGACGAAAGACCAGTTAAGCCCACATCGTATTGATCCCACGGGACTTCCCGACACACCTCCCCTTCCGCCGCAAGAGACCAGTCGCGCCAGCGAGCATACTGAATCCCAAGCAGGCGACGATGCAACTGGAGTTTCACCAACTCGACCGGCGCTGGGAACATTTGCGAGTCCGCGAGCCGCACAGGCAGCGGCGGCTGCTGGCGTCGCTGGCTGACCGCGGCCAGCTGACCGCGCGACGCCGTCGACTTCGGGCGCGGTGCGTCGCCCGGACCGAGTGCTCGCGGCCCAACTGTACGAGCGCGGTGTAACGCTGGAAGCGGTCGAGAACGCGCTCGTCCTGGCTGCCACGCGGCGCATGATACGGCCGGAGGGTGCTGCACCCTTGGGTACAATCCGTTCGCTGGCCTACTTCTCGCCGGTGATCGAAGAAGTCCTGCAAATGCAAGTCAGCACGGAATACTTTCGCTACCTCCGCCACAAACTCCAGCGTGCCGTCTTGGCACAGTAGATCCCTCTCTCCATCCTTCCCGGAATGAACTCGCCTTTCCGAGCAACGCGCCTTCGGCGCGGATGAAATCGCCGTCCCCAAAGCCGGTCCGACGCGGCACGCCTACGGCGTGGATGATGATGCTCGCCCCGTTCCCAAATCCTGTTCCCGGCGCTGGCAATTTCAACGCGATGCTACCTGGCAAGTTCTGGCGAGCAGCGAAGCCCGTTGCATGCAGGCGTCGCAGCAGCGCGCGAAGGAACGGCAGATTTCAATGCCATCCACGGCAGCCACGACCAAGCCGCGGGACCAATCCGAGCGCAGAACTCCGTTGCGCTTCAGACGGCGAGCCAGTTCGCAACCGAGGGTGAAGACCGGTTCGGGCGGCTGACGTTGGAGCGCATAGCCGATGTTGTCGGCGCTGAGCGGCCCAATCCGCTTGGCCAACGCCCCACTGCCGCACTCGGCCTCGATCTGCAACAGGCTGGGCATCTGCATGGCCGCCCCCAGGAAGCCGGCATCCAACACCTTCTGCCAGGGATGGCGTGGAGACTAGCGGCCTTCCGGCAGCGCGCCCACCAGTCGGGAGAAGCCAAACACCTTGTCGAGGTAAGCCTCGAACCGGTGCCGGGACAAGCCTACCGACCATCTTTCTGTTTGAGGAATCTCCTCAGATTGATGCCGCAGATCGTAGCGGCGGCGGCATCAAAGCGGTGGCGCATCTCGACCTTCTGGCGCACCTGCTCAATCCATTTGGCAGGAACGTTGAAGGTTTTTGGTTTCCCCTCGACGAGCACGGAAATCTGATACTGCGAATGCAGGTTCTTGCCGTCGGCGCAACGACAGTTAGGCCGGCCACAAGCCCGCTTGCGCTCGACGAAGGAGCCCGGCAGCATCTCGCGGAGAGAACCGAGGCTGCGAATGAGCCGGCCGCGCGATTCGAGTTCGGGGTCGCCGGGCATTTTCGTCTGACTCTAATAATAGTGTCAGAAATGGGCCAAGTCAAGAGCCATTTGGGAAATGCAACAATGGCACAAATGCGGTAACGGTTCACGTGCCTAATCCGATTTTGCTGGACAAATCTCGCCGAAAGGTTTACTTTATGGTGGATGAGTGCGAGAGCAATTCGCCGCGCGAGGCAACAAGGAGCAGCAGCGAATAGCCATCGGCGCTCCAACCAGGCCAGCCGCGAACAACTGCATCGGGAAAATGAGCGGCTGCTGCGAGAGCTTGAGGATCTCCGCCGCCAAGTAGCGGAAC
>JAIQFN010000057.1 GCA_020073265.1 Terriglobia bacterium | reverse complement strand
GGAAATCTATCGTCCGATGTGGTTCTCTTGCTGGCAAAGCTTGGGGGCGACTACGGCTGCCGCCCCCACCCATCGTCTCGATGAGTTTCCAGCCGGCTATTCCTCGGCGAGTTGCTCTCCAGCAGTGCCCGCTTCCGCTTCACCAGCCGGGCACCAGTATGCTGTAATGTCGTCTTGCCGGTCGAGCAGTTTTCATCGAACGGCGAACTGTGTCTTAACTATTTGTCCCAGCTCAGGGGGCCACCGCAAGGCCACACCACTTAGCTGAACCACCGGAAGGCTCTTTGAGTTTCCCAATGGATCGTATACACTTCTCCTCAGTGATTTAAACGCAAACAGGCATCCTGGAAAGCGTGGTGGCTCATGGTTCTGGAAGGCGTTTGTAGACTTAAGTCGACTCTTCGCCGCGTCGCAGTGCTAACCATCATTGCGCCTCTCTTTCTGTTGCTAGAGTCCCGGTCGGTTGCTCAGAAACCCCCAGTTACCCAAAAGGAAATTCTTCCCATCCTCGCTAGATGCTTCCAATGCCACGGGGAAGCGATCCAGATGTCCAAGCTCGATCTGCGGACCCGTGAGGGAATGTTGAAGGGCGGTGAGAAAGGGCCGGCGCTCGTTCCAGGAGATGTCGCGGCAAGCTTACTGTACAAAAAGATCACCGGCCAGCAACAGCCCCTCATGCCGATGCCTCCGGTTCCAGCGCTGGACCCCAGGGAAATCGCGCTCGTGAAGGATTGGATCGACCAGGGCGCGCAATGGAGCTCGATCGCTGCATCGGCGCCCGCGCCCGCTCCGACATCCGCGAACGGCAGCGAGTATAAGGAGAAGCAGATTACCGATCAGGATCGGCAATGGTGGGCGTTCCAGAAACCGGTTCGTCATCCTGCGCCCCAGGTGAGCGATGCGCGCTGGAGTCGCAATCCGATCGATGCGTTCGTTCGCGACATGCTGAAGAAGAAGGGCCTGGAACCGGCCCCCCCAGCCGACCGAAGAACGTTGATCCGACGCGCGTATCTGGACCTGGTAGGTCTGCTGCCGCCCCCCGCGGAGGTGGAGAAATTCGTCCAGGATCCGTCGCCCAGTGCGTATGAGAATCTGATCGAGCGGCTGCTCGCGTCCAAGCATTACGGCGAGCGATGGGGCCGCTACTGGCTGGATGTGGCTCGCTACGCAGACAGCTCCGGCTTCGAGTTCGACATCACCGTGGAGAACGGCTGGCGTTATCGCGACTACGTGATCAAGGCGCTCAATGAGGACAAACCTTACGATCAGTTCATCATCGAGCAGTTGGCCGGCGACGAGCTCGACCATCCCACGTTCGACAGTCTGACCGCGACCACGTTCTATCGGATCGGCCCGCGCGTGCGGTTCCGGGAGAAGAACTATCCCTCCTACCGCTACGACTACATGGACGACATGATCCGCACCACCTTCCAAGGTTTTATGGGGCTGTCGGTGAATTGCGCCCGGTGCCACGATCACAAGTTCGACCCGATCACGCGGATGGACTACTACCGGTCTGCGGCGGCGTTCTGGGGCTATGTGGATTACGATCATCCCCTGGCTCCCAAGCCGAAGGTCGACGAGTACGAGCGAATCAAGAAAGAACTGGAAAAGGAGATTACGCCGCTCCAGCAGGAGATCGCCCGGATTGAAAAACCATATCGGGACAAGCAGCGGGAGCAGCAGATTCAGAACGCTCTAAGAAGGTATCCCGAGGACATTCAACTTGCCATCAAGACGCCGGAGGACAAGCGCACCCCCGGCCAAAAGCTGCTGGTCGCCCAGGTGCTGATCAGTCCCGAGGATGCGAATCCCGACATGATCGTCGCGGATCTCAACGCCACTGCAAAATCCAAGGCGCAGGCCAAGGCCAACCAGGTTTTCGGAGTTGCCGACGAGGCGTACAATGGGCGCGGCCCGAAGCTCAGCCCGGCGGACGAGGCCAAGCGGACGGTGCTGCGGGCCAAAATTGAGGCGATCGAGAAAAGGCTGCCGGATCCATTGCCGGTGGCCGACGGAGTCCGCGACGGCGACTACCGGTTGGCACCCGATGGCTTAGGCGACTCGAGCATCCCCGGGACCGGACGGCCGACCTACGACGTAAAGTGCTGCTATATTCCGAACCCGGGACAGAAATATGAAGTACCGCCTCTGTACTTCGCGGCGGCAGGAGATGATATCAAGGCGAACGCAAGCACGTTCCCTGTTCAGCCCGGCTTTCTCTCGGTGCTGGTGAATGGAACTCCTCCACCCGCCACGCATCCGCCCAACCGCCCGGATTATGTAACCAGCGGCCGCCGTCGGGCACTGGCGGAAGCGATCGCTTCCAAGGACAATCCGCTCACGGCTCGCGTGATGGTCAATCGGATCTGGGGTTGGCACTTTGGCCGCGGCATCGTCGCCACCCCCGGCAATTTCGGAAAGATGGGTGTTTCGCCCTCGCATCCGGAACTGCTCGATTGGCTGGCCACGGAGTTCGTGCGCCAGGGCTGGAGCATCAAGCAGATGCAGCGGCTGATTATGACATCGGAAACTTATAAGATGGCGTCCGCCTTCTATCGGTCCGCCGACCTGGAGAACGATCCTACCAATGTCTATCTCTGGAGATTCCCGGTCCGGCGTCTGGAAGCGGAGATCATTCGGGATTCGATTCTGGACGCGAGCGGTGATTTGAACCTCGCAGCCGGCGGCCCGGCATTTTTCCCGCCCATTCCGGTGTCGGTTCGCGCCGACCAGCCTCGAGGTACCTGGGAGCTTACTAAAGAAGGACCGGACACCTGGAAACGCAGCGTCTACGCGTATGTCAAACGCGGGCTGAAGTACCCGATGTTTGAGGTCTATGACTTGCCCGATCTGAACACCACCTGCGAGCGCCGGGCGGTGAGCACCGTTCCCACGCAGGCGCTGACGATGTTGAACAACGAATTCATGCTGATGCAGGCCGGTCACTTCGCTCAGCGGGTCTTGAAGCAGGCCGGAAACAATCCGCAAGAGCAGGTGAAGACCATGTATCGCATAGCCTTCAGCCGCGAACCAACGCAGCGGGAACTGGATAGCAATGTGGCGTTCCTGAAGAAACAGCGGGACCACGAACTGGCCGGCGGTGCAGGCTCTAGCGAGGACCAGGCGGCGCAGGCCGCTCTCACCGACCTGGCGCACGTGACGCTCAACTTGAACGAGTTCGCGTACCTACAGTAAGCAGGAGGAATTTCTGTGAGCGACATCATCGACAGCAGCAGCGATCATCAATGCAAACGGCAATTCCTCTCGCGCCGGAAATTCTGGATGGAAGCCGGCATGGGGATCGGCGGACTGGCTCTGCTCGATCTGCTGAACCAGGACCGTCTATTGGGCGCGGAGAACGCAGCGTGCGAGGGCTCGGCCGGCGTCACCGATTCGCTGCTCCTGCCGAAAGCACCGCACTTCAAACCGCGCGCCAAAGCAGTGATCTCGCTGTTCATGAGCGGCGGCGTGAGTCATCTCGACACTTTTCAATACAAGCCTGCGCTGCAGAAGTTCAACCGCATGCCGATGGAGGGCAGAGGCGAGTTCAAAGTCCGCCAAGGCTATCCCGGTCCTCTTATGCAGAGCCCGTTCAGCTTCAAACAGTACGGGCAGTCAGGAGCCTGGGTTTCGGAGATCTTCCCGAACATTGCAGGCATGGTGGACGAGTTGGCCTTTATTCACTCCTGCTCGGGGCTTTCGAATGACCACGTAATCTCGCACTACGAGTGGAACACGGGTTCCATCCAGATGGGCTACCCCAGCGTCGGTTCGTGGGTCACGTATGGTCTTGGCACAGCGAACCAGAACTTGCCTGGTTTCGTGGTCCTGCTGGATCAGAGGGGCGGTCCTTATGCCGGGCCGCCCAACTGGCAGTCTGGTTTCTTGCCGGCGGCCTATCAAGGCACGGTATTCCGCTCCAAGGGCGATCCGATTCTGGATCTGTCGGCGCCCAGCGGCTACACGACGCCGGATCGCGAGCGCGCCCGGCTGGATCAGATGGCGAAGCTGAATGAAAACTTCGATGAGAAGTATCCGGGTATCTCGGAACTGTCCGCCCGGATCGCTTCTTATGAGCTCGCCTACCGGATGCAGGCCTGTGCGCCAGAGGCAGTAGACATCTCCAAAGAGAGCGACGAGACCAAGCAGCTCTACGGTCTGGATGATCCCGTCACGGCGCCGTATGGAAGACAGTGTTTGCTCGCTCGCCGCCTGGTGGAGCGGGGTGTTCGTTTTGTCCAGGTCATCAGCGGCGCCTACGTCAGCATTGAAGACACCTGGGACGCCCACGCGAATATCGTGAGTAACCATCGCTTGCACGCCAAGGAAGTGGATAAGCCGATCACCGGACTCATCACGGATCTAAAGCGCCGGGGATTGCTGGACGAGACCGCGGTGCTCTGGCACAGCGAGTTCGGGCGCATGCCGATTTCACAGCGCGGACTTGGCCGCGATCACAACCCGGGCGCGATGACAGTCTTCATGACCGGCGCGGGCATCCAGGGTGGCCAGCAAATCGGCACCAGCGACGATGTGGGCTTCAAGACCGAGCAGCAGCCGGTCACCAACCACGACTTGCATGCGACTCTGCTGCACTTGCTCGGCATGGACCATAAGCGGCTGACCTACTACTTCAATGGCCGAAACATGCGGTTGACCGACGTTGCAGGCGAGTTAATCCCGCAGATCATCAACGGCGCCAAGTCGGCGAAGGCATAAGCGACGTCAGGACCTCTTGACGACGAGCCGAGGCCGCGGGCCTCAAGCGATGCTGACGCTGGCCTCGGAGAAACCTCCGGGGCGCGGCTCCTGCCTGAATCAAGCCGGAAATTCATCGAGCGCCATTCTGTACCCCCGGCGCGTCATCGGCGAGGAGACACTATCCAGCACGAGTGCCTTCAATCGCTGCCACTGTGCGATTTCTTCCGCCACAACAGGCGATGGCCGATGGCCGCTCGCCCAGTGTTTAATTCTTAACCGCCATCGTCACAGTCGGGCTCACTGCGGGCGAAGCTGCCAGCGACGTCAGCGTCACCGGCACCTGATCGCCGGCGGTCACGCCGCTCGGTACGGTTGCCTGCACGAAGTAAATGCCAACCAGCTGCGGTGCCAGCCCGCTGAACTGGATTTGCGCCGTCTGGCCTCCAATCGAGAGGGACACCGGCACGGCGGTAGCGGATGTCGGCGGGCCATAGTCTCCGGCGTTTACGGTCTGCTGCAGTTCACCCAAGCCGGTGCAGTAGACCGTGATGGTGTCGCCTGCCTTCGCTGCATTGCCCGGCGCAACAAATTTGCCGGTTAGGTCCACGATGGCGCCCTGGCTGCCATTGGTGGTGAAAATGGCGGGGCTGGCGGCGGCCAGATTCACTTGCACTGGCAAAGAAAGCGTATCGGCACGCAACACCACGATCTGTTGCTGCGTGTTCACGGCAATTCCGTATGGAATGATCGCCGACACTCGCTTGGAATCCGTCGCCATGACGGGCATCAGATTTCCAGCAATCAGAACGCTGGTATCCCCAAGACTGGTGCCGTAGGGGACCGCCGGAGCTGTTACGGTCTGATCGGACAAGAGCGTTCCAGAGATGCCGATCGCGCTACCGGGCGTGAGCGGCCGGAACGAAATGTTGCTCGCGGCGTCCACAATCCCGCCCGGTGCAACGACTGGCGGCTGCTGGCTCGAGTCGAAACCACCCAGCACCTGTTTGGAGCCGCTCAGTTGCCCGTCCTGGCTAGAGGCGCGAATGGTCACGGTCACGCCCGCTGCGCTTCGAACTGTCTGCCACGTCCCGTCCCAACGCCCGCCGGTCAGCGACTGCAACGTGAGCGACGGATCGCCGTTCGAGAACTCGGCCACTACAGAACCGTTTTCCAGTGGCGTACCACAATCGTCCTGGATCTGGCTTAGGAGCACCACCGGCCAGCCCGCCGGAACGCTGAATCCGCTTCCCAAAGATGTGAGTGTCGGAAGCAACTGGCTGGGCTGGCATGCTCCGGTGGTGTCGAGAGCGTGCCTGGCCAAAGAATTGAACGAGGCCGTATTTTGAGCGGCTACGACAATCGTGAGCCCGATCGTGCGCACGCGTAAATCGTCGAACTGAAGCGTGATGGAGCTATGGTAGGTTCCCGGCGCCAGTGCGCTGGTGAAGGGTTGGACGACGAGCAGCGTCGGCTGGTCCGGCGTCACCACCGACCCGATCGGCGCAAACCGCACGAAGCTGTCCGACGACGAAGCGGTGAAAGCCTTGGGCGTAGCGGTCAGGTTATAAACCGAAACAGTTTGCGAGCCAGGCGATTCCGCACCTGCAGTGGCATTAAACGTCAGTTCACTAGGCAACAGCACGGCACCGACGTCGGTTCCGGCGGGCAAAACCTGGAGCACTGCAGTCGCGACCTGCGGGCTGTTCGCGGCACCGGGAGATCGCACGTTCACCAAGCCGTAGTAGTGCCCGGCCGCTAGACCCGTCGGATCGACCGTAACGTCGACCGATGGCAGGCCTGCCGGCGCCACAGATGTTGCCGCCGCCAGCCATTTGCCGCCGGTCACCGTAGTCGAATCCGCGCTGAGCGTGAGCGGCCCGTTCCCAAAGGTGAGAACGCCGAAGTTCTGGGGCGGTACAACGCCTCCCCCCGCGATCGCGGTGAACGAAACCCCAGCCTGCGAGAGCAGCAGAGCCGAGGGATTCGTGCTGAGAGTCATGGTCACCGGAATGGTCACCGAACCGGCATTAGCTGTCTTGATGGCGATTGCACCTGTGTAGGTGCCCGCTGGGAGCCCGGAGGGATTGGCTGTCGCCGTAAGCGTGGCCGCCAGAGAGGGCGTGGCTTGTCCGCTGGCCGGTGCGACCGTAAGCCAGGGGGAGCCAGGAAGGACAGCAGCGCTGAAGGAGAGCGTTCCGCCGCCGGTGTTCAGCAAGCGAATGGACTGTGACCGGGCTTGGGCCGCGGCGGGGAATGTGAACGTGAGGTTGGATTGGTCGAGCGCTAACGACGGTGGAAGTCCCGGACCAACGCTGAACGAAACTGGAATCGAGATCGCGCCCGGCGAAGCAACAGCGCTTTGGATTGTGATCGTTCCCGAGTAGGAACCGGCGCCCAGCGCCGACGGATCTGCAACCACCTGGATCGCGCGCGGAGCCACTCCGGAACTCGCGTCTACCGAGAGCCATCCATTCCCATCCGTCGTCGCGACCGACACGCTGAACGGAACGTACGGAATCGATGAGGAGATAGTGAGGACCTGCGCCAGGCTTGGGGCGCCTGCACTGGAACCGGAAAACACAAAGTTCTGGGGCGCCGAGCTGAGCGATGGAGCCGACGTCAATACCTCGCGAATTCGGTTGTTGCCGGCGTCTGCGATAAACAGATTGCCGGCCCCGTCGACTGCCACGCCGCCTGGCCCGCTCAGTTGCGCCGCCGTCGCTGATCCGCCATCGCCGCTGTAGCCATTTCCGCCGTTGCCGGCAACCGTGGTGATGGTACCGTCGGTCGAGACCTCGCGGATTACGTTGTTGGCAGAGTCCGCAAAATACAGGTTCCCGGTTGGATCAACTGTTACGTAGACGGGATAGTTCAGTTGGGCAGCCGTCGCCGGGCCCCCATCGCCGGAATAGCCCTGGACACCAGTGCCGGCAACCGTGGTGACGATGCCTGCTGGTGACACCGCGAGAATTCTCTGATTGTTGGTGTCTGCAATGAAGACCGTCCCGTTGCCTCCAACGGCCACGCCCGTGGGCGCGTTCAAGTTTTCCTTGGGCGCAACGAGGACACCGACATGCGAGTTGAACAGCTTGAGTACCCGATTGTTCAAAGAATCGGAAACATACAGACGGCCGGCACCGTCGACTGCCACGGCACTGGCGCCATTCAGCCCTTGGAAAAAAGTAGAGATCGATCCGTCCGGCGACACTTCGCGAATGTCCACATCATCGGCGATATAGAGATTCCCATCCGCATCGAATGCCAGGCCTTCGGGTTCCGCCAGCGCTAGGTCGGTATAACCCAGGACACCAGTGCCGGCAATCGTGCTGATGGCGCCTGCCGGCGACACCTTGCGGACTCGAAAGTTGGCGGTATCCGCTATGTACAGGCTTCCGTCTTGGCCGAGCGCGACGGACCGGGCAGCACTCAGGTTCGCGCGCGTGGCCTGTCCGCCATCCCCAGCGAAGTTAAACTGGCCATTTCCGCCAATCGTCGAGATCTGCCCATCCAAGGAAACCTTGCGCAAGTAACCATCCTGCTGACTGATGTACAAGATCCCGGCTGGGTCCACGACCACAGTCTCAGGATTAAGGGCGGCGGAGGTCGCGGGGCCGCCATCGCCAGAATCGCCCTCGTCACCGTTTCCAGCTACGCTTGTAATGTTTCCGTCTGGCGACAGCTTGCGGATTCGACCGATATTGCAGGTTTCCGCGATGAACAGATTTCCGGCGCCATCGACCGACACCCCGTTGGGAGCGCACAGTTCTGCCGCGGTCGCTGGCCCCCCATCGCCAGATTCGCCGAATTCACCGGTTCCAGCTACGGTGTGGATCATGCCGTCGGGCGAAACCTGGCGGATTCGAAAGTTCGCATAGTCCGCAATATACAAATTTCCAGAACCATCGACGGCCAGACCGCCGAACAGACCGCCGGAATAAGTAGCCAGCTCCGCGGCAGTCGCTAGTCCTTCGTCGCCAGAATAGCCTTTGGTTCCGTTGCCAGCCACGGTGGTGATGATTCCGGAAAGCGACACCTTGCGAACCACGTTGTTCAAATTGTCGGCGATGAAGAGATTTCCAGTGGCATCCAGCACGATGTCTCCGGGCCGCAATTCGGCTGCCGTCGCTGATCCGCCATCGCCGCTGTAGCCAGCTCTACCGTTGCCCGCGACCGTGGTGATGATTCCGGAAGTCGACACCTTGCGAACGACATAGTTCAAAGAATCGCCAATATATATGTTCCCGGCGCCGTCGATCGCTACGCCGAGCGGCGCGTTGAGGGCCGCATTGACGGCTGGTCCGCCATCCCCCGAATATCCCGGTAAGCCGCTGCCTGCCACAACCGACAAGATCCCAGAAGGACTGAGCTGGAACACGCGGTTGTTGCCCGAATCGGCAACCAGCAAGTTACCCAAGCCGTCGATAGCACGAGCGTTGATGCCCGGGCTGGTGCCAAACCGACTCAATGGCGCGTTGAGGGCCGGCAGAGGCGTTCTGGGGAAACCAAAATCTGTCCCAGCGACGGTCGTAATTACTTGACCGAAGCAGGCGCTTGTCCCGCAAAACAGCACACCAATAGCCCCAACCCGCATGGAAGGCTCCGCTCACATCCCGATTTTTCAGGGACTTGTATTATACGCTTTGTGGAACTGCGGCGTTGTCCCTTACGAGTAGCGCAGCAACGCCTTGAAGCCGTAATCCATGTGCATTTGGATGTGGCAGTGAAACAACGTCGGTCCCGGCTGGTCGGCGGTAAAGTCCACGCTGGCGCGTCCGTAGGTAGGCACGACTACCGTGTCCTTGATCACGCCCGACGTGGCTTTGCCATAAATCTCGGCGATCTCGAGTTGGTGGCGATGCAGGTGCAACGGATGCGCGTCGTCGGTGCGGTTATGAAACGTCAGCCGGTACCGCGTGCCCTGTTTGAGCAGAAACTCCTGGTCGTGAGGATATTCTTTGCCGTTTACAGTGAAGCTGTTGAATTTGCCGGCGCCGCGCGGCACTTTTTCAAATAGCATGTCCAGTTTCTCGGTGGGGGCCGGTTGCGATGCGGGTTTACCGAAGATCGTATAGTTCCAAGCCGATGTTGGTGGCGCCGTCCACTGCGGGGTACGGTGTTGATTGGCGTATTCGATGACCACGCCCAGACCCCCTTCGCGCACAGGGTCCTCGGGCGCGCCGAGGATCCATACGCCGGGCTGATTCATCTCAACGATGGCGTCGATGCGCTCACCCGGCCCCAGCATCAACACATCCACGGTCGCCGGCGTGGGCACGGGATTTCCATCCAGCGCGATCACGGTGAACTTGTGGCCGGGCAACGCCAGGTGGCGGTTCTCGATCGCGCTGGCGTTCAGAAAATGAAACAGCACGCGCTCGCCGGGTTTCACACGGATTGGCTCGCCCGCGCCGAGCGCTTTGTCATTGACGGAAAAAATGTCGGAGGCCACTTCCATCCCGGGCTGCCGCGTATCCATCACCGCCGGCTTTTCCGGCTGCGCGCCCGCTGGATCGAGATCGTCGTTGTCCATGGCTTGATTGGTGAAATAAGGTTCCCAATCGCGCAGCGCCAGGTAGTGTTCCTGATCGAAGCGGCCGGGATTGTTAGCTCCCTCGACGATCAAGAAGCCGTACATTCCGGTGTAACTGCCGCGGTGGAGGTCGTCCATCGACATGGTGTGGGTGTGATACCAGCGTGTGCCGGCCGGCGTGGGTGTGAACTGATAGCGGCGGCTTCCATGCGGCGGCACCACCGGGGTGCCTTCTTCCTCCGACCCGTCCACACCGGCGGGAATGAGCAATCCGTGGAAATGCACATACTCCGGAACGTCGGTCTCATTGATCACGTTCACGCTGACCGGAACGCCCTCCTTCATCCGCAGCAAAGGCCCGGGCGACGTGCCGTTATATCCGATGGTGCTGATAATGCGATTGGGCGCCAGTTCGACCGTGATGGGAGCGATGCGCAGCGTGAAATCGGTCTTGGCTATGTCTTGCGAAGCAGCCGGCGCAAGAAAGGATTGCGGTTGCTGGCCTACCAGGGGGCCACTTGCGGCGGCCAGCCCGGCGATTTTGAGAAAGTCACGTCGTTGCATGCCCTCTCTCACTTTATTCGAAAATCGGAGCCAGCCTCGCCAACACCGCTCGTGTCCCTGCGCGCAAACAGATCCATCAGATCAACTCGCCACCCGCGGGCTTGTCGTCAATCCATTCGCGCTCTTCGTTGCTGCGCGGAGCCTTCGGATCGCATTGAGCCAGCAACTCGTCGAGCGAGTAGCGCGGCCGTTGCTGTGGCTGCGCAGCCCCTTCGTCACCCGATGGGTCCGCGAAGCCGGCAAACTTGAGCAAGTCTCGTCGTTGCATGGGAAATGGTGAGAACCAGCCTTCGACCATCGTACCGCCCGTAGCCGCCCCGGCCAACGGCCGCCCGGCCTTGTGCGGATGTGTTGGTCCCTTCAACCTCGAAAATAAGGCCCCCGCCACTGGAGATGCTGCCGCCCTTCTGCTACGCTTCAAGAGGCATAATGATCCTATGAAGTTGCTGCGGCGCATTTCCGCCCTTCCGCTGCTGCTTTCACTCACCGTCGGCCTCTTCGCGTTTCAATTCGGTGGAGGCTATCGCCGCCAATACTACTATTCCGGGCCGAACGTGCCTTCGGAGTTTTATTGGTCGCGCCTGATGTATACCTCCAGCTATGCCGGCGGCAGCAGCTTCGGCTTTCGCGCTTTTGCCGGCAGTTGGTCCCGCGACTATCCCAAGGCCGACAACGATTGCCTGATCGCTCTGCGGCGTCTGACTCGCATCAACTCTCCCTCGCCGCTCAACGTCGCCGATCTCACCAACGACCATATCTTCGACTATCCCTGGATCTACGCCGTCGACGTGAACACCTGGACCTTCACCGACCAGGAAGCCAAACGCCTGCACGATTATCTTTTGAAGGGCGGTTTCCTGATGGTGGACGATTTCCACGGCACCGACGACTGGCAGCATTTCATGGCGGGCATGCGCATGGTCTTGCCCGATGCGACCGTCGAGGATCTCAAGGATGAAGACGAGATCTACCACGTCCTGTACGACATCAACGAGAAATTTCAGATACCCAGCGAGGTCTACGTCAACACCGGCCGAACCTATGAGAAGGACGGCTACGTGCCCAAGTGGCGCGCCATCCGCAGCCCGCACGGCCGCATCATGGTTGCGATCTGCGCTAACATGCATCTCGGCGACGCGTGGGAATGGGCGGACAGTCCGGAGTACCCCGAGAAATTTTCCGGACTTGCTTTTCGCATCGTCCTGAATTACATCACGTACGCCATGACGCATTAGGATGACTCCCGCACGCCTGTTGCTACAGTCCGCCGGCGGCCGCCATGTTCGAGTTCTTCTTTAAGTACCCGCGTTCCGTGTATGAACGGGGCCAATTTGCCCTCTTAGGGGCCGGGCCAAAGTGGTTGCTGGTGCTGCTGATCGTGGCCGCGGCCGTAAGTCTTGCTTGGCTGATCCGCTCCCATCTGGCGCAAGCCGCCCAGGTCATGCGCAGTTGGCGAGTATGGGTAATCTGGGGCCTGCAGACGCTACTCGCCGCACTCGTGCTCGTGCTGCTGTGGCAGCCAGCCATCACCGTCGCCGAATTGAAGCCGCAACAAAACGTCATCGCTGTGCTGGTGGATGATTCCCGCAGCATGGGCATATCCGAGGACGGTTTCACCCGCCAGGCTCAAGCCGTTAAGGCGCTTCAGAACGGCGTCCTGGCCAGCCTCAACCGGTCCTTTCAAACGCGTCTTTACCGTTTCGACGATGTGGCCGCCCGTATCGACAATCTGAAAGACCTGCAGACGGATGCACCCTCCACCCGCATCGGCGACAGCCTCAAGCAGTTGAGCGTGGAGACTTCCGATCTGCCCATAGGCGCCGTGGTGCTGTTGAGCGACGGCAGTGACAACACCGGGAGTATTGGCGCGGACGCCATTAACGTGTTGCGCGCTCGCCACATTCCCGTTCACGCCGTGGGCTTCGGACACGAGCGTGCCAAACATGACGTGGAACTGGATGACGTCGTGGTTGCTCCGCGCGCCCTGGCCGGCTCCCGCCTCGCCGCTAAGATCACCTGGCGGCAACGCGGATACGCCGGCGCCAAACTCAATCTGACCGTACGCGACGTCAGCGCTCCTCAGGCGAAACTGCTTAGTTCTCGAACCGTCAACTTGGGGCCAGACGGCAATCTCCAGACCGAGACTCTGATGTTCGACATCGGTGGCGCCGGCGCCAGAACGCTCCAGATTGCGGCTGCTCCACTTGCGGGCGAGGAGAACACGGCCAACAATACCGTGACTCGTGTGGTAAATGTTGGCTCCCAACCGCGCCGCGTCCTTTATGTGGAAGGTGAACCGCGCTGGGAGTACAAGTTTATCCGCCAGGCGGAAGAGGACGACCGCATGGTCGAGATCACCTCCATGGTTCGCACCAGCCAAAACAAGATCTACCGCCAGGGCATCTCCGATCCCAAAGAGCTGGCCGATGGCTTTCCTTCTCGCGCCGAAGATGTTTTCGCTTACCAGGGACTGATCATCGGGTCGGTGGAAGCCAGCTACTTCACTCCCGGCCAGCAGGAACTCATCCGCGAGTTTGTGGATCGCCGCGGCGGCGGGCTGCTTCTGCTCGGCGGCCAATTCTCGCTGGCGGATGGCGGCTGGAACGCCACGAATCTCACCGACCTCATGCCAACCACGCTGCCAACCCAGGCGGGCACTTTTCATCGCGAGCAGGATCCCAAGAACGGCACCACCCATGCCATCGCCGAACTGGCGCCCGCCGGCGCGGACAGCATAATTACGCGCCTGGTGGATGACCCTGCTGCGAACGCCGCCAAGTGGAAAACACTTCCCTACCTGATGGACTACGAAGATCCCGGCACTCCCAAGCCAGGCGCGGCCGTTCTCGCCAACATGATTACGCCTGAAGGCCGCAAGCTGCCATTGCTGATTACCGAGAACTTCGGTCACGGCCGCACCGCGATCATGGCTACCGGAGGCAGTTGGCGCTGGCAGATGAGTTCACCCCTGGGCGACACGGCACACGATTTGTTCTGGCAGCAACTCCTGCGGTGGCTGGTTTCCGATACGCCTGGCCACGTAACCGCTTCCGTCTCCGCTCAAGTGCTGCTCGACAACGGCGCCGTAACTCTGAACGCAGAGGTTCGCGATGCACAGTACAACCCCGCTCGCGACGCCAAGGTGGAAGCTCACGTCCTGGGCCCAAGCGGCGTGAGCGCCCTGGTTGAGATGGCCCCGGTGCCCGATAGTCCCGGCCAGTTCCAAGCCGCGTGGTCTGCTCCCAAGACCGGTGCGTACCTGACCGAGATCACGGCGCAGCGCAGCGATCCCAATACGCGCGCGGTCAAAGAATTGGGCCGCGACGTACTGACGTTTCAACGCATGGATGGCGTTGCGGAGAATTTCCACACCGAACAGAACCGCGATCTGCTCGAACGCCTCGCCACCCAAACGGGCGGCCGGTATTGGAACGCCGCCGACCTCGGCAAGCTGGCGGGCGCCATTCCTTTTTCGGAAGCCGGCGTAACCGTTCGCGAGACCAAGGATCTGTGGGATCTGCCGTTGGTCTTCCTGGTGTTGCTGCTGCTGCGCTTTTCCGAGTGGTGGTTGCGGCGGACATGGGGGATCGTGTAATGGGACTCTTCGCCCCCTGGTTTCTGGCCGGCCTGGCGGGGATCGCGCTCCCGCTTTACGTGCATTTGTTGAAGCGGCTGATCACCACGCCCAAACAGTGGGCGTCGCTGATGTTCTTCGAGTCGCGCACACAAAGCTCAACCCATCATCGCCGGCTGCGCTACTACTTATTGCTGTCGCTGCGGCTGGCATTTCTAGTGCTGTTGATTCTCGCCTTCGCCAATCCCTTCATCAACCGCAACACGGCAACCCTTGCCGCCAACCGGCTGGTGCTGCTGGTGATCGACAATTCCTTCAGCATGCGCGCGGGAACTCGCTTAGCCGACGCCCAGGACGGGGCGATGCGCGTGCTGGCTACGAAGGGCGCAGCGCGCGCACAGGTGTCGGCATTTGGCTCCGAACTGCAGCTCATGACACCTCAACCCATCGAAGACCAATCGGCGTTGCGCGCAGCGGTGCAGGCCATTCAGCCCGGCGATGGCCACGGCAACTTCGCCGAGTTGGCGCGCGCCGTGCGTGCGATGGCCGAATCGGTCCGTACTCCCATCGAGCTTCACCTGTTCAGCGATATGCAGCGCGGCGAACTAGCCGGCACATTCTCCGACATGGCGCTGCCCGCCAACGTCCAACTGGTGACGCATCCCGTGATCAACAAGGCCCAGCCCAACTGGACGGTCGAATCGGTGGACGTCCCCGGGCAAGTCTGGGGCAAGGACGCCAAGCCGGTTCACGTGCAAGCGGTCATCGCCGGCTACGGCACTCCTACCGCCCGACGCACCGTGTCGCTGGTGGTGAACCGCAAAACCACTGCCACCAAGACCGTGGAGGTCCCCGCCAACGGGCGGGCCACCGTCGACTTTCCCGCGCTCGAAGTGCCCTACGGCTTCAGCCGCTGCGAGGTCAGGATCGACGCCGCCGACGGCTTCGCGGCCGACGATCTGCGCCGCTTTGCCGTCCAGCGTTCCGACCCGCAAAAAGCCTTGCTGATCCACAACTATGGCGACAACCGTTCGCCCCTCTACGTCCGCGCCGCGCTCTCGGCCGCCGCGGAATCGGCCTTTGCCCTGGAATCGATCGCCGTCAACGAGGCCGCCGACCGCCAGCCGTCCAATTACGCCTTCATCATTCTGTCCGACGTCAACACGGTGCCTTCGATTCTGGAGAATTCGCTCACCCAGTATGTGCGCTCCGGCGGCAGTTTGCTCATCGCCGCCGGAACTTCCGCCGGCGCGCGTTTGAAGATTCCGGTTCTCGGCACGCGCATCGTCCAGACCCGCGACTACACGCGCGTGCCGGATCGCTTTATGACGGTCGGGTCGAGTGATTCTTCCTATCCCGCCGTGGCCAAGGCCGGCGGCTGGCCAGGCGTGAAGTTTTTCTACGCGCTCGATGTCGAACCCGGGGTTGGTCAGGATGCCGCGCGCGTGATCGTTCGCCTCGGCGACCAGACGCCGCTGCTGCTCGAGAAAACCATCGGCGAGGGCCGCGTGCTGCTGTTCACTTCCGGGCTCGATAACCTCACCAACGATTTTCCCCTGGAACCCGCTTTCGTTCCATTCATCGAGCAGACCGCGCGTTATCTCGCGGGCAGCGAACGCCAGGGGGGGGCGCGAGCCGTGGACGCCTACTTCGAGCTTCGCCATGCCAAGGAACAAGCGCAACGCGTCGAGGTCACCGACCCCGCGGGCCGGCGCCCGCTCAGCCTGAGCGAAGCCGCCTCCGCACAGTTGTTTCGGCTGACCGAGGCCGGCTATTACCAGTTCCGCCTCGCCAGCGGCCGCCAGGACGAAGTCGGGGTGAACCCGGACCCGAGGGAGTCGAACCTCGACGTGATCCCCGAGGATGTTTTGTCCCTGTGGCAGGGCAAGAGAGAACAAACTACTCAAGAAGCGTCCGCGTCCGGCCCGGCAGCGCCTCGGAAGACGCCGCAAACCCTCTGGTGGTACGTCATGTTGCTGGTGTTCGTAGCCGCGGTTACCGAATCGGCGCTCGCCAGCCGCTACCTGGGCACCGCACGCGAGGAATAGGCCGCCCGATCAACCGACGTGTCGTTAGCGGCGTATTTTAATAGAAGGAGCGCACAACATGGCATCTCTCGACTGGTCGCAATGCCTCGCCGTGGAAAGCGTGCCCGGCAAGCTGGGTGGTGCGTGGGTGCTTAAGGGAACCCGGATGCCGGTATCGGCCATTTTCGAAAACATTGAAGCGGGAGCCAATATCGACGACATCATGGAGTGGTTTGACGGGCTTGACCGCGAGCAGGTGAAAGCCGTCATCGAATTTGCCGCTCGAAGTCTCGATAAGCCCCCCGTGTTGCTCCTTGATACGGGTTTTGTTGGATCAGGGCGACGCCCGTTCCCATCCGGTTCTTTGTGGAAGGCCACACCGTCAGCACTGCTGCGCACGAAGGATGGGACCGTCTTCAAAACGGCGAGTTACTCAACGCCGCCGAAGCCGCTGGGTTCGATGTGCTCTTAACGACCGACAAGAACATCCGTTATCAGCAGAACCTTGCGGACCGGAAAATAGCCATCATTGTCTTGGGCAAGCAGCAATGGCCCGAGGTGCGACCGCACGTCCACCTTGTGGTCGCAGCAATCAACGCGGCCACACCCGGCGCCTATGTTGAGGTGGAGATACCGGAAGGCAAGTAGCCAGATGAATGAGATTCGGGATCTACAACAAGCAGAGTCCACAGATGAGATGCCGTGTGTGTGGCGGGCTGCTGGAGCAGCGGGTAACGGATCTCCCGTTCAAGATCGGTGACTCGTCAATAGTCATTCTGAAGGCATTGCCTGTCCTTCAGTGCCGCCAATGTGGTGAAACGGAGCTGGAGCCCGCGACGATGATTCGCGTCGACCAGGTTCTCGCCGGAGTCGATACGTCCTCCGAACTTGAAGTGATCCGATTCGTTGCCCGAATTAGCTGCTCACAAATCCTTGCCGGCTGCTACCTCGGCACCTAAACGGGAGGAAATCGTAAGTCCACGGGACACAGATTCTAGAAGGATGAAGCTATGGATTTGCAGGAACCCGCATCTTGTCGTGAGCGAAGCGGACGGGTCCCTGGTAAGAGGCGCGGATCGATTGCAGGACGGTTCGGCTCGCTTCCTCCACGTCGGGCGCAATATGGCTAAGCAGAAGGCGCTTCGCCCCGGCGTCTCTCGCAGCCTCTCCGATCCGTCGCGGTGGAGTGTGGAGAGAATAGAGTTGCGACGGAGAATTTGGCGGATCGAGCACGGCGCAATGGAACACCAGCAGGCTGCATCCTTTCGCCAGCCGAACCAGGTTCGGCACTGCGGAAGCATCCATGTCTCCTGAGAACGCGATGCTCTCCTTGTAGTAGTCCACCCGATAGGCCACCGAAGGACAATCGCCGTGATGGGTCGCGATAGCCGTTATCCGTAAGCCGTTGACATCGACAATCTGATTCATGGACGAATTCAGTTCGACCCCAAGGTCCACCCCGCGTATCTCTTCGTCTGCTCCAAAAGTTTTCTGATATTCCCAGGCACCGCCTTTCTCGAAGAGAAGATTCAAGAACCGCGTTGTGCTCGGAAACACGCCCGCGCCTGAGGGCCCGAAGACCGCGAAATGGATTGCCGGCGCACGCGCGGTGAGTGCCCGGGCCTTGAAGAAACCCGGCAAGTCGCCGGTGTGATCGATATGCAGGTGAGTTAGTAGCACGGTGTCCACCTGATCGAGATCGAGCTGCAGTTCTCCGATGCGCAGGAAGGTCCCTGGCCCGGCGTCGACCAGGATTCGTGGAGTGCCGTTTATCTCGACAAGGTAGCTTGATCCAGCGCGGCCGAAGGGACGGGGACCACCGGAACCGAGCACCACCAATCCGAGCGATCCGCCCAAGGCTGCCAGTTGAAGGTTCGCCGCAAGCGCCAAAACAGCGATGATCCGCATACCTGTCTCACGAACTGGGTCAGTTACGAGTATAGGCGGAATTGTCTTGCGAAAGCTGCTACTTGTCGCGCCTTCAGCGGGCAAACTGCACCTATCGCCCACCGCTGCGATATGCTTTAAATGTTGACCTTGGCGGCGCCGTTGGAGGTTCCATGAGTCTCCGCGAACAGCTTCACGCATACATCGCGCAACTGGAACAACGTCTGCGCTGGAGCACCTGGCTGCGCGGTCTGGCCATTCTCACCGGCGGCGCGTTGGCGGCGACGCTGGTACTGGTCAGCATCGCCAACGCGCTCGCCTTTTCGCATGGAAGCGTCACCTCCGCTCGCTTGGGGTTGATCCTGGTTCTGGCCATTGCCGCTGCCGCCGGATTGGCGCTGCCTTTGCGCCGCCTGACACGCCGCCGCGCGGTCGGAATGGCCGAAGCCGCCTTCCCACAGTTCGAGCAGCGCCTCACCACCTTCGCGGAGCGCGACAGCCGGGATCCCTTTATTGAACTCTTGGCCGGCGACGCGCTCGGTGTCGCCCAGTCCGCCGAGCCCAAACAACTGGTCACCGACCTCCGCCTTTGGATCTCGCTCGGAACCAGCGTCGCCTCGCTCGCCATCCTGGTCTGGTTGATCGCCGCCGGCCCCGGCTTTCTTGGCTATGGCGCCTCGCTGCTTTGGACCGGCCCGCACCGCGACAAGCCCGCGCTCTACGATCTGCACGTAACGCCCGGCGACGCCGTCGTGCGCCGCCACGCCGACCAGATCGTTTCTGCCATTCCGACCGGCCTGCGCTCGCCCAGCGTCAAGATGCACGCCCGCTTTCAGAGCTCTTCGAAGTGGGAAGAGATCGCGATGCAGCCCCAGGCCGCGGGTAGTTTCGCGGGCGGCTATCAATTCCTATTCGCCGGTCTGCTCGAGCCCGTCGAGTACTACGTAACCGCCGGAGCGATGACCTCGAAGCACTTCAGCATTCGCGTCACCGATCTGCCCGCTGTGAAGCAAATTCGCGTTACGTATCGTTACCCCGCCTGGACCGGCATGCCTTCCGAGATTGAGGAGCGCGGCGGCGATCTGCGCGCCGTCACCGGCACCGCGGCCGAACTCGACGTCTCCACCGATCGCCCCCTTCAGGGCGGCCAGATCCAGCTCGACAGTGGACAGAAAATCCAGCTCACTGGCGGCCAAAATAACGTTTATCATGCCACCGTCAAGATGGATCAGGACGGCGTCTACCACGTCACCGGCGTTGAAGAGGGCCAACTGGTTCGCGTCAGCGAAGATTTTTTCATCGAGGCCCGTAAAGCGAACCCGCCCCAGATTTCGTTGGTGCGTCCCGGCCGGGGCGACTACCACGCCAACCCCATCGAAGAGGTAACCGTTGCCGCCAAAGCCACGGACGAGTACGGACTGGTGGGCGTCGAGCTGCACTATTCGGTGAATGGCGGCCCCGACACCACCGTGGATTTGCTCAAGCAAAAGCGCGAGAAACAAGCCGACGGCTCAGCCACGCTCCCGCTCGAGAATTTCAAACTCGTTCCGGGTGATGTTGTGAGCGTCTATGCTACCGCGAAGGACTCCAACGCCGAGGCCCACACCGACATGATCTTCATCGAGGCCGATCCGTTTGAGCGCGAGTTCTCGCAATCGCAAGTGTCGGGCGGCGGTGGGGGCGGTGGCGGTGGAGGCGGTCAAACCCCACAGATCTCGCAAAGACAGAAGGAGATCATAACCGCCACCTTCCGGCAACAGGCCGACAAGAACGCGACCCAACAGCAGGCCACCGACATTGCGAAGCTGCTGTCCCAATCCCAGTCCACTTTGCGCGATCAGGCCGTTTCGCTCTCCGGCCGCTTACAGGCCCGCGAGTTGACCGATGAAGTGAAGGCCATCAGCGACTTCCAGAAAGATATGCTTGCCGCCGCCAACGTCATGGCGCCGGCCGCGCAGCAATTGCACGAGCAGAAGTGGAAGGACGCCATTCCCAACGAGCAAAAGGCTCTGCAATTCCTGCTGCGCGCCGAAGCCACCTTCCGGCAGATCCAGGTGGCGTTTGGAGCGCGCGGTGGCGGTGGAGGCGGGGGCGGAGCGGCGCGCGATCTGGCCGCCCTGTTTGATCTCGAGCTGGATACCGAGAAGAACCAGTACGAAACGCGGCAAAGCGCGACTCCTACCTCCGATCAGAGGGAGCAGGAAATCGCCGATGCGCTGAAAAAGCTCGACGAGCTGGCCAAACGCGAAGAGGATCTGGCCCAACAGCAACGCAATGGCGCCCAGACTGCCGAGCAAAAGTGGCAACAGGAAATGTTGCAACGCGAGGCGGAGCAGCTCCAGCGACAGATGGAGCAACAACTGGGCCAGAATAGCCGGCCAGGGCAACAGGGACAGCGCGGCGGGCAGGCGGGCGGTTCATCTTCGAGCAGTGGCGGCAGCCAATCGAGCAGCAGCGGCGGCCAATCGGGCGGGCAACAGAGTGGCGGCGACGCCAATTCTCAGCAGTCCGCCGATCAAGCCGCGCAAAGCCGCCAACAAGCCGCCCAACAAGCGCTCGAGCGTCTGCGCCAGGCCAACGACGACATGCGGCGCGCGGCGTCGCAAAATGCGAGCGCGGCCGATTCCCGCCGTGCCGCCGACCGCTTGCGCGAAGCCACCGATCTGCTGGGCGGCCTCCAGCAGCAGGACGCCGCCGGCCGCCTCAACTCCATGGCCCAAACTGCCGATCAGTTGGCCGCTCAGCAGAAGAAGCAAGCGGATCACGTGCGCGACTTGATGGCTCAGCAGAATGCCTCGCGCACTTCCGGCCAGCCCATGCACTACCCGACGCGCGAGGAAATCGAAAAAATGGTCAACGATCGCCAAAAGGTGGCCGACGACCTGGCGCATCTCACTCAGCAAATGCGCGGCGCGGCGCGCGAGCTCGCGCCCACTCAACCCGCGGCCTCTAACAAGTTGCGGGGCGCGCTCGATAGCATGGACGAGAACGATCTCGGCACCCGCATGCAACGCAGCTCGGATTGGCTGCGTAGCGGCAACTTCTCCGATCCAATCGAGTCCGCCCTCACCAGCGACTTACAGAAGCTGGGTCAGCAGGTCAAGGACGCGGCGCGTGCATTGGGCAGCGCGGAGCACGCCTCCAAGGATGCCGCCATCAATCGGGCCATGGACGATCTATCTCGTTTGCGCGACCAACTCGCCGGCCTCGGCGGAAGTCCCAACGCTCAACCTCGACCGGGCCAGTCCGGCCCTGCCGGCCGACAGTTCCAAACCGACCAGCTCACCCGCGGCGGGCAACCCGGCGGCCAACAGCCCGGCCAGCAACAAGGTCAGTCCGGCGGCCAGTCCGGCGGCCAGTCAGGTCAAAACGGCCAACCTGGACAGCAGGGCCAGGCGGCTGGGGCCGGCAATCGCGTGGCCGGTCCGGTAGGCAATCCCGGAGGTGGTGCGACCAATCGGGATCGCAACGGGTATGGCGCCTATGACACCGGCAACACGCGCATCTCAGGCCGGGCCGCGACGCCCCAGCAAGGTCCCAACCCGGCCGATTCGCAGCGCGAGATTGACCAGGGATTGAACCTTCTCAACCAGGTTCGTGCCGTAGTGCAGGATAATCCTGAGGCGCAGCGAGAGCTGCAGTCCCTGATCCAGCAAATGCGCAATTTGGATCCCAGCCGTTTTCCGGGGAATCCCGGCCTGGTCGAGCAGATGCATCAGCAACTCGTCAGCAGCGTGGACGCGCTGGAATTGCAACTGCGCCGCGAACTCGATGAAAGCCGCGGCGGCACCATCCGCAACACGGACCCGACCAAGGTCCCCGCCGGCTATCGGGACTCGGTCGCAGAGTATTACCGGAAGCTCTCCGGCGGCCACTAGCCATCGCCTCCGACGAGCGTGATTTCCTCACCCGAGTTCAGCGACCGTGATGTAGAGTCGCCGACTTGGTCTAATGGCGACCGTGCAGATTCGTGCGGTGGTAAGGTGTATGGCCAAACTTAGATCGTTTACTCCCCATCAACGAATGCCAGAAGCGAACCAGCCAGTTCCACATTGCTGACTCCTTTGACGCAAACGTACCACAAGTGCGCAGTGAAGTCACTCTCGCTAACGCCCCGATAAACCCGCCCAAACTAGACCCTGCTCGCACCTCGGTACGCGGGTCGACGAACTCCATGGCACCGGCTGGGACTGCTCTCGGGTGACTACGACCTACAAACCTCGTTGTCGCTTTTGACTCCTCCACCAGGCTGCCAACGATTCGGAGCGATGGAAGCCCAAGAATCGCAAGACCACTTGATATTGCCAGGGCAGCAACCCACCGACAGACACCGGCCACCAACTCCCCATGGCGAACGCCTGGATGTAGTATTCCTCAGCTCGTTGGGGATCCTGGGGCACTAGTCCGGGTTGAACGTCGCCCCGTTCTAGCCAGCCGGCAGGGGCAGCGCCCAGATCCTCCGCAGAATCGTCCCCAAGGCCACTGGGAAGGAAAGCACTTGGTCGTCGGGCATCCGCTAGAACGCCAGCATCTCGATCTCAGCGTACCTGGGCTCGCTCCCGCTGCGGTGAGTATGAGGCCAATCCCAGCAATCCATGTGCCGGCATTCCGGCCGGTTCAGAATGCCCTTGCACCACGGTAGCGCAAGGCGCGGGCAGTTGCTGTTTAGCTTCTACGCCGCTATCCCGTCAGCAAGTCCGAGATCAAGTAACGGCAGAAGGAACGGAGGCGGAAAATTCTAGCGCCCCACAACCGCTATTTTCGCCACTACGCCGCACCATGCAGTGAACGCCAAATCATCGTATGCCAATCGTTCACCATGGTAATCGCTGCGGGCCAAAGCAGCGCCTGCCAGGTTTTCACTTGGTGATGGCAACCGACCCGCCGGTAACCCACCAGCGAGTACCAGTGCCGCCACCACCCTTGCCGCCACCGCCGCGCGAATAGTAGCTGTATGCGTAGACGACAAAGCTCATCGTGAAGGGTGCCCCGTTTGTGTCGACGCCTGAGCACGACGCCGTTATCTCAGTAGTGCTTCCTGCCGGCGCGGCGCTGCTGGCCGGACCTTGCTGATAGGCCGCGGAGTCACAGTGGTAAGTATCGACGACGGAAAAGCCGCCCACCCACGAATACACATTGAAAATCTGCCAGCTCTGCCCGGCAGTTCCGATTTCTTCCCAGAGCGAGTAGCTTTCGGCAGGCCCGTATATGATGCAGTTGCTGATATGCACGCACCCCGCTGGTGGCAGCACATACGTTGTCGTCTGGCCCAGGATCGGAAGCGCCAGGGCCGACAGAAGAACAAAGCCACTTCAATTTACTCATGCTGGAGAGTGTACACTATGGCCGTTTCAAGGCATCTGGAGGAAAAGCACTATTTTGCGACGGGATTTCCGCTCAAGCATCCGGCGGACGCTGGCCGGCTAGCGCACCGAAATGGACAAACCCGTAGGCGTCACCGTATCGCCGATCTTCAGCTGCAGCGGCACGGTTCCACTTACGCCCGCAGGAATCTGGACGTTGACCTGCAGAACGCCGGCCACAAATCCGGGCGCAGCCCCGGCGTATGCAACGGCGGCATCTTGACCCGCGATTTGCACGGAAACGGCCAATAAGGGCGCAGGATACACGGTATTGTTTACCGTCCCGTCCGCCACGCTAGGGTTGGTCTTGCCTTCGCCCGTAGCATACAGCACCAGAGTGTCGCTGGGCGGGGCGGGATTCGAAGCCGAGTTCACGCTTCCATTCGAGTTGGTGATCGCAAACACACCCGGCGAAGAAGCTGCCACCGGCAACGCGACCGTGTTGGTCGGTTTGTTTTGGATCATCACCTGCAAGTTCGTGGTTGATTTTCCGGCCACCTCGTACGGTACCACGCAGTTGATCTGGGCCGCGTTGACATAGGTCAGGGGCGCTGCTACTCCGTCGAACAACGCCTGGACTGCGCCGATCTGAGTCGCGACGCGGCCGGAGGCGTCCAACTGCAGGCCCGCTCCGGCGGCCGGCCCCAGCGTGATTCCCGGCCCCGAGTAGATCGTCACAATCTCGCCGGGCGCTACTGGTGCCGCGACGCCTGTCGCGCCGTTCACCACGCCTTCGCGAACGATCTGAACCGGCGTTAGCTGCCGTATCCGCTGATTGTCTTCATCGGTGACGTAGACGTTGCCTGCGCCGTCGACGGCAATGGACGGCGTCGTGCTCATCGCGGCAAGCGTGGCCAGTCCACCGTCACCGGAAAAGCCGCTGGTGCCTGTTCCGCCGATGGTCGAGATCATGCCAGTCGAAGCATCCACTTTGCGAATCCGCCCCTGGCTCGAGATGAAAAGGTTACCGGCGGCGTCTATGGCAAGCCCGCTCGGAGCAGGTACACCCGCCGCCGTGGCCAGGCCACCGTCGCCTCCCAAAGTTGCTCCGCCGTTTCCCGCCACCGTGGTAATGGTCCCGTCCAGCGCGATCTTTCGAACGCGGTTGTTGGATCGATCGGCGACATAGAGATTTCCCTTCGAGTCGACAGCCATTTGCTGCGGGCTATACAACTTAGCCGTCAGGGCAGGGACGTTGTCTCCGGAATAACCCGGCGAGCCGGTTCCGGCAAAGGTGCTGATGAATCCGGAACTGTTCACGCGGCGAATACGCGCAGTCGCATCGTCGCTAATGTAGACGTTGCCCTGCGCGTCCCCGATAGTCGCGGCGGGAAGATTCAATTGAGCCGCGGTTGCAAGGCCGCCGTCACCCCCGGAACCGATACCACCGCCGCCTGCGAAAGCGGTAATCGTACCGCCCGGAGTGATTTTTCGGACTACGGCGCCGATCTTGGAGGCCACGTATACATTGCCGGAGGGATCTAAGCCCACGCCGTGCGGATACCCGATCTCGGCGTTCCTGGCCAGGCCACCGTTCCCTGTACTGCCGAACAGGCCGGTTCCGGCCGCGGTCGTAATGATACGGTCGGCCGAAATCATCCGGACACGATTGTCACCTTGATCCGAGACATACAAGTTGCCTGCGGCGTCGGAAGCCACGCCCGCCGGATCGATCAAGACAGACGAGGTAGCAGGAAGATTGTCGCCGGCCCCGGGCGTCGGCAAGGCGCCCGCAATGTTGCTGATGACTTTCTGCGGCGTCACCCGGCGGACCTGCCGAAGATACACCAGAGGGAAGACGATGTTTCCCTGGCTGTCGATGGTAATCGAGTTGGGCACGGCCAACTCCGCCTGAAGAGCCGATGAGGTGGTCACGGAACCGCCGCCTCCGGCGAATGTAGATATGATGCCTCCGCTCACTACCCGGATGCGCTCGTTGGTGGCGTCCGCGATGTACATGTTGCCCGCGGCGTCAAATACCAGGTCGGTAGGATAGAAGAGCGAGGCTGAAGTCGCGACCGACCCGTCACCCAGGTAGGCGCCTGTCCCGTTGCCGGCGACAGTCGTGATTATCCCCTGCGGCGTTATTTTTCGAATCCGGTGATTGAAGCAGTCGGCTACAAAGACGTTGCCCTGAGAGTCCACTTTCAGGCCCTCGGGCGAGTAAAGCATGGCGGACGTCGCGGAGGCTCCGTCGCCCAAGGATCCAGGTTGGCCGTTACCCGCGATGGTGGTGATGGCGCCGGACGGGCTCACCATGCGAACGAGATTTTGAGCCGGCTGGCTGACGTACAGATTGCCGGCGCTATCCAGGTCGATTCCGAAGGGACCCGCCAGCGATACGACGGTCGAGATCGTTCCCCCCGGCGTTACCTTACGGATGCGCGAATTGGAAAAGTCGCAAATGTAAAGGTTCCCCGACGAATCGACCGCGAGATCCTCGGGATTGTACAGCTGCGCCTGGGTGGCCGGTCCCCCATCGCCCGAGGATCCCGGCAGACCATTGCCCGCATACACCTTAATCGTCCCGCCGGCGGAGACTTGAAACACCTGCTGGTAGTAGGTGTCACTGACGTAGTAGTTACCTGCCGAATCGACCGCAATCCCCTGCGGTTCAATCAGCCGAGCGTTGATCGCGACACCACCGTTGGATGCAAATGGCATCCGGCCAATTCCGGCAATGGTCGACATGTTATAGAACTGCGCCGTTGCGAGCGGGGCCAGCCATAGAAGAAGGAGGCAGGACTTTTTCATTTGGAGGTAGCTCCCAAAGTTGGACTGTGTTCTAGGGTAGCATCCGCGAATCCAGGTCGCCGCACCATCGAGAACCTGCACCTGTGTCGTCGAACAGCTCGACCTGGCGGCTCGACTACTCGGGGGGGCGATCTGGTCACGGTGGTCCTCAAGCGGCGATCTCCGTTCCGTTCCGACCTCGTTAGAAGCAGCCAACCGATCAATCGTGCTAACAATGCCCCGAGGCATCTCGAATGACAGCGCCTCACGGCAGCTAAGAGTTGGGGTGCGGACCCTTTAGCAGCCGACCGATCAGTTCAACAGCCTGCGATAGGGAGGAGTTTGGTAGTTCGTAGCACTCCACTCGCTGGATCCACTCGACCAAACTGCGCACCGTGCGCTTGTCCAAAGGCTTTGCGACCACCAGGATTTCCCGCACGAGACGGGCCAGAGCTTCCGCTTTCCCAATGGGCCGGAGTTCGGTGGTGACTCCAGGAGAATACTGAGGGAAGACAATCCAGCCGGCCGGATAAGTCCGGTTCGCCTCATAGCGCAACGATGCGGCGGGAGGGTTCAGGTACGTGACGGACTCAAAATCTTCGCGAGTATGTCTGGCCAACCGGCGGCGTTGGGGAAACAGCGGTGCCAGGATATCGGTCGCACCGGACTTAACCGACAGGCTGATCGGTACCGGCCTTACTTCGAGGTCCGGCTCTTCGAGCAGCGCAATTTCGTCAGAGAAGTACTGAAACCCAGCGGCCGCGAGAGCTGCAGTCAGGGTGGTTTTTCCGCTGCCCGGCGCCGCGGGAAGCAACACACACTTCTCGCCGTTCGATACCACGCCAGCATGGAGCTCGAGAAAGTAGGAATGGCGCCGCACCACGGTTTGGAGCAGCCAGGTTTTGAAACGCGGCGCTAGCCGGTCTAAGTCCCGGCAAAAACTAAACGGCGCGATGCCGTCCACGAGAACATGACCCGCTGGAGTGCCGAGGACTTCGAGCGCCACGTCGACGCGCGCCGGCTCAATCTCCAAATGAGCGAGCGTCGGATGCACTCTGGCCTGCTCGGCGGCCGAAGAGAAGCGAATGGCGAAAGTCGTCGTCAGAAGCCGGTAGTAACGCACGCGGTTCATTCGGCCGGAGTGTCGCGCGCGTGCCTCAAGCGCGGCTCGGAGAATGCTCTGCCCGCTCTCGCCGGCTTCAGAAGACCAAAGAACGAACCGGCCGCTCTCGAAGACATTCTCGACCGGCTGCGCGCGCTTCCTCTCTTCGAACTGCTGCGCTTCCAACTCGACGTCAGCAGGCCGAAGCGACACGAACGCCCTCCGGTCAGAGGAAGCAACCCTCAATTTCCGGGCTACCGCCGCGGGTGAGCTTCTAAACTCCTCTCGCAACGCGGGGCTGGCCATAAGACGGCCCAAAGCCGTGGTCCAATCAATTTCGGAGCGCGCCATGTCTGGAACGCCTCGGAGGTAGCCGAAGGCTTGCCAGCGCGACAGCAGATCCCCGATGGTACGGAGAGCTTGATCGCGAGGAACGTCGAAGCTGGCCGAAAAGGCGGCACCCATCTCGCCGGGTGTCATGCCTTCCTCCAGGCAGCACCAGACATAGGTGGCGGGCGTGTTCAAGGCGTACAGTTCCTGTTGACCTTCGGAAAAGAGAATCCCTTCCTGCTCCAGGAGAAAGCAACTGAGGCCTTCCTCGATGCCGACGCGTTCCTTCATCTGGTCATCTAAGAGCAGGCACGCCGGGATAGCTTCTTCAACCGGGCGAGCTCGCGTTCGATCACAAAAACCGGCGGATAGCTGCCCTCGCGTTCCAAGATGATCGCGCGCGGGCTCGAGTAGTCGAGGACTTCCGCTACTAACTCCCAGACATCCTCCTGAACGTCACTGGAGTGCTCATCAAAGTAACGATGGTCGCGCCGGGAGTAGCCGGAAACGTGTAACTGGAGGATGAGCTGGCGATCGACTTGATGTAGCCACCCGACCGGGTCGAAGCGGTGGTTACGGGCGTTCACCAGAAGAGCGGTGACATCCAGCAAGAGGCCGCACTTGGCCTTTTGGCAGATCTGATTGAGAAAGTCCGTTTCACGAGCAGATCCGCGGGGCTGAATCGACGAAGCGATGGTTTCCAAGAGCAGCGGCTTCTGGCAGATGTCCATCACCTGGATGGCGTGCTCCACAATCGTGTTCAGGCTTCTGGAACCGGGGTTGACAGGCAAGTAGCGCGCCCAAGTGGATTCTTCTGTGCTCGAAAAGCCGCAGGGTTCCGAAATCCACAGCGGATTGGTTCGCTTGACAATGGCCGCGAAGAAGCTGACACGGGCGAAATCCAGGGGGCCAGTGCTGCCGAGAGAAAGCCAGGCTCCGGAAATGATGGAGGGACGACGGCGGGAAATAGCCTCCGCCAGTTTCGTACCGGTGTGATAAAAGCGAGAAGCGCGAACTTCAACGCACTCGGTGGACGTGAGCGCTTGCTCGAGCCAAGGGGCGAAGGCCGCAGAATGGAGGATGCCGGTTCGGACAGGCCTTTTCAAGCGTGGGGTTTAAGAGCTACCGCTGCCGCTGCCGCCAGATGTGCCGCCCCCGCCCGCCTGGGCCTGCTTGGTGCTGGCGGCGAGCAAAAGGACCGCAGCCGGCACGGTGGCCGAGCCCTTCGCGACCTTCTTGAGAAACTCGCGGCGAGCTTGAGATTCATCGTCCGACTTGGTTTGTTTCGTGCTCTTGTCGCTATTGATCACGTGGGGACCTCGGTGCTGTATTGTAGCCTGAATGGCCCGTTAGCCGTCAAGACCAGTCGTTACGAAAAAGTACTAGTAGTCATCATGACACTGGCGTTCTGCTTGTCGCATGAGAAAACCACATGCTAGCCTGGGGTGGAAATCGGTGACATTGCGCGGCAGCTACAAGCCACAGCTCGCCAGATCCAGCCTGATTCTCCCTTCTCCTTCCGGGTGGATGATCCAGTCGGGCTCTGAGATTGTCGAGGTGCGCTCGAAGCGGCTGGTTCGAGCGGGGGACGCACTTCTGGATCTTTTCGACGGAAGCCACACGCTCGGTAAGATCGCCCGGCAAAGCGGGGTGCGGCTTCAGGATCTGGAACGGTTGACGACACGGCTCTCGCGCTTGCAGCAACTGGAGACCGCTTCCAGGACCGTTCCCATCTCGATGCGGCGCCGCCCATCGCTGAGAATCTCCTCACGTGCTAAGCCGTCCGGCGGGAGGCTGCGTCCCCTGTTGCTGGTCGGCTTGGGCGAACTGGGGCTCGCGGTTCTCGACCAGGTCCTTCATTGCGGCCCACGGGCGGTGTACATTTTCGATCCGGTACCGGTAGAAAACGGCGACCTCGCTCCGTTCTACCGCCCCGGAGAGCTGGGCCGGATGAAGGTCGACGTGGTGTGGCGCTGCCTCAGCCGCGCGAGTCAAAGCATCGTGCATTGCGTGAGGTCCGAGGGCGGAGATCGGGAGGCGATCGCGGAAACTTTGCGGCAGGTTGTCGGCAAGGTGGGAGCGGTAGTGTGCTGCGTCGACCGCGCTAGCCTGCTGGCCGAATGCGTTTCCGCAGTCTGCGAAACTGCCTGCATTCCATTGATCGTGGCGGAACTCTCAGAAGCAGGCGGGTCAGTGGGTCCCTTCAGAACTCCGGATGGAGCGAAAGAGTCCGGCGGCTGTATTTCCTGCGCATCGCTCTACCGGGCGGAAGGAGATCGCTTCTCGCTGCTGGAGCGCGAGTATCTGGGGCGACGCTTCCCGCTCCCGGTCCGCTGGCGTCCTGCGGTGGAGCCCTGGCTGATCGAGATGATTTCGCAGCTCGCGTTGCTGGCCGCCTTTCAGGCCGGCGACCGGGCTTCGAACCCGGCCACGAATCAGAGCATGCTCTGGCAACTGAGCAGCGAGCCTTTTGAAGTTGTGGCTACAGCGGTCCCCAGACACTACGCCTGCATGCAATGCTATCCTGCGCCGGGCCGGACGTCCGCCGAGTTGCGCACGCAGGCGATGCGAGAGTGGCGGCAAAACTGGAACGGTCCGGCGGCCGAGCCGGTCGATTTGTTGGAACTCCGCCGTCGGTCGCAGCACCTGATTGGGGAACGCTTGGCGTTGTTTCGCTCCTGTGCTCAGGAGTCGGCTGATCAGAGGCGTGCGGTTTACAGGTTTTGCTATGAGCGCGGCGCCAACCCCCCCGACAATCTGGTGGCCAATGCATTTCGCGCTGTCGTAGCGAGGCCCGGCGAGCCGGTCCATCGAGTGGCGGCGTATTCGGAGGGATCGGACTTCCACGACGGCCGCAAGGCAGAAGCCTTGGCGCTGATGGAGGGGATCGAGCGGCTCTTTGCCCTCGAGCAAAGCGACTCCAGGCGCATCGTTTCGGCGAGCTATCAAAGCGTCGCCGGGTGCGCTTTGGATCCGAGAACGTTTCCGCTATATGCGGAGGAACAATACGCTCAACGCGGCTTTCGAATGCGCAGGTTTGAGCCTGGCCAGAGCATCCAGTGGATCTGGGGAATGCGCCTCTCGGATTCCGAACCGGTGCTGGTGCCTGTGGATCTGGTGTTCGGCCGCCGCGATGCTCCGCGGCTCTACCGGGCCAATAGCAATGGCGCGGCCTGCCACAGCAGCTTTCATCACGCGGTGTTGGGAGGTATCTACGAAACCATCGAGCGGGATTCGCTGATGGTGGTGTGGATGAACCGCCTGTCGCTGCCAGTGCTCGATCCTTCTGGCGCCGATAGCAATGTTCGGCGCGATTTTGCGGCGCTGTCTCTCGAGCTCACTTGCGTCGATGTCACTACCGACCTGGAGATACCGGTCGAGCTCGGTATACTTCGCGACCAGCTCAACCCGGACTTTCTATTGATCAACCCGGTGGCTTCGCTGTTTCCGCAGCAGCTCGATCGGAAACTCGAGCGCGAACTGACGCAATTCTGCCGGCCGTACCTGAGTGATCAGCGCTGCTATACCAACCGCGTTAGTGCCAGTTCCGATCCCGAGGCAGTCAAGAACCTGCCGGATCATTTGAAGTTCTATCAGGATCGGGAGAAAATCAAGCACGCGCGTTTTCTCGCGTCTGGTCCGAAGCGAAAGAAGGGCATGCATCCGGCTGCGGTTCGCGAACCCATCGACGTGAAGCAGGAACTGGACATTGTTGTCGGCCGGCTGGCGCGGCACGGTTACGAGGTCCTGGTCGTTGACTGCTCAGTTCCGCTGATTCGAGACCTGGGATTACACGTCGTGAAGGTTCTTATTCCCGGTCTGCAGCCGCTGCACGCCGGTTATCGCTATGCGGCCCTCGGTGGAAAGCGTCTTTATCAAGCACCGCGGCTGATGGGGCTGGCGCAGCGCGACCGGCGCCTAGAGGACCTGAATCCGTGGCCGCATCCATTTTGGTAACTGGAGGTACGCGTGTTATTCCGCCTGTCACCTTACTGTGTCTTCTATCCCGACCCGGATGGCTCGCATGTCACGCTGATCCACTCCCTCTACGGCAGCAAGTTTCAGCTATCGTCCGAGATGTTCCAGGTCCTGGCGGCCTTCCTGCCTGGATGCGCCGTGGACAATCAGGACGCCGTCGATCCCTCTTCGAGTGCGATACAGGAACTGATCGAAGAGAAGGTGCTTATCGGAGAGCGCGAGTTCTCTGAACTGGGAGGCGAGAAGCTGTTTCAGGGCCGCCTGCGGCCGCTCGAACTCGCATTTCAACGGGAGTTCACTGAGGGCGGTTATTTCCCGGGCACATTGGACCGCTCGCAAACTCCGGATGTAATGAAGCGAGTCAAAGGACTGAAGAGCTTTTCGCTTCGCAAACACTCTGATTTTCCCAAGCGCGATCTCTTCGGCTCTCTCGAAGCGCGGCGTTCGATTCGCAGCTATGCGCCGCGGCCGATGGAAAAGCGCAAGCTGGAGCAATTCCTGCAGGCGACTGCCCAGGCCCATGCGCTGGTCGAGACCCGCGAGTTTGGCACAACCTCGTTGCGCAACTACCCGAGCGGAGGAGCTCGGTATCCACTCGAAGTATACCCGCTGGTGGAGAATGTCCAGTCGCTTCACAAGGGGATTTATTACTACCATCCCTTCCAGCACCGCCTGGAGCTGATCAGCCAGGATCGGCGTTATCGAACGGCGCTGGTGAATTCCGCGATGCAGCGCATGGGAACCGAGGCGACGCGCGACGGGAGGCCGGCTGTGTTGTTCCTGGTGACGGCGGTGTTCGGACGAACGGCCTGGAAGTACCGAGGGATTCCGCTGCACTTGATCCTCCAAGAAGTCGGGGCCCTCTATCAGACCATGTACCTGGCGGCCGCCGCACTGGGGCTGGCAGCTTGTCCGGTGGGCGCTTTTCCGGAGCGAGCGGTCGCTGAGATTCTCAATCTGGATAGCCGTGATGAATCAGAAGTGGGGATGTTTGCCCTGGGAGTGCCGCGTGTTTCTCACAAGCTTTCGATCGAGGATTTCGAAGTCCGCCGTGGATCTCCGTTCGACCGCTCCCCGCGTGCGCGCAGCGCTGCTTTGGTCTTTTCTGATGGACAGCGAGAGATCCTCGCCCTCGCAGATTTCCAGCCCGAACGGTCGGCGGCAGGCGTAGTGTCGTGTCGCGTTTTGCGCGGCAGATATCGCGCAGAGTTGGGCGCGAGAGCATTGCGGAAACTGGCTCGGATGCTCAAGGGCAAGGGCAAAGATCCGGAGCTCTCGTCTCGCTTCGCTCATCTGGCCGGCTAAGTAAGCTGACGCAAATCCTTTTTCCAGGGACGCACCAGCGGCCGCCAGCCATAGTCGTACAAAAGCTTGATCGGAACGTACAGGAACCATAGGAATCCCGGCAAAGACACGATCCCGAAATGATTGACGCGCGGCGTGGTCACATTCCGCCAGCAGTAGAGTAATTTGTCGCGGAAGCGCTCCCGGAGTGGCAGGAAGGGTTGAAAGGCCTCCATGATATTCGGCCGTCGCCCTTCATCCGGAAATAAATCCGCTTGCATTTGCTCGGCTAGCTGCCTGGCTCTCGGATCGGCATGCATGCGCTCTCGCACCGGCTCCGGAATTTCGGCCTGGAGCAGGGCCTCGGCCAGCATCAAGCCCAGCAAAAGCATACGCTCGCAGCCTTGTTTGCGGGCGAGCTCCAGGCAGCGCTTCCAGTCGATCGCGGTTTGAGCGCTCAAGAACTCGTGGATATCGCAAATCCAATTCAACCTGTACCACAGGTGTTTCGATCCATGAACACAGAGGAAGATAAGGTAATCCTCCGAAGAGAGCGAAAGGACGTGTCGTTCTTCAAACGGGATTTTCTGGGCGCGCTCCCAGAGACCATTGATATCGAAGCGTACGGCCATGACGCGCGGGATCAGGTCCCAATGCACTTCGGTCATAATCCCTTGCTCCGGGCGCCACATCTCAAAATCCGAGTAATAGCGACGGTACGCCGCATCCTGCCCGGCACCCAGCGATTGTTTCATTTGGTACCCCAGGCTACCGAAGAGGGCCAGGGCAGACGAGACGTGCCGCCTGGGGACCAGAAAATCCAAGTCGCCGCTTTGCCGCAGCGCCAGGTCGCCAAAGAACGTCTTCGCGAGCACGGGGCCTTTGATGGGAATCGCCGGAATGTTATGCGTCTCGAGCAAGTCCACGATCGTCAAGACTTCGTGGGCGAGTTCGAGGTTGCGCGCACGGTTTTGGGCAAGCCAGTCGCGAAGCGCAGTGGCCAGTTCGGCCGGCAGCGAGTCGGCACAGGTGCGGGTGAGGTTCCAGGCTAGCAGCGGCGCGAGACCATGCGCGATGGCGCGACGAACCACCAGCGTCCAGTCGACTTCTCCGGACGCCACGATGCCATTGATTTGCTCTATGGTTTCGGAATCGAGCCTGTTCCTGGCGCAGGCAAGAAGCAGCATCGTTTCCCGGCTATCAGGCTGGAATAAATCTCCAGCCAGGCGACTTGCAGTTGAACGTTGATCGCCCACCCGGGGATTATACCGTCCCTAACAGGTTTGCCGAGTACTACAAATAGGAACAAGCCCAGCGATTCCCCTCCGCCAGACTCAGTTACCGTCATGCTCAAGCGGCAGCCCGTCTCGCCGTGCCTCGCGAGGAGCAAGAACTTAGCTGCAATCGCAACGACCTCCGGTATACTTGTCGATTCCAGGACGCCAGAATGTAAGTCCCGGTCAAAGCGGAAATCCAGGCTTACTCTGGCAGGCACCTCTGCGGAGCACATCTGAAATCGCCAAAATCGGCTGGAAGCGCGGTGCCTGTTGCGGAATGAGCGAGAGAACCGCGATTGGTTGCTGGCGGCTCTCCTGCTCGCGATCGTATTCGCGATCTGCAATTTACAGATCGTGAATGGGACAGCGGCTCCAATCTGGGATGCCGAAGAATTGTTTGCCCCTGCCTTCACGTTGATTGCGGACCATGCTCGCGCAGGTCGCATCGTTCTCTGGAATCCATGGGTAAGCGGCGGCGCACCTGATTATGCCGAGCCGGAGCTCGGCGTTACCTCGCCTATCGCCATATTTGTCGGCGCGATCACGGGCGGCACAGAGTCGGGTTTTCGTGCGTACTGGCTTCTGATCTGGTTCTTGGGGCCTCTCGGCCTCCTTTTGCTGGCTCGCCAGTTGCGAGCTCCACCCTGGGCGGGTTTCGTCGTCGCCTTAGGCTTTGCTTTTTGCGGCTTTTATACCGGCCAAGCCGAACACACCAGTTCGCTCTACTCGATTTCATTCTTGCCCTGGATACTCTGGCGGTTGGACGTCTCACTGGAAACCCGAACACTCAGACCGGCCATGGAAGCAGGCGGTCTCTGGGGCCTGTCTGCCCTCGGAGGCTATCCGGGGCTCACCATCCTGAACGGCGGCTTCCTGTTTCTATGGATGCTGGGCCGCTGCTGGTTTCCGCGGGAAGACCAGCCGCTCTCGCTAAGCATGTCCCCCGCTGGCGGCCGGAAGCCGAGGTTATCGTTTGGGCTTTTGGCGGTGGCGCTCGTCCTTTTCGTGGGACTGCCGATTCTTGCACCCACCTATCTTGCGTTCTTTGCTGAAGGAGGCAACGGATACAGCGACCGCGGCATCGCCAACACCGCACTGCGGGGGCTCGGAGTTCGGCCTCGAGATAAAGCGATTGGAGATGGTGTTCTCGAGGCCGGCGCTCTCAGCACTTTTGCCAGTCCATATCTGGCGACGCTTAAATTTGGTGAGGACAATTCTAAGCTTTGGCCCCGCAGCGATATTTCCTTGACGAATATTTACCTGGGCGCTTCGATATCCATCCTCGGACTGCTAGCGATCATCAACCGCCCCGGGGCTCTGTGGAGGTGGTGGCTACTCGCGGTTGCGGCGTTTTTCTTCGCCTGCGCGCTGGGGAACCAGCTACCCGTACGGGGCTGGTTGTATGACTATTGTCCTCCCACGCGCTATTTTCGAAATCCGGCGATGTTTCGCATCTATGCCATGCTTTGTGTGATGTTACTTGCTCTTCTGGCTGGCAAGGATCTCCAAGCTGCAATCAAGGATTCTAGAGCGCGCATCTGGAAGCATCTTCCGTTCGCGGCGGTCATTGCCGGAATCAGTGCGTTGACTTCGTACTATGTTGTGCTTCACGGGGTCCACACCAAGAACATTGAGGATCGGCTTGCTATCGCTAACACAGGTCTGGCTTGCCTCTGGCTCGGATCCATTGGCCTCGCCTCGCTGTTGCTATTTCGACCCGGATCCAGAAGACTACTACCAGTCTTGCTGGGAAGCCTGGCGATCAGCGCCGCTCTCTTTACAATCCGCCTTGCTAGCCCAACCGTGTATTCCACGACGTCCGAACGGCAGGTTTGGACCAGGATCGACGGGAACCATAGCGCAAATCTGGACCTCACTCGGAATGGACTAAACCGGGATGCGCGGCCTCCGGGCTGGATTCGTGGCGACTGCCCGGCCTGGTGGAGCGTCTGCAGCGGTCCCGATTCGAAGCGGGCCGCAAGAACCAACGAGAACGTTCCGATGAAAATGGCCACATTCTTCAATTACGCCACGTTGACCAACCGCTTTCAAATGGACTTCGAACAGCACCCCGTGCTTGTCGATATGGCCACCGGCACCGACCGCATCTGGTTTTCCACCGACGCGGCCATCGTCGCCCCGACTGATCCTTTCTATGCCGCATTCGTGAAGCGGAGCGAAGCGCTCGGTGCTCCGGTGATGGTCGTGCATTCCACGCCAGAGATGGCCCGTATCCGCGAGCGGGGACCTGAGACCGCAGCCGACCGCGAAGGTGTTAACGCGATCTCTAAATTGCCGGCTGCGCGGCGAGTGGCAACAAGAATACTTCGCTATACCCCCAATGCCTGGGACCTGGAGGTATCTTGCCCGCAGGCCGGCTGGCTGCTTGTGACGGAGCGCTGGTCGCGAGGATGGCGAGCGGGAGTGAACGGACAATCCGCTGAGGTGTTCGGCGCAGATTTTATTTTTCGGGCGGTTGGCGTACGCGCGGGAGAGAATCGGATTCAGTTCGACTACCGTCCAGCAGGGTGGCACATCTTGCTTGTCACTAGTTGGGGTACACTCGCCCTGGTTCTTGCGGGACCGCACGTTGTGCCGAAACGACCGCTCAACGTGATCGACTCTGACAGGTGCGGCAAAACCCCCAATCGCAGACCTGAATGCGAATGGACTATTTTCGCGGAAAGCGAGACGGCACTGCATGCACACATTTCCTAGCGAACGCCACGGCCAGAAATTCAGCGAAACCGGACCAGCATAAAGCTTCCTTCCGGTAATAGCTATGGGCCCGGTAACGCTTCCAAACATACCGGAACGTGCGACGCAGCGGACCCGGGTCGTCCGATGGGAGCGGGGGAATCGCCAGGCGGCTGAAGGGCTGCAGCTCCCGAAGCCGTTCGATCGCCAGCGGTCCGAAACGGCGGGCCAGCTCGAGAAACGTCATCCAATGAATCCCGGCGGTGCCAGCCAGCGCCACATCCGCCTGCCATGGCAAGTCACCGTCGCGCTGAGCGCACAAAATATGCAGCAGGGTGGCTTCCACCGACGTAGTCCACAGAGCGTGCTGGTTCCACTCAATGCGGACGGTCCCCGCTAGAAACGCCCTCTCACACTCAAGTGCATCTTCGGGCGGCACCGCGATCAGCCGCCAGTGCAGGTTCACCTGCAGGTTCTCCTGACGAAAGCTGACGTGATCACCCCAGTCCCACGCTTGGTCGGAAGGCAAATCCCAATCAGGCTCCCACCCGGCATGGACCAGCGCGTCCGCCGCCTTGCGGACGTCCCCGCGAGGTACCAGGAGCGTCAAGTGCGGGATCACGCGGATGGCCGGCGGCTTGGTTCTAAGTGCCCAGGCCAGCGGGCCCGCAATCACAGGCTGGACTTGCGCTTGCGTTAGCAGCGCGTCCAACTCCACGGCCTTCCGCAGGCGGAGCTGGTTCTGACTCCAAGCCTGCCGAACGACGCCTTTTAAGATCGCCGCGGCAGGATCATCTTCCAGCCACTCCGGAAAGGCTGGAATCAGGGTCGGGAACAACTGCTGGCTGGTATACGGCAGCGTGCCGATGTCTTGCGTCGCGCGCCACTCTGCCCAGGCCTGCCGCGCTTCAGGCTCCGGCAACAACAGCGCTTCCAGGAGCCGGTCCATCAAGCGCTCCGCCTGGCAAAGGCTGGGTACCCGCTCGCCGGGCATGCGAACATTTCGACAGTCGCCGGTTTGAGGTGGCTCACGATTTTACGATCCTCTACCCTTAGTATCTTGTAACACGCCTCGCCTTCAGCCAACATAGTGCGACTCTCCCAGAACTGGCTGGGATCTGGTGCTTTCTTCTTGAAGTCCAAGGCCAGGGCCTATTGGTACTAGTGGGCTGTCTGTGAGAAGTATTTACCACGACTGAATTCTCCGCCTTGGGTCGGAGTATTTCCAGCGGAAGGGCTTGGCAGATTTTCCGTATAGCCGAATGTAGCGCAGGATCTTGCGCCGGAGGTCGGCGACGGAAGTGAAGATGCCGCGATCGATCACTTCGCGTTGCAGTTTGGAGAACCAGATTTCGACCTGGTTCATCCAGGAGGAATAGGTGGGCGTAA
>JAIQFN010000056.1 GCA_020073265.1 Terriglobia bacterium | reverse complement strand
CTCTTGCTGGCAAAGCTTGGGGGCGACTACGGCTGCCGCCCCCACCCATCGTCTCGATGAGTTTCCAGCCGGCTATTCCTCGGCGAGTTGCTCTCCAGCAGTGCCCGCTTCCGCTTCACCAGCCGGGCACCAGTATGCTGTAATGTCGTCTTGCCGGTCGAGCAGTTTTCATCGAACGGCGAACTGTGTCTTAACTATTTGTCCCAGCTCAGGGGGCCACCGCAACCCGTTCCCATCCCGAACACGCCAGTTAAGCCTCACAGCCCCGGCCGGGGCATACCGATCACGGGGCTTTTCGCTTTTGTCATCTGCGCTAACCTGAGAGAGACGCCGGACCATGAAGGCACTATCGTTCTGGAAAGCCGTGACTATGGACAAAGCGAACCTGCTCGAAGAGGTCCTGGCACTGCTCCGCGAGCACGACATCCGCTACTGCGTCATCGGGGGCCAGGCCGTGAACGCCTACGTCGAGCCGCTCGTCAGCCTCGACCTCGATCTCGCCGTGGCCGTCGACCAGATCAGCCAGGTCCGAAGGCTGATGCAAAAGAGTTTCCAGGTCGAGGAATTCACTCATAGCCTGAATGTTTCCTCCGCCGGTTCCAACCTGCGCATTCAGATCCAAACCGATCCGCGCTACGGCGATTTCGTGAGTCGCGCTTCCGAGCGAGAGGTCCTGGGCCTGCGCCTGCCCGTCGCATCGATCGACGACGTACTCCAAGGCAAAATCTGGGCCGCCTCAGATCCGGAGCGCCGCGCTACTAAGCGGCGAAAAGACCTGCTCGACATCGCAAGGATCCTGGAAGCGAATCCTCAATTGGAGGCCCGCGTGCCGTCCGCGATCCTCAAAGAAATCGGCTGACTTAGCCAGCCGGAGCGATACAATCAATATCCATGGAGATCACAGTCGATCTCGACATCGATACCGCTCTCAAGCTCCGCGCCATGGCGCAGGCTCAGGACCGCAGTGTCGACCAACTCATCCAGGAAGTCTTGCGCGCCTACACGAGCCGATACAAACGGCCATGCATCACCGGACTCGGCGAGTTTGACAGCGGCGAGACCGACGTCTCCGAGAGGGCGAGAGAAATCCTCAAAGAAGCCGTAAGGAAAGGCGAATGGCCCTGAAGACCTGCACGGCGATGCTCGTCCTCGCCGCCGTCCCGGCATTCGCTCAACCGGCCTCTCCCGACCGCTTCGCCCCCCTCGCCTTCCTCATCGGCGATTGGACCGGCCAAGGCTCCGGCTCGCCCGGCCAGGGCAGCGGCGGCTTCTCCTTCCTCCCCGACCAGGACGGCAAAATCATCGTCCGGAAAAATCGCGCCGACTACCCCGCCGCCAACGGCCGCCCCGCCTTCTCCCACACCGACCTCATGATCGTCTATAAAGACGACGCCGACTCCCAGCTCCGCGCCATCTACTTCGACACCGAAGACCACGTCATCCACTACACCGTCGAACCCTCGCCCGACGGCGCGAGCGTCCGCTTCCTCAGCGCCAGCTACCGCCTCACCTACCGCAAAACCGGACCCGACACCATCGCCCTCAAGTTCGAAATCTCCCCGCCCGACAAACCCGGCGCCTTCCAGACCTACATAGAAGCCACCGCCCATCGCAAATAACCGTGGGTGGCGCACGCTTCAGCGTGCCGCGTTCACACTCGTGTGAACGCCAGTTCGTCGAGTCACCAGTCTCGACAAAATGTACGCGCCCGCTTCTTCAACGCCTTACCGAATGTCAGCAGCGTTCCCAACGAATCGACAAGCGTATCCTGACTCTGATGGATGCCCGTCGTGAAATCTCGACAAAAGGAGAAAAAACAAAAATTACCAAACAAACCGAATCCCGCAAATGAACACTCGAAACGAGAAACGAGAAACGAGAAAACTAGAAACTAATAAGCCGCTCAGCTTCCGCGACAAGATTCTCGACTTGCGGCAGAATCTCGGACTCGAGCTGCGGATTGTATCCCACCCACGTGTCCAGCGCCGCCACCCGCCCCACGGGCGCATCCAGATGCTCGAACAATTCGTTCGCAACACGCGCCGCCAGCTCCGCGCCGTAACCCCACGACAGGCAGTCCTCGTGCGCAATCATGACGCGGCTGGTCTTCTCCACCGACGCCCGGATCGCCTCCCAATCGTACGGAGCCAGCGTCCGCAGATCGATCACCTCGATGCTCTTGTCCGGATACCGCTGCTCCACCTGCAGCGCCGCCTGCAGCGTCTTCTGCACCAGCGCGCCGTAAGTCACCACAGTCAGGCTCCGCCCGCTCTTCACCACCTTGGCCTTGCCGAACGGAATCGTGTACTCCGGCCCCGGATGCTGCGACCGATTGTACGGCTCGCGATACAGCCGCTTGTGCTCCAGAAACATCACCGGATCGTCGCTCCGCAGCGCGGTTCTCAGCAGCCCGCAAGCGTCCAGCGCATTCGACGGCATCACCACCCGCAGCCCTGGAATGTGCGTGAAAATCACCTCGCCGCACTGGCTGTGATAAATTGCGCCGCCGTTCAAATACCCGCCGATAGCCACCCGCACCACAACCGGCGCGCTGAACCCGTTGTTCGACCGCCAGCGCAGCGTCGCCAGCTCATCTCGAATCTGCATCATCGCCGGCCAGATGTAATCGAAGAACTGGATTTCCGGAACCGGCCGCAACCCGCGCGTCGCCAGCCCGATCGCACGCCCGACGATCGACGCCTCCGCCAGCGGGCTGTTGAAGCAGCGCTGGGAGCCGAACTGGATCTGCAACCCGGCCGTGGCCTTGAACACGCCGCCCTTGCCCTTCACCTCCGCCAGGTTCCCCTCCCGGCTGCAATCCGCCACGTCCTCACCGAACACGATGATCCGCGAATCGCGCTGCATCTCTTCGTGCAGCGTCAGGTTGATCTCATCCACCATGGTGCGCGGATCGCCGCTGAACCGAGGCTCGACGTCCAACTCCGCCGCGCACGGATCCACGCTCTCCGAATACAGGTGCAGCAACGCCGACCCTTTCGCCGGCGGCGCCGCGCGCAACACCCGGTCGGTCGCTTCCTGGATCTCCTGGTCCACCTCGTGTACGATCCCTTGCAACCGGTGCCGGTCGAGTATTCCCTCCGAAACCAGCCACTCGGGAAACTTCAGAACCGGATCGCGCGCTTCTTCCGCCTGACGCTCGGCCTTGGTCTTGTACAGTTTCTCGTCGTCGGAAAGCGAGTGCGAATAAGGACGCGTCACCTTCGCGTGCACCAGCGCCGGACCTTTTCCCGCGCGCGCATGCGCCGCCGCTTCCGACACTGCCTGATAGGACGCCATCACATCCGTGCCGTCCACTTCCACGCGCAAGAGATTCGGGAACCCTTCCAGCAATCGCGCGACGTTCCCTCCGGCGGTCTGCTTTTCCACCGGCACCGAAATCGCGTAGCCGTTGTCTTCCACCAGGAACACCAGCGGCAGGTTCTCCAGGCACGCGGCGTTCATGGCTTCCCAGAACTCGCCCTCGCTGGTGGCGCCTTCGCCGCTGCAGATGAGCGTCACTTCATCCGACTCGGGATTCAAGTAGCGATGCGCCTGCGCGCAGCCCACCGACTGCAGGTAGTGCGTCCCGGTCGGCGACGATCCCGACACCAGGTGCAGCTCCGGCGATCCCCAGTGCGAAGGCATCTGCCGCCCGCCCGACGACGGATCGTCCGCCGCCCCCACCGCGCCCAGCAGCATCTGCTCGGCCGTCATCCCCAGCATCAACGCCAGCGCCCGGTCGCGGTAATAGAGATAAAACCAATCGTGCCGCGGCCGGAACACCAGCCCCGCCGCCGCCTGCACGGCCTCGTGCCCCGCGCCGCTGATCTGAAAAAATATCTTGTTCTGCCGCTTCAGCAGAATCTCCCGGTCGTCCAGCCGCCGGGCCATATACATCGCGCGATAAGCTCGTATCAGATCTTCCCGCGAAGGTGTGACAACCGAAGTCTCGATGCTGGTAGGCGTAGCCATCGGCTAAACTCTTTCGTGCTCTTTCTTCAAGTCTATCGTGGGGCAGCCAATCCTGGCTGCCGCCGGCTGTCAGCCGGCGTTGATACATAATAGAAATATGAAACCGTGGCTCCCCATTGCGCTCCTCGCATCCGGATATCTCTTCGCCGCCGACATCATGACCGTCGAAGAGATCGTCGCCAAATGCAACGGCGACATCGTCACTCGCGGCGACCTGGAGCAAAGCCGCAGGCAGCTCATCAGCGATCTTCGCGAGAACGGAATCGCCGGCCCGGCCCTAGATCAAGCCTTGGCCGGCCGCCAGAAAGACATGCTCCGCGACCGCATCGATCAGTTGCTGCTGGTTCAGAAGGCCAAGGATCTCAACATCAGCGTCGACTCCGACGTCTCCAAGCGCATCGCCTCCATCCAGTCCGATGCCGCCATCGCCGACCCCGACAAGTTTCACGAATACATCAAGGACAAGAGCGGCATGTCGTTCGAGGACTTCCGCGATCAGATGAAGAATTCGCTGCTCACCCAGCGCGTGATCCGGCAGGAAGTCAACGAAAAGATTCCGATCAAGCACGAAGAGGTGGTCAAGTACTACAACGATCACAAGTCCGATTTCGTTCGCGAAGAGCGCCTGTTCCTCCGCGAGATCCTCGTTTCCACCGAAAACAAGGACGCCGCCGGAGTCGCGGCCGCCGAGAAGAAAGCCAAGGACTTGGTCGCGCGCGCCCGCCGCGGTGAACGCTTCGCTGAAATGGCCCGCGACAATTCAGACTCCTCCACCGCCAAGAGCATGGGTGAGCTTCCGCCTTTCAAGAAAGGCGACCTCAACAAGAATCAGGAAGACCTGGTCTGGGATCAGCCCAAAGGCTACGTGACCGACCCCATTCGCATCGCCAACGGTTTTCTCATCCTCCGCGTCGAAGAACACCAGAAGGCCGGACAGGCCGAGCTGTCGGAAGTCGAGAACGAAGTAATGGACAAACTGTTCCAGCCTCGGCTGGGGCCGGCCGTCCGCGAGTACCTCACCAAGCTGCGCGAGGAAGCCTTCCTTCAGATCAAGGCCGATTGGGTCGACAGCGGCGCAGCGCCGGGCAAAGACACCGCCTGGTCCGATCCGCTTCAGCTCAGGCCCGAGACTGTCACCAAGGCCGAAGTCGCCCACCAGACGCACCGCAAGCGCCTGCTGTGGATGGTCCCGGTTCCCGGAACGTCGACCGGTGGAACCAGCAGCTCGCAGTAATTCATGAAGACTCCTTACGTCCGCGATCTGAAGCCGAACCAACTGTTCACAACCACTTTCCTTGTTCGCGTCAAGGATGTGCGTCAAAAGAAATCCGGCGACCCCTACCTTTCGTTGCAGCTCGGCGACCGCACCGGCGAAGTGGACGCCAAGATGTGGGACAACGTCGCCGAGATCATCGACACCTTCGATCGCGACGACTTCATCAAGGTCAAAGGACTGCTGCAGATTTTTCAGAACCGCCCCCAGCTCACCATCCACAAGCTCACGCGCGTGCTGGATGCGGACGTCGATTTTTCGGACTATTTCCCGGTCTCCAGCCGCGACTCGCTGGAGATGTTCGCCGAGTTGCGCGAAATCGTGGCCGGCATCGCGAACCCCCACTTGCGCGCTCTGCTGGACGCGTTTCTGAACGACGAGCCGTTCGCGAAAATGTACCGCACCGCGCCCGCGGCCAAGCACGTGCACCACGCCTACCTCGGCGGCCTGATCGAGCACGTGCTCTCGGTCTGTCATCTGTGCCGCATGATGGCCGCGCACTACAACTACGTCGATTCGGATCTGCTGCTCACCGGCGCCATCCTGCACGACATCGGCAAGGTGGCCGAGCTGACTTACGATCGCAGCTTCGGCTACAGCGCCGAAGGGCAACTGCTGGGCCACATCGTCATCGGCCTGCGCCTGCTGTACCAGAAGCTCGATCGCTTCCCCGATTTCCCGCCTAAGCTGCGGATACTGGTCGAACACCTGATCGTCAGCCACCATGGCGAACTCGAATTCGGCTCGCCCAAGGTGCCGCTCTTTCCCGAAGCATTGCTGCTGCATCATCTCGACAATCTCGACTCGAAGATGGAGTGCATGCGCAAGCTGGTCGCCGACGACCAGCACGTGGACGGCTGTTGGACCGCCTATAGCTCTTCGCTCGACCGCGCCGTCCTGAAGAAGGCCAGGTATCTGGACGAGCAGCCGGCCGTCGAAGCCGCGCTACCCGCGCAACCCACGCCGGCCGCGCCACCGCCTACTCCCCACGAGAACGGTCCTGGGCCGCAGCCCACCACGATGTTCGCCGAAAAGCTGCAGCAGGCCTGGCGCAAGGAGCCTTGAGTGCGCCGCAACGGAACGTCAGAAATCCCGCCGCGCCTTGAACTCGAGTGCCTGAAGGTGCTGTGGCGCCTCGGCCAGGGCAACGTGAAGGACGTGCGCCGCGAGTTGATCGCCAGCCGCAATCTGGCCTACACCACCGTCATGACGGTGCTCGACCGGCTGGCGCGCAAGGGCTGCGTGGTGCGCCGCAAAGTCGGCCGGTCATTTCTGTATTCGCCGGTGCTGAACCGCGACAGCCTGTGCCGCCTGGCGATCCGGGACCTGGTGGACAGCTTCTTCGAAGGCTCCGAGGACGCGCTGCTCCGCTATCTCCGAAGCGGCGAGACTTCAACCGCCGCCGCGCACGAAGTTCATCTCGACACCGCGCTGCTATAGCCGCGGTCGAACGCTCGCGACACCACCAGCCCCACCCCGACCACTACCACGCAGCCGATCACGTTGAACCACAGGAAGGAGACGCGGGTGAAATAATTGGCGGCGAAGATGGCGGCCTCCCCCGCGATCACTCCGAAGAAGGCTCCGTTCGGACCGACCGACTTGAAGAAGAACGCCAGCACGAATACGCCCAGCAGTCCTCCGTAGAACAGCGACCCCACTATGTTCACCGCCTGGATCAGCGCGCCGAAGTTTCTGCCGTACTGTGCAAAGCCCACCGCGAAAATACCCCAGAAGACCGTGGCTACGCGCGACGCCGTCAGGTAGTGATGATCCGAGGCGCTGCGGTTGATGTGCCTCCGGTAGATGTCGATCACGCTGACCGTGGCGAGCGAATTGATCTCGCCCGAAGTGGAGGACATGGCCGCCGAGAAGATCACCGCGATCAGCAGGCCCACCAGGCCCGCCGGAACGTAGCGCGTAACGAACGACAGGAAGATGTAATTGGTGTCGTCGAAGTCTTTGCCAACCAGTTGCTCGCCCGCCGCGTGGGCTTCGTTCAGCGCGCGTTCGGCCCGCTGGAATCGGAGCACGTTGGCCTGCCGCGCGACCTTGTCGCCGGCGCGTTCGGCTTGCACGTATTGCTGGGCCGCTTCCTTGCGTTCGGCGAAAGCCTGCTCATAGCGCTGCTCGATGGCGGGAAGCCGGGCATCGCCGTGCAGGCGTTCCAACTCAACCGGCTGGAACAACACTGGCTGCTTCACGAACACGAAGAACACAAACACCATCGCGCCGATGAACAGGATGAAGAACTGCATCGGGATCTTGGCCATGGCATTGAAGATGAGGCTCAGGCGGCTTTGCTCGATGGACTTCCCGCTGAGATAGCGCTGCACCTGCGATTGATCGCAGCCGAAGTAAGCCAGCGCCAGGAACATGCCTCCGATGAGTCCGCTCCAGACGTTGTAGCGATCGTTCCAATCGAAGTGAAACGTCACGGCGTTGAGCCGGCCGGCGGCGCCGGCGAGCGACACGGCATCCCGGAACGAGATGTCGCCGGGAAGGCGATGGATCGCCATGACCAAGGCAATCACCAGCCCGCAAAATATCAGCGCCATTTGGGGGACATCCGCCCAGGTGACGGCCTTGATGCCGCCGTAGGCGGTATAAGTCACGACCAGGACGCCCATGAGCACGGCGGTCAGGCGGTCGGGCCATCCGAGAACGATGGAGAGCACCACCGCCGGCGCATACAGCGACAGCCCGGCGGCCAGGCCGCGCTGCAGCAGGAAGATCGCGCTGACCAGCGCGCGCGTCTTGCCATCGAAACGGCGCTCCAGGTATTCGTACGCGGTGTAAACTCCCGAGCGATGAAAGATGGGGACGGCGGTGGCCGACAGAACCAGCATGGCGAGCGGGAGGCCGAAGTAGAACTGGACGAACCGCATGCCGTCCACGTAGGCTTGCCCGGTGGTGGAGATAAAAGTGATCGCGCTGGCCTGCGTCGCCATGATGGAAAGACCCATGGCGTACCAGGGCATCGATTTGCCCGCCAGCATGAATTTGTCTACGGTGGTGCTGCCACGGCCGCGATAGATACCGTAGCTGACGATGAAGGTCAGCCAGGTAAACATCACCAGCCAATCGAGTGGCTTCATGGGGCGAACGCCCGCGAGAAGACATAGAAGCCGGCGATCAGGCAGGCCAGATAGCAGACCACGAACACGTAGACGTGTTTCCAGGTGCCGAGAAACGGCGGCGGCTCATCCGCGCCTCGCGTGGGAGCATGTTCCGGTTTGTTGCTCACAGGGTTTTTCCGGCGCTGAGCAGGTTGGCGAAGATGCGGAACGCACCGGGAATGCCGGCCGGCAATTCGCGGAACCAGGAGAACGCGGTGAAGACGTAAGCGCCTTTTCCATAACGGGCGTACAGCGTGCCTCCGAGCAGCGGTTGCTCGCCGGGATCGTGGCTTTCAAACAGAGGCTGGTAGTGCGCGTCCCACTCGGATGCGAAATTCAGGCCGCGCTCCTGGATCCAACCTTCGAAATCCCGCGCGGTGATGTCGTTGGGCGTATGCAGCAGGGGGCTGGCGGGATTCGGCAACTGGACCGGCGCATCTTCGACGGTGACGCGTCCGCCGCCGATGGCGATGGGGTAAGGACCGATGTGCTCGTCGCGTATTGGCTGAGCGCCGCGCCCCGCCGTATCGCCGCCGCGCCCGGGCTGACCGCCGCGTCCGGGCTGACCGCCCCGTCCGGCCGCAGCGCCTCGGCCGCCGCCTCGTCCACCGAACTGCGGCGTGATGTATTGCACCACCAAGGTTCCACCGTCCTGGACGTACTTCAGCAAGCGCTCCTGGTTAGCGCGCAGGTCGGGCCGGGTATCGTAGGCGCGGACTCCGGCGACGATGGCGTCGAAGCGGCCGAGATCGGCGCCCGCCAGTTCGCCCGCGCCCAGCAGAACCACGTCGGCTCCCAATTCCCGGAGCGCGTCCGGAACCTCGTCGCCCGCGCCCATCACGTAACCGATGTTCCTGGCCGCGAGCTTGACGTCGCTTCGCACCAGCTCGGTGCTGGCCGGGAAGAACAACACCTGGGGAGGAATGTGGGGGTAGCTGATGGTTTCCATTCCTACTGCGATGTTCTCATCGCCGACTCGGGCGCTGGCCTGGAGCGCGCCTTTGGTCTCGGCCGAAGGCGGCGTAAGCTGAAACGACAGAGCGGATTCCTGGCCGGACGTGGAAAGTTGAAAGCTCTGTGAACCGGACGCGGCAGTCCACCCGCCGGGCGGCTGGATGCGCACGTCGCCTTTGACGCCGGGAGTGTTGGCCTTCACCTGGAGCTCCAGGCCTTTCGACGACGCGGTGGGGAACAAGCTGGATCGCTGGGTCCACTGCAACGTCACGGCCGGCTCAATCACGAGCGGCCGAGTCAGCTCGCCTTGCGCGCGCTCGATGTAGCGGAAGACGACCGGCCGCACGACTTCGACGCCCGCGCCATCCAGACGCAGATGGAAATGCGCGCGCAGCAGCGGCGGGTTCTCCGGCATGCCGATCTCGAGTTGGTTAGGCACGCCGTAGGTGTCGCCCTGCTTGGGTTCGCGCAACCAGTACGGTTGTGACAGCGGCTGGTTGGCGGGAACCTTGACGTCGAGGGTAAACGTTTTTGGTTCGTTGAACGGCAGCTCGCCGCCGGTATCCTTGGTAGCGACCGGCGCGATGCCGGCTACATCCGAGGCGACATCGACGGAGGCGACCTCGACGCGCAGCTTGGCGCGATTCACCGCGGTGGCGCTCAGGCGGAACGACCCGCCGGGTGTGGCCGCGAATTTATCGGCCGTCGCATCCAGCCACAAACCGGAGCAAAGCGCGATGGCGTCCTCGAGTTCCTGCCGCTTGAAATCCACCAGCGGCTGGTGCAATTGAGCCATCGCCTTTTGGGCGGCGATCAACAGCGGAACCGTCTTGGCGGGATTGGTGGGATCGAAGGTACGCGCCGCGTCTGCCAGCGCGCGCCCAACCTCGCGCCCGCCGGGGAACCGGTTCCAGGTGATGTCGATGCCGTCGAAGAGGTCGTGCGAGGCAGGATCGCCGGAAACCGGCATCAGGTAAGCCTTGGCCGATCCCTTGCGCTCGGGCGATCCCATACCCTGGCTGCGATGCATGCTCCGGGACATGCCTGCGATCTCGGCGTAGGAATGTCCCAGCACCGGATCGTAGTCGCCCGGATCCACTACCACCTTATTGTGCTCCTTCTCGGTTTCCTTCTCCTGGTCCGGAGTGAAAACGGCTGCGTTCCACATCAGGCGCTTGGCTTGCCAGGGCTTGACGTATTGCAACTGTTCGGGGAAGCGCGCGGGATCGGCGGCGGCGGAATACGCTTCCTTGCCGAGAATCGCGGAGGCTTGATGCTGGCCGTGCCCGTCGCGCGGGGTGCCGGTGAAGCGCAGCACGATCACGTCCGGCTGGAAACGGCGCATCACCCATACGACGTCGCTCAGAATCTTGTCGCGCCCCCATTTCTCGAAGGTCTCTTGCGGTGTTTTGGTGAACCCGAAATCGATGGCGCGCGTGAAGAACTGCTCGGCGCCGTCGATGCGCCGGGCGGCTAGCAGCTCCTGCGTGCGGATCAATCCCAGCGCGTCGCCCTGCTCGGACCCGATCAGATTCTGTCCGCCCTCGCCGCGAGTGAGCGAGAGGTAGCCCGTCCGAACTTTGCGCCCGCGCGCCAGATAGGCGAGCAGCGCGGTGTTCTCGTCATCCGGGTGGGCGGCGATCATGAGGACGCTGCCGACGACGTTCAACTGGTCGAGAGCGAGCTTGGCCTGGGCCGCGCCCGACAGTTCACGCTGGGCGACGCCTGGTGTAATGTATATTACAATTAGACAAAGGAGCAATAGGATTAATCTGGTCGCCAATTTGCATCGATATAGTATGGGGGTCACGTACATTAAACATGATACGTGAGTCCGGGAGGCTAGAGATGGACGCCGTCGAAGCGAAACCGGTGGGATGGCTGCGACGAACCGGAGATTGGATTCGGGGAGGGCTGGCCCGTAAGCCGGCCGTTCCGCGGATAGGTCTGGCACTGGGTGGCGGCTTTGCGCGCGGCATCGCGCACATCGGCGTGCTGCGGGTTCTGGAACAGAACAACATTCCCATCAGCGCGATCGCGGGAGTCAGTTCGGGCGCCATTGTGGCGGCTGCGTTCGCCAGCGGGAGTTCCGCGGATGAGATCGAGAAGGTGGCGCTTTCGACCAAGTTTCGCGACGTGGCGCGATGGACGCTGAATCTGCGGGGCTTGGCCGGCAACGATCGGATGGCGGTTTTCCTGGCGCGTCTTCTGAAGGTGAATCGCTTCGAGGACATGAAGATCCCGTTGGCGATCGTGGCGACGGACCTGGTGCGCGGCAAGCCCGTCACGTTTCGCGGTCAAGGCGATGTGGTGTTTCCTATCCGCGCCAGTTGCGCTTATCCGGGACTGTTCCTTCCGCTGCGGCACGAGGGACGGCTGCTGGTGGATGGGTTCGTCTGCATGGAGGTGCCGGCTGAACCGCTGCGCGAGCTAGGCGCCGATCGCGTGATTTCGGTGGCGATTCCGAACAATGACGGCATCGAGGACTACGGCAACATGTTCTCCGTAGTGAGCCGATGTTTTCAGGTGATGAGTGCGCGGACCGAGCACAGTTGGCGCAAGCATTCCAGTGTGGTGCTCGCGCCCGCGGTGGCCAACATGGCATGGGATTCGTTTCCGGACGCGAAGAAGCTGATCAAGATGGGAGAGCAGGCTGCGTTGGCGGCGATCCCGGCCATCCGGAAGTGGCTTCCGGAGACGACGGCGGCTGTTAGGGAGCCGGAGAGCAAGACGCTTCCGATTACTGCGTGAGCAGGCGGTGAAAAACGCGGGGACCGACGGATCTGTCCACGCGCGAAGACCTATTCGCTGCGAAAACAGAGAGCTGCCGCTTGGGACAGATTCGTCTGTCCCCTGGTTTTCAGCAAGCCACGGCGGCGGCTGGATACAATCGTAATTGCATGGGCAATGTTGCGTCGGCCCCGCAGGTCCGCGTGCTGGTAGCGGACGACGAAGAGAACCAGCGAGCCGGCCTGGCGAAAATGATCCAAGCCTGGGGTCTGACGGTGGACACAGCCGCGGACGGACAGGAGGCGCTGGATAAGCTGAGCCAGAGCCCGGTGGACGTTCTGGTGACGGATCTCATGATGCCGCGCCTGGACGGGTTCGAGCTTCTGAAACGCCTGGCGGCGCAGGGCGGGCCGCCGCCAACCATCGTACTGACGGCCTTCGGAAACACGGAGACGGCCGTTCAGATCGTGCACGATCTAGGCGCCTTCTGGTTTCTCGAAAAACCGATTCAGCCCAGCGTTTTGAAATTCCTGCTGGAACGCGCGGCGGCGCAAAGCCGGCTGACCGAGGATCGGGAGCGGTTGCGGCGGCGGCTGCAATACCAGGGCGTGCTGGTGGACCTGGTGGGCACTTGTCCGGCGATGCAGCAGGTATTTTCGTTGATCCAACAAGTGGCGCCTTCCAAGGCGGCCGTTCTGGTGTCGGGCGAAAGCGGAACCGGCAAGGAGCTGGTGGCGCGCGCGGTGCACCAGCTCAGTCCGCGGTCGAGCGGGCCGTTCGTGGCCATCAACTGCGCGGCGCTACCGGAAACGCTGATGGAGAGCGAGCTGTTCGGCCACGAAAAGGGCGCCTTCACGGGCGCGGTGGAGCGGCGGGCGGGCTGCTTCGAGTTGGCCCAGCACGGCACGCTGCTGTTGGATGAGCTGGGCGAAATGCCGGTGGGGACGCAGGCCAAACTGCTGCGCGTGCTGGAGGATTCGTGCGTGCGGCGGCTGGGAGGCAAGACCGAGATCGCGGTGGACGTGCGCGTGATCGCGTCCACCAACAAGGTGGTGGAAGAGGCGCTGAGAAAAGGCGAGCTGCGGGAAGATCTGTATTACCGCCTGAACGTTTTTCAAATCGCGCTTCCACCGCTGCGCCAGCGCGAGGGCGATCTTCCGATGCTGACCGAAGCTTTGCTGGAGATGCTCAACGGGAAGCACGAAACACGTGTGGTGGATGTGCATCCGGATGTCATGGCGCAGTTCAAGCGGTATTCGTGGCCGGGGAACGTGCGCGAGCTGCGCAACGTCCTGGAGCGGGCGGTGATCCTGGCGGGCGAAGGGACCATCACGCAGCATCATCTGCCGCGCGACTTTGGCGTGCCGGCCGGGGCTCGCGCGACGCAGCAGATGATGGAGCCGGACGGAGTGAGGCTGCCGGTGGGCACCACGGTGGCCGAGGCCGAGAAGGCGCTGATTCAGCTCACGCTGCAGCACACCAAGAACAACAAGACACGGGCCGCCGAGATCCTGGGAATCAGTTTGAAGACCCTGTTCAATAAGCTGAAGGAGTACGGGACGGCGGAAGCAGAAGCTGGTTCGGGTATCTAGATGTCGCTGAAAGCCCGGCTGCGGATCGCGATCGTGGCGCTGGTCACGCTGGTGGTGATCGCCATGTCGGCGCTGTACCTGTACGACTTCACGCGGGTGACGTTCCGGTCGGCATTCGATCGCGCCGACGTGGTGGCCGATGAGATCAACGGCTACCTGATCGAGCGTCTGAACGTGGCGACCACGCCGGACGCGACATCGCCCGCCTCGGTGGAACAGTTGAAAGAAAGCTGGACCGAGACCATTCGAACGGATGCGCGCATCTCGCGCCGGCTGGTGCGCACGCTGGCGGACGCCAAGCTGGTGCTTTCCATACGGGTAACGGACACGCAGGGCCAGGTTCTGGCGGCCTCGGATCCTCGGCTGGCGGGTGCGAGGGCGTCGGCGGCGCATGATTTTCGTGATATCCAGAACGGCTACTGGTTTGCGAACTTGTGGCGTCTGATGAGCCGCAGCGAGAACTATTCCACCACTCGCACGCTGGGGGTGGACAACAAGCCGTTCTTTCTGATCGAGGTGGTGATTCGATCCGACTTCGTGAGGAATGACATTGAACCGGCGCTGAAGAGCCTGGCGCTGGCTTTTGGGGCGGCGCTGTTTATCGGAATCTTTCTTGGTTCGGTGCTGCCGAACCTGGTGCTGGATCCGGTGGGGCGGATGAGCCAGACCATCGACTCGATCCTGTCGGGCCAATTCGAAGCGACGCCGTCACAGCCGCAGCGGGAGACCCGCGAGTTCGCCGATGTCCAGTCGAAGCTGAGTGTCTTGGGCGAGCAGTTCCGCGGGGCCAAGCGGGATGCCCTGGAACTGCGCAGCAACGTGGAGCAACTGCTGCAGCGGCTGGAGCAAGGCGTGCTGCTGTTCGACAATACCGGCAGGCTCATGATGGCGAGCGACCCGGCGGCGCGTCTGCTGGGCAAGCCGCATGTCGAGATGGTGGGGCGCGGGGTGGATGAACTGTTTCCCATCTCGACGGCGCTGGGAGAAGTGATCGGGAGCGCGGTTCGGGAGCGGCAGCCGGTGCACGACCAGATGGTCACGCTGACACGCAATGGCGCGGGTTCGGTGAAGCTGCTGGTGAGCGTCGACGTGCTGCGGAGGAGTCCCGGGCATGACGACCTGGGAACGCTGGTTGCGATCCGGGATGCCGAGAGCCGGCGGCAGATCGAACGGCAACTGGATCTGTCCACGCGGCTGGCGGCTTTGAGCCGTCTCACCAGCGGGGTGGCGCACGAGATCAAGAACCCGCTGAACGCGATGGCGCTGCACCTGGAGGTGTTGAGAGGCAAGCTGGACGTCGAGCAGCCGGAGGTGAATGTCATCGCCAGCGAGATCAAGCGGCTGGACAGCGTGGTGAAGACGTTCCTGAATTTCAACAAGCCGATCGAGCTGGAGGCCACGTCCATCAACTTGAGCCAGCTGGCGGACCAGGTGATCGCGCTGGTATTGCCGGAGGCGCGAGCCAAGCGGGTCCAGATCGAAACGGCCCTCGAGGACGGCCTGATGATCAACGGCGACGCGGACTTGCTCAAGCAGGCCATCCTGAACGTCATCAACAACGGGTTGGAGGCGATGCCGGAGGGCGGCCGATTGAAGGTCCGGACCGCGTGGGACGGCGACGATTGCCAGCTCGAGATTGCGGACGCGGGCGCGGGCATCGCGCCGGAAGTGCGGGACCGGATTTTCAACCTGTACTTCACCACTAAGAAGGGCGGTTCGGGAATCGGACTGGCGACTACGTTCCGGGTGGTTCAACTGCACGGGGGAACCATCGACTTTGTCAGCGAAGTGGGAAAGGGCACCACGTTCCGGCTGCATTTCCCGAGGATGCTAGACTACCGGAGTGAAGTGTTCCGCTCGGCGACGCTCGGCTCTTGATTTCTCCTACCCTGCATGATTCGCCCGATCTGTGTCTTAGTGCTGGTGAGTGTGGTGGGGGTAGTGGAGACGTCGTGCAGGAAGAAGCACGTGGCGGCGCCAGCGCCGGTGGCTCCCTTGCCAGCGCCGGCGGCGCCGCAACCCACGGTCCCCAAGACCGGGCCGCTTCCTCCGCCTCCGGAGATCACGCCGGCAGAGACGACTCCGAACGTGACTCTGCCGCCCAGCACGCCACCCGGCGCGCCACCTGCGGCCAGGCCGCGGCGTTCGGCGCCGCCTCGACCGGCTGCGCCTAACCCGCCTGGGGCGACGGCCCCTGCGACTGCTCCCGTGCCGCAACTCGGGCCGGTTCTAACGGCAGACGAGCAGCGGGAGTACAACGGCGCGATCGACCAGAGTCTCGGCCGCACAGAGGCGAGTCTGCGAGCGATCGGCAGACGCCGGCTGACTAGAGAACAGCAGGCGAGCTTGGGGGAAATTCAGAGCTTCGTGAAGCAGGCCCAGGCCAGGCGCGGATTGGACTTGCCGGGAGCGAGGCGGTTAGCGGAGCGGGCGGAAGTATTGGCGAGCAGCCTGGAGAAGAGCTTGCGGTAAGTGGGAGAGGTGCGGCTGCGGGAACGAGGTCCCGCAGCCTGATTGCGTTTGAGATCTGTTAGCGCAGGTCGGCGCTCTCGCGCCCGCCCAGGTCCAGCGTGTAGATCCTCACATCCACGCGTCGATTCTCCTTGCGAGCCGCGGCGGTCTTGTTGTCGGCTTCGGGGAAATCGCTGCCCACGCCGAGTTCCCGGATGGAACGCAACGGGATGCTGTGCTGGACCGCGAGATAGTGAACCACGGCGTCGGCGCGCTTGCGGCTCAGTTCGCGATTGTAGGTCTTGTCGCCGGTGCGGTCGGCATAGCCGGCCACTTCCACCACGTAGTTCTTCAAGCCGCCGATCTTCTGGGCGGTTTCGTCCAGTTTCGCCTGTTCGGCCTTGCTGAGCGCGCTCTGATTGAAGCCGAAGTAGACTTGCTCGGTGGTCATCAACTTGTAGTTGTTGATATTCTGTTCGATGCGAGTCACGCCCTGTTGCGCCTGCTGCGCGTTGTTGTTTGCGGTTTCGGCGCGTTGACCCGCCTCGGTAGCGGCGGCGTTCGCTTTGGCGGCTGCTTCGGCGGCTTCCGCGGCTTTCTTAGCGGCGTCGGTGGCCTTCTCGTCGGCGGTGGCTACTTGCCGATCCAAATCGCCGATGGCTTGTTTCTGCTCATCCGTCTGTTTCTGCAGCGACGAAACCTGGCCCTGTGTCTGCGTCAGCTGGCTTTGAGTTTGATTGACCTGGTTCTGTACCGGAGCAATGGCTTCACGCACATGCTTCTTAGTCGCGCAACCCACGCTTGCCAAAGCCAATACGGCTAAAGCCCCCAACATCACCGGTGCATGACGAAGTGTCATAGTGGATGTGTCTCCTCTTGCGTACAAGATAGCACGCCTGAAGCCAAAAACCTAACTAATTGATCTCAAACACAATTGAGTCTGTCTCGGACCAGCAGGGCTGCGTAAAACTTTCGTTGTTACCTAACGTTTTGACACGTGCGCGGCGGCGGGCGCGCGGATTCGGGGCGGCGCGGTTACAGCACGATTACAGGGCGAAGGTCCGGGCTGCGGTAAATTAGTTTCTTGCAGAGCTACGACCTCATCGTAATCGGATCGGGTCCGGCGGGTCAGCGCGCGGCCATTCAGGGCGCCAAGATGGGCAAGCACGTCGCGGTGGTCGAGCGGCGCGAGGTGCTGGGCGGCGTTTGCGTAAATACCGGGACCATCCCCAGCAAGACCATGCGCGAGGCCGTGCTGTACCTTTCCGGTTTCTACTACCAGAATGTTTACGGCAGCAACCATCACGGCCAGGAAAAGATCACGATCGCGGACCTGGCCGTACACGTCCAGCACATCGTTCAGAAAGAAGTGGAGGTGATCCGTGACCAGCTATCGCGCAATCACATCGAGTTGATCAACGGAACCGCCAAGTTCGTGGATGCTCACACGCTGCGAGTGGAGAGCTCGCGCGGCGAGCAGAGCTACGCCGCCGAGAAAATCATCATCGCGGCCGGAACCAGGCCGGCGTCGTGCTCGGAGGTGCCCATCAACGGGCGCAACATCGTCGACACGGACCACATCTTCGACATACCGGGGATTCCCGAAAATTTGCTGGTGGTGGGCGGCGGCGTGATCGGCGTCGAGTACACCTGCATGTTCGCGACGCTGGGGGTGCGGGTGACGCTGGTGGAAAAGCGGTCGCGGCTGCTGGAATTCGCGGACGCCGAGATGGTGGAAGCGCTGTCCTACCATCTGCGCGATCAGCGCGTGACGCTGCGGCTGAACGAGGAAGTTCAGAGCGTGGAGGAGCTGCCGGATGGCTCGGTGGTGGCCAATCTGGCGAGCAAGAAAAAGCTGTGCGGGGATGCGCTGCTGTATGCAGTGGGACGGCAGGGCAACGTGGACGATCTGAACCTGGCGGCGGCCGGCATTCAAGCCGATGCGCGCGGACGGATTCCCGTGGACGCCGCGTACCGGACGGCGCAGCCGCACATCTTCGCGGTGGGCGACGTGGTCGGCTTTCCCAGCCTGGCGTCGGTCTCGATGGAGCAGGGCAGGATCGCGGCGGCACACGCATTCGGCAAGGACCTGCACTCCAATCCTTCCAACTATCCGTACGGCATCTACACGATTCCGGAGATCTCGTTCATCGGGAAGACCGAAGAGCAGCTCACCGAGGAGGATGTTCCCTATGAAGTTGGGATGGCGTACTATCGCGAGATCGCGCGAGGTCAGATACGCGGAGACACGACGGGGCGCTTGAAGCTGATCTTCCATCGCGAGACCAAGAATCTGCTGGGTGTGCACATCATCGGCGAGGGCGCGGCCGAGTTGCTGCATATCGGGCAGGCGGTGATGATTCTGGGCGGGACCGTGGAATACTTCGTGGATACCGTTTTCAATTACCCGACGCTGGCCGAGTGTTACAAAGCGGCGGCGTTCAACGGGCTGAACAAGCTGGCGAAGTTCTCCACCGGAACTTAGTTGCGTACAGCGTGCGCTCGCGCGGTACACTCTTATTTCGATGCGCGAGCAAATCGTTCCGGCCAGCGCCATCAGCGGCGCGGTTGAGCTTCCCGGCGACAAATCCATTTCGCACCGCTATGGCATGCTGGCGGCGATCGCGGAAGGCGCGACTAAGATCGCCAACTACTCCAGCGGCGCCGACTGCCGATCGACGCTCGAGTGCATGCGTTCGCTGGGAGCGGGCGTCGATATTCGCGACGGCCTGGTTTGCATTGCGGGGCAGGGCCTGGATGGACTGCGCGAACCGGCCGGGATGCTGGACGCGGGCAATTCCGGATCGACCATCCGGATGCTGAGCGGCATTCTGGCGGCGCAGTCTTTTGTGACGCGCATCGGCGGCGATGAATCGCTGTCGCGTCGGCCGATGGACCGGATCATGAATCCGCTGGCGGAAATGGGCGCGAGGATCGAGGCGCGGGAGAACCGGTTCCCACCGCTGACGATTCGGGGAGGCCGGCTGCATCCGATCGAGTACACGCTTCCGGTGGCGAGCGCGCAGGTGAAGAGCTGCGTCCTGCTGGCGGGCCTGTACGCCGAGGGAAAAACCCGCGTGCACGAGCCGGTGCGCACGCGCGATCACACTGAGCTGGCGCTGCGCGAGTTCGGGGCGGACGTGGAAGTCCAGGGGAGGTCGATCACGGTGACGGGCCGGCCGCGCCTGGTGGGCAAAGAGCTGCGCGTGCCGGGCGATCTTTCCTCGGCCGCATTTTTTCTGGCGGCTGCGCTGATGGTTCGCGAGTCCGCGCTCACCATCCACAACGTCGGGTTGAATCCGACGCGGACCGCGCTGCTGGATTTCCTGGCGGAGATGGGCGCGCAGATCAAGATTCTCGACGTGCGCGCGGCCGGAGGCGAACTGGCGGGCGACGTGCTGGTGCGAAAGTCGGCGGTACGGGGCGGATTGCTGGAAAAGGCGCGAACCGCGGCGCTGATTGACGAGATTCCGGTGCTGGCGGTTCTGGGTGCGGCGAGCGAGGAGGGGCTGGTCGTGCGCGACGCCGCCGAGTTGCGAGTCAAGGAGACCGACCGCATTGCCACGATTGCCGAGAACTTCCGCCGGATGGGTTTGAAGATCGAGGTGCGCGCGGACGGTTTCGAGGTCCCCGGCAGACAGAGTTTTCACGCCGCGGAGCTGGATTCGTTCGGCGACCATCGCATCGCGATGGCGTTCGCAGTGGCTGCTCTCATCGCCGACGGTCCGTCGATCCTGGAAGGCTCGGAAGCAGCCCGGGTGTCTTTTCCTGAATTTTTCGATACACTACATCGAGTCGCGGGGTGAATCGAAATGGCGGTTGCTGATCTTACACTGGAAGGTTTGATCCACGATCTGAACAATGTTTTTCAGACTCTCGCGGAGAGCGCGGATCTTCTGGAGGCCGATCCAAAGTGGGAAAAGCTGGCGCACACGCTGCAGCGGAGCGTGGACCAGGGGCAGAGGATCGTTCACAGCATTCTCGAAACCAATCGTTCCGCCACCGAACTGGTTCCGGTGATCGAGAACGCGGCGCAATTCTGCCAGGACTATCTGGAGTGCGCGAACCGGCCGAGAATCGGATTCACGCACGAGATCGATCCGGAATTTCGGCTGAAGGGCGATCCGGGCCAGTGGGAACGCGTGCTGGTGAATCTGTTTTTGAATTCAGCGCAGGCCGGCGCCAAGAACATTCGCATCGAAGCGCGGGAGCATGAGATCGTGGTGAGCGACGACGGTCCGGGCATCGCGCCGGAGCTGCTGCCCCGGATTTTTCAGGAGCGCGTGTCCACCAAGTCGATCATCTCGGGGCTGGGGCTGTACGTCGTGCAATCGATCGTCGAGCAGAATGGCGGCTCGGTGACGGCCGGCAACGGGCCGGGCGGGGGCGCCGTGTTCACGATGTGCGTTTAGGTTCCTGGGCGGCGAGGTAGGCCTGGTCGAGAATTTCCACGACGTGCGCGACGCGCTGGCCTTGTCCGAATTTTCGCGCGCCGGCCTCCAGTTGCAGCATGCAGCCGGGATTCGCGGTGACGATCATCTGAGCGCCGGTGGCTTTCACGGCATCCATCTTCTTGCGGAGCAGCGCCGTCGACATGCTGGTGTGCACGACGTTGTAGATGCCCGCGCTGCCGCAGCAGAGATCGGAGAGCGGCATCTCGCGAAGCTCCAGGCCGGGAACGAGGCTGAGCAATTTCCGCGGCGCCGAACGGATCTTCTGGCCGTGAGCGAGGTGGCAGGAATCCTGATAGGTCGCGATCAGGGGCTGCGCGCTCATGTTGGTGTTCAACTCGATGGACGCCAGAAATTCGTTGACGTCTTTCACCACAGCGGCGAAGCGGTGCGCTTTTTCGGCATAGGCCGGATCGTGCTCGAGCAGCTCGCCGTATTCTTTCAACGTCGATCCGCAACCGCCGGCGTTGGTGATGATGGCATCGAATCCGCCGTCCAGCAGCGCGTCGATGTTGCGGCGCGCCAATTTGCGCGCTTCCTCGGGCAGGCCGGAGTGGACGTGGAGTGCGCCGCAGCACGTCTGGTCTTTCGGAATCGAAACCTCACAGCCGTTTTTCTGCAGCACGCGCACTGTGGACTCGTTCAGGCGGGCGAAGGCGAGATTCGCGATGCAGCCGCCCAGGAAGGCGACCCGGTGGCGACGCTGGCCTTCGGCGGGCAAGATTTTTCCGTAATAGGGAAAGAAGAACGGCGCTTCGATGTCCGGCGCGAGGCTCTCGATTTCGCGAAGCCGCGAGGGCAGGAAGCCCAGCACTCGGACCAGCCACTTCAGGCCGCTGGCCTGGTACAGGTACAGCATCGTTCCCAGGATTCCAAGATTGACGCGCGAGGGAAGAAGTTTGCGGAAGAAGAAAGATCGGAGCCAGCGGATGTGGCGGGGCCGCTGGATATGGTTTTCGATTTCGGCGCGCGCCGCTTCCACCAATCGCCCGTAGCGCACGCCGGAGGGACAGGCCGTCTCGCAACCGCGGCAGGCCAGGCACAGGTCGATGTGTTGGATGTAGGACGGGCTGATGGCCGCCGCGCCGCTGGACACTTGGGCCATTTGGTAGATGCGGCCGCGAGGCGAATCCATTTCCACGCGCAGTTCGCGATAGGTGGGGCAGGCGTTCAGACACAGGCCGCAGTGAACGCACCTGTCGAGGTCGGCCTGTTGTGGTTGATCCAGCGCGATGAGTTCAGATGCGGCCATACAGCCTGCGGCGGTTGAGGATGCCCAGGGGGTCGAACATTTGCTTCACCTGTTTCATCATCGCAAAGTCGCTTCCGGGATCGGGCCACAAATCGGCGTGCTCGCGGAAGGCTGGTGGCGCGAATTCGATCACGCTGCGGCCAGCCGGGACGCGGTGCAGCTCTTCCGGCTTCGAGAAGTAGCCGTAGCAGACGCCCGAACCGGCACGGGCTATAGCGGGCGCGGGCAGCGAGTCCAGCACGCTGCCGACTTCTGACAGCGTGCAGGAAACGCGCAGCACGGCGCCGTTTTCGTGCTGCCGCAAGAAGTCCGGCGTGAACTCGCGGATGGTGCGCCACAGGGCTTGCTCCTCGGCGCCTTCCACGATTCGCGTCTTGGGCAGCTCGCGCGAGTAACGATCGAGCACCGCGGGGCTGCCGCCGGCCTGAACCAGCAAGTCGTAACCGTCGGTTGATTTGAGAATATCGACGGCGGCGGGCTGCAACGGGCTTTTCAGGATGCGGTCCCGCGCAGCAACCGCTTCGGCGGCGCGTAGAAATTCCTGTACGAAGGTCCGCGTGCCTGCCGGCCTGGGGTGCAGCCTGAAGTTCACGACAGCGATGGCTGCGAGCGTTCCGAACGATCCGATCATAAGCTTCGCCATGTCGAGGCCGGCGACGTTTTTCACCACCATTCCGCCGGTGCGGATCAGCTTGCCTTCGAGCGTGACGAAGGTCATGCCGATCACCATGTCGCGCACGGATCCGTACAGACGGCGGCGCGGACCGCTGACGTTGGCCGCAACGATGCCGCCGACGGTGGCTTCATCGGAGAAGGGCGGATCGAGCGGGACCATCTGTCCGTGCTCGGCGAGCGTGCGGTTGAAGTCGCGCCAGGACATGCCGGCTTCGACGCTGACGGTCAGATCGCGCGGTTCGTACTGCAATACGCGATTGAGGCGGGCGGTGGAGATGGTGAGATCGGATGGGAGAATCGGGCCGGCCATGCGGTCTTTGGTGGAGTTGCCGCGCAGAGTGATCGACTGGCGCTGGGCGCTGGCGTCGGCCAGTTGAGATGCTAGTTCTTCCGGGGTGGAGGGGGACAGGATCATGAACTCCCGTTATCGTAGCAGCCGGGCGTTCACACGAGTGTGAACGCGGCACGCACGAGTGCGTGCGCCACCATGCACAATAGGACTTGATGTTCGAGGAGCTGTTTCGCTCTTTTCTGCCGCTTCGCAACCCGATTGGTTTTGGGGCCAGCGACTTCATCGAGCTGACGCTGGCGGTGGTGTTGGCCGGACTCGCTTTGATCTCGCGGCCGTGGCTCGAGCCGCACGCCCGGAAACTTGCGCAGAAGACCGGTTGGTGCATGCTGCTGCTGGCGGCCATGCCGGTCGCGCTCCGGCTCATGCTGTTGCCGCATCATCCGGCGCCTTCGCCCGATCTGTACGACGAATTCGGGCACCTGCTGGTCGCCGATACGCTGCGGCATTTTCGGTTCGCGAATCCGCCGCATGCTTTCCATCGGTTCTTCGAGACATTTTTCGTCCTCCAGCAGCCGACCTATAGCTCGATTTATCCGATCGGCCAAGGCCTAGGCATGGCACTGGGCCGCGCGATTTTCGGACTTGCATGGGCGGGAGTGCTGCTCGGCGTCGGCGCGTTCTGCTCGCTGTGCTACTGGATGTTGCGCGCCTGGACGACGCCATTGTGGGCGCTCGCCGGCGGAGTGCTGGCGGTGTTTGAATTCGGGCCGCTGAACCAGTGGACCAACAGTTATTGGGGCGGTCATTTTGCTGCGACGGCCGGCTGCCTGGTGTTCGGCGCGCTGCCCAGGCTGCGCGCAAACGGCCGCACGCGCGACGCGTTTCTGTTAGGGCTGGGGCTGGGGATGCATCTGCTCACGCGTCAGTATGAATCTATCTTTCTGTTCGCCAGCGTGGCGCTGTACTTCGCGCCCGCTTTGCGGAGGCCAGAGGTGCTGAGAGGCGTGGCAAGGCCGGCGTTAGTCGCATCCGCGCTCGTCATCCTGGCCGGCGGTGTCACGCTGCTGCAGAACCGGCGGGTGACGGGCAGTTGGACGGTGCTGCCCGAGATGCTCAGCCAGGATCAGTACGGCGTGCCGGCTTCGCTTACTTTCCAAGCCGATCCGGTGCCGCATCGCGAGCTGACGCCGCAGCAAGAACTGGAATACAAAGCGCAGCTCACGTTTCGAAGCGGCGAGGAGACGCTCCAAAGTTATTTCACGCGCCTGGCGTACCGGGTACGATACTATCGCTTCTTTTTCCTGGCTCCGTTGTACGTGGCGCTGCCGTTTTTCTTCGGCGCGCTTCGCGAGTTCCGGTATCTTTGGGTGGTCGTGACGCTGCTGCTGTTCGCGCTGGGCGTTAATTTCTTCCCCGCGTTCCAGTTTCATTACGTCGCGGCTGTCACCTGCCTGTTCATGCTGGCGAGCGTCACCGGCCTTCGCCGACTTAGCCGAGTGAGCGCCGATGCGGCCCGAGTGACTGTCTTTCTCTGCGCCGCGCACTTTTGCTTTTGGTACGGCCTGCACTTTTTCGACGACGCCGAGGTGTCGATGTCGATGCGGCGATATGAGACCTGGGACGCGATCAATCACAAAAACCCGGAGCGTAGAATCGAAGTCAACCGGCAGCTCGCGCAGGCGTCCGGCAAGCAACTGGTGTTTGTCCGCTATTGGCAGCAGCACGTTTTCCAGGACGAATGGGTTTATAACGAGGCGGACATCGATCGCGCCCGGACGGTTTGGGCGCGCGACCTCGGTGCGGCGGAAAATGAACAACTCCGGCGCTACTATCCGGATCGGACGGCCTGGCTGCTCGAACCAGACGCCAGACCGCCGAAGTTGAGCCCGTACAAAGCAGAGCCGGAGAAAACGCCAGAAAAGCCGCAGGCGCCGGCGCCGACCAAGACCGAGGCCCCGACGCTCAGGTTCGAGCAGGTGCACTAGAGCATGGAAATCTTCCACGTGCTTCGTTCGTTCGTGCCGCTTCGCAATCCGATCGGCTTTGGCGCGAGTGATTTTGTCGAGCTGGTGCTGGCAGCGCTCTTGGTGATGCTGGCGCTGGCGTCGCGACGCTGGATCGAGCCGTATGCGCGGCGGCTGGCGGAACGCACCGGCTGGAGCATGTTGCTGCTGGTGGCGTTGCCGGTCGCGCTTCGGCTGGCGCTGCTGCCTCAGTATCCGATCCCGCCGGCGGGAGTGTCCGACGATTTCAGCTATCTTCTGCTGGCCGATACGCTGCGCCATTTCCGGCTCGCGAATCCGGTGCACCCACTGCACCAGTTCTTCGAGACGTTCTATGTTTTGCAGGAACCGTCTTACAGTTCCATTTTTCCACTGGGGCAAGGCCTGGCGCTGGCGATCGGCTGGACGATCTTCGGTCATCCCTGGGCCGGAGTCGCGCTGACGGTGGGAATTTTCTGCGCACTCTGCTACTGGATGCTGCGCGCGTGGACTACGCCGGGTTGGGCGCTGCTGGGAGGACTGCTGGCGGTCATACAATTCGGTCCGCTCAACCAGTGGATGAACAGCTATTGGGGCGGCGCGGTATCGGCGATCGCGGGTTGCCTGGTCTTCGGATCGCTGCCGCGGCTGTTGGACGCGGGCCGACGCCGCGACGCTGCGCTATTGGGACTGGGGTTCACACTGCAGTTGCTCACCCGGCCATTTGAATCGATCTTTCTGGTTTTGAGCGCGGGGGTGTTTCTTCTTCCGGCGCTCCGTGACAGGACCAAGGTTCGCAAGCTCGCAAGCCTCGCGCCTGCCGCTGCGCTGGCCGTGCTTCCGGCGATCGCACTGACGTGTCTTCAAAACCGGGCCGTCACCGGCAGTTGGACCACTCTGCCCTACGCGCTCAGCCAATATCAGTACGGTGTACCCACCACGTTCACGTTACAGCCGAAGCCAGTGTCCCACCGCCAGCTCACGCGCGAGCAGGAGCTCGACTACGAAGTGCAGTCGGCGGTGCACGGAGAAGGCACCGATACATTTCGTACGTATTGGGAACGGTTCGGAAGCCGCGTGCGGTTTTACCGTTTCTTCCTGCTCGCGCCGCTGTACCTGGCGGTCCCGTTTTTTCTCGTGAGGCTGCGTGAGCCGCGGTTCGTCTGGGTTCTTGTTTCGCTGCTGCTCTTCGCTCTGGGCACCAACTTCTATTCGTACTTCTACAGCCACTACATCGCCGCCGTCGTGTGTCTGTTCGTTCTGGTTAGCGTCGCGGGGCTGGAGCGGCTGAGCGAGTTCAGCGGGGGCGGACGCTTCGCGGGCCAGGACGCGGCCCGGCTCATTCTGCTCTTGTGCGCGGCGCACTTTTTGTTCTGGTACGGACTTCACGCCGGACGCGATGAAAAGATGCTCAACGAGATGACGCAATACGAAACCTGGGACGCGATCAATCATGGCGATCCGGACGGCCGGATGGCGATCAATCGGCGTCTGGCTCAAGCCACTGGCAAACAGCTTGTCTTTGTTCGCTACTGGCCGCCGCATCAATTCGTGGAATGGGTCCACAACCTGGCCGATATCGACGCTGCGCGAGTAGTGTGGGCGCGGGATCTCGGCGCCGAGGAGAATGAAAAGCTACGGCGCTACTATCCGGATCGGCAGGCGTGGCTGATCGAGCCCGATTTTCGCCCGCCGAGGCTGACCCCCTACCAGGCGCCAGCGAAGTAGGGTTCAGCGCGTGTGCCAAGATGTCTTCAGAAGCTCGCGTGACCAGCACAACGTACACGGTGGAAGACCAGGAGCGAATGGCCAAGGCCACGAACTACCTGGCATGGCAGGGCCGCCTGATTTTGCCGGAGCTCGGACAAAGGGTGGTGGAGCTGGGATGCGGGCTGGGCAACTTCACCGGAAAGCTGCTGGATCGCGAGCTGGTGGTCGCGGTGGACATCAATCCGGAGTGCATCGAGCGTCTCACACAGCGCTATCCGCACGCGAAGAATCTGCAAGCGATGGTTTGCGACACTGGCAGCCCCGCATTCGCCGACCTGGCCAGGTTTCGCCCGGACTCTTGCCTGTGCACGAACGTGCTGGAACACATCGAGGATGACCTGCGGGCGCTGCGAGCGATGGCGTCGATACTGGAACCAGGCGGAGTGATCGTGCTGTACGTGCCGGCTTTTCAGGGACTGTATGGCGCGGTGGATTGGAATCTGGGGCACTACCGGCGTTACCGGCGCGGCTCGATCGCGCGGCTGGGGGAAGCAAGCGGTCTCGCGATCAAGAAGGCGCACTATGTCAACGTGCTTGGATTCTTCGGCTGGTGGATGTGCTCGCGCGTTCTGCGACAGGACGCGTTGACGGACAAACAGATCGGAATCTTCGATCGATTCGCGGCGCCGTGGCTTTCGCGCGTGGAAGCCCTGTTGCCGCCGCCGTTCGGCCAATCGCTATTCGTGGTGCTGGAGAAGCGCTGATCGCGATGGGTGCAGCGGTTACCAACCGGATTGCACCATGCGGCGAAGGATCACATCGCTGTACTCGTTCATGCGGGCCGGCTTTCGCCTGAGCGGGGCGGGGATGATGGCCGCCAGACGCGCGGCCTGATCGCGGCTGACTTCCGAAGCGTGCACGTGATAGTAAAACTCGCAAGCCGCTTCGGCGCCGTAAATCCCCGGACCCCACTCGATGACGTTGAGGTACAGTTCCAGAATCCGGTTCTTCGTCAGCAGCGCCTCCACCATGGGGACCAGGGCGAACTCCACTCCCTTGCGAATCAGAGAGCGTTCGGTGGTGAGGAACAGGTTTTTCACAAGCTGCTGCGTGATGGTGGATCCGCCGCGGCCGAGTGCCTGCCGTTTCATGTCGTCCTCCAGCACCTTGCGCATCTCGATCCAGTCGAAGCCGTGGTGTTGGAAGAAGCGTCCGTCTTCGGCTGAGATCACGGCGTGCTGGAGGTTGGGTGCGATGCGGGCGAGCGGAACGAATGCATAGCGCTTGGTGTAGGAGCGATGCTCCAGCATGGCTTTCGCGCGGCGCTGAACCTGGACAGCGGTGAGCGGTGGGTTGATCTGACTTAGGGCCAGCACGCACAGGGCGCACAGCATGTACAGCGCCAGTGCGAGCGCCAGAACGCCGGTCACGATTCTGCCCAGCAGGCCGCGCTTGGATCGTCTCGGCGGGGTGCGAGAGATTACCGAACGCTTGGGTGGTGTGCCGCGTGCCACTTGATATCAATGTCGCACGGTCCGGCTCCCTGGTCTGGCTGCTATCATCGGACTTCGGATCAAACGATGGTGACTCATCTGGAATGCAGCGTGTGCGGGAAGCGGCGCGAAGCCGGCCAGGTCCACAATCTGTGCGAATGCGGAGGGCCGCTGCTGGTGCATTACGACCTCGAAGAAACCAGAGCCGCGTGGCATCGCGACGCCGTCGCCAAGGGCCCGTGCAGCATGTGGCGATACGCGCCGGTGCTGCCAGTGCGTGACGTGCGCTCGGTGGTTTCGCTGGGCGAAGGAATGACTCCGATCGTGCGCGCCACGCGGCTGGGCACGCGGCTGGGAGCGCGGGATCTGTGGGTGAAAGACGAAGGCATCAATCCCACGGGATCCTTCAAGGCGCGCGGGCTGGCCTGCGCGGTTTCGATGTGCGTGGAGCTCGGCATCCGCCGCGTGGCGATTCCATCGGCGGGAAATGCCGCCAGCGCGATGGCTGCTTATGCGGCGGCGGCCGGCATCGAGGCTCACATCTTCATGCCTCGCGACGTCCCGCAGGCGAACTACATCGAATGCAAAGCTTTTGGCGCGCACGTCACGCTGGTGGACGGTCTGATCAGCGACTGCGGCCGCATGGTCGCCGAGCGCAAGGATGCCGAAGGCTGGTTCGACGTGAGCACGTTGAAGGAGCCGTATCGCATCGAAGGCAAGAAGACCATGGGCTACGAAGTGGCCGAGCAGTTGGGCTGGACGCTGCCGGACGCGATCTTCTACCCGGCCGGTGGCGGCGTGGGCCTGATCGGAATGTGGAAGGCGTTCGCCGAGATGGAAACGCTCGGGTGGATTTCGAGCAAGCGGCCGAAGATGATCGCGGTGCAAACCGAAGGTTGCCAGCCGGTCGTGCGGGCATTCGAACGCGGCGAATCCAAGAGCCAGTTCTGGGAGAACGCGCATACCGTGGCCGCGGGTCTGCGAGTGCCGAAACCGCTGGGCGACGCGCTCATGCTGGATGCGATTCGCAAGAGCGGCGGCACGGCGATTGCAGTTAGCGACGAGGAATTGCTGGATGCGTGTCTCGAACTGGGCGCCGACGAAGGAATCTTCGCCGCACCCGAGGGAGGCGCCTGCGTCGCGGCACTGAAGAAATTGCTGGCCAACGGGTTCTTGAAACCCGACGAGCGCGTGGTGCTGTACAACACCGGCGCGGGCCTGAAGTACCTGGAAGTTTTTTCGACCCGATTCCCGCGAACCACCGCCTCCGAGCAGGACAAACTGGGTGGATTGATCACGCCGCGTTAGACGATTTTCTGTTTTGACACCGCTCTAAGGTTTTGGGAAACTGAAGGAGTGTGTTCGGAGTCAGTCTTTCCCCTCGGTGTCAGCCCTGCATAATTTCGGGTCCGCGGTCGTAAACCTGCCTCTGTAGCAATGTCAAGGAGCTTTCAATGAAACTATTCGTAGGAAACCTTCCGTATTCGGCCACGGAAGCGGATGTAACCGATTTCTTCACGCAGGCGGGTGTTACGGTAGACAGCGTTAACGTGATGCGCGATCGCTTTACCGGCGAGGCTCGCGGATTCGGATTCGTGGAAATCAACGACGACAGCGCCGCCAATCACGCCATCGAGGCCTGCAATGGCCGGGATCTCATGGGCCGCGCTGTGGTGGTTAACGAAGCCCGTCCGATGGTTCCGCGCGAGGGACGCGGCGGCGGTGGTGGCGGACGGCGTGAAGGCCGGCGCGACCGCTAGCCTCAGATCTTGGCTTCTAAAATCTTCGCGATTTGATCCGCGTCGTTCGGCGCCACCACCGGCCGGTTCCCGAAGCGGGACTCCAGAGTTTTGCCTTCGGGATCTGTCAATTGACCGGTGTGGTAGCGATAAATGTAGTCCGGATCCTTCAGAACATTTCCCGTCAGCACCGCAACCACGTCGTCGCTTGCCCGGATGACACCGGAGCGAACCAGCTTTTGAATGCCGGCTAGTGTCGCGGCTGAAGCGGGCTCGCATCCGATTCCGCATCGTCCGATGATGGCCTTGGCGTCGGCGATCTCCTGTTCGCTTACTTTCTCCACCACGCCGTTGGAGGCCGTTATTTCGTGCAGCGCCTTGGGCCAGGACACCGGATCGCCGATGCGGATGGCGGTGGCCAGCGTCTTCGGATCCGGAACGCTGCGAAACTCACCGCGGGTGCGGACGAAATCGTAGAACGGCGCGGCTCCTTCGGCCTGGATCACTGCCAGCCGGGGCACTTTGCGGATGAAACCGAATTGGCACAGCTCGCGCAGCGCCTTGCCGAATGCCGAGGTATTGCCGAGGTTGCCGCCCGGCAGCACGATCCAATCCGGCGGATTCCAGTCGCGCTGATCCAGCATTTCGAAAATGATGGTCTTCTGGCCTTCGATGCGGAACGGATTGATGGAGTTGAGCAGGTAGATGCCGAGGCGATCGGCGAGCACTCGCACCAGGGCGAGAATCTGATCGAAGTTGGCTTCCACCTGCAGCGTGCGAGCGCCGTATTCCAGAGCTTGCGCCAGTTTTCCGTAGGAGATGTTGCCGTGCGGGATGAAGACGATGGGATCGAGTCCCGCGGCGCTGGCGTAGGCGGCCATGGAGGCGGACGTGTTGCCGGTGGAGACGCAGGCCACGCGCTGGCGATGGAGGCGAACCGCTTGCGTCACGCCGCACGTCATGCCGTTGTCCTTGAAAGATCCGGTGGGGTTGAAGCCCTGATGTTTGAAGGTCAGCCGATCCAGGCCCCCGTATTGGGCGGCGCGTGGCCCGTCGAGCAGCGGAGTGTTGCCCTCGCGCAGTGAAACGACGTGCTGGTGCTGGCCATCGAACGGCAACAGTTCGCGGTAACGCCAGACGCCGCTCTGATCGAGCGGCTGATTGGACGTGCGGCGTTCCCGCCAGACTCTCTTCGACGATTCCGGATCGAGCTTACTCTCGGTGAAGCGAACTTCCAGCAGGCCATTGCACTCGGGACAGTTGTAGATCGCGTCGGTGATCGGAAACCGCGCGCGGCAATTCTGCTCGAAGCAGGCCAACTCGGCTAGCATGATTAAAGTATCCACGATATGCTGGCGGTTCGTTTGGACAACGGTTCGGTATCGGTGCGCCGCGAGGCGCGGCCGCGTCGTCCTGAAGGATTTGCGTTGATCAGGCTGCTGTACGGCGGCATCTGCAACACGGACCTCGAACTGCAGCGCGGCTACTACGGGTTTCGCGGCACGCCTGGGCACGAGTTCGTCGGCGAAGTGGTGGAGGCAGACGATCGCGCTTGGATCGGGCAGCGAGTGGTCGGTGAGATCAATCTGAGCTGCGGCGAATGCGAGTGGTGCCGGCGTGGTCTCGGACGGCACTGTCCTGGCCGCACGGTGCTCGGGATCGTGAAGCATCCCGGCGCGTTCCGCGAATTCCTGACGCTACCTGAGCGAAACCTGCATCGAGTCCCGCGTGAGGTTTCGACTGAGCAGGCGGTCTTCATCGAGCCGTTGGCGGCAGCGTGCGAGATCCTGGATCAAGTGCGGATTCCCCGGCGCGCTGCGGTGGCCGTGCTCGGAGACGGGAAGCTAGGCTTGCTGATCGGGCAGGTCTTGAAGGCGCGCGGCGTCGAGGTTCACCAGTATGGCAGGCATAAGGAGAAGCTGCGGATTGCGGCGGCGGCCGGGATCGAAACGGTAGCAGCGCGGAACGGGAAACTGCCGGCGGCGGAATACGGCTGGGTGATCGAGGCGACCGGATCGTCGGAAGGCTTGCGTCAAGCCGTCGCGATGACCAGGCCGCGCGGAACGGTGATCATGAAGTCCACCGTGCACGGGCTGGTGAAGATCGACTCAGCGCCAGTGATCGTCAACGAAATCACGCTGGTCGGCTCGCGCTGCGGACGTTTCCAGCCAGCGCTGCAGTTACTGCGGAGCGGCAAGGTGCGGGTTGACGGCTTGATCTCCGACGTGTTGCCGTTAGAGAAAGCGCCGCTGGCGTTCCGCCGCGCCGCCTCATCCGGAGTCATCAAGGTGCTATTGCATGCCTAGTTTGAGAATTGCGTGCTGTTGGTTGCTGAGTCTCCTGGCGGCGGTGGCGCAAACTCCCGAATACGGCTATCAAGTGGTGCACGTGTATCCGCACGACCGCGGCGCTTTCACGCAGGGTCTGGAATTTCGAGCCGGTTTTCTATACGAAGGCACCGGCTTGAACGGTCAATCGACAGTGCGCAAGGTGAAACCTGAAACCGGCGAAGTGTTGCAGGAAATTCGTCTCGACCCGCAGTATTTCGGCGAGGGCATTACAGTGTTCAATCAGCTGATCTTCGAGTTGACCTGGCGCTCTCAGATCGGCTTCGTATACGATCAGAATTCTTTCCGGCGCTTGCGGTCATTCAGCTACTCCGGTGAGGGCTGGGGGCTGGCCAATGACGGCAGCGACATCTTCATGAGCGATGGCACGCCGGAGATTCGCGTCTGGGATCCCGTGACGCTGCGGGAGAAGCGGCGCATTACGGTTCGCGATGCGGGCAAGCCGGTCACATCTCTGAACGAGCTGGAGTGCGTGCGGGGCGAGATCTACGCCAACGTCTGGCAGACGGATCGCATCGTGCGTATCGCGCCCGCGACCGGCCGCGTTCTCGGATGGGTGAACCTGGCCGGACTGCTGAGCGCGGCGGATCGCGCCGAAAACACCGACGTTCTGAACGGAATCGCCTACGACGCGTTGGGCGACCGGTTATTTGTGACCGGAAAACTCTGGCCGAAAATGTTCGAGATCAAAATAGTTCCGAAGGCCGGAGCGCATCCGGCGCGCCGCTCATCTTCGAAATAAGCGGCGCACGCGATCCTTCAACCTCGAATACAGGGAGCGCGTTGTGCTGGCAGACGGCTGGGGCAAACTCGCCGCGGGCTTGGGTGGCTCGACTTGTGGAGGCGCAACATACGGCTCCTTGCTCACCATGCGAATCCGGAAGCCTTCAAAGGTGTAGGTTTTCCGGAACAGGTGGCCATCGTCCGATTCCAGGATCAGAGAAAATCGCGGCACCGAGCCGGTGCGATCGACCTCTACCGGAAAGTGACCAGCGACATTGCGCTCGATGTAGGCGGTCTCATAGCGACGATGCCGGTGGCTCCACACGAAAACGCGGAAGCTGTCGAACTCATACGGCCCCTGGCCCTTAGTGATGGTGGTCCAAAGCCAGTCGTTCTTGACGGAATCGTCTTCCTTGGTTTGTCGCAAGGCGAAGTACGAGGTGATGCGATGGCCCTCCGCATATTGCGCGACGTCGTCGGGGATGGACATGATGAGCATGCGTGTCAGCACCCAGCCGGTACGGTTGTCCGCGGTGCGCACCAGGCTCCAGTCATCCATCGGCACAGGCGCAACCGGCTTCGGCTCGGCTGCGGGAGCTTCCGGAGAGGCTGGCTTCGGAGTCTCAGCTTTTGGCACCGACAGGGCCAGCCAATCGGCTGGTGGTTTGGGCGCCGGAGGCGGAGGAGGCGGCGCGATCTTGGTGGCCGCTTTGTTACGATCCTTCCTCCGCGGTGCGGGCGCTGGCTTTGGGGGCGCCGGCCGGGCGGGCTCCTCCACCGGCTGAAACCGCGGCACCAGCTTGTGGCCGATGACGTCGACTTTTCCGTTCTCCGGAATCTGCCAGAAACTGGGCGAAGACCGGTTCGGTTCGGTATGCATGTTGAGCGCATCGTACACAGTCGCGGCGCCCTGCGACGGATATTGCGCTGCGCTGTCCGCCATGTGGCGAAGCGAGGCCATCTGTTCCGGCGTGAGAAGCTGGCGCATGTCGGTCCAACCTGTCGCGCCGTCCGGGCCCCGTACCCTGGCCAGGCGGCGCCGGTATTCCAGGATCTCGAGCTTGTCGCCATGCTTGACGGTCCCAGATACGGCCGACTTGGCGCTCAGATCCTGGTGGAGTTTGAGCGTGCTGGGACCTACATACGCTTCGCCAATCGAGATGGGCCGGTTGGTCTCGGTTGAGCAAGAAACCAGGAAGCCGAGCAGAAAGCAGATTGCGGCGCGAGGCAGTATCACGAGCAGCAGCTTCTGCTGCCAGTGTAACAGTTGCTAGTGTAACTGTAATGGCCGACGAAGCGACTCAACCAACGGCGAACGAATTGTATTGCCCGCGCTGCCACGTAGCGATCCAGGATCCGCTGGTGTGCGGAGACTGCGCGGCCATCATCTGCAGGCAGTGCGGCACACCGCTCGAGCGGGTGGACGAGTTGGGGATCGGGTAGCGATCGGCGCCGTGCCTCAGCGATTCGGCACCCAGGTGCGCAGGAATTTCGCGGGGTCGTCGGGATGAATCGTGAATTTCGCCGCGCCGGCCGGGATGAGCCAGGCCTCGCCTTCTTGAAAAGGCTGATCCGCAATCGACCCGCGTCCGGCGACAAAAACCAGAATATGAAAACGGTCGGAGGCCGGCACATATTGAATGGGTGAAGTGATCCTGGCCAGTTCTGTGTGGAAGTAGGGGCAATCGATCGGCAGCGGGACCGATTTGATCCGGTTCGCCTGCGTGGACGCCACTTGAACGGCTTTGTCGAGATGCAGCTCGCGCGGGCGGCCATAGTCGTAGAGCCGGTAGGTGACGTCAGAATGCTGTTGGATTTCGCAGATCGCCAGCCCCGCTCCGATGGCGTGCACCGTGCCGGCCGGAATCAGGAACGCGTCGCCGGCTTCGACATTGATCCAGTTCAGCAGGCGCTCGATCTCGCCGCTCAAGGCGGACTCGCGCAGCCGTTCCGCGCCGATGGTCTCGCGAAGACCGATGGCCAGTTGCGCGCCAGGGTCCGCGCGCAGGATGTACCACATTTCCGTCTTGCCGAGTGACTTTTCGTGCGCCGCGGCGAATGCGTCGTCCGGATGGACCTGAACCGACAGGCGCTCGCCCGTGAAAACGAACTTCACCAGCAGGGGAACGTCGGCCTCGAACCAAACTTCGCCGATCTTCTTTCCCTGATTCAGGTACCAGGGGGCCAAGTCGGTGGCGCCCCAGACCTTCTCCAGAAATCTGGTGGGAAGCCGGAGCGGCGCGCTAGCGGCCACTGATGAACTGCTCGATGCGGTCGAGACCGCGCTGCAGCTCGGTCATCGACGTGGCGTACGAAATCCGCACGTGCTCGGTGGTGCCGAATGCCTCGCCCGGAACAACGGCGACGTGAGCTTCGGAAAGAAGCCGCTCGGAGAACTGCAAGGCCGATGAGATGCCCTTGCGGAAACCCACGGAGATGTTCGGATAGGCGTAGAACGCGCCTTTTGGCTCGGCAATCCGGACGCCCGGGATGGCGCGCAGCCGTTGGACCACGTAATCGCGGCGCTTGCGGTATTCGGCCAGCATGACCGGGATCGAATCCTGCGGCCCGGTCAGCGCCTCAATCGCAGCCTTTTGCGAAACCGAAGTCGGATTCGACGTGGTATGGCTTTGCAGCTTCATCATCCCGTCGATGAGCGACTTGGGTGCGAGCGAAAAGCCGATGCGCCAGCCGGTCATCGAGTAAGTCTTCGAAAGCGATCCGGCGATCACGACGTGCTCCTTGGCGCCGGGCATGGACGCAATCGAGAATGGCTCGCCTTCATACAGGAAGCGGCAATAGCATTCGTCGGTCATGAGCTGAATGCCGCTCTTCACCACCAGGTTGTAGATGCGCTCGAACTCGGCGCGGCTCAGGACCGAACCGCTGGGATTGTTGGGCGAGTTGATGATCAGCAGCTTGGTCCTGCTGTTGATGTGCGGCGCGATCGCATCGGCCGTCACCTGGAACCCGTTGGCTTCGTCCGATTCGACGAACACGCACTTGCCCCCGGCGTAGTTCACCACGTCCTTGTAGGTGACCCAGTAGGGCACGGGAATGACTACTTCGTCCCCGTGACCAATCAGCGCCTGCATCATGTTAAAAATCGCGTGCTTGCCCCCCACGCTCACCATGCACTCCGCCGGCGAGTAGTCGGTTCCATAATCGACGTGATGGCGCTGGCAAATGGCTTTCTTCAGCTCGAGCGTGCCGCCGGTGGGCGTGTACTTGGTGAAATTGGCGTCGATGGCCGCGATGGCGGCGCGCTTGATGTTGTCCGGAGTCGGAAAATCGGGTTCGCCCGCTCCGAAATCGACCACGTCGATTCCCTCCCGGCGAAGGCGGTCGGCTTCGGCCGCAACTTTCATCGTCGATGATTCACTGATGCGTGAAATCCGCTCGGCTAAGTCCAAGGTGCTTTGCATGTGAGGTGTCAAGGCTCTCTGGGTTCTCCTAGAAGTCTTCTTCTTAGTCTACCCTCAACGGAGGCGGGAACGAGGCCGGCGATATTTCCGCCCAGCCGGATGACTTCCTTCACCAGCCGCGAGCTGATGAAGGAGTGAGCTTCCCGCGCCAGTAGGAAAACCGTTTCGATCTCCGGTCGAAGGCGGCGATTCATCAGAGCCATCTGCAATTCGTACTCGTAGTCCGACACGGCGCGGATGCCACGCAGAATCACGCTGGCCCCGCGCTCGGCCGCGTAGTCCACCAGCAAGCCGTTGAAGGAAGCAACCTCCACGTCGGCGAAGTCGCGTACTACTTCCTGCAACATCTCGGTTCGTTCTTCGACGCTGAAGAGCGCTTGCTTCTCGTCGTTGCGCAGGATCGCGACGATGAGTTTGTCAAACAAGGTGGAAGCTCGCTGGATCAGGTCCAGGTGACCGTTGGTGATCGGGTCGAAGGAGCCGGGATAAATGGCCACGACGGTGGCGGGCTTGGTTCTCAAGGCGTGGGTTAGTTTACCAGATTTGCCGTGAAGTGCGTTCGCAAAATGATACAAAGAGAGGAATGGCAACCATCTCCGCAGTCCAAGGGCAAGCGCCCGCCAAGCCGGCCACCGAGCCCGTTCATCTGTTCACGCCGCTTCAGATTCGCGAGGTCCGCTTGCGAAATCGCATCGGCGTATCGCCGATGTGCCAGTACTCGAGCACGGACGGTTATGCGAACGACTGGCATTTCGTGCATCTGGGCAGCCGGGCCGTGGGCGGCGCCGCCATGGTGATGGCCGAGGCAGCGGCCGTGCTTCCGGAAGGACGCATCAGCCCGCAGGACCTCGGGATCTGGTCGGACGGCCACATCGCGATGCTCGCGAAGATTTTCCGCTTCGTGGAAGAACATGGAGCCGTGCCCGCCATGCAACTGGCGCACGCCGGCCGCAAAGCCAGCACCGACGTGCCCTGGAACGGTATCCGGGCGCTCGAGGAATCCGAGCACGGCTGGAGACCGATCGTCGCTCCCAGCGCCGTGCCGTTCTCGGAAAAGTATCCGACGCCCGAGGCGCTCGATGAGCGAGGCATTGCGCGGGGGGTCGAGGCATTTGCGTCGGCGGCGCGGCGTGCCTTGGAAGCCGGCGCCAGGATCGTCGAGATCCATTCGGCGCACGGGTACCTGCTGCACGAGTTTCTTTCGCCGCTCAGCAATTTTCGCAACGATCGCTACGGCGGCTCGTTCGAGAATCGGACGCGCGCGCTGCGCGAGGTGGTTCAGGCGGTGCGGGGAGTCTGGCCCTCCAGCCAGCCGCTGTTCGTGCGGATCTCCTCGACCGACTGGGCCGAGGGCGGTTGGACCATCGACGACTCGGTCCGGCTCGCGATGGATCTCAGTCCTCTCGGCGTGGATCTGATCGATTGTTCGTCGGCCGCGATCCTCCCCAGCATCCATGTGCCGCTCGGACCCGGCTTCCAGGTTCCGTTCGCCGAGCGCATTCGCAAGGATGCCGGTTTGCTGACCGCGGCGGTGGGCTTGATTACTGCTCCGCAGCAGGCCGATCACATCGTGCGCACCGGCCAGGCCGACATGGTTTTTCTGGCGCGCGAATTACTTCGCGATCCGTATTGGCCGCTACGCGCCGCGGACGAGCTGCGCCAGGACGGTCCCTGGCCGAAGCAGTACTTGCGCGGCAAGCGCGCCTAGGAGCGGGGAGCGCTGCCTAACGCGATCACTGCGGCAACACGAAGGCGTACAGCATGTCGCCACCGCCCACCACGACGTATTGCCGCCCGTCCAGTTCATAAGTGATCGGCGCGTTGTACGCCGGCGCTTGCAGACCGGCGTGCCAGAGCGGATGGCCATTGGCGGGATCGTAGGCGATGAGATTCCCGGTCGGGTCGCCGGCAAAAAGCAAACCACCCGCGGTGCTGAGGACACCGTTGCGCGTGCCTCCCAGATTCGGATAGACGTGCCGCCAGGCCACCTTGCCGGTCTTATAGTCGATGGCTTGCAGAACCTGACGCGACCAGAGGCTGGTATCTCGACCGCCATATCCTTGTGGATTCTCGTCGGTGTCGGTGAGATAGTAGATCGCGTAGGACATGGTGGCGTTGAAATAGAAGAGGCCGGTGTCGGGGCTGAACGAGGGCGCGAACCAATTGGCCGCGCCGTCCGAAGACGGAGACACCAGCGTGCCGTCGGTGCGCGGTTCCTTGGCAGGATTCGGCATCGGCTTGCCTTGCGCGTCGATTCCCTTGGCCCAATTCAACGTGTCGACGAACGGCGCCGTGAGCAGGTTCTTGCCATTGGTCCGGTCGAGCAGCGTGAAGTAGCCGTTGCGCGCGGCCTGCGCCAGCAACTTGCGCGGTTGTCCGTTGAAGACACCGTCGATCAGGACGGGCGTCTCGGTGTTGTCCCAATCGTGCGTGTCGTGCGGCGACATTTGGTAGTACCAGACCATCTTGCCGGTGTCCGGATTCAACGCGACGATCGAGCACGTGTACAAGTTGTCGCCCTTGCGGCTCTGCGCCGCATGAACGGGATTCGGATTCCCGGTGCCGAAATAATATAGGTTCAACTCCGGATCGTAGGTGCCGGACATCCAGGTCATGCCGCCGCCGTGTTCCATGGATGCCTTGGTGGGCCAAGTTTCGGCGCCGGGTTCACCGGGACGCGGCGTCGTGTTCCAGCGCCACTGCAATTCG
>JAIQFN010000114.1 GCA_020073265.1 Terriglobia bacterium | reverse complement strand
TTTGATTCTCATGATCTGGACAGCGCGGGACTCAGTCCGATTGATCCGGAGTTGCTGAAACAATCCCGGCAGGAGGTCAGAACTGTCAAGGTGCAGGAATCGCTGTTCACTTATGTCGTGCAACTGGTGCGGCGCACACGCACATGGCCCGCGCTTTCTCTGGGAGCGAGCCCAAGGGCGGCAGTGAATCTGATGGTGTTTTCCAAGGCCCTTGCGGCGGTGGACGGTCGCGAGTACATCATTCCCGACGACGTAAAGCAAGCCGCGTTACCGGTCCTGCGCCACCGCATTGTGCTGAAGCCTGAAGCCGATCTCGAAGGCATCACACCAGACCAGGTGCTGCAAGACGTACTGCGAGCCGTCGAGGTGCCCCGGTGAGCATGGGCGCTACTCATCTCGAAGGCCGCGATGTTAGCCGCGGAAGTCCCTCTGAGCCACGCGGGGAGAAACCAAGCCCGGACAACCCAGGCGAACTGATTCCAGCATCCGTCGAGGGACAGGCCCGTCCTTTCAAGCGGGCCGGAGTCGCGTTTGCGAACCGCTTTTTCTTTTTTCTGTTGGTGGGTCTGATTTGGTTGGTCCCTGCATTTGCGGACCATCGCTTCGTGTTTGCCATGGTCGCGTGGGATGTCCTCGTATTTCTGGCCTGGCTGCTGGACGTGACCAGACTGCCGCGGCCCGCACAACTGAAGGTTTGCCGGTCGTGGCTTTCCCCATCGGCCCTGTCAGTGGAATCAAAGGTCAGGCTGACGCTGGTCAATGCATCGAACTCCACCGTGCACGCCAAACTTCTAGATGACCTGCCGCACCAGTTGCGTTTTGAGCCGGCGCAGCTACAGATCACTGCCCGTCCGCGCAGTGAGGCAGAAGCGCAATACTCGATCCTGCCAATGACTCGTGGGAAGGCCAATGTGGGCGATGTTTACGTTCGTTATCAGAGTCCGATGAGAATTGCTGAACGTTGGGCGAAAGTACCGGTGGCGCAAACTGTCACCACCTATCCAAACCTGGAGGAGCATGATTTGTGCGGGTGTGATCGCGATCACAGACGAACGTGATCGGGCGAGGTACGCAGAGCGTCGTGGACGGGCGCGTCCCAGTACCGAGTACCCGCATTCGACGCTCGGTACTAGGTACTCGCTACTCGCTCTACGCCGTTACCGCCTCGGCGCGTACCGGCTCTGCCGGCTTGGGCGCGGTCATCTTGGCGGGAACCGGCTGTGCAGGTTGCCGCGCGGCTTCGGTCCGGCGCATGTCAATGCTGCCCTTGAAGTACGCGCCTTCCTCGATGCTGACGCTATGCGCGGTCACGTCGCCGACCACCGAGCCGCCGTTGCGGATGTCAATGCGCTCGCTGACGTTCACGCTGCCGTTCACCGAGCCGCGGACCACCACTTCGCGCGCGCTGATCTGCGACTTCACGATCGCTTCCGGCCCGATGTTCAGGTACGCGCCGTCGAGGCGAATGGCGCCCTCGACGCGGCCTTCAATGTGCAGCGGCTCGGAGCCGGTAATCTCGCCCTTGACGGAGATCGTTTTCCCGATCATGGCGACGTTCGTCTGCGGCATCGCGGTGATGCGCGCCGCCATGGATGATGTCGTGGTCGAGGTCGGCGTCGAGGCCGGCTGCGGCGCGACCGTCGGTTTCGGCGCGTCCACGAGCGGTTGGGTTAATGGCTTTTCATTGACTGGCGTGTCTTTCGGCGGGTAGGCAGGCTTAGCATTCCACATGGAAAATTGCCTCCGGAGACAGTTAGCGCTTCGGCATTCATATCGCGGCCGGGGCGGGCCGGCACAGGTGCCGATAGTGCATGGCGGCCGCGCCCATCCGGCCCCTCGACCTTGGCCTTGCGTGCGCCGCTGGCAGCGACCATTTACCATGGGTTTCATGCCGGAGGCTCTCCGTCACACCAGTTCGCGCGTGCTGGAATTCGATTCCCTTCGCCAGATGCTGCGCGGCTATGCCTGGTCGCCGCTCGGGCAGGGGCGCATCGAGCATCTCGAGGCGGCGTCGGACCGCCCCTGGATCGAGCGCCAGCAGCAGCTCACCGCCGAGGTGCGGCGATTCCTGCGCGCCGGCGGGCATTTCGATTTCTCCGGCCTCAGCGACCCGCGCGCGCTGGTGGAAAAATCGCGGATCGAAGGGGCGGCGCTGGAAACGGCTCAGTTACGCGACATTGTCCTGCTGGTGGACCGCGCCGACGAATGGCGCCACACGGCGCAGAATCCGCCCTCGTCCATGCGCGCGCCGCAGCCCGGAGAGCAAACGTTGTCTCCGAAGCGTGATTCCGGAGCCGAAAAAACGGACGATAACCCCTGGCCCGCGGTGGCCGAGCTTTCCTCCACCATCGTCGACTTCACGGAATTCCTGCGCTTTTTTCGCAACAAGATCCTGCCCGACGGCACCTTGGACGACCGCGCTTCGCCCGAACTGGCGCGCGTCCGCCGCGACATCGAAAAGCAGAAGCGCCTCATCCAGGATTCGCTGCACTCTTACCTGCGGCGGCTCGCCGAGGGCGGCGCGGTGCAGGAAGAGCTGGTCACCATTCGCGGCGAGCGCTTCGTCATCCCGGTCAAGGTCGAGCAGAAGAAGCGCGTGCAGGGCGTCATCCACGGCGCCAGCTCCAGCGGCCAGACCGTCTTTGTCGAGCCGCTGGAAACCATCGAGCAGAACAACGAGCTGGTGCGGCTGCTTGAGGAAGAGCAGGAAGAGATTCACCGCATTCTGCTGGAGATGACGCGCCGTGTCGCCGAGCAGTCGTGGGCCATCGCCGCCGCCACCGACGCGCTCGCCGAACTCGAGCTGCAGTTCGCCAAGGCGCGCTTCGCCGAGGACTACCGCTGCGCGACAGTGACCTTCATTGGCACCGATCGGGTGGCGCAGGGCAATGACCGGGTGGCGCAGGGCGGTAATCGGGTGGAGCAGGGCTTCAGCCCTGCGGATCGGGGCACAGTTGAGAACCGGGCTTTAGCCCCTGAGGTACATCGCGACTCGTTCGTGCTGCACAACGCCCGCCACCCCGTGCTCGAGCGCACCCTAAGGGCCAAGAAACAAACCGTCGTTCCGATCTCGGTTGAACTCGATTCCGATCACCGCCAGTTGGTCATCACCGGCCCGAACACCGGCGGCAAGACGGTTTCGCTCAAAACCGTCGGCCTGCTCACGCTGATGGCGCAAGCGGGCATGCCGGTGCCCGCGGATCGCGCCGAGCTGCCCGTCTTCGATGCCGTGCTCGCCGACATCGGAGACTACCAGTCCATCGAGCAGAACCTTTCGACCTTTTCCGCGCACGTCACCAACATTGATTTCATCTCGCGCACCGCGACGCCGCAATCGCTGGTGCTGCTCGACGAACTCGGCTCCGCCACCGACCCCGAGGAAGGCGCCGCCCTGGCGGTCGCTATTGCCGAGCACTTCCGCCTCATCGGCTGCACCAGCGTCGTCTCGACTCACCACACCTCGCTGAAGGTTTACGCCGCCAACACGCCGGGCGTGCTCAATGCCGCCGTAGGCTTCGACGAGCGCACGCTCCAGCCCACCTACGAGCTGCGCGTCGGCGTGCCCGGCGCATCGGCGGGCATCAACATCGCCCAGCGGCTCGGCCTCAACCCGACCATCATCGAATCAGCGCGCTCGCGCCTCGGCGCGCAGGCGCAGGACGTCGGCAAGTTCCTCGACCGCCTGCACGGCGAGCTGCGCGAAGCCGAAGCGGAGCGCCGCCGGTTGCAGTCCCGCGAGCAGGAACTGCAGCGCGAAAAAGACCGCCTCGCCGCCGAGGGCCTCAAGGAGCAGCGCGCGCGCATTCGCGAGCTCGAAGACAAGCTCGGGTCGCTGATGCGCGACTTCGAGTTCCACGCGCGCGAGGCCGTGCAGGCCGTCCAGGAACGCGCCGCGCAGCAGAAGCTTTCCAAGGAAGCGGAGCGCCGTATTGCCAAGCTGCGCCGCGAATTCCGCGAGCAGTTCGACCAAACCGTGGTTGCGCATACCACTGGCGCCGACCGCGAAGACCAGCACGCCCAGCCGCACGTCGTGCAGCGAGTGCTCGAAGGCGACACTGTGAAGCTGAAATCGCTCGGGCGCACCGGGCAGGTAAAGCGCAAGCTCGCCGACGATCAGTACGAAGTCGCCGTCGGCGCCATGACCATGAAGATTCGCCAGGATGACATCGCCGAAGTGGTCGCCCGCGCCGCCGACAACCCGGTCAAGGCCGCCCGCGCGCGCGGCGTCTCCGTCACGCTGGAGAAAGAAGACCTGACCACGCCCACCGAGATCAACGTCATCGGCCGCAACGTGGACGACGCCACCCGCGAGGTCGAGAAATTTGTGGACCGCGCCTTCCTCGCCGGCCTGCCCAAGGTCCGCATCGTGCACGGCTCGGGCATGGGGATCCTGCGCAAAGCGCTGCGCGAGTACCTGAAGTCGCATCCGCACGTGGCCAGCGTCACCGAGCCGCCGCAACAGGAAGGCGGCGGCGGAGCGACCGTGGTCGAGCTGCGAGTCTGAGCGCCAGTTCTCCGGCCAGTCCTGGAATGGCGGTTGCCCCACCCTTGTCCGGCCCGCATTTTGGCCGGACAGGGTGGGGGTTTTTCCGGTCCGGTAACATGCACCCAGTTCTGGAATGGACCGTGGCCGCTTCGCGCATCGGGGCGCTTTCCCTTGACCCCTTCCGCGCCCTCCGGTAGTTTGGTGCGTTTCCTTTGGCTACGTGGAGGCAATCATGAAAGGCAACGAAAGGGTTATCGCCGAGCTGAACAGCGCGCTTAGCGCTGAACTTACCGCCATTGTGCAATACATGGTCCAGGCTGAGATGTGCAACAACTGGGGCTATCACCGCCTGGGCGACTACATCAAGCACCAGGCCTTCGGCGAGATGCACCACGCTGAGGGACTGATCGAGCGCATTCTCTTCCTCGATGGCAAGCCGGCGGTGGACATCGGCCTCAAGCCCAAAATCGCCGACAACGTCAAGGCGCAGCTCGAAGATGACCTCGTCGACGAAAAAGACGCCGTGCGTCAGTACAACGCCTCGATCAAAGTGTGCGTGGACGCCGGCGACAACGGCTCGCGCGAACTGTTCGAGCGCATGCTCAAGGACGAGGAAGGACACACCGACCAACTCGAAGGCAAGCTGCAAACCATCCAGGATATGGGCCTGGCAAACTGGCTGACGCAGCAACTCAGCGGTGAAAGCAAGTAAGACGGCGTTCACCTGATGGTGCCCCACATCTGCCCGGGTTTGGCGGATGTGGGTCTGCGAAGTTCTTTAGGTGCGCCGCAAGGGCGCGACCTGCTCCACTGCCGCGCCGCCGCGGGCAAGCTGAACGTTCAAGCTGAACGTTGTCGCCACGCACTCCAAGCTCGAAACTGGCCTGGGTCGATCGCTGGTGGCGATAGAAAAAGCCCCGTTTTCCGCAGCTCTCCGCAATATCGTCCCTGTTTTCCACAGATATTAATCGGAAAATCGCGCTTTTCGGGTTGTGACCGCCGCATCGGTGGGCGACCCTAAAGCGTATTCGTTTGGGGTGCTCCATGAGCAACGACCTCCCTCGGCCCCCAGAGTGGATACCGGAGCGTGTGTTTCGCGACACGCTTCTGGTAGAAGAGTTGCCGGCCGCGCTGCGCGGCAAGAATCTTTTCTGGATCAATCCGCGCCGTTACCTGACGCACCGCGACGCGCAGTTGCCGCCGGAAGACTATCTTCACCACTGGAAAGAGATTTACGATACTTGCTTGTCGGATGATCTCTCGACCCTGCGCCGCCTCTCCTATCTCAGTTTCGAGGCGCCTGGGGGCAAGGATATCCACTAGTCTTCGGTCGTCAGTCGTCAGCGACGATTGGGCCGCGCCTGACGACTGAAGACCGAAGGCTGAAGTCTCCTTCATGGCGAACCCCGGCGATTTCGCGTACATCGTCAAGCAGCAGGCCGACATCGTCCGCATTATCGGCGAGTACATCAAGCTGAAGAAGTCGGGCGCCCAGAACTACACCGGCCTGTGCCCGTTTCACAGCGAAAAAACCGGATCGTTCTCCGTGCACGCCACGCGCCAGTTCTACCACTGCTTCGGCTGCGGCGCCTCCGGCGACGTCTTCACCTTCGTGCAGAAGATCGAGAACATCACCTTCCCCGAGGCGGTGCGCGCGGTCGCGCAAAAGGTTGGCATCCCGCTGCCGAAGGTCACCTTCAGCAGCCCGGAAGAGGCGCGCCAGGCCAGCGAGCGCGGCGCCCTGCTCGAGATCCATGAGCGCGCCTGCGCCTTCTTCCAGGAGCAGTTGCGTAAGCCGGAGGCGGCGCACGCACGCGAGTACCTCGCCGGCCGCGGCCTTAACGAAGACACGATCGCGCGCTTCCGCATCGGCTACGCCCCGGATTCCGGCTTCCTGCTGCGCGATTTCCTGAAGCGCGATTTCGACGAGCAGACGCTCAAGGACAGCGGCCTGTTCTCGTGGAAGGAAGTTGATGGCCAGACCGGTCCTGAGCAGCCAACGGCCAATGGCCAACGGCCAACGGCCATGTATTCCAAGTTCCGCAACCGCGTGCTCTTCCCCATCTGCAACGAGGGCGGGCGCGTGATCGCCTTCACCGGGCGCACGCTCTCGACCGACGAGAAGGCCGGGCCGAAATACCTGAATTCGCCCGAGACGCCGATTTATTCCAAATCGCGGGTGCTGTTCAATCTCGACAAGGCGAAGGAGGCCATCCGCAAGCTCGACTACGTCATCCTGGTCGAGGGCCAGATGGACTGCATCAGCGTCTTCGCCGCTGGCTTCCACAACGTGATCGCCTCCTCCGGCACCGCGTTTACCGAGTTGCAGGCGCGGCTGCTGGCGCGCTTCAGCCGCAAGATCGTGGTCAACTTCGATCCCGACGCCGCCGGCGCCGCCGCCGCCGAGCGCTCCCTCGGACTGCTGGTCGGCGAGGAGTTCGAGATCAAGGTCCTCACCCTGGAGCAGGGCTTCGATCCCGACCTGTTCATCCGCCGC
>JAIQFN010000055.1 GCA_020073265.1 Terriglobia bacterium | reverse complement strand
ATGTCGTTGTAGCTGGAGCCTTCGTCCAGCATCAGTACGATCTTCATTCGGACGGCCACGCTGGCCGGAAGATTGCGACGCCGCAAATGCGCTTGCAGTTCGCCCCGTTGAGTTGGAGTCAAGGTAATGCGAGAACGCAACGTCATAATCATATGACGTTACCTGGGCTAGTAAAGAGTACTTAGAGACAACCCACTAGCCTCGCGCCGGTGTACCGAAGGGACACCCCAAACTCGCCGACCAGGCAATAAGCCCGAATAACCTGCTCGGATCTTCCATACTGAGCTGGACCTCGTAAAGGTCTGCTTCGATATCCGGCTGGCCAAGTCTTTCTATTTAGGACACTTCCGGTCGCACATGGCCTAACTGCTTGAAATATTGGTAGTTGACGCAGGTTTCCGAATGCGCCATAATGAACTAGGACTGTTCTGGTCCTCGTTCTAATGCTGAAGCTGACCAAGAAGGCCGACTACGGGTTGATCGCCCTCAAGCATCTGGCCGTGCACGGGCCGGAAAGCTCCAGCGCCAAGGAGATTGCCGAGACCTACGGCATCCCGCTGCCGCTGCTGTCGAAGATTCTGCAGAAGCTGGCCAAGAACGGATTCCTGGTGTCCGAGCACGGCACCAACGGCGGCTACAAGCTGGCGCGCGACGCCCGCGACATTACCGCGCTGGAAGTGATCCGCTCTATCGACGGGCCGATCTTCCTGACCGCCTGCTTCACCGAGCACGGCTACTGCTGCCACACCGACAAGTGCATCGTGCGCGATCCGCTGCAGAAGGTCCACGAAGGAATCTTGCGGCTGCTGGCCAGCATTACGATCGGGGACATGTCTTCCGAATCGCCTAAGGAACCGGATGCGGCCAAGCCGGCGGCCCGGCTGTACGGCCTGGACGTTACGCCCGTGGTATGAGGAACTGACGAGATGAAACTGCCGATTTACATGGACAATCACGCGACCACCCCGGTGGATCCGCGCGTGTTCGACACGATGAAGCCGTACTTCACCGAAATCTTCGGCAACGCGGCCAGCCGCAATCACAGCTTTGGCTGGCAGGCCGAGGAGGCGGTGGAGAAAGCGCGCAAGCAGGCTGCCGATCTGATCGGAGCCAACGCCAAGGAGATCGTTTTCACCAGCGGCGCCACCGAGTCGAACAATCTGGCGCTCAAGGGCGTTGCGGAGATGTATGCCGAGAAGGGCAACCACATTATTACCGCCGCCACCGAGCACAAAGCCGTGCTGGACACCTGCAAGCGCCTGGAGAAGCACGGCATTCGAGTCACCTATTTGCCGGTGCAGACCAACGGCCTGATCGATCTCGACATGCTGGCCGACGCCATCACCGACAAGACCATCCTGATCAGCATCATGTACGCCAACAACGAAATCGGCGTACTGCAGCCCATCGCGGAGATCGGCAAGCTCGCGAAATCCAAGGGCGTGCTGCTGCACACCGACGCGACGCAGGCGGTGGGCAAAGTTCCGGTCAACGTGATCAAGGACAACATCGATCTGGCGTCGCTGAGCGGCCACAAGATGTACGGCCCCAAGGGCGTCGGCGCTTTGTACGTGCGCCGCAAAAGCCCGCGCGTGCAGATCACCGCCCAGATGGACGGCGGCGGGCACGAGCGCGGCATGCGTTCCGGAACGCTCAACGTACCTGGGATCGTCGGCCTGGGAGAAGCATGCGGCCTTTGCAACGCCGGCATGCAGGAAGAAGCCAAGCGCATGGCGTACCTGCGCGACAAGCTGCGCGGCAAGCTCGAAAAAGAGCTCGACGAAGTCTACATCAACGGCACCATGGAGCACCGGCTGCCGAATAATCTGAACATCAGCTTCGCCTACGTGGAAGGCGAATCGCTGCTGATGGGCATCAACGATATCGCGGTCTCGAGCGGCTCGGCCTGCACTTCGGCCACGCTCGAACCCAGTTACGTTCTAAAGGCGCTGGGCGCGGGCGACGATCTGGCGCACTCGTCCATCCGCTTCGGCCTGGGCCGCTTCAACACCGAGGAAGAAGTCGACTACGTCGCCGACAAGGTCATCGACGTGGTGAAGAAACTCCGCGAGCTGTCACCGCTGTACGAAATGGCGAAAGAAGGAATCGATCTGGCGAAGGTCCAGTGGAGCGCACACTAGGAGGAGACCAATATGGCTTATTCGAACAAGGTTCTAGACCACTACAACAATCCGAGAAACGTCGGCTCTTTGGACAAGAGCGATCCGAACGTGGGCACCGGCATGGTGGGCGCGCCCGAGTGCGGCGACGTCATGAAACTCCAGGTTAAGGTCAACCCTGAAACGGGTGTCATCGAGGATGCCAAGTTCAAGACCTTCGGCTGCGGCAGCGCCATCGCGAGTTCGTCGCTCGCTACCGAATGGCTGCACGGCAAGACCGTGGACGAAGCGCTGCAGATCAAGAACACCGACATCGTGAACGAGCTGAGCCTTCCGCCGGTGAAGATTCACTGCTCGGTGCTGGCCGAGGACGCCATCAAGGCCGCCATCAGCGACTACAAGAAGAAGGCCGCGACCAAGAGCGAAGCCGTAGCATCCAGTTAACTGAGCCGGGACCGTTAGGAAGCGGTTTCGAGTCATGATCACCGTCACTCCCAAAGCCGTCTCGAAGATCCGCGAACAGTTCGCCAAGCATGGCGTTCAAGGCGGATTGCGCCTGGGTGTGCTGGGCGGCGGATGCTCGGGCCTGAGCTATCTTTTCAAGTTCGACGTCAAGCCGCGGCCCACCGACCAGGTCTACGACTTCGACGACGTCAAGATCTTCGTGGACCCGAAGAGCCTCATCTACCTGGACGGCATGACGCTGGACTGGAAGGATTCGCTGGTCCATTCCGGTTTCGAATTCGATAACCCGCACGCCAAGAAAAACTGTGGCTGCGGAACGTCGTTTTCCGCGTGAGCGCAGCGGGCCATTGTTGGCAATGCAACCAGTCAACCAGCGGCCAGCTCTTCTGTCCGGCCTGTAACTCGCTGCAGCCGCCGCCCAATGACTATTACGCGCTGCTAGGCCTGGAGCGGAAACTGAACTTGAACACACAAGCACTTCAGCAACGCTTCTACGAGCTAAGCCGCCGCCTGCACCCGGATCGTTTCATGCAGCGGCCGGTGGAGGAGCGCCAGTATTCCCTCGATGCGTCATCAATATTGAACGACGCCTACCGCACGCTGAAAGATCCGGTGAAGCGCGCCCAATACGTCCTGAAGCAGGCAGGCTTCGACGTCGGCGAGCAACGCTCGAAAGATGTCCCGCCGGAACTGCTCGAAGAGGTCTTCGAGCTGAACATGGCGCTGGAAGAAATGCGCGGCGGCGATAATTCCGCGCGCCCGCAACTGGAGCAAGCCGAATCCAACTTTACCAGAATGATGACGGACGTCGACCGACAGCTAGAGAGCCTGTTCGAAAAATACGACCGTTCCCCAAGCCGCGACCCTCTGTCCGAGCTTCGCGGGGTCTTGAATCGGCGCAAATACATTCAAAACCTGCTGGACGAAGTCCACGCCGAACTAACACCTGACACCTGACACCCGACACCTGCCCCATGGAAATCGACTTCAACGTCCCCGCACACATCGTCGGCATCGACTTGGGAACCACCAACAGCCTGGTGGCGTTCATGGACCTCACCGGTCCCCGGATTGTGCCCGGTGCCGACGGCGACAAGCTGGTGCCGAGCGTGGTGTCCGTTCAACCCGATGGCGAGATCGTGGTTGGAAATCCGGCGCGCGAGCTGCTCCTGACGCAACCCGAGCGAACCGTGTACTCGGTGAAGCGGCTGATGGGCCGCGGCCTCCAGGACGTCCAGGACGAGCTGAAGCTCTACCCGTTCCACATCGCGCCCGGCAGCGAATCGGTGATTCACCTCCAGTTGGGCGACCGTACCTACACGCCGCCTGAAATTTCCGCCTGCGTGCTGCGCCAATTGAAACAGAACGCTGAAAAATACTTCGGCGCCGAAGTGCCCAAGGCCGTCATCACTGTGCCGGCATACTTCAACGACGCGCAACGCCAGGCCACCAAGGACGCCGGCCGCATCGCGGGACTCGAAGTTTTACGCCTGGTCAATGAGCCGACTGCGGCGTCGCTCGCCTATGGCCTGGACAAGCGCAAGAACGGCATCGTCGCGGTGTACGACCTGGGCGGCGGCACCTTCGACATTTCGATTCTCAAGCTGCAGGACGGCATCTTCGAAGTGCTGGCCACCAACGGCGACACCCACCTGGGCGGCGACGACATCGACAACCTGCTGCTGCGGATCGCGCTCGAAGACGTCGCCGGCGAGTGGGGCCAGGATCTCTCCACCGACAACGAAGGCGTGCAGCGCCTGCGCCGCGCCGTCATCCACGCCAAGGAGCGGCTCTCGTTCGTGCCGGCGACCAACATCGAGCTGGAGTATCGCGGCAAGAAATACCAGCGCGAGATCCGGCGCGAGCTGTTCGACAAGCTGATCACGCCCATCGTCGACCGCACGCTCGGCCCTTGCCGCCGCTGCATCCAGGACGCCGGCGTGAGCGTCGATCAAATCGACGAAGTAGTCATGGTAGGCGGCTCCACGCGCATCCCGCTGGTGCTCTCTGCGGTCGAGAACCTTTTTCGCGTCAAGCCGCACACCGAGCTGAACCCCGACGAAGTGGTCGCGCTCGGCGCCGCGGTCCAGGCCGCCATTCTATCCGGCGCGGTCCAGGACAAGCTGCTGCTGGACGTCACGCCGCTATCGCTCGGCATCGAGACCATGGGCGGCGTGGTGTCCAAGCTGATCCATCGCAACTCCACCATCCCCGCCAGCGCCACCGAAAACTTCACCACCGGCGTGGACGGCCAGCGCAACGTGCTCATCCACGTGGTGCAGGGCGAGCGCGAACTGGTGAAAGATTGCCGCAGCCTGGCCCGTTTCGATCTCAAGGACATCGATCCCATGCCGGCCGGAATGGCGCGTATCGAAGTGCGCTTCCTGATCGACGCCAACGGCATTTTGAACGTCACCGCGCGCGATCAGCGCACCGGCAAGGAGCACAGCGTCGACGTCAAACCGTCCTATGGCCTCACCGACGAGCAGGTGGAGAAGATGATTCAGGAGTCGGTCGAAAAGGCCGAGCAGGATTTCGCCGAGCGCCAGGTCCGCGAAGCGCGCGTCGAAGCTGACACGATTCTAACCGCGGTCGAAAAAGCCCGCCGCCACGACGCTTACTTCGAACTGACCGATGACGAGCGCGCCGCCATCGACAAAGCCGTCAACGAGCTGCTGCTGGTTTACCACGCCGACAACCTCGACTTGATCCTCCAGAAGATCGAGCAGCTCAATCAAGCCACGCAGAAACTGGCCGAGACCATGATGAACACCGCGGTCCGCGGCGCTCTGAAAGGAACGAAAATCTGATGGCTGGACTCACCTGGGACCAAACCGAAGACATCGCCCTCTCGCTCTACGAGAAGTTCCCGGATCTCGACCCGACCAATATCCGCTACACCGACCTGCACCAGTGGATCACCGAGCTGGACGACTTCGACGACGACCCCAAGGCGTCCACCGAAGGCAAGCTGGAAGCCATCCAGATGGCCTGGCTGGAAGAGTACCAAGCCGATCATTAGCACTCTGTGGCGCACGCACTCCTGCGAACGCAGCCATCCGCCTGTGCTAGACTATTAGCTTCGCAGTCAATCCTGGAAAAACCCAATGCCCAAGCTCAAGACACATAAGGGTGCGTCCAAACGGTTCAAGAAGACCGGGACAGGCAAAGTGGTCCGGCATCATTCCTTCGCCCGCCATATCCTGACCTCCAAGGCGCGCTCGCGCAAACGCAAGTTGAAACACGCAGTCGTCGCCGATCCGTCCGACCAGGCCAAGCTGCGAAGAATGATTCCGTACTGAACGGAGACCGCGTGTGAAGCGGCGCCGCACGTGCCGTATTCGCCGGTCGAACTACCACAAGGAGTGAAACGTGCCACGAGTCAAACGAGGACCCAAACGCAAGGCCTATCGCCAGAAGACGCTCGCCCGGGCGTCCGGCTTTTTCCTAACCAAGAGTAAGCTCAATCGCGCCGCGCAGGAAGCGGTCGAAAAGGCGCAGCGCTACGCCTATGTCGGACGCCGCCGCAAGAAACGCGATTTCCGCTCGCTGTGGATCGTCCGCATCGGAGCGGCCTGCCGCGCCGCCGACATCTCCTACAGCAAGTTCATCAGCGGCCTGAAAAAGGCCGGCGTCGAACTCAACCGCAAGATCCTGGCCGATCTGGCCGCCAGCGACGACGCAGCTTTCACCTCCCTGGTTGCCACCGCCAAAGCCGCGCTGGGACAATCTTAAGAGCCATGAACGCCGTGCAACCAGAGAAAGAATTTGATTCGCTCGCTCACCTGGAAGAACGCATCACCCGAGCCGTCGAGCTGGTGAGCAGCCTCAAAGCCGAGAAAGCCGCGCTCCAGGATCAGCTCGAGTCCGCGATCGCCGAGCGTGACGCCGTCCGCGCGGAACTGACCGAGCTGCGCAGCGAGCGCAAGCAGGTCCGCACCCGCATCGAGAAGTTGCTCGGCCAGATGGAGTTGCTGAGCACTACTTAGAAGTGGCAAGCTAAAGCATGCCCGACACGGAACCGGTCCGGGTGACCATCTTCAACCAGAGCTATTCGCTGGTGGCAAGCGAGGAGCCTGGCCGCATCGAACAACTGGCTCAACGAGTGGACGATCTGATGTCGTCGATCGCTCGCGCCGGCAACATCGACGCCACTCGCGCGGCCGTGCTGGCCTGCCTCCACCTGGCGGATCAACTGGACGGAGTCGAGCACCAGTTCACCGAGCTCAGGCAGGTGGTCGACCACAAGGCCCGCGAGTTCACCGAGTTGTTGGAGAAAGCCATCGGAACGGACGGCGCGGCTTCAGCTTCCGCCGACCACTGAGCATGGCGTAGTCCGTCACTGTTCACAAAGCTGCTTTGTCCAAGCAATACCTCATCGGCATCGACCTGGGAACCACCAATTGCGCGCTCGCCTATGCGGCCGCGGGCGGCGATCCGCGCGAGCTCGCCCCCGTCACGCTGTTCAACGTCCCGCAACTGGTGAACCCCGGCGAGGTCCGCGATGAGCCGCTGCTGCCTTCGTTCCTGTATCTGCCCGGCGCCGCCGATTTTCCGCCTGGGTCGATCGCGCTGCCGTGGGACGACGCCCCAGGTTTTGTCGCCGGAGCGCTGGCCCAGAAACGCGGCGCTGAGGTGGCCAGCCGCCTGATCGCTTCCGCGAAATCGTGGCTGTCCCATTCCGGCGTCGATCGCACCGCCCCGATTCTTCCCCTGAACGCGCCCGAGGGCTTGCCGAAAATTTCGCCCGTCGAGGCCTCCCGGCGCTACCTGGAACACCTGCGCGCCGCCTGGGAGTTCCACAAGCCGGATGCGCCCTTCCGCGAGCAAGAGATCCTGGTCACGGTGCCGGCGTCCTTCGATGCCGTGGCTCGCGAGCTTACTCTCAAGGCGGCCGAAGACGCGGGCTACCAGAATCTGCGCCTGCTCGAAGAACCGCAAGCCGCTTTCTACGCCTGGATCGAGCGGCACGCCGACTGGCGCGAGCGCGTACACGTCGGCGATCTGATCCTGGTGGTCGACATCGGCGGCGGCACCACCGACTTCACGCTCATCGCCGTCACCGAATCGGCCGGCGAGCTGCAACTGGAACGCGTCGCGGTGGGCGAGCACATCCTGCTGGGCGGCGACAACATGGACCTCGCCCTGGCGCGTCATCTCGAACAGCAGCTCGCCGCCCAGGGCGCCAAGCTCGACGGCATGCAGTTGCATGCACTCTGGCAGCAATGCCGGCTGGCCAAAGAGCGCCTGCTCGAAAAGGGCAGCAAGAAGCGTGAGGAGGCCGTCACCATCCTCGGGCGCGGCACCGGCCTGGTCGGTGGAACCATCAAGACCAAGCTGCTGCGCGAGGACATCGATCGAATCCTGTCGGAAGGTTTTCTACCGAAAGTGTCGAGCGAAGACCTGCCGCAGCGGCGGAAAATGGGTTTCGCCGAACTGGGTCTGCCCTACGCCGCGGATGCGGCCATCACGCGGCACCTGGCGCGCTTTCTGCGTCAGCAAGCCGCGCAGTCTGAACAAGGTTCCGTGCGCCGAGCCCCCAGCGGACTCGCTGCGCCCACGCACGTCCTGTTCAACGGCGGCGTGTTGCGTGCCGGCCTGGTCCGCGAGCGGCTGCTTGAAGTTTTGAACGGCTGGCTGCAGCAGGAAGGTCTCGCGCCCGCGGCTCCGCTAGTGGGCGAAGACCTGATGCACGCGGTGGCGCGCGGCGCCGTCTACTATGGACTCGCTCGCGCCGGACGTGGCGTCCGCATTCGCGGCGGCATTCCGCGCACGTACTATCTCGGGATCGAAAGCGCCATGCCCGCCGTGCCCGGAATGCCCGTGCCGGTCAAGGCGCTCGCGGTGGCCCCGTTCGGAATGGAGGAGGGGACCTCGGCCGAGCTGCGGGACCGCGAATTCGGCCTCGCGGTCGGCGAGCCGGCCGAGTTCCGCTTCTTTCAATCCGCCGCGCGCAAGAACGATCCGGCCGGCACGCTGCTGGACGAGATCGGCGACGATCTCGAAGAGCTGTCGCCGGTAGAGGTCACCCTCCCCGCCAACGGAAACGCCGGCGAGTTCGTCCCGGTGACGCTCGAAACCGTAATCACCGAAACCGGCATGCTGCAGCTCTGGTCGGTGGCCCGCGACGGCCGCCGCTGGAAGCTGGAGTTCAACGTGCGCGAGAAGGTGAAGTAGGCCTATTCCCAAGATCGAGAGCGGCGACGGCAGCCTCGCGGGTCACGGTGGGAAAATCATCCAGGAATTGATCCAACGTCTCTCCGCCTTCCAGGTAGTCCAGCAGTGCCTGTTAAGGAACGCGGGTGCCGCGGAAGACGGGTGTTCCTCCGAGGATCTCGGGATCTTTAACGATGATGTCGCTGATCGGGGGCACGCACTCATCCCTTCGATGTTACGATTCTTAACTCCAGTCTACTAGGTCTCAGGAACGGCTGGCTCACGGCCCCACGTCGTTTGACACTCCCCCGCCCCATTCGCTAAGCTGAATTGACACTAAGTCTCCTACGGAGAAGGTCTGTCTTTATGAAAACCCAGTTTCCGTCCCAGGGCGAGATCGTGCGTCAATGGCACGTAGTAGATGCCACTGATCAGGTGCTCGGACGGGTCGCCAGCAAGGCCGCCATGATCCTCATGGGCAAGCATAAGCCCACCTACACGACTTTCCTGGACACCGGCGATCACGTGATCGTCATCAACGCGGCCAAGATCCGGCTCACCGGCCGCAAGGAAGAGCAGAAGGTTTACCGGCGCCATAGCGGCTACCCGGGCGGGCTCTCCGAAGTCGGTCTGGTGCAGGTGCGCGCCACCCGGCCCGCCCGAATCATCGAGCAGGCCATCGCCGGAATGCTCCCGAAAACGAAACTGGGCAAGCAGATGTACCGGAAGCTCAAGGTTTACGCCGGCGACAAGCATCCCCACCAGGCGCAGAAGCCGGTGGCGCTGTCGCTGTCATGATCGAGAAAGGTATTTGAGTGGCAGGATTGGTACAGTATCTCGGAACAGGACGCCGGAAAACGGCGGTCGCGCGGATTTTCCTGCGGTCGGGCAAGGGCGCCATCACCGTCAACGGCCGGCCCCTGGATCGGTATTTCGTCAACGAATCTTCCAAGGCCATGGTGCGGCAGGCGCTGCTCGCCACCGAGATGGCCGACAAGTTCGACATCATCATCCTGGCCTCGGGCGGCGGCCCCAACGGACAGGCCGGAGCGGCGCGCCTAGGCATCGCCCGCGCACTCATCGAATTCAATTCCGAGCTGCGGCCCAAGCTTAAGCAGCTCGGCTTGCTCACGCGCGACCCTCGCGCGCATGAGCGCAAGAAGTATGGTCAGAAAGGCGCGCGCAAGCGGTTCCAGTTCTCGAAGCGCTGACGCACGCCGCGCGTGACACGAATCTACGCGCCACATTGTTAACGGCCGGTTTTTCCGGTGCACGCAAATTCCGCTTTGGGCCGCGTGCTCCGCTCAGACCGGGCGAATCGCCAACCAGGAAACAAAGGAGGCATTTTGCCGTCAATTTCCATGAAGGAATTGCTCGAAGCCGGCGTTCATTTCGGGCACCAGACCAAGCGCTGGAATCCAAAGATGAAGGAATACATCTTTGGCGAACGCAACGGAATCTACATCATCGATCTGCAAAAGACCCTGAAGCTTTTCAAGGACGCCATGCGCTACGTGGCCGAAGCCGCCGCGCAGGGCAAGAACGTCCTGTTCGTAGGAACCAAGCGCCAGGCCCAGGAGGCGGTCGCCGAGGAAGCCGCGCGCTGTAGCCAGTTCTATGTCAACCAGCGCTGGCTGGGCGGATTGCTCACCAACATGATGACCGTGCAGCGCTCCATCAAGCGGCTCAAGGAACTCGACGCCATGGCCGCCGACGGCGCCTATGCGGGCCGCGCCAAGAAAGAAGTCGGACGGCTCGAGCGCGAGCGCAAACATCTGCAGCAGAACCTGGCCGGCATCAAGGAAATGAACGGCCTGCCGGACCTGCTGTTCGTGGTGGATTCCAACAAGGAAGCCATCGCGGTGAAAGAAGCCCGCAAGCTGGGGATTCCGGTGGTCGCGGTGGTGGACACCAACTGCGATCCCGACGAAGTGGACCACGTCATCCCCGGCAACGACGACGCCCTGCGCGCCATCCGCCTGTTCACCACCAAGGTCGCCGACGCCGTCATCGAGGGCCGCGCCCTGGCCACCGAACAGGATTTCGCGGCCGAAAAGATCATCACCGACGAAACGCCGGCCGAAGAGATCCCCGAATACACGCAGTTCGATCCGCAGCAGTTGGATCAGCTTATGTCGGAGGGTCTGTCGGACGAAGACCTGCCGTCCATGTCGCTGCCGCGCAAGAGCCCCGGCTCTGAAGAGCCGGACGGGGGCGCTAGTTCGTCGGGCGCTGCTGAGTAGCCGGGCCGCCGGCAAACTGGGAATCCGGTTCCTGAAACCAAGGAACCAATGAACCAGAGAACCAAGGAACCAGAGAACTGAGGTTATGGAGATCAGTGCGAAGCTGGTGAAAGAACTCCGCGACCGGACCGGCGCGGGCATGATGGAGTGCAAGAGCGCTCTGGTGGAAGCCAAAGGCAACCTCCCCGAGGCCGAGATTATCTTGCGCAAGCGCGGCATTGCGTCCGCGGCCAAGAAAGCCACGCGCAGCACCCGCCAGGGCGTCATCGGAAGCTACATCCATCCAGGCGCGCAACTGGGCGTGCTGGTGGAGGTAAACTGCGAGTCGGACTTTGTGGCGCGCACCGACGACTTTCAGCAACTGGTGAAGGACCTGGCCATGCAGGTGGCCGCCGCCGATCCGCAGTTCATCCGCAAGGAAGACGTCACCCCGGAGGCGTTGGACAGGGAACGCGACATCCAGCGGGCCCGAGCGCTCCAGGAAGGCAAGCCGGAAAAAATGGTCGACAAGATCGTGGACGGCCGGATGAACAAGTTTTACGAGGAGATCTGCCTGTACGAGCAGCCCTTCATTCGCGAAAACTCCACCACGGTCGGCGACCTGATCAAGAGCATGATCGCCAAGGTTGGCGAAAACATTTCGGTCTCGCGCTTCGTGCGCTTCAAGGTGGGCGAAGCGGCGTTGATCGAGGAGACGGCGGAAAAGTCGCCACCGCAGGAATAAGCGGCGCCGGGCCAGCATGTCCCGATACCAGCGCATCGTTCTCAAGCTCAGCGGCGAGGTCCTGGCCGGCGGCGCCAAGTTCGGCATCGATCCGGAGCGGGTCCGCAGCCTGGCCGAGGAAGTCGCCGAAGTCGCCAAGATGGGCGTCCAGATCGGCCTGGTAGTCGGCGGCGGCAACTTCTTTCGCGGAGCCGAGGCCGCCGCCATGGACATGGACCGCGTGGCCGCCGACCACATGGGCATGCTGGCCACCGTGATCAACGCGCTGGCGCTGCAGGACGCCTTGGAAAAAGCCGGCGCACCCACTCGCGTCATGACCGCCATCCAGATGCACCAGGTGGCCGAGCCGTACATCCGCCGCCGGGCTATCCGTCACCTGGAAAAAGGCCGCATCGTGATCTTCGCTGCCGGCACTTCGAATCCCTATTTCTCCACCGACACCGCCGCCACGCTGCGCGCGCTCGAAATCCACGCCGATGTCATCGCCAAGGGAACTCGCGTGGAGGGCGTTTACGACAAGGATCCGCTGCGCCACTCCGACGCCGTGCTCTACAACGAAGTCACCTATAACGAAGTGCTGGCCAAGGCGCTGCGCGTGCTGGATGCCTCCGCCGTCGCCATGTGCCGCGACAACCAGCTTCCCGTCCGCGTTTTCAACTTGAACGTCTTCGGAAATATAATGCGTATGTCGATGGGCGAGCCCATCGGAACTCTCATCCACTAGCCGGACGATATGAAAAACGAACCTAACGCAACCCCAGCCGCCCACAATTTCCAGAGTGTCAAAGACGTCGAGACCCACTCCAAAACGCGCATGGAGAAAGTACTGTCGGACTTACAGCATGAGATGGCCGGAGTGCGCACCGGCCGCGCATCGGTGAGCCTGCTGGATAACGTGCGCGCGGATTACTACGGAACCGCGACGCCGCTCAACCAACTGGCCACCCTGCACGTCCCCGAGCCTACCCTCATCACCGTGCAGCCCTGGGACGTCTCCCAAATTGGAGTGATCGAGAAGGCCATTCGCGCCGCCGATCTCGGGCTGAACCCGGCCAACGACGGCAAGCTGATCCGCGTTCCCATTCCGCCTCTTACTGAAGAACGGCGCAAGGAACTGGTGAAGAAGCTGCATCATATCGCCGAAGATCATCGCGTGGCGCTGCGCAACATCCGGCGCGACGCCAACGAGCACGTCAAGAAACTGCTCAAGGACAAGCTCATCAGCGAGGATGACGACCGCCGCGCGCACGACGAAATCCAGAAACTCACCGACGGCCAGATTCAGAAACTGGATCAGGCGGTGAAAACCAAAGAGAAGGAAATTCTGGAGATCAAGTAGTTCGCTCGAAGCGGCCGCGCAGCCGTTCCTAAGCTGAAGCGCCTAGGCCGCGCGGGAATGCCGAGTCGGCTTTCACTTCTTCCAATTGCCGGACGTGCCGCTCGCAATGCGCCGCTGAAAACAGCAGCCACTGATAGCAATCCAAGGGGCCGAGAAACGGATGCGGAAAAGCGCGCGACCGCAGATCGGCCTGCGTCACGGCGGCGAAGCGCAGGGTGCGCTCGCGCGTCGCTTCGAACTGGCGCAGCAGCTCCTCAAAGTCCGGCCAGCGCCCGCTCGGCATCACCTGCGGCGGACCTTTCACCCGCGTTCCGCGCGCTGGCACACGGTCCAGAATCACGGCATCCTTGCCGCTCGTCTCGGCCTGCTGGTCCGGCCGGGCCGGTCCCTGCAGAACTCTCTGAATGGCCTTGAGCGTGCTGTCTTCGACGATGGTGATGTGCTCCACGCAGTCCGCCACCGACCATCGATCCTCCCCCGGACGAAAGAGCTGCTGTTCTCCCGATAACCCGTCCACGGCGCGCACCAGCATCTCCCGGCTCTCGGCCAGGTGCACTAGCAACAGGTCACGTTCCGCCTTGTCCACTATTCACCCCATTCTCATCCGGCTCGTGGATGCGAACCCCCGCGCTGCGCCCGGCCGGATAGGTCAACACCAGCGTACCCACCCGGTCGGTTTCGAGCTCGCACATCTCCTCGTCGTCGGTCTCGAGCAGATATTTGTGCTGTGGTTTCAATCCTACCACCAGCATCGTGCCGCCTTCCATCAAAAATTTTACCGGCGCTCGTCCCCACAACACGCTGGCATCTCCAACGGCGATTGGTTCCGGGTTGGAGGCGGGCTGGCCGCTCCGGTTGAGCACCGTGATCTTGCCGTCCTGGAACAACTGGGCCTCGCCTTCGTACAGGCCGAACCAGAGCGCGTCGTCCTCCCAGTTGGATCTTATGAACAACGCCCCCGACTGCGCGTTGTGATACAGCAGCGGCAGTTGAAAATAACTGAGCCCGGGCTGATAGGGGTTGGCCCACAGGAATTCGTAGGGAGCGCCAAAGGTGCCTTGCAGCATGAAGCGGTCCTGGATCAGCCAGCCCTGCAGGAACTGGTTTTCGAGAGCATTGTTGTCGTACGCCACCATGCCGAAGCCGGCCACTCGCGCCAGCGCCGCTCGATCCACGTCGGGCTGGGCCGAGCCGGTATAAACCGGGATGCGATACTCGTTCTCCGGGGCGTCCAGCGGCGCCGGATAATTTCCCAGCACTTGATACTTGGGAAGCTCCCGAAAATAATCCGGTGCGTCGTCGCGCAGCTCCATCTTCAAGTTGTCGCGAATCGCGTGCAGCAGCTCCGCCAGCGGGTAAAGATCGGGCAGCGGGATCGTGGTGCGGCCCGAGCTAAGCTGCGGCGCCAACTGCGCTCTCCACCAGGACACCACCGTGTCTCGCAGCGCGGCCTCTTCGCCGTGCTGATTCTCGTCGGCGGTTGCGATCACGGCCAGCACCCGGTCCCGGCGCGCCGCCACCGTGGCCGCGGGCCGTTGCTCGATCAACGCGTGAATCTTGGCCGCGAGCGCCTTGGATTGTGCCGGAGCCAGCACCGGTTGGCACCAGTCGTAAACCAGCGCCAACTGCCGCAGATCGGCGCCCGCTCCCAGCGCCCAATCCACCGCGCGCTTGCCGAAAACTTCGTCCGACGTCACCTGGTAGTAAAGCGCCAGCGCGAACCCGGGCTCCGGCATCTCGGCCGCGGATCGCACCAGCAGCGAGAACTGCCGCCAGCGCATCGAATCGCGGTCGCGCTCGCGCTTGAGCAGCCGCAAACGCTGCGTGGTCAGCAGCAGCCTGGGGTGTTGGTTGTAAACCCGGTACTCTTCCAGGCCCGGCTGAGCCGCCAGGATGCCGGACACTACGCACAGTAGTCTTACCAGGCGAAACATTCTTGAAATACCGTTGGACGATGGCCGCCAGCGGATGTCACCGGCGAAACCACCGCTCTCCATTGTGTCACAACGACACACCCAGGGCCGCCTGCGACCCCAGCGATCCTTTCAGTAATGCACGCAAGCTACTAAAAATACGGAAGAAACCGTTGGCCACGGGCGTGCAAATCAGGAAGCGAATTGATGAAGTGACCTTTGAAACCTGCCCTCTGAATGCAACGGCAGATCGGGGGTCTCGAGCGGGCTGGTGAACGAGTTTGTGCTTGCGGGAACCGGCGTCTTAAATTTTGCCGCTCTTGCCTCTCGTCGGCAAGTTGCATCAGAGGGGTTTTTTTTTGGTGCTTCACCAATCGACCTCGCATTGGGGTCTGGTATCGGTTGCGCTTGGCGTTCGAGGCAGAGGATAGAAGGACGCGGGCCTCGCCCGAATCGAGTATTGCCTGGCGAGCCGACGCTGGATTCTGTGCCCGTTTGGGCGAACCGCACCGGAACCGGCGGCTTCGACAGGCCTCTCCTTCCGGCGCCCCGGTGCGGTTTTCTTGATCAATCTACTCTAATACAACAAATCAACCAATTCAAGACCAAAACGTCGTCTAGTACTTGAACCTCGTTCCGCTCGCCTTGCACTTCGATCTGATAAGCTATCGGAGACTGTATGCGTGGACTCACAGGCAGCGTGCTCGCGATTTACGCGGTCGGGTTGGTTCAAATCGCGGCCGGCCAATCGCAGCAGCCCGCGCCGTCGCCGTCCGAGATCCGCGAGATCGCCAGCCAAGCCTACACCTTCGCGTACCCGCTGGTGCTGATGGAATACACGCGCCGCAGCACGCTCGCGCAAGCGTCGCAACTCGGCGCCGCCAGCACGAATGAGTTCACTCACGCCGCGGCGTTTCCTGACGACAAATTCCGGCGCGTCATCCGCCCCAACGCCGACACGCTGTACTCTGCTTCCTGGCTCGATTTGTCGAAAGAACCGGTGCTGCTGCACGTGGCCGACACGCACGGCCGCTACTACCTCATGCAGTTCCTGGACGCCTGGACCGAAACTTTCTCGGTGCCCGGCAAGCGCACCACCGGCACCGGCGACGAATGGTTCGCGGTAGTCGGCCCCGGCTGGCGCGGAACGTTGCCCGCGCGCGCGCAGCGCATCGACTCGCCCACCAACATGGTCTGGCTGATCGGCCGCACACAGACCAACAACGCCAGCGACTATGCCAACGTGCACGCCATTCAGAAAGGCTTCGTTCTGATGCCGCTCAGCCTGTACCCGGACGGTCCTCGCCCCACCGGGCCGCGGCCGCCCGCGAGCCCGGCCGCAGAGCCGGTGCCGCCTCCCGTACAGGTGGAGCGCCTGAACCCGGTGGAGTTCTTCCGCACCTTCGCCGACCTGCTGGCCAAGAACCCTCCCCACGCTGCCGACGCTCCCATGCTGCGGCAATTGGCAAGAATCGGAATCGCACCCGGAAAGCCGTTTCATCCGGAAGCGCTCGGCGCCGACGGCCTGAAAGCGCTCGAAGCGGGCGCCCAGGCAGCTTCCGCCCACCTGCTCGATCCGCTCAGCGCGAGCAACGGCCGCCCCATGCAGAACGGCTGGGCGGACACCGGCGGGACGGTCGGCAAGTACGGCGCCAACTACGCCGCACGCGCCGCCATCGCGCGGTTCGGCCTGGGCGCACTACCTTCTGAAGACGCCATCTACGTCACCTGCAAGCAAGACGCCAACGGCAAGCCACTGGATGGCTCGCATCCCTATCGAATGCACTTCTCCAAGGCTCAAGTTCCCCCAGTCCGCGCCTTCTGGTCGCTCACCATGTACGGCGAGGACGGCTACTTCGCCGCGAATCCGATCCATCGATTCGCCATCGGCGATCGCGACCCGCTCAAGTTCAATCCCGATGGCTCACTGGATTTGTATATCCAGCATGATTCGCCTTCGCCGGATCGCGCCTCCAACTGGCTGCCGGCCCCCGCGGGGAAATTCAATCTCATCCTGCGGCTGTATTGGCCCAAAGACGAGGTCCTGAACGGCCGCTGGACGGCGCCACCGGTGACGCCCTAGCGTTTGCTCGAACTTAAAATATGGAACCCAAAGACGCAATCAACGTACAGGATCTTTTTTCAATCCGCGGGAAGACCGCTCTGGTGACAGGCGGCTCGCGGGGAATCGGGCTGATGATCGCGCGAGGCTTTCTCGAGTCCGGCGCCAAGGTCTACATCTCGTCGCGCAAGAAGCAGGTCTGCGACGATACCGCGCGCGAGCTCAGCGCGGTCGGTCCATGCATTTCGCTTCCGGCGGATGTTTCCACCGCGGCCGGCTGCGAGGCTCTCGCCAAGGAAGTAGCTGCCCGCGAGCCGCGCCTGCACATCCTGGTGAACAACGCCGGCGCGGCCTGGGGCGGCACGCTCGACGAGTATCCCGAGTCGGGCTGGGACAAGGTGCTCGACACCAACCTGAAATCCACCTTCTTCCTGACGCGCGACCTGCTTCCGCTGCTCGAAAAAGCCGCCGGCCCCGCCGACCCGGCCCGCGTGATCAACGTGGGTTCGATCGACGGCCTGCGAGTATCGTCCATGGAAAATTTCGCGTATGGTCCCAGCAAGGCCGCCATCCATCACCTCACGCGCGACCTGGCGGTGAAGCTGGCCGGCCGCAACGTCACCGTGAACGCCATCGCGCCCGGCCCGTTCCCCAGCCAGATGACCAAGTGGATGCTCGACAATTTCCAGGATCAGTTCGAAAAGCAATGCCCGCTGCGGCGCATCGGCGTCCCGGCGGGAGTTGCGATCTACCTGGCCTCGCGCGCCGGCGCCTACGTCAACGGCGTGGTGATCCCAGTGGACGGCGGCATCTGCATCACTTAGTGCGACGCTAAGTAACTTAAGCTGGCTCATATACCGCACTGAGCGCCAAAGCACGCAGGCATTTGAGAAATAATATTGTCCTCCCAAGTGCGGCTGGCAGAGGCAACCGCTAAGGCTGGTAATTCGTTGGCAAGCATTTAGCCGAGTGGCTCTTAGGATGCTCCTAGTTCTGCGGAAATTCTATGATTGTGTGCCCTACGCCTCTACGACGCGCCTTAGTTCTTACTGTCCTCTCCAGTGCTCTGCTTGTACCTACTTGCGGCTACGCCCAGGACTCTCTCGGTCTAACAGGTATCTCGATGGCTCACTTTGACGTCGATCACATTCATACTCAAGTCGACAAAAAAGAGAAGATCAGAATCATAGAGATTGTGCCTCGAGGGCAAACAGTAGACAATTGGACGGAAATCATCACAATACAAGCATTTGGCAAAAAGAAATATCCGCCGCCCAGTGAGGCGGCGAAATCCATGAAGCAGATGCTGCTTGCTCGCTGTCCGAACCTGGTGTGGAACGACATAGAGACCAAGGATCAAGACATCCTCTATGAATGGCGCATCGAGAACTGTGCCTCGGATCCCGATCAGTCTCAAATCGGCAGATTCCTGGCCACCAAGGACACAGTGTTCCACGCGAGTTACTGCGCCAAAGGCAAGCAGATAGCCCCAGAGGAGCGCCAGGAGTGGATATCTCGGCTTCAGTCGGCCAAGGTCGTGAAGTAGGAAGCATGCCCCTGGATTCAGGTTTGGAGCAGGATCTGCTTCAATTCTAGCTCCGTAGCGGCGATGTTCGGGCCGCCTGGAAAGATTGAGCCGTGGACCTCAAAGTGCCACGCGATTTGCGTGGCGTTTCCACACAAAAGAACACTTCTCTGCATCGCGGTTGTCTTCGCAGGGCGAATGTTGGCGCAAATGCCTACCTGGTCCACCAAAGCTCCCATGCCTACCCCTAGATCCGACTTCGGGGTGGCCGTAGTCAATGGCGTGCTATACGCAATCGGTGGCGTCAACGGCCCCGATGGGGTCCTGAGCAAGGTCGAAGCCTACGATCCGGTTTCGGATACCTGGACTGTGAAGACTCCCATGCCTTCCGCACGCTATGACCTGGGGATCGGCGTGGTCAACGGCATTGTCTATGCGGTCGGGGGAACCGGTTCCGTGGGTGACCACCTCCGCATACTGAACACAGTGGAGGTCTACGATCCAGTCACGAATACCTGGGCCACCAAGCCTCCTATGCCCACCGCCAGGTCAGGTCTTGCCGTCGGTGTGGTCGATGGCATCCTCTACGCGGTGGGCGGCAGCAATCCGGCTGCCGGGCTGAATACGGTGGAGGCGTACGACCCTGTCGCTGGCATCTGGTACGGTCGCACTCCCATGCGAAGAGGTAAGAGTGATCTCGGCGTGGGTGTAGTGGGCCATCGCCTCTACGCCGTGGGAGGCGATGATATCAGCACGTTCGGCAGCAGGAAGGTCACCGAGGCTTACGATCCGGTCAGCAATTCCTGGACCGACCGTGCCGAAATGCCGCGGGAGCGAACGTCTTTTGGAGTGGCGATAGTGGGTGGAATTCTGTACGCCGTGGGAGGGTTTGAGGTGGCGCAGGTAGATGCCTACGACCCGGCGAGCGATCACTGGACCACCCCGTCGCGCGTGCCCACGCAACGAGCCAGTTTGAATGCTGGCGCGATCGGTGGGATCATCTATGCCGTGGGTGGCGACCTGCTTTTTGGCCGCGGAGCAGTAGCCCTGAACGAAGCGCTGGACCTAAACGTCAGGCCTTCCGTGGCCGCGGGCGGCGTAGTGAACGGGGCCAGCTTCCGGGCGGCAGCAGATCCCAACGGAGCCGTTGCGCCTGGCACTATCGTCTCCATCTTCGGGAGTGATCTGTCACAAGGCAGATCGCAGGCAGAAACGTTCCCCCTTCCAACAACACTGGCAGGCGCCAGCGTCTTCTTTAACGGCATTGCAGCCCCACTGTTTTATGCTTTGCCCGAACAAATCAATGCCCAGGTTCCCTTCGAGGTGTCCACAGGAACAGTATCCATGGAAGTTCATCGCGACGGCACGGCCGCAATCCCACAATTGGTCAACGTGGCGGACGTGTCGCCAGGCATCTTTGTCTTGAATGGCGGAGCGGCTGCGATCCTGCACGCCGGGACGTTCCAATTAGTCACTGACAGCAACCCGGTCAGCCGCGGCGAGTCCATTTCGATATACAGCACCGGGCTGGGTCAATTGCAGCCCGCCATCGATTCTGGCGCTTCTGCACCGTCTCCTCCGCCCGAGACCGTGGCCAGACCTGAGGTTGTCATCGCGGGCATTCGCGCGAACGTATCTTATTCGGGAGCTGCCGCCGGTTATGCCGGGCTGTATCAGGTCAACGCGGAAGTGCCGGTGGCAACGCCGCCCGGCGCACAGGGTCTGCAGCTTATCATTAACGGCGTGCCCAGCAATACGGTGAAGATAGCGGTGCAATAGGGAGCACTCCGTTGGTCCCACCAATGGAATGCAACCTCCGATCGTACTTGTCGGGTACTATGGAAACGGCGCCATCCCGCCAATTTGTTCTGATCCCATGCGACACTCGCTAGAGAGACTGCGGGCAGGCCCAAGCAGCCAGAAACCAGAAACGAGAAACTAGAAACGAGAGTCTAGGAGTCTAGGATGTTTTGGAGAACTTTGCTTTTGTTCAGTTTCGCGGCCGGATGGACGATGGGCGCGGACAAGTATACCGGCCCGGTGCCGCCCAAGCCGGATGTGCCGTACTTGCTGCACGCCTCCAACCTGGTGGAAACCGAGACCGGCCAGGCTCGCCAGGAAAATCGCAAAAACGAAGCCACCTTTGTCGTTTCCGGCGCTGCCTCGCCGGCCCGCACGCCCCTGGCCGAGCCGATCTTCATAATCGATGCGCGCAACGTATCGCCGGACCGGATGGAGCTGTACCGGCTGGACGTCAAGAACGGCAATCGGGAAGTGTCGCTAGCCCAACAGGGCCGGCGCCGAGGCGGGAACCGTCCGGTGCACATGCAAGTGATCCCGTTGGGCAACCGCCTGTTTCGCGTCGAGGTGGACGAGCCGCTGGAGAACGGCCAATACGCCCTAACCCCGGCCGGCGACAACCGCGTCTTCTGCTTCGAGATCTACTAGAAACTATTTTCTAAGAATATGCTGCGCTGTGGGGCGGCCAATCGTGGCTGCAGCCGCCTTTAGGCGGCTCTAGTCTCCACAGAACTTGCCATTAACGCGGACGGCGCCGGCTAAAAGCCGGCTGCGGGCAAGATTGCCCGCCCCACAGCTCGCGCGGTACGGTTCTGGTATATGATTGCTCTACTATGGCCACGCAGCCGACCCGCTCCCCCGCCCCGCCCGAGGCCGAAACGCCCCGCCGTTCGCTAGGCTACGCCTGGTTTGTCGTCGGCGTGCTCACGCTGATGTACGTTTTCTCGTTCATCGACCGCCAGATTTTTTCGCTCATCGTGGCGCCTCTGCGCCGCGACCTCGGGATCACCGACACGCAGGTGAGCGTGCTGCAAGGCTTCATCTTCGCGGTCTTCTACACCTTCTGCGGAATCCCCCTGGGACGCATGGCCGACAAGCGCAGCCGGCGCGGCATCATTGCAGGCGGCCTGGTGGCCTGGAGCTTCTTCACCTCCATGTGCGGGCTGGCCAAGAATTTCGCCCAGATGCTGGTGTGGCGCATGGGCGTCGGGGTCGGCGAAGCGGCGCTCTCGCCCGCGGCCTACTCCATCATCACGGATTATTTTCCGAAGGAAAAGCTGGCCACCGCCATCAGCGTCTATTCGATGGGCATCTACATCGGCTCGGGCCTGTCGTTCCTGCTGGGTGGAATCGTGGTACGCCTGGCCTCCACCAAGGATCTGTGGATGCTGCCGCTGGTGGGCGGAGTGCGGCCCTGGCAAGTGATCTTTCTCGCGGTGGGATTGCCCGGCCTGCTGGCGACACTGTTGCTCTTCACCGTCAAGGAACCGCTGCGGCTCGGCACCAAGAATACCGTCGCGTCGGCCAAGGAATCGTTCGCTTACATTTTCAAGAACAAGGGAACGTTCCTGTGCCACAACGCCGGCTTCGGCCTGCTCTCTTTGGTTTCCTACGGCAGCGCGGCCTGGGTGCCGGAGTTCTTCCGCCGCGTTTATCACTGGGACATCCCGAAAATCGGTCTGGTGTACGGTTCCATGGTGATGGTTTTCGGAGTGCTCGGAATCGTGGGCGCCGGCCGCATCGCCGACGCGGTTCGCGCGCGCGGCACCTTGCAGGCCAACATGCTGGTGGGCGTGTTCATCGCGCTGGCCTGGATTCCGGTGCACTTCCTGCTGTTCCTCGCGCCCACGGCCGGATGGGCAGTGGTGTGGCTCGCTCCCGCGTGCGTATTCGCCGCGGCGCCGTTCGGCATCGCTCCCGCCGCCATCCAGCAGATGATGCCGCCCACCATGCGCGGCCAGGCCTCGGCAGTCTATCTTTTCATCCTGAATCTCATCGGCCTCGGCTTGGGTCCAACCGCGGTGGCCTTCTGCACGCAATACGTTTTCGGGCGCGACAACGCGGTGAACTACTCGCTGCTGGTTGTCGCCGTGACTGCATCCATCCTGGCGGCCGCGCTGCTGTGGAGCGGGCTCAAGCCCTTCTTGCGGAGTCTGGACCGGCTGAACCTGTGGATCGCCGATGAGCGCGGGTGAGCACGGAGCCGACCGCCTCCCGTTTCTAGCGACTCAAACCGGCGCAGCCTACGAAGGAATCAAGTCGCTGCCGGTGTCGATCCTGCTCGACAACGTCCGCAGCATGTATAACGTCGGCGCTTTCTTCCGCACCGCCGACGCCGCCGGATGCGAGAAGCTGTACCTGTGCGGGATCACCGGCCGTCCGCCCAAGCCCGCCATCTCGAAGACCGCGCTGGGCGCCGAAGAGACGGTCGCCTGGGAGCATCACGCGCAGGCCGGCGCGCTGGTTCGCCACTTGCGCGAGAGCGGTCACGAAGTCGCCGCGATCGAGACCAGCCGTCGCGCCGTGGATCTGTACGACTGGCAGCCTAATTTCCCCGTCTGCCTGCTGTTCGGTCACGAGACCGACGGTCTCTCAGCCGAAATGCTCGCGCTGTGCGACACGCACGTGCGCATTCCCATGCTGGGGCGCAAGCATTCGTTGAACGTCGCCACCGCCGGCGGGGTGGTGGTCTATGAGCTGCTGCGGAAGTACCGCCGGATGGTGGAGAGTGCAACAATAAGGCGATGACGTCACTCGCTGCTCGTTTGTCGCTTTTTGCGGCGTGTTTCTGCGCCGCGGCTGTCGCCCAGGATCGCACCACGATGTTTCCGCCCGTGCGCGGAATCCACGAGATGGTCGGAGCGGCCAACAACTTCGAGGTCGAGGCTGGATTCCGGATTCTGACCCAGGGCGGCAACGCCGTGGATGCCGGCGTGGCCAGCGTCCTGGCCGCCAGCGTCACCGAATTGAGCCGTTTCGGGCTGGGCGGCGAAATGCCGCTGCTGATCAAAATGGCGGGCAAGCCTCCGGTGGCGATCAGCGGCGTGGGCGTCGCGCCGGCCAAGGCGACCGTGGAATTCTACTCGCGGCGCCAGCCGGAACCGTGGGAGGATGCCGGACACATGCCGCCCATTCCGGGCCAAGGCATCCTGAGCGCCATCACGCCGGGCGTCTTTGACGGCTTGATCCTGGCGCTCGAAAAGTACGGGACCAAGTCCTTCGCCGAAGTGGCCGCGCCCGCCATCGAGTACGCCGATCAGGGATTTCCAATGCCGGAAGAGTTCGGCGGAATGCTGCGCAGCTACCAGAAAGTGATGTCGCTGTGGCCGGCTTCGACAAAGTTTTTCTATCCGGACGGCACGCCCACACCGCGCGGCGAGATTTTCCGCGAACCCACGCTGGCGAAAACGTTCCGCGAGCTGGCCGCGGCCGAGAAGAAAGCGCGCGGCAATCGCAACAAGAAGCTCGAAGCCGTGCGCGACTTCTTCTACAAAGGTCCAATCGCCAAACAGATCGCCGAATACTGCGACAAGAACGGCGGCCTGATCGCCTACAACGATCTGGCCAATTTCCACGCCGACGCCGAAGAGCCCAAGGTGGGAACCTATCGCGGCTACGAGGTCTACAAGCCCGGCTTTTGGACCCAGGGGCCGGTGATGATCGAAGCGCTGAATCTGCTGGAGGGCTTCGACCTGAAAGCCATGGGGCACAACAGCCCGCAGTATCTGCACACGGTGGTGGAAGCGGTGAAGCTGGCCTTCGCCGACCGCGACCAGTATTACGGCGATCCCAAGTTCAGCAAGATTCCCGAAGAGATTCTGCTTTCGAAAGATTATGCCGCCGAGCGGCGCAAGCTGATCGATCCGGCGCACGCCTCCATCGAGCACCGGCCGGGCAGCTTCGGCTCGCGCATCACGCTGCCTTCCACCACGGCCTCCAATGTTCCGGTGAACGACACCACCTGCGTCAACGTGGTGGACCGGCAGGGCAATGCTTTTTCGGCCACTCCCAGCGGCGCCTGGCTGCCTTCGGTCATCATGGGCGAGACGGGCATTCCGCTGACCAGCCGCTTGCAGTCCTTCGTCATGACTCCCGGACATCCCAACCAGTTGCAGGCCGGCAAGCGTCCGCGCGTGACGCTGAGTCCGACGCTGGTCACCAGAGGCGGAAAGCTGGAGATGATCATGTCCACGCCCGGCGGCGACAATCAGGATCAGGCGCTGCTGCAGGTGATGTTGAACATCATCGAGTTCGGCATGTCGCCGCAGGAGGCCGCCGAAGCGCCGCGCTTCCAGACCGAGCACTTCTACAGCTCCTTCGCGGGCCACGAATTCGTGCCCGGCCGCTTGAACCTGGAAGGGCGGATTCCGAAATCCACCGCCGATGCGTTGGAAGCCCTGGGCCATCGTGTGACGCTAGCGGGCGACTGGAGCAACTCCTCGGCGCCCACCGTGATCTGGGTCCACGACGGCGTGCTGAACGGCGCAGCCGATCCGCGCCGCGCGCGATTCATCTTCGGGCGCTGACGGATTTGTGGGGCAGCCAATCCTGGCTGCAGCCGCCTTTCCAGGCGGCTCGTATATTTGCCGGCTAAAAGCCGGCTGCGGGCAGGATTGCCCGCCCCACAATCTACTAGGGCGCGACCACCGGGATGGTGACGATGTTGCTCGTGAACAAGCTCTGCGCGATGAAGAGCTGCGTGTTCGGATTGGTGGGCAGGCCGGCGCCGATCTGTATCTGCACCTGGTAGATTCCCACCGTGCCCGGCAGCAGTGAAGCGCCCAGGATGTTGGCGGTAGTGGTGCCCAGTTGCGCGTTGTCCACCGGAGTTTGCGGAATATTGAATGCCGGCCCGTTGTAAACCTGGCCGGTCACACCTACCGGGGTGGTTCCATCGGCCAGCGTAGTGATCCCGATCCCGGTGGCATAGATCGTGACCACTTCGCCCGCGATGGCGGGATTGTCGGCGGTCACGCGCGCGCCAGCCACGTTGGCACAGCAGGTCTGCGGGTTCAGCGCGGTCATGGTGATCGAGCCGTTGCTGGTGGCGCTGATCGGAATTCCGTTGCCGTCCGGACCGGCGACTTTGGCGGTCAGAATGATGCGTGTGAACTCGCTGCTCGCCGACGCGATCACCTTCTCCTCGGGATTGGAATTAATCAGCGCCACCAGCCCGTCGCGAATGGTTGTGAGTGTGTCGGTCGACTGGATGGTATAGATATAGTTTCGATCTTCGATCCCCACCGTGGCGCTGTCATTAGGGATCACCAGTCCGTCCACCGAAACCAGCCCGATCGCACTGCTGCTGGTGTGGTACACGATGCCGGGCCGCGGATCGTTTCCGGTCTCGGCGAAAATGCCCGGGTTCTCCGACACGATCGGAACCGCGATGGCGGAGGTGCTGGTTATCGTGCCGTCCCCATGCACCGTGCGGACGAACGCGCTGCTGCTGGTCGCATCGCTGATCTCGTACGGAATCTGGGTGTTGATCTGGCCGGGCGAAACGAACAGCAACGGCGCCTTGATGCCGTCGAAATACACTTCGGCGCCGCCTAGGCTCGTGGGATAAAAGCCTTGAGAATCCGGCGCTCCGGTGACGGACGTATCGCTCAGATTCGTGCCCGTGATCGTAACCAGCGTGCCCGGGGCCACTTCAGCGGCATTGGCGCCCCCATTGAGTGCCGGACCTCCGGCGGTAACTGTCTCAGTGGCGGTTCCTGAAGTGGTAGCAGCGGCCACCGCTACGGAATAGGTGATGTTGTTTCCGTCCGCACCGGGAAGCCTGGACGTCAGAATCAGCTCATTGAAGCCTGGATTCGGCCGGGTAGTGACGTTCGGATCCGGCGTGCCGCCGTTCTTGCCGTTGATCAGGTCCGCCATGTTCTGAACGATGGTGGGCAGGTTATCATCCTTGACCACTGTGTACTTGTAGTCGGTGCCGTTAATGGTGATGGTGATGGTGTCGTCGGCCGTGATGGTGCCGCCGAAGTCCACCGTGCCGACCGCATAGACCGTGAGGCTGGCGGCGTTGGTGATGCCGTTGGTCGGAATATTGGGAGCGCCCAGTGTGAACACCAGAACCCGCCGGTCGTAGGGATCCGTGACAAACAGATTGGTGCCGTCCCAGGCCAGCGCCAGCGGCGTGCGAATGGTGTCGGGACTCGATACCAGGATGCCGGAATTGGTTGTGGACGTGCCGGTATCACTGGTCTGGTTCACCAGATCGTTCGGTTGACCCAGGATCACGTCGGCTGGCTGGCCATTCCGGGTGGGGATGCTGTTGTAGACCAAAATCCGGTCGTTCCCGCCGTCGGCGATAAACAATCGCGTCCCATCGGAGAGCGCGAATCGCGGAAAACTCAAGGTGGCCGCGCAACGCTGCGGGTAGGTGGGGTTGCTGGCGGAGTCGGTGCCGTTCGATGGGCAAACCGGAACGCAACCCGCCGGATAGGTTGGATTGCTGGCGCTATCCGTTCCGCTCGCAACGCACGAACCCAGAACGTTGTTGTCCTGTTCGCTGGTCATGTCGGGTTGGCCGATCACCACGTCGGCCGCCTGCTGGGTCTGGGTGGGAATGGAGTTCCAGATCAACACGCGGTTGTGGGCCAGATCGGTAACGAAGAGGCGCAGCCCGTCGGAGGTGACCGACACTGGAGAGAACAGGTTGTTGGCCTGCGGCGGAAGATCGGCCACCGTATTGGGCGGCGCGGAAGTCAGGTTCGGCTCACCCAGTACATAGTCGGCCCCCTGGTTATTGGAAGTGGGAATGTTGTTCCACACCAGCACCCGATCGTTTTGCGTATCGGCGACAAACAAGCGCGCGCCTTGAATCCAGACACCCTGCGGACCGCGCAGCGACGAAGCGGTGACTTGGGTGGGCGCCGTGAAGGTGGTGAAATCTTTTTGGCCCAGGACCACGTCGGCCGGCGCGCCGTTGCTGGCGGGAATCGTCTTCCAGATCAGAACCCGGTTGTTGTCGGTGTCCGCCACCACCAGGATCTTGCCGTCCGAGGCTACCGCGGTGGGCGTTCGCAGGCCGGTCTGAGTCAGGTTGATATCGATAGTCGAGAAATCTTGTTGTCCGACTACTACGTTCGCCAGCCCATAGGTCGGCGTGCCGATGCAGACCGGGCAGCGGACTCCTTGCGGAATTTCGCTGCTGGGCGGGTACAGGTACTGGGAGACATTGTTGTAAATCAGGACGCGGTTCTGGACCGGCGTGGCCTGGACATGGTTGGAGTCCACCACGAACAGGCTGTTGTTGGCGTAAGCCACGCCGCCCACCGCTCCCAGTTGGAAAGCCGAAGGAATCCCGGTGTCCTGAGCGGTGAAAGTGGCCTGCCCGATAGTGAACCGGGCGGCCTGGCCGGTCAGGAAATCCGCGCCAAAAGCCGTGACTGAAGCCAGGAAAGTAAAGGCCAGATACTTCATGATGCTGAACTTAGGGGCAAGGACCCAGTATATCAAGCTCGGACGAATTCTAGGCCGCTCGCGTTTCCAGTTTCTTGGCGCGCCCAGGGGACCTTCATTGGCCCGGCCGCAGGATGTCGCCCCAAATCACCTGGTAGGCCTCCAGTTGATTGTACAGGTCGCGGGCGCCGCGAACGAAGACCACCGTGTTCACTTGCAGACTGCGTGGATCGGCGGCCTGGCCTTCGCTGAAATAGCGCGTGTCGGGCCGCAGCCGCAGAGTCTGGTGCTCGCCGGAACGGGATCTCAGAATCAAAACGTCCGGGGTGATGCGAAACACCGCGCCGCTGAAGGTGAGGGTGGCATGAGGCTGGAACAGCGCCGCTGAACTAGTCAGCCGTGGGCGCGGCTTGACGCCCGGAACGGCGTCTCTGCGGGGAACCTCCAGGATGTGGACCGTGCGCGCGTAACAGAGCGTGGATCCCTGCTTCACATCCGAAACGATCTCCAGCCGGTCGCCTTTTTCAGCGTCCGCCATGCTGATGCGCTGGTTTGCGCGCTCGATGTAGGTTTTCTCGTCGTAGGAGCAGAAGTACGCCTGATCCGGGGCGGCCTGGAAGGTGAATTCGCCGCTCCGTGACGTACCGGTCCACGACAACAGGCCACCGTGGAGAAAACCCGCAGGGGCATTTTCCTGAGCTAGCGCGACAGCCGCCAGCACGATCGCAAGTCCTGCCGTCTTCCACCGCATGCCGGTACTTTTTCAGTATAGGTCACGAAGCCGGCTTGCGCAGCGCGGTGCTACACTGCGGCTATGAAAAGATTTCTTGCTTTAGTCGGTCTGGCTTTACTCGGTTTGACGCTATTGGGTGCGGACCTTACCGGGACCTGGTCGGCGGCGGTCACCTTGGATGCCGGAAGCGGTACCGCCACCTTCGTCTTCAAGCAGGACGGGAACAAGCTCACGGGCACCTACTCGGGTGCAGTGGGCAGCGCCAACGTCACCGGAACGGTGAACGGATCCGATGTCGAGTGGTCGTTCGATGCCGGCGACGCTGGAAAGGTCAGCTATAAGGGTACCGTCGACGCCAGTGGGAAGATCGCGGGGACAGTGCAATACGGGCAGCTCGGCAGCGGAAAATTTACGGCAGAAAAGCAAAAGTAGCCCGGGAGCCGCGATTTCAACCGACTCTGGACCTGCCAGGCGCAAGACTTTCCCGGGAGACAGGGCGCGGGTCGGGAAGATCACAAACCGCCGCGGATTCTCGCGCGGCTTCCTTGAGCGTTTTCACGGCAACCGCTACGTCGTAGTGTGTTTCATAAAAGCGGCGAGTGGATGCGCCGAGCATTCGCGCTCGGGCCTTGTTGGCCAGTAGATCGTCAATGGCGCGCCGGATTGCTGACGGGTAGGGATCCGCGAACACAATCGCGTTGCTCGATTTCAACAGTGGATCGGTCAAGCGCCCGGCAGTTGTGACCACCGGCACACCGGAGGCGAGAGCCGCCAGCAGCGTGCCTCGCGCCCCGGCTGCCCCGTCCGGGTAAAGCTGCAAGAGCACATCGCAGGCCCTAAAATGCCGGCCTACCTCAAGGGCGTTCACGTGGCCTGAAGTGCTCAGCCGATCGCGGAACTTCGGAAAGGTTGCACAGAATCGCTCAATAAGCGCAGCACCAGGACCTATCAGCAACACATGGACGGCGGGATTCTCCAGCACCGTGGGAAGTGTGTGTTCCAACAACTCGCAGATTTCGGCGTTGAACGAAGAGAAGACTCCCAGCGTGTCCCCGTTGCGCTCGTGCTGCTCCGCGTCGCCGTCGCTGCTCGAACTTGTGTCGAATGGGACGTTGCTGAACAATCGCAGAAGCCGGATCCGCGCTTCCGGCGCCAAACTCCTCAGCAGCTCCTCATACGATTCTATAGACGTAAATGAATGTCTTGCGCTCCGAAGCATCATCCAGGCCATCAGCCGGTGGACCGCCGCCAGCAAGTGATGCTTCCATGGCTGGCCCGGCTTGAACGGGAATGCAACTTCGTGGAACATGACCAGGAGGTTGCGGCGCCTTTGCTTAAACAGCCACCAACAGAAGCCCAGGTTCATCGCCTTCCAGCCGTACATGTGCGGCACATACTGGACCAGCACCACCGCTTCTTTGTCACGACCAGCCAAGCCTTGATCCAGCGCGCGCAACCATCGACACTGGAAGGGGCTGGGAAGCGGATGAAAATGAAAGTTCCTGACAGCGTTAGTTTGCGGTTCGGTGGAACAGGCAGGCGCCCACACATGCACCTGTTCCGAGACGTCGACTAAGGCCGCTACCAACTGTTGGGTATAGTCGCTGACCCCTCCGAGTGCGGGCGGAAACTCGCCCGTAACAATGTGCCACTCCATCTTTGTCATGGCAAGCCTACCACGGCATTCGAGAGGTATCTAGTGCCTAACTGGTCAAAATGGTTCGTTCTAGTTCCATAACAGCCATTACTGATAGTACCGGCTCCTTGGAACCCGACTGGTTCTGAGGGCCGCTGCGCTCGCGTTTATGCCGACAAGCCAGCCGCGGCAAACCATCGCCCCAGTCGATCTGCCTCGGCCGGCCAGCTATAATCAGAACCGATGCGGGATTCTTGGGCCAGGCCCATTGCGATCTATGCGTCCGCCGCCGCCCTGTTCCTGGCCAGCGAGTTTCTGCTTTTCCGCACTCCGTTCTACCGTTCGCTGCTGGAGCCTGAGTCCTATTCGGCGCAAGTGGGCTTGTTGCTGGCCGCGCAACGCCAGCAACCTCCTTCGGCGGCGAGCACGGTCCTGGTTTTGGGCGATTCGCGAATCGGCGAGGGCTTCTCGGCGAAAATCGCGAATGAAAGCGTCCAGGATCACCGTCTCACGTTCGCCAATGCCGCCATCTCCGGCTCGACGCCTCGCTCCTGGTACTACGTGCTGCGAGAGCTGGGCTCCGGCGTCTCGAACTACCGCGCCATCGTGCTCGCGGTGGACGACTATCGCGACGAGGACGGAGTCTGGTCGTGGGCCGACTATCCCATTGACCTCCCCATCGCGGTGGCATGCCTGCGGCTGAATGACACCCTCAGTTTCGCCGCCTCGTTCCATCAGGCGGCCGATCGATTCTACAATCTGCGCGGCGCCCTGCTGAAGGGGTTTGTATACAAGGATGACTGGCAGGCGTTGCTGGCGAACCCGCGGGCCCGTTTTCAGAAGGTGGCAGCTTTTCGCGAGCACTCGGCCGAATGGCGCTATGGATACACGGGCCGGCCCGAGAGTCTCGCCGGGCTTTCGGTCGATTGGGCCACTCGCAGCGTCCACTTTCCGTCCGGCCTCACGGAAGCGCAACGCAGGGAGCTGTCCACCGCCATCCTGCGAGACACCGACCCGCAGCACGGCGACAAGTTTCGCTATCGGAAATACTGGCTGGGGCGAATTCTGGAGCGTTACCGGTCTAAGAGCACACGGATCATATTTGCGCGCGTGCCTAGGCTGCCGGTCCAGCGCCCCGAGCCAGCGAACCTGCCGAGCGCCATCCGCGATCTGGCGGCGTCGGGCCCGGGCAGCATCGTGTTGGACGAGAATGCCTTCGCGTCGCTCGAAAAGCCCGAATACTTTGCCGACAGCTTGCACTTGAACGCCAGTGGCCGCGCGGCTTTCAGCCAGCAACTCGCGGCGCTCATCCAGAAAACGGCGGCTCCCTAGCTCGTGGCCTTCAACACCGTTGCGTTCTTCGCGTTCCTGCCGGTTGTCCTGATCCTGTTCTACACACTGCCGAGCAAGGCCCGGAAGCCGCTGCTGCTTTTGGCCAGCTATTTCTTCTACGCCTGGTGGAGCGTGAAGTTCCTGCCGCTGATCTGGACTCTGACGCTGATCGACTATACCGCCGGCCTGCTGCTGGCTCGCGAAGCCCGAAGCCACCGCAAATTGATTCTCATCGTCAGCTTGTGCGCGAACCTCGGTTTTCTGGGCTTCTTCAAGTACTACAACTTCCTGGGCGCCACGCTGGCCGGATTGCTCGAGCGCCCGTCGAATTCTTTCTTTCTTGAAATCATTCTTCCGCTCGGCATCAGCTTCCACACCTTTCAGAGCATGTCTTACGTGATCGACGTGTACCGCGGCGAGCAGAAGCCCGTCCGAAACCTGCTGGACTATGCCCTGTTCATCGCGTTCTTCCCGCAGTTGGTGGCCGGGCCCATCGTTCGCGCGCACGAGTTCTTCGGCGACCTGTATCATTGGAATCCTCCGGACGCGGCCGCCGTCCAGCGTTCGGCCCTCGCAATCCTGACCGGTCTGGCGAAGAAGATGATCTTCGCCGACCAGTTCGCGAAAGTGGCGGATCCCTACTTTCGAAACCCCGCCGCTTTCCCGGGATCCCTGACCGCCTGGAGCGCGACGTTCGCGTTCGCTCTCCAGATATTCTTCGATTTCTCCGGCTACACCGACATCGCCATCGGAAGCGCCGGCCTGCTGGGCTTTCACTTCCCGCGGAACTTCGCGCGTCCCTACCTTTCGGCGAGCGTCACCGAGTTCTGGCGGCGCTGGCACATTTCGCTCTCGCGCTGGCTGCGCGACTATCTGTACATCCCGCTGGGCGGCAATCGGCAGGGCGGCTGGAAGACCTACCGCAACCTGATGATCACCATGCTGCTGGGCGGACTGTGGCACGGAGCAAGCTGGAACTTTCTGGCGTGGGGCGGATGGCACGGAGCGCTGTTGTCGCTCGAGCGCGCCACGGGGCAGCGCGAGGCCGGGCGCAATCCGGTTCGAATCGCATTGACCTTCGTGCTGGTGCTGCTGGGTTGGGTGCTGTTTCGTGCGCCCAGCTGGCCGGCCGCGCTGACGATTTACTCAGAAATGTTCCGGGGCGCCGCCGGCCGATCGCTGCTCGGCGTCGGACACTGGACGCTGGCCGCGATCTCCCTGCTGCTGGCCGTGGCCGAAGAACGGTTGGGAATTTTTGAACGATTCCCGCGCGCGCCCGCTTGGATACAGGCGGCGACGCTGGCCGCGGTGTTCCTGGCGCTGGAGCTCTTCGGCGTCACCGACCAGCGGATTCCGTTCATCTATTTCCAGTTCTAGGCCTCGCTGCAAAACCGCTTGCTTACGCGCGCGGCTCGGAAGCTCCCGAGGCCGCGCTGGTCCGGTAAAACGCGATCAGGTCCAACCCCGGCGGCGTGTGTCCCATGGCTCGAATGAACCCGGAGACCATGCCGCGATGGTGGGTGCCGTGATTCACCACGTGCAGCACGATCTGCCAGAGCGGCTGCCGGTAGGCGTTGGCGGCCCGGTCGCGATACGAAATCTCGGCCACCGCCTGTTGGTCGGTGAGCCGCGCCGCCCAAGCCCGCCACTGCCGGTGCAAGGCCGGCCAGGCTTGGCGCAGCCGGGCCAAGTCGCGGTCCTCGGGATCGATGAATATGTTGCTCGGGTCGCCCTCGATGCGCCGCAACCAGATCCGGTCGGCGGCGAAGGTGTGCACCAGGGTGTCGAGAACGTTCTTGTCCGAGGTTTTGAAGTCGCGCGTCAGCTCTTCCGGCGTGAGCTGGGAGGCGGCATCCAGCAGCCGCTGGCTGGCCCAGGCCGTGTAGTCGACATGCGCACGAAGGGCGTCCGCGGAGACTGCCATATTCAAATTATGACAGGCACCGGTGTCTGAACCCCTTTGGTCACTGGCGTGCTTAACTTGGCGCTGTCCCCCATGCGGCGCGATGCCATTTCCGCCGATATTACATAAGTCTTACAAAGCACTGGACCAATCCCTGATAGGTTGGGGTAGGCAATCGTAAAATTTCAGTTTCCTAGGAGACTGCTTGAGCAGCGAAGCGATCAGCATCTATAGCAACAAGAAGCTCAACTGGCCGATCATCACCGTCCTGACGGTGTTGCACCTGGGCGCCCTGGCTGCACTGTTTATGTTCAGTTGGAAGGTTCTTGCGGCGTCCCTGTTCCTTTACTGGGTGGGCACCGGGCTGGGCATCAGCATGGGGTATCACCGCCTGCACACGCACCGGTCCTACAAGCTGCCCCTTTGGCTCGAATACTTCCTGGCCTTCTGCGCCACTTTGACGCTGGAGGGCGGGCCGATCTTTTGGGTGGCGACGCACCGCATCCACCATCAGTTCTCCGACAAGCCGGGCGATCCGCATTCGCCTCGCGACGGCGCCTGGTGGTCGCACATCGGCTGGCTGCTGGTCGGCGAATCGAAGCACAGCAACACCAAGCTCATGGCCAAGTATGCGCCGGACCTGGCGCGGGACCGCTTCTATGTCCTGCTGAACGAATATCACTGGGTTTCGGTGCTGCTGCTGGCCGGCCTGCTGTATGCTCTAGGCGGCCTCCCGCTGATGTTGTGGGGCACCTGCCTGCGGATCGTCGTCGGTCTGCACGCCACCTGGCTGGTCAACTCGGCCACGCACATGTGGGGCGGGCGCCGCTTCAATACCCGGGACGATTCCCGCAACAACTGGATGGTGGCGCTGATCAGTTTCGGCGAGGGCTGGCACAACAATCATCACGCGCATCCCAGCTCGGCACGCCACGGCCTGGCCTGGTACGAGTTGGATCTTTCCTGGATCCAGATCAGCGTTCTCAAGTTCCTGGGCATTGCCAAAGCGATCCGCGTCGCCAAGGTAACCAGCCCGCAGGCCGAGCGCGAAGCCGCCTAATTGCCGGCCATTTGTGGGGCAGGCAATCCTGCCTGCCGCCGGCTTTCAGCCGGCGCGCCCCCGCCCGCGAGACAAAGGGCCGCCTAAAGGCGGCTGCAGCCACGATTGGCTGCCCCACGTTTTCAGCCGGCTGTCCGCTAAGCTGGAATTATGGTCGTCGCCGGCCGCCGCAGATCCATCGCTTTCTCCATCGGTCTGGGCGGCAGTCTCATCGCCGTCATCCTGCTGCTGTATATCGGCTGGGTATTGCTCAACTGGCGCACCGGCATTCTGCTTTTCTTCGGCATACTGCTGGTGGCGATGATCATCGCCGGCGTGGTGCTGAACACCACGTTTCTGGTGCGCGAGGTGCGACGCAACGAGCAGCACGACGCCTTCATCAATGCGGTCACGCACGAGCTGAAAACTCCCATCGCCTCCATCCGGCTGTACCTGGAAACGTTGCAGACGCGTCCCGTGGACGAGCCCAAGCGCCAGGAGTTCTACGGGATCATGGTGGAAGACAGCGAGCGGCTGCTGGCCACCATCGAGCAGGTGCTGCGCACCGGAAGAATCGGGTCCACGGCGCATCACAAGCTGAATCGCAGCCGGATCGACCTCAACGGCGTGGTGGAGGAATGCGTCGCTAAAGCGCGCACCTTGCACCGCGTCCCGGGCGAATCGTTCGAGTTCCACGCCGGCGCGCCCGCCACCATCCTGGGGGATCCCGACGAAGTTCGGGCAGCCGTTTCCAACCTGATCGACAACGCAGTCAAGTATTCGGGAAAGCAAGTGAAGGTGACGGTAGAGACGCGGCCCGAGGAGGGCCGGTACGTCACCGTCCGCGTCAAAGACGAGGGCGTAGGGATTCCCAAGATCGAGCTGAAACAGATTTTCAAGCGCTTCTACCGGGTCCCTGGACCGCTGGCCACCCGCATCAAGGGAACCGGCCTGGGCCTGTTCATCGTTCGTTCCGTGGCCAAGCGGCACGGCGGACGCGCCTGGGCCGAAAGCGAGGGTCCCGGACGCGGCAGCACCTTCGTCCTGCAGCTTCCCGTTGTGAAGTGATGAGCCGCATCCTGGTGGTAGAAGACGAGCAGCATCTCGCCGACGGGCTGCGCTTCAATCTGGAAGCCGAAGGCTATCAGGTCCGCTTGGTGGACACCGGGGAAGCCGCGCTCGAATTGCTCAGGATCGATCCTTCCGCTTTCGACGTCGTGGTTCTGGATGTCATGCTGCCCGGCAAGGACGGCTTCACCGTGATGTCTGAAATGCGCGAGCGAGGGCAGTTCATTCCTACGCTGATGCTGACCGCGCGTGGCCATCCCGACGACGTGTTGCGCGGCTTTGCGGCGGGAGCGGACGATTATCTCCCGAAACCTTTCGAGCTGACCATTCTGATCGCCCGCCTTCGCGGCCTGCTGCGGCGCAAGGAATGGCTGCGTGCTTCGGCGCCGGCCGAGCAGCCCAGCGCGACTGCCGTTCCGCAGCCTGCCTCCAGCGACACCTTCCGGTTCGACGGGAAGTATGTCGATTTCGATCGCCTGGAACTGCATGTGCGCAACCAGGTGTTCCCGCTGACCCTCATGGAGGCTAACGTTTTGCGCTACCTGATCCGCCACGAGGGCAAGCACGTTTCGCGCAAGGCCATGCTGGCTGAAGTGTGGGGGCTGCACGAGGACACCGACACGCGCGCGATCGACAACTTCATCGTGCGCCTGCGCCGCTACATCGAAGATGATCCAACCAAGCCGCGCCACCTGCTGACGGTCCGCGGCGTGGGCTACCGGTTCGTGGCGTCGCCTTCATGATGCGGCTGTCGCGGCGCGAGTGCCTGGCGTTCACGGCTGCGGCTTTCCCAGCGTTCTCCCAGGAACCGGCCGCCGGGAAACTGCTGGTGGCCACGCGCCAGTCGCGCGATCCGGACTTTGCGCAATCGGTCATCCTGCTGATCCACTACAGCCGGCAGGGCGCCATCGGCTTGATGATCAATCGCCCGTGGGACGTCCCGGTCACCAGGCTGTTCCCGGAGCTGACGCAGTCGAAAGCGAAACTGTGGCAAGGCGGCCCAATCGCGCTGGGCGTCCGGGGACTGTTGCGCTCCCCGAGCAAGCCGGAGCAGGCCGATCCTGTGCTGGCCGGCGTGTACGCGATCTCCAGCGTCAAGACACTGGAAGGAATGCTGGCGGCCAATACGCCATCGGACGCTTTCCGCGTGTACGGCGGCTCGACGGGCTGGTCGGTCGAGCAACTGAAGAGCGAAATATCGCGCGGCCTGTGGCGTGTCGTGCCGGCGGACGCTCGAGCAGTGTTCGATCCGCATCCGGCGACGCTCTGGTCGCGTCTCAACGCCCGTTAAGGCCCGAACGTGAAGTTGACGTCCACTACCGTCTCGACTTCGACCGGTTGTCCGTTGAGCAGCGTCGGCTTGTAAACCCATTGCCGGACGGCGCCCATCGCTGCTCCCACCAGCAGAGGATGGCCGCTCAACAACCGAACTTCCTGGACGGTCCCGCTCTTGTCGATGATCACCGACATACGAACCGTGCCCTGAATGCGGGCCTGCTTCGCTTCCGGCGGATAAACGGGATTGACCTTACGCGCAAGGTTGGCCTGCTGGACATTGCCGCCGACGCGGATGCGCCGAGGTCCCGAGGCGGCAGCATCGACTTCGGCGTGAGCTTTGGACTTCTTGGTGTCGAGCGCCTTTTGGACCCACTGATCGGCCAGCGCGACATCGCGGTTGTAGTCTTCCCTGGTCTCATCCAGGTCCGCGCGCTCGCGAATGAACAGATTTAAGTAGGCCATCGCGTCGTCGTATTGAGGGTCGATGGCGAGCGCCCGTTCGAGATAAGAGATGCCGCGCTCGATCACCTGCGAATACTGCTCCTTCAGTTGCTGCCTGAGCGCAGTAATGGCCATCGGCCCGGGGTCCGACGGTTTCATCCCCTGATCCGCGCGCGCGCGCAGCCAAGCCGGGTACCAGCGCGCCCAGTCGATCACGCCGAGCGAATAATAAGCTTCTTTGTCCTGCGGATCGACCTCTATTAGTTTCAGGTACCAGGAACTGGCTTCATCCAATTTGGCGAGCTTCTCGTTGAAGTCGGGCGTGCCCTGCGCTTGCTGATATTTCAACGACGCCAGCGAGGCGATCGCGGTCTTGTTGTTCGGGTCCAGCCGCAGCACTTCCATGAACTCGGCTTCCGCCCGCCGCGCCATTTCGAGATTCTCCGGCGTGTTGGCGCCGGGAACAAATTGCGACATCCAGGCAGTAGCGAGGTACAGGCGCGGATTCAGTCCGTTCGGATTTAATTCGACGGCCTTCTGAAACGCGGCGACGGCTTCGGAGAATTTCGAACTCTTGTAAGCCTGGACCCCCTGATTGAGCCAGCCTTGCCAAGCCTGCGGCGTCGAGGCATCCTGGGCGAGCATCCAGGATGTCGCGAGAGCTAAGGCAATTACCAGACGCATCGCCATTGACTGATTAGACCACGCCGGATTGCGGAAAGTTCCCGGGATTCCCGCGCCGATACCGTAATGCAAGGAACACCACCAGCGCCAACGTAGCCAGCGTGAGCGCTCGCCCTGCGATCAATTCCAGAGGCGTTTCAAACACCAATCGCACCGTATGCTTCCCCGGCGGCGCGTCCACCAGCATGTAGCCTATCGCGTCGGGCTTGATCGCGAGGCGTCGCCCATCAACATAGGCGCGCCAATACGGATCGTAGTTCTCTTGCACTAGCAGCGCCTCACCGGCTTGCGCGTCGATGTCGACGTCCAGCGCATCGCTGCTCAGCCATCGCGCGCGCGCTCGATCGGGCGAATCACCGCCCGGGGGACTGGCTTCTACCGCGTCAACGTAGGCGGCCAGAGGCGCCTGCTCGTACTCAGTCGGAACGGTGGGCAACGTTTCGACGCGCGAGCGGTCAACCAGGCGAGCGATGCCCGTTGCACGGCGGGGGACCCGATAAAAGCGATTTCCCTCGCCATCGTCCCGCAGCAAGGGAAGATGCGCGTCGAACATCGGCATCTGCTGCGCGAAGTCCTTATTAGGTTCCTGAGATGCCGGGCCGGACGCGACTAGAACGTCGACGCCCACGGCCTGGAGCCAGTGACGGACAAACACCGGATCGGGATCGTACTCCGCGCGCCAGCGCACGTTGGGAAATCGCGGATTGAGCAGCCCTTGCTCGGATCCGCCGTCGGCCTGCTGGCCATTCTGCCAGACGTTGTACCAAAGTCGAATAGATCCCCGCAGAAAGACGCGCTGGTTCGGAGCATTCTTCTCCAGCCAGGCCGCGGTTCGATACTCGATGCGATTCTGCCATTGCCGGTCGCGCGGAAACTCGACGAAGACGTGTCTAAGGTAGCTCCAGCTCGGCCAGAAACACAGCAGTAACAGCAACGCTGCGGCGGGGCGCAGCACGCTGCGCACCGGACTTGCCGGCCGCCACGTCCAGATGCCGCGAACAATCTGCACGCCGCACAGGATGGCAAACAGATCCAGCTCGGGAAGGAGCCGCTGCGGTACGCCGGTTATTTGCAGCCCGAACCAACGAGATCCCAGAATGTAGACGCTGAGCAGCCAGAGTCCGCTCCAGATGAACCAGCTGTAGGGCGAAAAGCGAAGCCTTCGCACAAGCCCAAAACTCAGGGCCAGGTAAGCGAGCGCCAGAATCGCTGCGATGGTCAAAGACCGCTGGTCGCTCCCCGGAGAAACGAAACGCAGATTGCGCACGGTAATTCGGAAATAGGAGGGCGCCAGCCACCAGGCGGTGAGGCCATAGGCCAGCGCCGCTATGAATGCCGTGTCGCGAAGAACGCGCCAGTCGTGTCGCTCAAGAAAAAACGCCCAGGCAAGCAGCGGAAATGTGATTGCCAACGTCACCGCGCCGTAGAAGTTGAAAGTGACCACCAGCGCCGCCGCACTGGCGCACAGAAGTAACCAGCGCACTCCCCCACCTTCGAACCGCCGCCAAGCCCCTAGCCAAGCGATGGGGAGAATCGAAAGCGCGGAGATGTGCGGCCCCTCGCCGTAGCGCATGAGCACATGCAGCCGCATGGGGGCCAGGAAATAGCTGTCGCTGCGTATGTCCGGCAAGACCAGGAAACAGGGCGACAAGAGCGCAGCGCCGATTGCGGCCAGCCAACCTGCGACGCGTGATCCCGATGCGGTTCGCGTCCAAAGATAGACAGACGCGATGCCGAACGCATAGAAGATCCCGATGAGGAAGTGATAGGAGCGCGCCGGGCTTGCGTGAAACACACCCGACACGATGGCGACGCCATAGCGCAACGCCGGCGGGTAGATGTAGTCTGTTCGCGTGCCCGAGTACCACAGCGGCTGCCAGAGGTGATGGCCCCAGTTCTCCAGTTGCATGCGGGCGTCGGCGATGAAAGTGGATTCGATAGACTCCCATTGCTTCGGGTACTTCAATCCGAAGAGCGGAAACACCAGAGCGGCGCCCAACAGGAAGAGCAGACAGGCATC
>JAIQFN010000113.1 GCA_020073265.1 Terriglobia bacterium | reverse complement strand
GTCCAGCTTCTCCTTGATGTCGTTGTAGCTGGAGCCTTCGTCCAGCATCAGTACGATCTTCATTCGGACGGCCACGCTGGCCGGAAGATTGCGACGCCGCAAATGCGCTTGCAGTTCGCCCCGTTGAGTTGGAGTCAAGGTAATGCGAGAACGCAACGTCATAATCATATGACGTTACCTGGGCTAGTAAAGAGTACTTAGAGACAACCCACTAGTAAATCAGGATAAGCATCGCTGTTGCGGCATGGTGACACAGCTGAGCTGCCACGGGACGATGAAAGCGTGGTTCCATCAGGGAACGCAGTAAGAAAGCGGCCAATCAGACGACGCCGTGTTGCTTCAGTTTCTTATCAAGCGGCAAGTTCAGGAACGACTTGCGCCCGGTCTCTCCACGGAACCGGGCGTATTTGATAATTCCGAAACGCGTCGATCACGTTGCCCGAAACCGGCTGCTCAAGGTCGTTCAGCATAGCGTAAGCCCTCGACTCAGGTGGACGTGTTTGACGCGTGTCCGTCCATGCATTAATGAACAACAGCGCGGTTTCGCGTGTCGGGCGGTTGATCGCCTGCAAGATGCGTTCGGGCTCTTTACGGGATTTCGGAATCACAAAATTGAACAGGTGATCGTACCCGCTGATGCCAGTGAACTTCACTTCCGGTGTATATCGGATTTCATTGACGTCCAGCCATGCAACCACGTCCTCAAAGAACAGGCTCTCCACAACCGGCTTGGCGAGGTAAAAGAGATCATTTACAGCAAGCATGGCCTGAACAAGGCTGTGCTTTTTCAGGGGAAAAGTTTCGGCGGTCGCGTGCACCTCCAGAGCCTCGTTCTGGAGTTTCACTCCAAAGCCGTTCAGCGTCATTTTCAGGAGGTCTTGCCGCTTCTCCGTATGAAGATTGCAGCCTGAAGCTTCGAGATCGTGGATTATGTAGCTGTCGTCGGTGAGAACGTAACCGCCATTTTCAGCGCGCGCGTAAATTTGAAGAGAGTCATTGTGCCGATCGAGGTAGGGCGTGGTGATTTCAACCCATTCGCCGTTCACTTGACGGAGCGTAGTTTTATCCCGAAGCCACGCGCGGTAGTCATGCAAAAGCTTTTCGATCTCAGCTACGCTCATGAAAACAGCCCCTTCTGCATCTTGGATGGTCCGGTGATGTTACAGTGCTGCATGAAGGTGTCGCAAGTGGAAAACAGGTCCTGCGTATCCGGGTAGCGATCGATTGGGGCCGCGATCGCCCACTTGTCACCGAAGCCTTCCCGGTAAGTATGGAGATGGGGGCAGGGGATTTCGGTACCGTCGGGATTTCGGTGCGGCGGACCGTCGAGGTCGAGCCGCATAAGGATAATCGCCTGCCGAGCCCGGTTCTGGAATGTGGCTTTGGTGAGTTTGATTCGGGCTCGGGTCACATCGAGAGTGAAATTCTCCCGCTTGTCGAGGGATGTCAAGGCAAGGGCAATCCGCTCGCCGGCAGCCGGGAAAGTCCAATCGTTGTCATCTACAAAGCGCTTTTCCATTTCAATGAGGGCGTCTGCCTCGGCTTGTGTGATCTCGATATCAGCCATGCGCTCCCGCCTCCTTTCGGCGATCCCATCTTCTGCCGCGCCGATGGCATCGGCGTAAATGAAGTGGTCTCCAGATCGGCGACTCCCAGCCGGCCCTGAACGGTGTTAAAAGGAACGCCGTTCGCCGTTGCGTTCGCCCTTCGGCGTGGCGCGTCCGTGCTGTCGTGCACGGTTCCGCCATTTGCGATCCATGCACGCACCACGTCTCTGCTCTTCGAATCGGTTTCGACTTCGGGAGGTACCGAGAGATTCAGGTTCTCGATTTCTCCTGAACTTAACATGCCTCGATTCTAACGTGATTCAGCAGAGAGCACGAGTGGGTGGGCGTTACCGAAACGTAGATAGGTTTCGGTCGAATCGTCGGCCACTCAGAAGATCCACATGACCGAACGCCTTCCCCCCATGCCCCCTGCCTGGCCCCCTCCCCGCCACCCAACCATACCCCTGCCGCGTTCACGCCGCCTCCCCCAATATTCATCCTTCCCTCCCCAACCACTTACACCATCCCATCCCCACCGCCTCCCCCAACCGCGTCGTAACCTGTCTTTGATGGACCACCGACCAGCGCCCGCCCGATCCCGCGCGAAAACACTAAAATTACAAAACAAACCGAATCCCAGACTCGGACACTCAACCCCGCGCGCGATTTCCCGCCGCGCCCTTGCCCTCCAGATCGAAGGCCTTTATAATCAATGAGTAGGAGGGCGCTCTCACGGCACCGCCGCCGCACAGGGTAGTCTCAGTGTCCATGAACCATCGCGAACAGGACATCCTGCATGCCATCGTCGAATGTTACATCCAGACCGGCGAGCCGGTAGCCTCCCGCACCATCGCGCGCCGCAGCAGCGACAAGCTCAGCGCCGCCACCGTCCGCAACGTCATGGCCGACCTGTGCGACTCCGGCTACCTCTCGCAGCCCCACACCTCCGCCGGCCGCGTCCCCACCGAGAAAGCTTTCCGCAGTTACGTCCAGTCGCTCGCCCGCGGCCGCCTCTTGATCACCGAACTCCAGCGCGTGCGCGGCGAACTCAGCCAGATGAGCACCATGGAAGCGCGCGTCGAGCGCTCCTCCCGCATGCTCACCGAAATGACGCGCAGCATCGGCATCACCGCCACCATCCCCACCTCCAGCCAGACCCTCGACCAGATCGAGCTGATCAGCCTCTCCGATCACCGCGTCCTCATGATCGTCGTCACGCGCGACCAGATGGTGCGCAACCGCGTCGTCTCCCTCGATGAGTTCGTCTCTCAGGACGACCTGGCCTCCATCCGCAACTACATCAATCACAACTTCAGCGGCTGGTCGCTCCTGGACATTCACGCCGACCTCAAGCGGCGGCTCGAGCAGCACAGCGCCGCCTATGACGCGCTGCTCAAGAAGCTCACGCTGCTTTATTCCAAGGGTCTCCTGGATATCGAGCTCACGCCCGAAATCCACATGGAGGGCGCCAGCAACCTGGTGGGCCTGGATCTGCACCTGACGCGCGAGAAACTGCGCGATCTGTTTCACACGCTCGAAGAGAAGAAAAGAATGTTGCAGTTGTTGGATCGTTTCCTCGAGCAGCCGGCCGGTGAGCTGGCCGTTCAAGTGGGCCTCGCCGACGCGCACCCCAGCATGCGGGAACTGTCCCTGATCGGAGTTTCCATTCCGCTGAACGGCGGCCTGTCAGCCAAGATCGCCGTGCTCGGCCCGATGCGCATGAACTACCTGAAAGCCATTTCGGCGGTGTATCACATGGGACAGGCGTTTCGGAGTCTGCCGGTTTAGCGCGGATTCGAATCGTTGCCCGTTTGGGACCTTATAAACTGAAAGTATATGGATGTGAAGAAACCAGTCGCCGGCTCCAGCGAGGATCGCGAGAACGGTGCGTCAGACGCCGCCGCGGATCCGCCGGCCGATTCGTCTCCGGCGTCGACCTTGGAGACCCTGACCGCCGAGCGCGACCTCCTGCTCCAGGAGAAGAGCGACCTGGTGGACCGCCTGCTCCGCCGCCAGGCCGAATTCGATAATTTCCGCCGCCGCGCCGAGCGCGAGCGCGCCGACGTGCTCGAATACGCCAATACCGAGACCGTCCGCGCTATCCTCCCGGTTCTGGATGACTTCGAGCGCGCCCTCAAGACCGAGTCGGCCGACAAAGAATACGCCCGCGGCATGGAAATGATCTATCAGCGGCTCTCCGAAGCGCTAAAGAAGTTGGGCCTGGAGCCGATTAGTGCGAAAGGACAGAAGTTTGATCCGCATCTGCATCATGCCGTCGATATGGTCGAGACCGATCAGGCCGAAGATCACACCGTCCTCGAAGAATTTCAGCAAGGTTATAATTTCCGCGGGCGCCTGCTGCGTCCGGCCATGGTGAAGGTAGCGGTGAGCAAGAAATGAACGCCACCAAGCGCGATTATTACGAAGTGCTGGGCGTGGCCCGCGACATCGACGACCCGGGCCTCAAGAGCGCTTACCGCAAACTGGCTCTTCAGTATCACCCGGATCGCAACCCCAACGATCACGACGCGGAAGAAAAGTTCAAGGAAGCCGCCGAAGCCTATAGCGTGCTCAGCGATCCCCAGAAGCGCGCCGCCTATGACCGCTACGGCCACCAGGGATTGCAGGGCCTCGGCGCCAATCAGGGTTTTGATCCGTCCTCGTTCACCGACTTCAGCGACATCCTGGGCGATCTGTTCGGCTTCGGCGATTTGTTCGGCGGCGGCGGGCGGCGCGGCGGACGCACGCGCGCGCAACGTGGCGAGGATCTCCGCTACGACCTCGAAATCACGCTCGAGGACGCGCTGCGCGGCTTGAGCGTCGAGATTCAAGTCCCACGCCTGGACCTTTGTTCCCGCTGCCAGGGAACCGGCGCCGAAAAGAACGACGGCCTGGTCACCTGCCCCATGTGCCACGGCCGCGGTGAAGTGATCTACCAGCAAAGTTTTCTGCAGATCCGCCGGACCTGCGGCCAGTGCAACGGACGCGGCCAGATCGTTCGCCGCCCGTGCACCGAATGCCGCGGCGAGCGCCAGGTCCGCAGAGAACGGAAACTGAAGGTCACCATCCCGCCCGGCGTCGATACCGGCACCCATCTCAAGCTCACCGGCGAAGGCCAGTCCGGCCTGAACAGCGGACCCGCGGGCGACCTGTATGTCGTCATCAAGGTCGGCGAACACCCCATCTTCGAGCGCCGCGGCGACGATCTGCACTGCACCGTTCCCATTAACGTCGCTCAGGCCGCGCTCGGAACCGAGATCAACCTGCTCACCTTCGATGGCCTCGAGACGGTGAAAATCCCCGAGGCCAGCCAGACCGGGGACCACGTCCGGCTCAAGAACCTGGGCACTCCGCGCCTGCAGGGCGGCGGCCGCGGCGATCTTTACGTCCACATCGACGTGCGCGTGCCGAGCAAGCTCACGCGCGAACAGCGCAGGCTTTTCGCGCAGCTCCGCGACACCCTTCCGGCGGAAAACGAGCCGCACGAAAAGGGCATCCTCGATAAAGTCAAAGATTATTTCATGTAGCCGAGTTCAGGCGGTCCGTCCGCGCCAGCCAGCTCCGGAACATGCTGGCGAACGCCTGCACTTCTCCGCTGGTCCACAACTCCTCCAGCGTGCAGCGCATCTTGCGCCGCCAGTTCGGGTACTCGAAGGTGGTGCCGGGTAGATTCTGCTGCTCGGTTTCCTTGAGCAGGTCTTCCTGATTCAAGACCATCAGCTTGGACGGCGTGGACGAAAGAAAGCCCACGATGGCGTTGTGCAGTTCGCCGGTCAGTTCGGGAACGGCCTCGGCGCTGCGCGGGAACCAGTCCGGCAGCAGCTTGAGCTGGATCAATACGTCCAGCATTTTTTGCTTGTCGCGCGCGCGCTCTTCCAGCATTCTTCGGTAGGTGGCGTGCTCCGGCAGCAGACCCGCGCTGCGCCGCGCCTCGATGTCGCGGCCCAGCCAGAAACCGGCCAGGGTCGGCAGATCGTGCGTGGTCACCGATGCCAGCGCGTCGCGGGGATATTCGCCGGGAGCGCGAAACCGGCCGTCGCCGTCGTGCTCGAAGTACAGCAGGCGATAGCTCAGGATCCCGAAGCCGCGCAGCACTTCGCGAACCTTGTCCGGCACCGTGCCCAGGTCCTCGCCGACCACCAGCACTTTTTGGCGCACGCTTTCGAGCGCCAGGATGCCCAGCAGGTCGCGGAAGCGGTCGCGCACGTAGGTCCCTTCGGTGGCGTCCACGCCGTCGGGGATCCAGTACAGGCGGAAGAAACGCATCACGTGGTCGATGCGCAGCGCTCCGCCGTGTTGGCAGTTCTTGCGGATGGATTCGGAGAACAGCCGGTAGCCGTCTTGATAGTGCCGCTCCGAGTCGGGCGGCGGAAACGCCCAGTCCTGGCCCTTGGGCGAGAACGAATCCGGCGGCGCGCCCACGCGGCAGCCGTTGGCGAAGAACTCGCGGTGCGCCCACAGGTCGCTGCCAAAGCGGTCGGTCGCCAGCGCCAGGTCGTGATACAGGCCGATGCTGAGCCCGCGCCGCCGGGCGTGCTGCTGCGCCGAAGAGAGCTGCAGGTCCAGTTGCCATTGCAGGTACTTGTGAAACAAAACACTGCGCCAGTGCTTTTGCGCGAATTCCGCCGTCGCGGCCGACTCCGGATCCTGGTATTGCTCCGGCCATTGCGGCCAGGTCCACACCTCCGGGCATTGCCGGTGCAGCGCTTCGTCCAGCGCGGAGTGAACCGCGAAGCGGTGCAGCAGGTCGCCTTCCCGCTGGATGTAGCGGCCAAGCTCGCGCGCGCGCTCGCTGTTCTCGCGCCACTCGGCCAGGAAGGAGCGGAACAGCAGTTTGAGAAAACGGGTCTTCAGACGCTGCACGCGTTCGTATTCCACGAACTCGGTGGCCCGCAGCGCCTGAATCTCCGCTTGTATGGCGGGCGACGCCACCAGCGATTGCGCTCGCGGCGAAGACCGGAAGTCCTCGATCTGCTCGACGTCCAGGTAGATCGGGTTGCGATAGAAAACCGAGTTCGGAAGATACGGGCTGGTATTGAACGGCTGCCGGTTGAAGATCGCGTGCAGCGGATTGAGCGCGACGAAGCTCGCTCCGGTTGGTCCCCCCACCCAGTCGATGAGAGCTTTCAGATCGGTGGTGTCGCCGCAGCCCCAGTTGCGCCCGGAACGCAGGCCGTACAGGGTGATCGCCACTCCGGCGGCGCGCCCGGCATCCAGCCAGGGCGGCTGGTAGACCCGGCTGGGACACACGATCAGGCGCACCGGCGGGTGCGCTCGCTCTCCGATCGTGATCGCCAGCTGGTGATAGCCCAGCTCGAGTTCGCGCGGCAGGCGAATCCGCTTGCGCACGTAGCGCCGGCCGTCGATGCTGGCCTCCTCGGCAATCGCGACGCCGCCGAGATCCAACTCAAGACGCGACACGCCGCCGTCCTCCATTCGGATCTCGAGAACCGCGGCCGAGTCCGCCAACTCCGCCGGGATGGACACCGGGATCTCCTGCGGCGTGCCGTTGAGGACCAGCGTGGCCGGAAGCGGCGAGCGCCACTCGCGCAGCTTGCGCTCTTCGAGATCCCGATCGAGCGAGTCACGCGTCGAGGCGTTCACGCCCAGCGACGCCAGAATGGCCGCGATCACCGGAGCCGGCGCGCGGTGCTCCCGGCCCCAGACGTCCCAATACTCGGTCTCGACGAGGCAGGCTCGCGCGGCGCGCTCGAGCTCTTTCCGGTCCGGCCGGCCGGCGTTCTGAGTCCCGCCTGG
>JAIQFN010000112.1 GCA_020073265.1 Terriglobia bacterium | reverse complement strand
CCCCCTGGTTACTGAAAAAGTCGTGGCTGCTCATCGACCACTTTGATTCGCAGACCTTTATGCCGGCCTTGCCGGACCAGAACCGCTTTCAACTCGCCGCGCTTTACACGGTGCAACACCGTTTGCCGCGAAACACCCAGTTTCGCCGTGGCTACGATCATGGGCACGTACTCTGGTGGCGCCTGTTGCACGATGCGCGAACGTAGCTCCTCGTTGATCCGAATCTGCCAAGGCGCACCTGGCGTGACCTGCTCGCCAGCGATGAAGCCATCCGCCAGCCAACGGTGAATGCTGGATGTGTTCATGCCCAAAATCTGCGCCGCCAGGCGGCGCAGCAGTGAGATGGTATCTTCATCCGTGCGCGGACCCATGGGCTTGGACCGCGGAACAGCGACATCCAGCACCGTGATCGCGCCGCCGCGCCAGCGCAGCGTCAGGTGCGCGTGACCTGCGGCTCGTTTGAGATTCAGGATCACTTCTTCGAGCAACGTGCGCAGGAGTTCCTTGCGATCGCGATCCGTGATGGCCGGCGCAGTCCAGACTTGGCGAATAGCAGAGCCGAGAATCTGAATACGTTTGAGTTGCTCGGGGCAAAGTGGGTTGGGCCGTTGTTGCTCGCGGCGGCGCAGTTCTGTTTCAGCGGCAGACAGATCGCGCAGGCGATTCTCCCACTCGGTTTCCAGCCCGCGAGCTACCAGCCGATTCTCGGGCTCCACCGCCCGGTATCGGCGTTCTGCCCGTTCCGCCTCCTAGCGCGTCCGTTCTACTTCCAACCGCCACTGCGACAAAGCAGCATCGTGATTGGCCTGGAGTTGTTGGACCGAGAGCATGGTTGCTTCTACGGCTGCCGGTGTGACGGCTTCGAGAAAAGCGTTGGCCACGGCTTGCTCGATTACCATTCCGCCCACATTCAGACAGTACTGCCCACGCCCATCCACGATATCTTTGCCGGCGCAGTGGTAACCCGGAGCCGAGTTCCGGCCGCGATAATGGACCATCAAACGGCGGCCACAGTGGCCGCAAGTGGCCAGGCCCTGCAACAGTGCCGATCCCTCTCTCACTGCTCCTCCCGCCTGGTGGGGCCGCGGCCTCGTATTGGAATCGAGCCGCGCCTGATTGGCTTCGAAGGTGGCCCAATCGATGAAACCCGGATGATGGTCCCGGATGAGAACGGACCATTGATCCAGGGGCAGATGCCGCGTCCGCTTTTTGACGACACCTTGTTCATCGACGTAGCGTTCGTACCTGGTCTTGCCGTAGGTGTAAGCGCCAGCATACACCGGATTGGTCAGAATCTGGTGGAGTGCGTGGTAGGTCGGCGTGACCCAACGGATCGGCCCCGGCATGCCGGCGGGCATCGTCTGCAGCGGGAACGACAGACCTTCGGAGCGGAACCAGAGCCCGACCCGGCGCGCCGAACCGAACTCGGCGAACCGCTCGAAGACGGTGCGGATGGCGCCGGTGACGGCTTCGTCCGGATGGAACAGGACTTCACCATCCTGTTCTCCCCAAACCAAGCCCACGGGCAAGCCGCGGCGCAGTTCCCCGCGAGCGGCCTTGTTGCGAATGCCGCCGTCCAGGCGGGCCCGAATGATGTGGAGCTCGGCTTCACTCATCGTGCCCTTGAGTCCCAGCAGCAGGCGATCGTTGAACAGCGCCGGATGATAAACGCCGTCGTTGTCGCCAATGAGAGTATCGGTGACGCCGCAGAGCTCCAGCAAGCGATACCAATCCGCGTTGTTCCGCGCGAGGCGAGAAACTTCCAGTCCGAGAACGATGCCCACGTGGGCCAAGGCGACTTCGCTGGGGAGGCGCGCGAACCCGGAGCACTTGTCGGTGCTGGAACCGGACAGCCCCAGATCTTCATCGATGATCACCACTTGCTCCTTGGCCCAACCGAGCTGGCAAGCCCGAGCGGCCAAGGCGTATTGGCGGGGCGGTGGATGCGCGATTGTGTTCGACTTGGCCGGGCGTGGACTGGCGAATGTAGACGCAGGCGGCACGCTGGGTGTGGGTGAGTTTGATTTTGGAGGAATCAGTCATTGGTTTGCTCCTGGTGTGGATCGCGAGTCGCTTGGACAAGAAGGCGCGCCAGAGTCTCGATGACGATTCGTTTTTGCTCGTCGTCGAACTGCTCCCACAGGTGCGTCTCCGGAATCGGGATGTCGTTGAAGTTGAGATTCAGTTGCGGCATGGCTCTCCTGGTCTGTCCCCGATATTACTGGCGGTTCGGCGGAGCGGCGCAGGAGAGCATCGACGAGGTTGCGAAGACGCAGCAGGTCATCCAGCGAGCCAACCAGCACAGGAGCTTGTGGCGCGCAGGAAGGAATCTGGAAATCTGTCCAATCGGCGGGAATTAGGGACTTGCTGCCGTCTGGCAGGTTGAGAACGAACTCCAAACGGCCGCGCATGCGGGCTTGCCGGAGGACCTCCAGAGATTGTCCGTGGAAGGGATGGTGCGGACGCGTGATGGTGACGCGTTCGGGAAAGCGCTGATGATGGGTAGTGTGTCGTGGTGTCCTTCGACTCGATTCCGCACGCCGAGCTACTCCAGTCGGTGGCACGCCGGATCATTGACGGAGCGATGCTGCATCTGATCAAGATGTGGCTGGAAGCTCCGCTTGAAGAAACGGATGAGCACGGAAGGGAGCACCGAAGTACGCGAAATCGGGATGACGGACGGGGGACCCCGCAAGGGGCTCCGCTGACTCCCCGAACGCAAAAGATAACCCGGGTTCGGCCTTGATCCGGTAACGCTGAAAGACGGCGCCGCGGATCCGTTTGAACCTGGCCCGGATTGCGGAATCGGGATCGAATGTCGCAGCGTAATCGTGTTGCCTCCGCCCCATACATACGCGCTACATCAGCGACGCGCGGCAACGACTCGGCAAGTTGTACGGAGAATCGAGGCCCACCTTGGGTCAGGAAGGTCCAGACCTCGCCATTCTGCAGTCCGATCGTGTGCCGGTACGTGTAGATCGCCGCGTCCGACACGGGGTACCAATGGAACTCGAGCGGCACGAGGACGAGCGCACGATCGCCATGCGGCAGGATTGCACCCGTTGGATCCCAAGGTGGAGGCTGTGCCGGGATCTCTTCTCCGGGTCCATACCAATAGCCATCCATCTGACCTGGAAGCATCCCCGCGGCGATTCGAGTCGCGACTCCCGGTTCGGTCAGGTTTCCGTATCGGTCACGAAACACGACGCCTCCCAATGCTGATAATGCCGGCCCATCGAGGCCTGTCACGGCCTTCGCGATCTCGAAGTGATATGTCTCCTCACCCCACAGCGCGAGGAGTGAATCTCTATGTTCGAAGAACACACCTAGCGACGCCGGAATCACATGAGGATAAGCTTGCACGATCCGGTGCTGGCTTCGTTCATCGAGTCGATATCGAATACCGGTATCATCGTTACTTATCTCGATGACAAGAGGATCGTGAGCATGTATCAGCAAGAATTTCTTCTGGGCATCATGAACCATGAGCCCCACGTGTGCGCGCAGAAGCTCGAATTCGCTGGCCGACGGACATCCCGGTGAGCAATAGAAGCGATAACCGACAGGTCCATCATGCCAGACATCACCAGCTGCTCCAGTGAAGCGTGCACGACCAATCGATAACAGGAGTTGAGTGCCGTCTATATCATCCGGGGCAACGACATCGAGATAGCTCGACACAGGATTATTGCCGGGAGGGACCTCGGCACGCTGGACGACGAACGCACCCGGACAGTGTTCCGCGACGAATCGCACGTCCGGGTACTGCCAGTCGATCTGGCTGTCAGACCCGCCATGGAGATGCAAGAACGTATTGATACCGGTGACAGCGCCACGGTGCACGCGATGCGCCGTCACGTACATCAAGCACCGGCCCCGCGCTCGTTCGCGGTGCGCCTGGTCCAGGTCTCATGATCCACGAGCCCCGGCAGGCCATTTGAAGCGAGGGGAGCGCTGTCCGCTTCGGGCTTGATCTGTGAAAGTACCCGCTCGAATGAATCAGCGGTGAACATCGTTCCTGGCGCCAGCGACGAGGCTGCCGACAACACCATCACCACGCTGGCGTCCGCTGGTTTCCAGAGCGCCATCACCTGACGTGCGGGCACGAGCAGCAGCCGTGTCCCCCCTGGGGTCAGCTTGGAGGCTGCAATCTCCACGCGCGCGGCCATCGTCGGGTTCCCGAGCTCGTCGAGCTCCAGCTGGCCGTCGCGCACGCTGGAGCGAGCATAGGTGAGCCCCGAAGCCGTCTTGACTTGGTGGTGTATCTGCTGAGCGAACCATGCATCCTTGAGCCGCTGCGACCCTTCCGAGATGACCCAGACCGGGTACGACTCGGCAACCTCGGCCGTTCCATCTTCCAGGAGATCACGGAGCTCGTCGAGAATTTCGCTGGCACCGATGGTCATACGGCTACCTTCAGATTGTACCAAGTCCAGCTCCACGTTCCACCGACGGGATTCAGCAGCCGGTCATAGGCGAGGCAGCGAAGCCCCTCTCTTGGGTCGGCCACCCAGTAGAATCTCTTGTTGGGCTTCCGGGTGCCGGTCTTTGGACGCTGGAACGCAAGCACGAAGTGACCACCACCGGTGTGCCAGATCCAACCTACGGCGACGGGCCGGTCGCTGCGTAGCTCGTTCGCGAGCTCATCCTCTCCGAGTGGTCTCGCTGGAAGGCCGCCGTTCGACGCGATGCCTTCGGTTCGAAGCAGGTCGCCAAACGAATCCATGCGGTGTGGAACGTTGCACGCTGCGAGCATCGCGGTGCAGCAGTCCCGGCGCAGCCGCGTACCGACGATCTCGCACTGCCTCCGCTCCGCGAGCTCGAAGTGGCGTCGCAGCATCTGCACGACCGCGGCCCAGCACCAGAACTCGCGCTCCTGGTCCGCCAGGTCGTTCGCCGTAAGCACTGGGATAGCTTAGCAGATCCGGCAGGCCCGAAGGTTTCCTACGCGTCTTCCTCGAGCTGGAGGCCCTTGCCGGTCTCCTCGATGTGCCAGGACTCCTGCGTGCTCTTCTTGCCGCCGCGGTCCTTGTGGAGCGGCCGGGTCAGCCCGAACTGGTGATAGATCTGCTCCCACGCCCACACGTCGGAGGTGTGCGCGGGATCCTTCTCGCTGCGCCACGGGATGTCGACGTCGACCGCGTGCCCCGAGCAGTGGCGCGACACGCCCGGGCCGCCGCCGATGTCGAGCGGCGCGCGGCGCGGGTCGCCGAAGTTGTAGCCGGCCGCGGCGACCGCGCCCTTGGAGCCCTTTCCGTACAGCGCCTCGGCGTGGGCGATCACCTGGTCCTTGCTCCAGCCCGGCTCGTACCACTTGTTGCCGTCGGCGTCGCGGCCGTCCTTGAGCTTCTTCAGGCTCTCCATCGACACGTTCTGCATGCCGTTCTTGGCGATCTCGTAGCGCACGCACATGAAGTGCGCGTCGTGCGGCGAGCGCATGCCCGAGCCGATCACGATGTCGCCGAGCACCATGTCGTTCTGGATCGCCCACTCCATGAGCGCGTGGACCTTCGACATCAGCGAGCCGTCGAGCGCCACGCCGTCGAGCGCGGGGTGGAAGCCCGCGCCGAACTTCCACTTGAACTTGCTCTCGCCCGGGTTTCGGTCGGTGGGCAGGCCGGATCGGATCGCGTCGGCGCGCTGCTTGTCGGCGGCGTCGGACTTCTCGTTCCCGAAGCCGACGTCGGCGCCGTGGCCGCCGAGCGACGCGAAGCTGATCCAGACGTTGTCGGACTCCTTGATGTCGGAGGTGACGAGCTGCACCCGCTCGGAGGTCACGTCGCCGACGTGGACCCGGCTGCCCCTGGGGAGCTTCTGCGGCAGGTGCGCCTTGCCGGTCGGCCCCTGGTAGAGCGTCGCGTCCTCGATCGTGGTGAACGAGTTGGTGAACACGCGCTTGCCGGCCAGGACGGTGTTGTGCGCGCGGCTCCAGCTGCGCTCGGTCGCGTTGCCGTACGAGTCCAGGCCGTTCTTGTCGCGGTCGTAGCCCTTGTGCGCGTGATCGGCCCTGGGCGCTCCCGAGGGCGCCGGCGCGTCGTGGTGCGCGGCGGGCGCCGCCGTGTGCGCGGGCCTGGGCTCGGCCTTCGGCTGCCCGGGGTCGAGCTTCGGCGGCTCGGCGGTGAGCTTGGGGTCGGCGTGGCCCTGGGCGTGTCCCGTATCCGGGACGGCCGGGTGCACCGCGGCGTGCGGGGCGGCGCCTTGCTCCGGCCTGGCCGGCGCGGGCTTCGGCTGCTCGATCCCTGCCGGCTTCACCGGCTGCGACGGGCCACCGGACGCGGCCTCGGCGGCCCGGGCCTTCTCGAGCGCGCCCTTGGCCGCGACATGGTGGGTGCCGAACGTGTCGCTAGCGCCCTCGCCCTCGCCGACCGACAGGATCGCATCGTCGAGCACGCTGTCGCGGAGGTTCTGGTGGTTCAGGCTCGACCGCATGATCAGGACGTCGGCCTGGAGCTTGCCGTCCTTCAGCACGCGCGAGTGCTGGACCACGGTGCTGGTCGTGTCGCGCACGTCGGCGGCCGTGTCCTTGCTCTCGACGTAGACGTGATCGACCGTGCAGCCGTGCTTGGCGGCGAGCGCGGTCAGGTTCGCCGGCTTGAAGTACTGGTCGTGAAAATTGACGTGCGGCTTGCGCTTGTCGCCCGGCTTGGCCTTCTCCGTCGGCGCGAGCTGGCTCGCCTGCTCGACGATCCGGCAGATCCACAAATAACTAATGTCGTGGCGGCCCGCACAATGGCGTTGTGAGAATGCAAACTCTTCCCTTCAAGCAGGTCGATGTCTTCACCCGGAGACCGTTCTGCGGAAACCCCGTGGCCGTGCTCAACGGAGCCGAAGCGTGGAACAAACCAGGGTCCGTCCAGGAAAATAACGCAAGCGCTATATCCCGCTACGTTTACTCATCGACTTTTCCTTCCTTTCTCTCACTAATCGTCCCACCTTGCGGTGAAAGTAGGGTCCCATCACAGCGCCCAAACCAAGCGCGGCGCTCTGCTTCAAAAAATCCCTGCGGCTGACTTCGGTGTTTTTTTGACCCTTGCGATCCTCCTTAGTCTTGACCGGACAAGTACCTTCCCATCACGAAGGCCCAGCGCGACGGAGCCGCAACCAAAATCCGGAATGACTCGCGCAAGGGCGTGGTTCGATAAACTCACCACCCTGAGCAAGGTCGAAGGGCAAAGGCCGCAAAGGAAAGAATTGATTCCGAGCTTGGCGCTCTTGGCGTCCCTTCGACTAAGCTTAGGACATGCTTGGCGCAAGAATAATCCCAAGCATCTGTGACTAAAGGGCAAAGACGGCTGGTAAAATTTGCGCACGCCGATAAAATTTTGAACTATAGTAAT
>JAIQFN010000111.1 GCA_020073265.1 Terriglobia bacterium | reverse complement strand
GAGATGGCCGCCTTTGGCGAGCGCTTCGGGTTTCAGTTCGTAGCGCATGCGATTGGGAATGCCAACCGTTCGGCGCGCGTAGAAAGGCCCTTCTGGTTTATCGAGAGGAACTTTCTGGCGGGCCGCAAGTTCTCCGACTGGGGAGATCTGAATCAACAGGCGCGGCAATGGTGCGATAAGGTCAACTCCACATACAAGAAACACATTCGCGCGGTCCCCCGCGAGTTATTCGCGGTGGAGCGGCCGCAACTGAAACCGCTACCCGCCTGGATTCCCGAAGTCTACCGGCTGCACCAACGCATGGTGGACGTAGAAGGGTATGTCGCGCTTCACACGAACCGGTATTCGGTCCCGCTGGAATGGATCGGGCGCCGCGTGGAGGTGCGCGAGACCAAAGACAAGATCGAGATCCAACTCGATGCCCGCCGGCTGGTCACTCATGGCCGGATCGCCGAGGCGGAGCATCAGCGGATCCTTCAGACACAACATCGGCCGCCGCGCGGACAAGGCATGGCGCGGACGCAGCCCCATCCGGAAGAGAAGGCCATCCTGGAATCCGCCCCGGAGATCGCCGACTATGTCGCGGCCGTGAAACAGCGGAGTCGGAAAGTGCCGGGAGTTGCCCTGCGCCAACTACTGCGTCTGGTACGCGAGTATCCGCGGGAGCCGCTGCTGGCTGCGGTGCGGGAGGCCGCCCGCTATGGTCTCTACGACCTCGACCGGCTGGAACGCATGATTCTGCGCCGTGTGGCGCGCGACTACTTTTTACTCGACGACGGAAAAGAGCCCCACGATGACTGAAGAACTGGAGCAACTGCTGAAGAATCTCAAACTGCGGCGCATCCTGGAGATCTACGACGAACAGTTGAAGGCCGCTGACAAGGAGGACATCTCCTATTCCGAGTTTGCCACTCGTCTGGTGCGCGCCCAGTGGCACGCCCGGCAGGAAGGCGCTTTGGAGTGGCGCATCCAGCGCGCCAACCTGCCGGAGCGATGGTCGCTGGAAACGTTTCCGTTCGCCCGCCAACCAGGCGTGAATCGCAAACAGATCCGCGCTTTCGCCGAACTGGAGTTTCTGGCCAAAGCGGAGAACATCGTCCTGGTGGGCAAAACGGGTGTCGGGAAAACCGGACTGTCTTGTGGCCTGCTGCTGAAGGCGCTGGAGAACGGTTATCGTTGCCAGTTTGTCCGTGCGCAGGATTTGTTCGACGAGATGTATGCCTCGTTAGCCGACCGTTCGACGCGGCAGTTACTCAAACGCCTGGCCCGCCTGGACGTACTTTTGATCGACGAATTTGGATATTTGAATCTGAAACCGGAACAGTCGAACATTTTCTTCAAGTTGATGGAGGAACGATATCGGCAACATTCCACCATCATCACCACCAACTTGGGATATGACGAATGGCCCAACTTCCTGGGCAACCGGCCGATGGTGGAGGCGCTGCTGAGCCGACTGCGGCACTACTGCCACACGGTGCTCATCGACGGGCCATCACTGCGCGAGCCGCAGGGTTGAAGGGAAACCCGATGGAAGAAAGCCGCGCCAACCAGGACGAGTATATCCGCCATGTCCTCGACGCTTATCGCAAGACGCCAGGGACAATGGGCAGCGTGCGCCGTCCAGACCGCCTCGTAGCAGCCCAACTCCACGAACGGGGTGTGCCGTTGATTGCCGTCGAAAACGCGCTACTCCTGGCCGCGGCACGGCGTATGATACGTCCCACCGGCGCCGCGCCTCTGGGCGTGATTCGATCCCTGGCCTACTTCCTGCCGGTGATCGAGGAAGTTCTCAGCTTGCGTGTCAACCCCGACTACTTCCGCTATCTCCGCCACAAGCTCGAACGCACTATCCAAACAAGGTAAGACTCCCGAGACTCTTTCCAACCAGATCGCCGTACCTGCCGCCCATACGCGCCTGCGGCGCGGATGATGAGGAATCAACCCGCACGCCTGCGGCGTGGATGATATCGCCATCGGTTACTTATGCCCCACGTGCACGCCTGCGGCGTGGATGAAGAATCCCGTTCTCAGCCTGGGTCAATTTAACCGAGCGCAACTGGGCAACTTCTGGTGAGCGCCAAAGGCTGAGGCCGTCTTACCAGGGCGTTCACTACCGCCTCTTGTACTTTTTTGTTGGCCCGGGGAGGAGCAGGGCGGCGGAAGAGGCGCGCATCGTGGTGGTCTCTCATGGTTTGATGAAAGAGCAAGTGGTGCCGAATGCCGAGATCGATCGCGCAATCGAACGGAAGAGAAAATTCGAGGCACACCCGGAACGGCACACATTCAACTCAGGGCTCAAGAGGTAGGGAGAATGGCGGTAAAGAAGAGATTTCACTCGGAAGCGCTTCAGCACACCTACGACAGATTTATCGGGAACGACCCCGAACAGGTGGCAGCGTACGAACAGGATCTCATCGGTATCGAGGTGGCGAAACGCATTTACGATTTGCGAACCAAGGCCGGATTGACGCAGAGGGCGCTCGCAAAAAAGGTGGGGACCACGGCATCCGTGATCTGCCGTCTCGAAGATGCGGATTACGAAGGGCACTCGCTGTCGATGATGAAGCGGATTGCAGCGGCTCTGGACAAGCGGGTGGAGATTCGTTTTGTGGGCATCCGCAAACCCGCGCGCGCAGGAAGCTCGGGCGTGAAGAGGAAAGCGGGATAGCCTGTCGAAGTCCCCGCTTCTACTCTCCCTATGAGGTAATCGGCCTATGAAACCAATAAGGGATTTTGACTGTGTACAGATGAGTGGGACATACAGCAGAAGCTCCTGGAGGAAGAACGCCTGCTCGGGCCGGCAGAGGCTCACCGAAGGCAGGATGAGCGGGTACGTAACGACCCCGTCCTAGGCCCAATACTGTTCACTTAACGACATTTTCCTGATATTCTGTTTTAGGGGCGAATGCCTCCAACAAGGAGGTATTCGATGCGCGTTGCCACTGTGGAGTCAACCACCCTTGCGACGGTTGACTACGACGAAAACCTAAAACGGCTGCAACTGGAGTTCTGTAGTCGGGCTGTCTACCTTTACTTCGGGGTTCCCGCGGCGGTGTATGAAGGGCTGCTCGACGCGCCTTCGAAGGGCCGGTATTTCAATGGAACCATCCGCGGACGTTATCCCTATCGTCAGATCCTGGGTTCCAATCCGGTTCTGCAGGGTGCGGAAGTATCCGCCAGGTGCGATCGTTAGGAGACAGCAAATGGCGCGCACCCTGGCGGAGTTGCCGGCCGGCAGCCGGATCACTGACTACATCAGCCTCGGCGTTATTGCCAAGTTCTTCCCCGTCGAGAAAATCCATGACGTCCTGGAGCAGACCAATCGCTCCAGCGTCCGCGAACGCGACTTGCCAGCGCACGTGGTGGTCTATTACGTCATCGCGCTGGCGCTGTATATGCGGTCCTCCTATCGTGAAGTGCTGCGTTGCCTGCTGGAAGGTGTGCAGTGGTTGCTCGATCCTTCCGCCAAGGTGAAGGTCGCCGGCAAGTCTGGTATTTCTCAGGCGCGCAGCCGCTTGGGGGTCGAGCCGGTGAAGAAGCTCTATGAAACGGTGGTGACCCCGATTGCCGAGAAACGGACCAAGGGAGCTTGGTTCCGCCGATGGCGGCTGGTGAGTCTGGATGGCAGCACCTTGGATGTCGCCGACACAGTGGAAAACGACGACGCCTTCGGGCGTCCGGGCGCGAGTCGAGGTTCCAGCGCTTTCCCCAAAATTCGCTTTGTGGCGCTGCTGGAGAATGGGACGCACGTGTTGTGGGCCGCTCACATGGATCAATACGCCACCGATGAACTCACGCTGGCCGAGAAAGTGATTCCTTCGCTCCAGAAAGGGATGCTCTGCATGGCGGACCGATTCTTCCCGAGTTACAAACTTTGGCGGATGGCCGCCAAGACCGGGGCGGACCTGCTCTGGCGCACACGCCAAAATGCCCGGCTGGATATGGAGAAACGATTGCCGGACGGCTCTTACCTCAGCCGGATTTACGCATCCACTTCCGACCGGCGGAATGGGCGGAACGGTATTATTGTGCGCGTCACCGATTACCGTCTGAAGGACGTCGAAGGATCAGAACCGCTCTACCGGCTGATCACCACCATCCTGGATCACGAGCAGGCTCCGGCCAAGGAACTGGCAGCTCTTTATCACGAACGATGGGAAATCGAAACCACCCTGGACGAGTTGAGGCGCCGAGCGAGAGGGTGCGCGAAAAATCGGTGTTCATCGTCCGATGAGCGCCGCGAAGCCCTGGTACCGCGAGCCCTGGCCCTGGATCCTGATGGCGGGACCGGCGGCAGTGGTCGTCGCCGGTGCCGTCACCATGTGGCTTGCGTACTCGTCGGCCGACGGCCTGGTCGCGGACGACTATTACAAGCGGGGCCTCGCCATCAACCGGGTGCTCGCGCGCGAGGACGCCGCGCGGCGCCTTGGAATCAGCGCCGAAGTGCGCCTGATTCCGGGGAGAATGAGCGTCGTGCTGCGCGGGGCATCGCCGGAAGTGCTTTTCGTGCACCTCGTCCATGCGACGCGGGCGGGCCACGACCTGCGCCTGCGCCTCGCACGCTCGATGGGCGGCGACTACGAGGCGGCGCTGCCGCCGCTGCCGCCGGGGCACTGGCATCTGTCAATCGAAGACGCGCTCGGGCGCTGGCGCGTCGCGGAGGAGCTGAGATGAGAGAGCTGACGGCGGTGCTGTGGCCTTCATTCGTCATGGCGGTGGTGGGCGAGCTGCTCTTCTTCACGGTCATCGACCCGGCGGAGCTCTACTTCCTGGGCAGCCAGGTCGAGGTGGGGCCCCTCGCCACGTACTCGATCGGCTTCCTGCTCTTCTGGGCGCTCGCGGCCGCGTCCAGCGCATTCACCTGCTTCCTGCTGCGCACCGCGGCCGACATCAACGGGGATTTCCATGCACGGCGCTAGCATTCTCGGGTTGCTCCTCCTCGCGCTCCCGGCGCATGCGCAGGACGCGGAGCGCGGACGGCTGCTGTACGAGACCTACTGCGGCGATTGCCACTACGAGCGCGTGCACGAGCGCGCGCCGGACAGGTCGAAGGTCCACACGCTGTCCGATCTGCGCACCACCGTCGCCAGCTGGGCGCCGATGACGAAGCTCAAGTTCACGCCCGCGGACGTCGACGACGTCGCCGAATACCTGAACCGCTCGCACTACAAGATGGCGAAGTGAAGGATCGGATGTGAGTCAGGAGCTCGCGCGCTGGAACAGCCGCTTTTCCGTGCCCGAGTACATTTTCGGCACCGGGCCGAACGAATTCCTGGCGTCGCAGGCGGCGCGGCTGCATCCGGGGCAGCGCGCGCTCTGTGTCGCCGACGGCGAGGGGCGCAACAGCGTCTGGCTCGCCGAGCGCGGGCTCGAGGTGACGGCGTTCGACCTTTCGCCCATCGGGGTGGAGAAGGCGCGACGCCTCGCCGCGGAGCGCGGGGTGGCCGTCGCCTACGAGGTGTCCGATGTCTATGGCTGGCGCTGGCCGCGGGACGCCTTCGACGTCGTCGCCGCGATCTTCGTCCAGTTCGCCGATCCCGCGATGCGCACCTTCATGTTCGAGCACATGGCGCGCTCGCTCAGGCCCGGCGGCCTGCTTATCGTGCAGGGGTACACGCCCAAGCAGCTCGAGTACCGCACCGGCGGCCCGCCGCACGCCGAGAACATGTACACGCCGGAGCTGCTGCGCGCCGCGTTCGGCTCGCTCGAGATCCTGGAGCTGCGCGAGCACGAGAAGCTCATGGCGGAAGGCACGCAGCACTGCGGCCGCTCCGCGCTGATCGACCTGGTCGCGCGAAGGCCCTGACCTGGATCAACTCCCCGCCACGGCGGGGGGGGTAGCCTCTCTCGAGGGAGAACCCTCGACCTCAGGAGATCGGCATCATGAGAAAGACACTGATCGCAACGGCGTTGTGCCTCGCGGCTTCGACCGCGCTTGCACAAGGCCCCGGCTATGGCCCTGGATACGGGCCCGGCATGATGGGCGGCTACGGCCCGGGCTACGGCTACGGTCCGGGCATGATGCGCGGTTACGGCGACGGGCCTGCGGCGCTCAACCTGACGCAGGAGCAATCCGACAAGATTGCGGCCATCCAGGAAGACAACCGGCGCAAGAATTGGGACACGATGGGACAGTTGCGCAGCGAGATGTTCACGCTGCGGCGCATGTACAACGGCGACATCATCGATCCCAAGGCATTTTCCGAGCAGCAGAAGAAGGTCGACGACCTGCGCCGGCAGATGACCACCTCGCATCTCGAATCGAGAAAGCAGATCGACTCCGTCCTTACGCCCGAGCAGCGCAAGCAGTTCAAGCGGTTCGGCCCGTGGTGGCTGGGCGACGAAGACGGCGGATAAGGCGGTCTGCTCCGCCGCTCAGGCGACGGCGAGATAGCCGGCCAGCAGGAAGCCAAGCATCGCCACGCAGAGGCACACGAGCGGCGTGAGCCACGGCATGGGGAGTTGCGGCACGTCCTGCGGCGGCAGCGAGCGCACGTAGGAGCGGTGATTGGCGAGCGCGGCGAGCACGGTCGCGGAGCCGAGCGCGACCAGGGCGATCCCGAGAAGGGTGGAGGCCCAGTGCGGCCCACGCGCGGCGGACGCCGCGCCCGACGCGGCGATCAGGCTCAAGAACAGGCCGAAGCGCGCGACCACGAAGCCGAGCGCGATCACCGTGAGGCCCGAGCGCATCCACGCAAGCAGCGTGCGCTCGGCGGCGAAGAAGATCCGCGGGTCCGACACGAGCCCAATGGTACCTTGAGCGGGATCAAACATGGACCCGCGCGCGAGGCGTAGCGTCGACTTATGTCCACATCGTCAAGCTTTACCGTCGAGCTCGAGCAGCAGCAGGGCTACGAATTCCGCGTGAAGTTCGACGCGCCCGGCGTCCAGGAGTTGCTGCTGGACGAGCCGGCCCCGCTGGGCGGCGGTCGCGGGCCGAACGCCGCGCGCCTGGTCGCCGCGGCAGTCGCCAATTGCCTGTCCGCGAGCCTGGTGTTCTGCCTGGCGGGGAAGTTCCGGCAGAAGCCGGGTCCGCTGCGCACGCAGGCCACCGCGCACCTCGAGCGCAACGAGCGCGGGCGTTATCGCATCGCCCGCATCGACGTGAAGATTACGCTCGCGGAGCGGGCGGATGCCGTGCAGCACGTCGAGCGCTGCGGGGAGCAGTTCGAGGATTTCTGCATCGTCACCGAGAGCATCCGCGGGGGAATCCCGGTGAGCGTCGAGGTGGTCGATTCCGCCGGGCTCACCGTGCACCGCTCCGAGGAGAGCGCCCCGGCGCTTGCATGAGCCGCTCCGCGGCGCTGTAAAGGAGCATCCCGCCTAGCATCGCGGCGACGAACACGGCGGCCTTGTCCTGGCCCGAGCCGAAGGACACCAGCGCCGGGCCCGGA
>JAIQFN010000054.1 GCA_020073265.1 Terriglobia bacterium | reverse complement strand
GGCCACGCCCGCGATCGTTCCCACGCCGAACTCGTACTCTCGGCGAATCTGCTCAAACAGCTCCACTTTGGCTCTCCAGTCCAACGAGTCTCCTCCGCTTCGGGCTTCGCCCGAATCAGAGTACCCGTTCGTTCAGCTGGGTGGGCCAAAACAAACTGCCGAACTGGGCCAGTTCAGAATACCGAAATCACACTCGCCGCTCCAGAGCCGCTCCGGTTTGTGTTTGACGAGTTCAAAGGATTGGAGCACGACATACTCTCGAAGTGGGCTCTGTTAAAAACGGTTCTGCCGCTGTCCGTAACGAAAGATTTGCGGAGCCTGGAGTTTTTGGATGATAAGGTGACGATTCCGTTGCAATGCGCCGATCTTATTGCATGGCACGCTAGACAGAAGTTTCTAGATCTACCCGAGTACCGGAAGGCGGTCGCGTCGGCTTATGACAGCATCCGTCCGCCAGATACTTTGTGGAGAAGCGTTAGATGGAAGGAGGACGGCATTCGGCAACACGTCGAACAGATGTGGGCTAGTCTGTGAGGCCGAAAGGACGTTGGGTAAAGTGAGCGGAGAGTGTCGGAGGCGAACCGAAACCCGTGCAGGGTTGTTCGGCGTTTATAAGACGCCTAGCAGCACCGGCTACGCACCCTCCGCAAAATTTTGGTGCCGCCGGGAGGTCTTGGACCTCCAACCACGAGATTGAAAGTCTGGTGCTCTAACCCGTTGAGCTACGGCGGCCCAATGGAGGTCGGGGACTGCGTTTCGCCGCAAAACTTTGCGCAGTTCCCTGGCTCCAAATTCTAAAAGCTAGCACAATCTGATTTGCCCGGTCATCATCAACGTGGTGTATGATCGGTGTACCGTTTTGAGGAACGAAAAGTATGAAACGCATGATCGCGATCCTGGCCGTGTTGCCAGCGATTGTGCAGGCTGAAGACTCACGATCAGCTAGGCTGCGATTTATCGAGGGGGTCCAGTCACAAGCCAATACTTTTCCAGGTCTAACCTTCAGGCCGGGTAACGATAGAGATGTTCAGACGTTGGTCTTAGATGTAGATCCAAAGCGACTCGGCTACGCCGCAGGTTACGCCGACGATCCTGCCAATCGCGCCCAGCTTGATGGCGAGATAATCGCATCGAAGATGCAACGTGCTGTTTGCACGGTAGGATTCGCGACCGTTCATATTAACTGGGGATCTGAATCCAGTTGGGACTTTCGTCTGGACTGCGAGAACGAGAAACCAACGGTTGCGCAGGGTGCTGACGAGATGGGTAAGCCTAACCAAAAGTACGTTGGGGAGCAGGCGAAGATATTGCGTGACTATCCGCTTGAGTTCACGGTGATGGCGGCGAGTATCCTCAACGGCAGGACGAATCCGGGGCCTTGCTTTATGCAGCTGGCCGACGTGTCTAACAACAACGTTGTGTATTTTGTTGGCAACATGACTGGGATTTTACCTTGTCGGATTTTCTCGACCGGCACAACGCTACGAGGTAAGGTCCGAACTAGTTGGGGTATGCGGTCGATCACGCTTCGTGGCGGCGACGGGAAGACTCACACCTACGCTATTCAGCAGGAGAGTCGTTAATACTTGTCACTTAGCAGGTTGCGGAAAAACTCTTTCTCGGCTGCGCAACGAAAATCGACATTGCGATTAGAGGCCCTACAAGCCATCGCCGAGCCCTGGATATACATTTCGCTACCCCCGATCTCGAGCTTGGGAGAGGTCGAGAAGACTTTTTCCGCAGCCTGTTAGTAGCGGCCTGTGAAAAACCGGTAAAGGTTTACGTTGAGAGGCGATGAGGAAAACTCATGAAGGTCGATAAGCAGCAATTCGACGCCGCACTGAAGCGGCTAATAGACACCCCAGCCAGCGCGAAGATCGGGATAAAGCCGGTAAAGCCTAAATCAGCGGAAGGTCAAAATGCGGGCGCTCGTCGCCGGAAGGCTCTGAAGGTGGTTCGGGATTCGCGGTAAGTTCGGCGTAGCGTAGCGCCGTTCCTATCACCAGATTCATAACCACGAGGGCGAATAGATCCTGAGCCTTGCGGTTGTTGAACCGGAAGGTGAACTCATCCAGGTAGCGGCGCAGGTGTTTTATGCTTACCTTGTGGAATGAGCTGACGATTCCGCGATTGAACAGGCTCCAGAAATTTTCAATCGAGTTGGTGTGAATGGAGCGGGGATCGCCTTTGCGGACGTACTCCAGCTTTATGTGGTTCACGGTCTCATGCCGATAGGTCTTGCCGAGCGATATGTAGCCGCGTCCTTCGTCGGTGATGAACAGATCGGCTTTGGGAGAGATCGTGTTCTTGACGGCGGCGGTGAGGACGGTTTTGCTGTTCGTCGGAATCGGGAACGAGCGTACTTTGGAAGTGTTCTCGCCTTGCTTGCGTTGGATAGCACCAAACACCGGCTGTTTATCGTAAGGGCCGCGTTTACGGCGTTTGTCGTATGCGCCGCCGATGTAGGTTTCGTCGGCTTCGACAACGCCGGTTAGAAGGCCAGGACCGCCGTCTTCCATCGATTTGCGGATGCGATGGTTGAGGTACCATGCGGTACGGTAACTGACGCCGAGATCGCGCTGCATTTGGAGCGCAGAGATTCCTTTCTTGGCATTGCACATGAGGGCGATGGCCTGAAACCACGTGCTCAATGGAAGGTGCGAGTCGGTAAAGATCGTGTTGGCGGTAGCCGAGAATTGATGACCGCATTCCGGCTTGAGGCACTGGTACAGCGTACGGGAACGGATCTTTCGCTCTTTCTCTTGGCCAGTGACCTTGGAGATATACTTCTTGGTGCGCTTTGACTCCTTGACGGTGAACTTAGACACCTTGTCGTGGTTGCATTTGACGCAGCGGACGCCCTCCGGCCAGCGCATCTTTTCGAGGTAAGTTAGGCACTGTTCTTCGGTGCCGAAATCTCGTTTGGTTTCTATGATCGATGGGGCGTTCCGCTTCATACCTCAATTGTCGTGCAGAACGGCTCTCTGTGTCAAGTGCATAATCACCGAAACTCGGACCACCGCAAACGCCAGTGCGCGGCCCTTATCTTGTTGCACCTCAACAGTCCGCTAAGGATTACGTTCTGATCAAACCCGGGTAGGGGCGCGGCAGTGCGCCCCTGCTGCGCGCGTTCTTGCGCAAGCTTATTGCTGGGGAAGCTGGTGGGAAAGCTGTTCGAACTTCTGCCGCTGCTCCGGCGTCAGCATCTGCAGGATGCGGTTCCGGCCGGTCGCGCGGACGTCTTCGATCTGAGCTTCCAGATCGTCGTGGTATTTCACAAAATCGTCCAGAATGGTCTTCAGCCGTTCGGACTGATCCGCCGTCAGGTTCAGCTCTTTGCGAAGCGTTCCGTACGAGAATTCGTTCTTGCCGTCTTTCCAGTACCCGGCGGCGCTGCGATGCATTTTGTCGTGCAGGCCGGCGCGCATGGTGATGGCGCCCGCCAGGGCTCCGCACAGAAAAATCAAGAGCAGCAGTGTGAGGATGCGCGGATTCTGCCAGGAGTCGCGGTTGAACACGGACATACGCTATTGACGGAAGCTGGCCAGATTCACCAGCACCGCATCGCGCTCGTGTTGCTGCTGCGGAGTGTCCCGCTGGATCTCCGGCTGCGGGATTTCCTGTTGCGGGATGCTCTGGGAAGCCACTACCGGCGCGGGCGTATCGGTCAGCACCACGCTTGGAGCCGATGCCAGGCTCTGGTCGCCCGGCTCAGTGGACACCAGGTAACCCGCCAGCAGCAGCGCCAGAACCGCCGAGGCCACCGCCAGCCTGCGCCCGATGCGGGGCCGCAGCAGGATCGCCCAGATGGACGCCTGCGCCCGTTCTTCGATCCGCTCCATCACGCGGGCGTAGAAGCCGGCGCGCGGCTCCACTTCCTGGCCGGCCTTGAGCGACCGCAACATCCGCGCCTGCGTCTCCAGACCCTTCAGTTCGCCCGCGCATTCCTCGCACGCTTCGAGGTGCGCTCCAAATTCTTGCGGAATCCTGCCCGCGGGACCTCTCAGATAATCCTCAAGGTTATCCCGGATTGGTTCGTGCATAACTTCTTCCCTCAAAAAGACCGCTCATCAACCGCGCTACGGATCGAATCGCCCGCTTCCGCGCTTTGATACGTTGTATCACATCACACTAAACCTTGCTCGACCTCAACCCTAGCTCCACCTAAGTCTTGCTCGCGCGCATCAACCGCTGCGCCGCTTTCAGCAGCTTTTGACGCGAACGGAACAGTTTCACCTTGATGGTGTTCTCGTTCATGCCGGTCATCCGCGAGAGTTCCTCCACCGAATGACCCTCCACTTCCTTGAGCAGCAGCAGGCTCCGGTCCTCGCTGGACAGCTTGGCCAGGAGCTTCACCACCAGATCCCTTTGCGCCAGTTGTTTGTCCACCGGCGGCGCCTGATCGGTGGCCGTATCGGTGTTTTGCATGCGCTGCGCGTCTTCTTCGGAAAAATCGCTCTCGTACACCAGTTTCCGCACCCGCTTCTTGCGCAGGTAGTCGTAGCACTCGTTCACCGTGATCTTATAGATCCAGGTCAGCAGCGAGCTGCGAAAGTCAAAATTCTGGATGGAGAAATAAATCTTCGCGAAGACCTGCTGCGCGATGTCCTCGGCGTCGTTGTGATTGCGGAGGATGCCGTAGATGATGGAGAAGACCTTGGCCTGATACCGCTCCACGATCTCCCGGAACGCGATTTCATCCCGGGCCTGGACGCGGCGCACCAGCGCGGCTTCTTCAGAATTCCGGTGGTCCACTCTGGTCTTCGCCTGGGTGCGCGAGCCCGATGCCGGAAACGGAAGTACGCCAGCAAGACCACTCATACACCCCTGCAGACGTATCCCAACCCCCTGCGGTTGCAGACCTTTGGGGCAAAATTGGGGCGCCTTCCACCGGATGTCGCATCCTATGGGGGAGTGTAGCATCGAATTGGCTGGGAGCCCTGAAGCCGATGGCAATAGGCTTGCGAGAGAGAATGCTTCGGGAGATAATGAAGATTCGGGTGAGCTTCTCAAGAAAGGGAGATCCTAAGAGCTTATGGTTCAACTGACAGAGACGGCAGTCGGCAAAGTGAAGGAGATTCTGGATACGCAGGAACCCAGGCCCGCCGGGCTGCGGATCGCTGTCGTGGGCGGCGGCTGCTCCGGCTTCAGCTACTCGATGGCCTTTGAAAACACGCCCAATATGCTGGATAAGACCTACAGCTTCGACGGCCTGAAGGTCTTCATCGACCAGGCCAGCCTGCTCTATCTGGATGGAGCCGAAGTGGACTATGTCGAGAGCATGGAAGGCTCGGGTTTCAAGTTCAACAACCCCAACGTCAAGAATACGTGCGGTTGCGGCAGCTCCTTCAGCGTGTAAGCCGGCCCGTACAGATTGAAAAACAGCCAAAGCGTCGCAAGGGCAACCTTCCGGCGCTTTTTCGATTCTAAAGGCGTCGCCCAACATTAACGACGTTTAATGAAACTCGGCAGCCTTCTCACCGAACAGAGCAATCCCGCCTCCCGCGATATCGACGCACGGAGCACTGCGGAAATTCTCGCGATCATCAATCTCGAAGACCAAAGAGTGGCGCCGGCGGTGGGGGCGGAAATCCCGCGGATCGCGGAAGCCGTCGACCGGATCGTGGAGTCGATCCGGGGCGGCGGGCGATTGTTCTACATCGGCGCCGGAACCAGCGGCCGGTTGGGAGTGCTGGATGCAGCCGAGTGCCCTCCCACTTTTCACGTGCCGGACGGGTTAGTGCAGGGAATCATCGCGGGCGGCGAGGCAGCGCTGGCCCGGGCGACTGAAGCGAGCGAGGACGACCCGGGCGCCGGACGCCACGATCTGATGGCCCGCGGGTTCACGGCGCGCGACGCGCTGGTGGGGATCGCGGCCAGCGGCCGTACGCCCTTCGTCCTGGGAGCGGTGGCCTCGGCGCGCGAGTTAGGGGCCTTGACCATCGGAATTAGTTGCACTCCCGATTCGGAACTTTCTCGCGCGGTGGAAATTTCGATCGCGCCGCTGGTTGGTCCGGAAATCATCGCCGGGTCCACGCGCATGAAAGCCGGCACGGCCACCAAGCTGGCGTTGAACATGCTCAGCACCGCGGTCATGATCCGGCTGGGCCACGTGTACGGCAACCTGATGGTGAACGTGCAGCCGAAAAACAGCAAGCTAGAGGATCGCGCCAAACGCGTCGTCGCCGAATCAGCCGAGGTGAGCTTTGAGCGCGCGGGCGAGTTGCTTGCCGAAGCGGGCGGCGACGTGAAGACCGCCATCGTCATGGCGCGCCTCAAGCTGGATCGCGCCGCCGCCGAGGCCAGGCTGGCTGCCGCGGGCGGGCGCATCCGGGAAGTCCTCGAGACGGAACATGGATAAATTCCGAATCCAGGGCGGCCGGCCGCTGGAAGGCGAGATCGCGATCAGCGGCGCGAAAAATTCCGCGCTGCCCGCGCTGGCGGCCTGCCTGCTCACCAGCGATCCGGTGAAGCTGACGCGCATCCCACCGGTGCGCGACATCCGCACCATGGAGCAGTTGCTGGAGCACGCCGGCGCCAGCATCGCGCGCGACGCCGGAAGCATGACTGTGCAAGCCGGCAAACTCGATCGCCCCGAGGCGCCCTACGAGCTGGTGAAAACCATGCGCGCCTCCAGCCTGGTGCTGGGACCTTTGGTAGCTCGCACCGGCCGCGCCCGGGTGTCCATGCCGGGCGGATGCGCCATCGGCGCGCGTCCCATCAATCTGCATGTCTCGGCGCTGGAGCAACTGGGCGCGACCATCCGCCAGTCGCATGGTTACGTGGAAGCTGAAGCACCGGACGGACTCAAGGGAACGCTGGTGCAGTTCGACCGCATCACCGTCACCGGCACCGAGGACGTGCTGATGGCCGCCGTGCTGGCCCAGGGTGAAACCGTGATCCACAACGCGGCGCGCGAGCCGGAGGTGCAGGACCTGGCCGTGCTGCTCAACAAAATGGGAGCCCGCATCGAAGGCGCCGGAAGCTCCACCATCCGCGTGCACGGCGTCGGCCGGCTGCACGGCGCCGAGCACACCATCATCGCCGATCGCATCGAGGCCGGAACTTTCCTGATCGCCGGGGCCATGACGCACGGCGACCTGGTGATCGCCGATTGCGTGCCCGAGCACCTGGACGCGCTGGTCAGCAAGCTGAAGCAAGCCGGCGCCGAGGTCCGGCAGGTTCGACCCGGCGCTTTGGGCGTCCGCTCCAAGGGACGCTGGCGCGCCGCCGACATCACCACCGAAGAGTATCCCGGCTTTGCGACCGATCTGCAGGCGCAGTATCTCGCCATGATGACTCTGGCCGAAGGGATCTCGTTCGTGACCGAGACCATTTTCGAAAACCGCTTCATGCACACGCAGGAGCTGGCTCGCATGGGAGCCAACATCCGCGTGGAAGGCCGGCAGGCCATCGTGGCCGGCGTCCGAGAGCTCACCGGCGCGCAGGTGCTGGCTTCCGACCTGCGCGCCAGCGCTTCGCTGGTTCTGGCCGGCCTGGTGGCGCAGGGCGAAACCATCGTGGATCGCGTCTATCACATCGATCGGGGCTATGAGAAAATCGAGGAGAAGCTGGCGCGCGTCGGGGCGCGCATCGAGAGAGTGAGCTGAGCATGGCCGCACCCAAACACCACAATCCGGGATTCCTGGCGCTGGTCAACGACGCCAAGTCGCGCATCCGCGAGATCGACATCGCCGGCTATCAGCGCATGCGAGCCTCCGGCCAGCCGCATCTGCTGGTGGATATCCGCGAGGAGAGCGAATGGGCCGCCGGTCATGCCGCCGGAGCCATGCACCTTGGAAAAGGAATCATCGAGCGCGACATCGAGACCAAGGCGCCCGACAAAGACAAGACGCTGGTGCTGTACTGCGGCGGAGGCTTCCGCTCGGCCCTGAGCGCGGACGCGCTCCAGAAGATGGGCTATCGCAACGTCATCTCGCTGGATGGAGGCTGGAGGGGCTACCAGGCTTCAGGACTGCCGGTGGAGAAATAGGTCACAGCAGCACGGTCTGCATGCATAGGTAGATAATCACCGCCAGCACGGCCATCTCCATGTACCTCACCGCCCGGATCATGAAGGTATTCATGAATTCGAACCGCAGTAGCAGCGACAGGCCCAGGCCGATCAGGATCAGCAGGAATGGCACGCGGCTGTCCACGGCCCGCGTATAGGCGATCATCAGGGCGTAGTAGAACAACGGGACGTTGCTGTCCAGCCAACCCTTCGAGCGGATGAAGATCACCAGGATCGCGAAAGCGACCAGCAGGCCGGTGGTTACCGTAGATGCGTTGGATGAAATGTTCATCGCTCAGAATGACCAGAGCACGCTCGAATAGCCCGTGTGCGCGCGGTAGTCCTCACCGTTCAAGAAGCGTTCATTGTAGCCGTAATATTGGTACCCCACGTTCCATCGGATCTTTTCGGTGATTTGTATAGAGAGGCGGGCCATCGGGGAGAGGAACCTTAGGGGAAAGGTCTGGGCCGCCTGAAAGGCAGGCAGGGCCGGGCCGATCCCGGGGGCCAGCAGGCTGGAGCGCCCGTCGCCGGTGTCCTGGGTGTGGCTGTAGCCGGCCAGGAAATCCGCACGCTTGTTCAGAGCGAACCGCGCCGAGAGGTTGGCGATGTGCAGATTGCTCACGTAGATGGACTGTTGGCCTGTAATGGATTGACCGTTGGCGAAATAGTCGATGCCTCCGGCGGTGTCCAGGTGCAGCTTGGAATACCCGGCGTCCAGGGCGAACCAGTTCCGGGGCGTCCAGGAGGCGTCGGCGCTGTAGTTCCGGGAATGCGAGGCGTAGCTGGAGAGCGAGACGGAATTGGTGTTGTAGTTTTCGCGCGTCGCCGCCGTGAACGAGAACGTCTTGACCTTATATTGCAGCCGCGCGCCCAGCACGTGGTAGTTTCGCTCGGCGATCGGGCTCAGCGGCCGGTTGGTGTGCCCGACTTCGCCTTCCAGCAGTATGGAAAGCGGCTTTACCGGCTTCAGCCGCAGCCCGAACAGACCCTCGTGCAGCGCGTTGGTCTGCTCGGACGTCGCATTGAAGGCGCTTCCCAGCGTAGCTTCCTGCGAGCGGATCTGGCGGTCTGAGTACTGGTAGCCGCCGTACACGCCCAGCCAGCGCGTAGCCTGATAGTTCAGACTGGTCTCGTTGGCGAGCGTGCGGATCCCGAGAAACTCGAAGGCCGCGTACTGGAAGGCCTGCGCCGCGTTGTCGAACTCGGCATACACCGAATTCCCGTCGATGCGGATGTTGTTGACCGTGGTCTGGTTGGTCAGGGTGAGTTTGGAAATGGGGAAGTAGCTCAGGGTCAGGTTCCCGGCGAAGACCGGGCGCTGCGCATTGCCCGCGGTCACCACCTGGCGCACTGTGTCGAGGCCGAAGCGGGAGGGCCCCGCCGCGTTCTCGTCCAGGATGAAATCCCGCTGGCCGGAAGTGTAAGTGGCGCGGCCGCTGGCGCTGAAGTGCTCCCGTTCGGTGAACAGACCGCCGCGCCAGTAGGGGCTGGTGCCATGGTAGGGCTCCGAGCGCTGGAACGAGGAAAGAGTAGTCGGGTTGCCGGGATTGTTGCCCAGGTTCAGGCCCGACGAGAAGGCCGAGTCTTCCTTGAAATCCTCCCAGCCGTGCATCCAGGTGAAGCGGATTCCGAATAAGCGGATCTCGTTGCCGATGCGATATTCGTTGCGGACGCGGCGCACATTCTCAAACAGCGGGAATTCGTTGCCGCGGGAGTCGAACAGTTGGATGGTGGAAATTGCGGGCCCGTTCTGATCGCCGCGCGTGTAGCCGAGGAAGAACTTGACGTTGGATTGCGGAAACAGCGTGAGATCCTGATCCGAGGTGGTGTATTCGGTGTCCAGCAGGTGCTGGCCTTGCTGGCCGCCGGTGCGCAGGCCGGGGTTGTAGTAGTCGTTCAAACGCCAGTTCAGGTCGTAGCGGTACAGCCGGTTCTTCTCGATGCGGAGCGTGGCGCTTTCATAAGGATCGTTGCCCAGGCCCTGGGTGGTGAGGACGATCTGGTCGAAGAATTTTCCGTGCCCGTCCTTGGAGTTGATGCTGAGGAAGCTGGCGAGCAACCGCACGCCGTCGCCGTAGTTGACGGTGCTGCGGTACTGGTCGAGGCTCCCGCCGGTGGTGCTGAAGCGGTATCCGGTTTCGAACGAATCGACGATGTTGTAGTCGTTCCAGTTGTCCCCGCGCGCGGGTCCCACTGGTTCGAGGGTGGGCGCCACGGTGGGCTGCGCCAGGCAGGCGGCTGCCACGAGCAGCAGCGCGCCGAACAGGTGGGTGGCCGGGAGCATGTCAACAGAGCGGCTCATCTGAGGAACAAGGCGTCGGAATTAGAGCCGTGCACGCGGACGTGGCAGGTCGTGCAGTTCTGATAGCGCGGGTCGGCCAGATTGTGGGTGCCGGTAAGGGGCAGGACGCCCGCGCCCGGCGAGGTTTGGCGTCCGAAGTGATCGGCGCCGTTGTGGCACTCCAGACATAAGGTGAAAACCACCGGCCGCCGGAGCAGCCGTGAATTGGTGGAGCCGTGCGGGTAATGGCAAGTCTCGCAGCCATCCACGCGGACCGGTTCATGCTCGTAGAGGAATGGGCCGCGCTTTTCCGAGTGACACTTCAGGCAAGGCTCTTCGTTCGAGAGGGCCTGGTCCACCATGCGCGGGCGCGCGGCCATCCGCCAGGTGGGCGCGACGGCGCCGTGCGGATTGTGGCAGTCCGTGCACGTCATGAAGCCCTCGTTAACGCGATGCTTGAAGGGCATCGAAAACTGCGAGCGAACTTCCTGGTGGCAGCCGTAACATAGATCGATTTGCCGCTTGGCGAGCAGGAACTTCGGAGCGGGCGACTTATGAATGGAGTGGCAACTGGTACACACGACGTCGTTGAGCGTGTGCGCTGACCGCCGGATGTTGGCGCGGCTCAAGGTCTCGGCGTGGCAGCGGAGACAGTTGTCCAGGATCTGCTTTTGCGGCAGCTCTGAAAAGGCAATGATACTGGCCTTGCCGCCGCGGGCTTCCACGTGGGCCTGGCCCGGGCCGTGGCAGCTTTCGCATCCGGTTCTATCGGCGGGTTCGTGGCCGGATGCGATGCTCTTATAGTGCGGGTTCTTGTAGAAGTTGGCCCAGACGTCGGGATGGCAGGCGCGGCAGACGTTGCTGCCGACGTAGCCGGAAGGGGCCGAGGGCGGCTGGGCGGCCAGCCAGAACACACCACCGCACAAAAGCGCAACTAGCCGCCCGAGACCCACTACCTCAACTATAAAACACTTAGAACAGGAAGCTTAAGCCGGCCGAGACGACGAAGTCCGAGAGCCAGCCGCCGATCTTGGATCCCTGTGCGGGAGCGATCACGTTTTTCGGAAATGGCGTGAGGTAGTCGTGAACCTCCACCCGCAACAGCGTGGACTTGGCCAGGCTGAACTTGACGCCACCGCCGACCGACACCATCGGCTCGACCTGGCTGGTCCGGGTCAGCAGCGCGATGTTGGAGAGCGGCTGGAAGGCCTGTTCCGTGCCGGTGCCGGAGTAGACTTTCACACCCGCGCCGCCCGCGATGAAGGGCCGCACATGCGCTTCGCTGGGCGCGAAATGCAGCAGAAAATCGTAGTGCACGGCGTTGGTCTGGCCGCCGAAGCTGACGTTGGTGCCGCCGGAGGATAGCTTCAGGTCGGAGCGTTCGTAGTCGTAGCGCAGCTCTCCGCCGATCAGGTTGCTGGTGTTGTTGCCCAGCCAGCCGCTCACGGCGATGCCATTGGAGAAGCCCGCGTCAGCGTTCCCCGCGGGGTTCTTGAAGGTTTGTTTGGTGAAGAAGCTGCCGCCTCCGGCGAGACCCAGTTCCCACCTTTGAGCCAGCGCCGCCGGCGCGGTGGCCAACAGCGTAAAAAACATAACGGAAGCGAAATGTTTCATAGTTGTCCTCTATTCTAATCCACAACGCGCACGGAAAGCGAGGTCGCGCTCGAACCTTGCGATATTTCCAGCGGTACAGACAGACCGGCCGGAACGTTGCTGGTGATCTTTACATTGATCTGGTAGACGCCCACCTCTCCGGGCGTCAGCCCGTAGAAGGCGACTGGCAGCTGCACGCCGCCCAGCTTTACGGTGGGCACGTTGAGAGCGACGGCCAGCGGGTTCATGGGAGCCGGCAGGCCGTTTCCGACCGCCGGACTGGTCTGGCCGAGGCCAGTGAGATAGATGACCAGGTACTGGTTGTCTTTTCTATGAACGGGATGCGAGTCGGTTACCAGCAGCCCGTCGTCGGCGCGGACGATGGTCGGCAGATTGGTCTCCGGGCCGGCCGTTCCGGAACGGAAGACGCTAGGAGCGCCGGGCAGAACCTGCAGGTTGTAGTTGTCGCTGGTGCCGCCCGGAGTGCGCAGAATGAGGGTCACGTTGCCGATGGCTTCAAACGGCATCTGGGCGTTCACTTGGCTGGGCGAAACGAACATGATCGGCACCGGCTCGCCATTCACGCTGAGACAGCTGTCGGCCAGCGCGGTGGGAAGCGGGATCTCTGAGGTGGCCAGATTGACGGGACTCAGTTGCGACCCGAAGACGGAGATCAATCCGCCCGGAGCAACGGCCGCGGTCAGGTCGGCTGCGTTCACGATGGAATTGATGTGCGGCGGAGCCACGGCGGCGTCGTAGTTGAACGGCAAGACCGTAAAGCCGGAAACCGACAGGCTGATGATGGCGGAACGGCTGTAGAGCGGCGCCAAGGTCCGCGTGAACGCCGACCCGGCGCCCCCGAGTAGCGGAGCTTCCGCCATGGGGGTGGCATGGCTCACCGCGCTGGTAATGTTGGTCAGATCGAGCCGCTGGATGATGCCCGGCGCCGAGCTCTGGCCGCCGCCGGCCGCCGCCGGCGCCGTGGAGCGAAATCCCCCCTGATCCAGAAACGCAAATCCGGAGGAAGAGCCGGTTCCCGACTCAAGCTGGGCTATCGGGACCAGCGACGAATCCAGCAGATTGTTACCCACCACGTACTGGTTGAAGTTGGAGGCGGCGTAGGCGCCCGACAGCGAGCCAAAGTCCTTGCGAGAAACCGTGAATGAATTGGTGTTGGCGTCGTAGAGCATCACGTTGCCGTCCGAGGACGCTATCAGGATCGAGGACCCGTTGGAGGAAGACGTCATTACCGAGTTCAGCGCTACTTTGTTCTGATAGACACCCAGGGTGGGCAAGCGCGTGCTGGTACGGTTGACCAGATCGATGCTATGAATGGTCGGGTCGCCGCCCGAGGCGTTGCGTGTCACCGCCAGAATGGCGTTGGCAGAAGACGCCAGCGATTGCACGTAATCCCCGTTGAACATCCGCACCGGGGGCATGGCCTGCAGCGTTTCCAGATCGAAAACGTTGACGTAGTGCGAATTGTCGCAGCCCACCAGCAGGAAGCGCCGGTCGAAGGTGATGGCCATTCCTTTAGGCGTGTTGCCGGTGCGCAGAGTGGCGATCAGCAAGTTGTTGGTCCCATCAAACACCTGGACCTGATTGAGATCCTGGCGAAGAATGTAGAAACGGTCCTGCGTGGGATCTGAGACAACGTCCACCAGCGTGCCCGGCAGGTCGACAAAGGTGCCGCGCTGGTCCGGCTCCCGTGAGTTGATCAGCACGCGGACCGGCGTCGGGATGTTGATGGCCTGGCTGGATTGGATCGTGAGGGTAGCCACCACGGTCCCCTTCTGGTTGGCGAACGCATTGGGGTCCACGGTGACTTTCACCGTGGCCGGCGTAACGCCCGAGCTGGGGCTGATGTTCAGGCCGGTGGTGTTGCTGGAAATCGAAAAAGCGGTATTCCCGCCGCCCGGATCCGTGATGGTCAAGGTCTGCGTAGCGACCGACCGGTCGCAGAAGTTGCCCCGGAACACCAGGTCTTGCTGGGTGGCGGCAACTCGATGGGTCTGCGCCAGGGAACCGACCGGGAGCACCATCACGCCGCTGTCTGAAACCCCGTATAAAGTGGAGCCATCGTTGGAGAGTGTGCTCTTGCCTGCGAAATTCTCGGGAAGATTGATCTGGCTGCGTACCGTCAGGTTGTCGGCATCGACGATCTGCAGCACCGGACCGGTGGTGCTGGTTCCGGGCGCCGGAATTTGAGCGTAAATCGTGTTGTGCGCCGAGTCGATCGCGCTGGTGCCAATGTTCAGCGCCCCGGACGGATTGGGAAACTGGGAGATGTTGAAAAAGGCCGGATCCTTGAGAGCCCAGCCGGCGGTGAAATAGGACCCGTCCTGGCTGACGCTGACCGCGCGCGGGCCGAGCGGCGGGCTGGAAGTATAAAGACCGGCGCTGATCGCTTTGGTGGTTACATCGTAGCGGAACAGCAGCGTGTCCCCGAAACCATAGATCACCAGGCCGTCGGCCGAGGCGGCCACCGAAGCCGCCACGATGCTGGCGGGCGTGCTTCCAGCCGGCTGCGGCAGGGTCTTGGCCGAGACGCCCGCTATGGTATCCAGTTCAACGGTGGTCCCGCTCACCGGATCAAACAGCAGGAAATCCGTGGAGGTGACCACCAACGCCTGGCCGTCGATGCCGAATGCCACGCCCAGCGGAGCACTCCCCAGGGCGAAGGTCTGTTTGGCGTTGCTGGTCAGATCGATCACCGTCAACGCATTGGTTGAGGAACCCGGAGCCTCGGCGTTTCCGAAGTGCGCGACCACCAGGAATCGGCCGTCGGGAGAAAGAGCCAGCGCGCTAGGCTGGGCGGCTACGTTGATCGAGGTCTGGATCGTCTTGCTTCCGAGCGACATGACCTCGACCCGATTGGCGGTGAAGTTGGCTATGTATAGCACTCCCCGCGCTTCGTCCAGGGCTACATCGGAGGCATGTCCGCCGATCGACACCACCTTGCCGAACGTGCCTCCCCATGCCGCGGCGGCGAACGCCACGGCCAGAGCGGCCTTCCAACAATAAGACTTGCTCAACATAATCGTGCACTCCCAAAAAACGAAATCTCCAGCTCATCGAGCCGGGGTTTTGTGAGGCACGGCCTACCGAAGGCCGCGCCTCCACCTCACCAATCAACTCACGCCCAAGCCGAGCGTGCGCCCGGAGTTCCTCCTGCCGGCGCAGCTCGCAGCCTGCGAACGGAACGCGTTACTCGGCGCTTTTCTTGCGTCGCAAAACGATCAGCCCCAAAAACAGGACCGCCAGCACCGCGCAAACGATGCGAATCATCGAGCTATCCATCGTTTTTCTCCTTTCCCGCGAAAATTTTCCGCTACATGTTGTTCATCATGGGGAGCAGCTCCCGCACGATTTTCATTACCACCGGCCCCACCGTCACCACGAACAAGGAGGGCAGAATACAAAAGAAGATCGGGAACACCAGTTTCACGCCCAGCTTGGCGGCCTTCTCTTCGGCGATCTGCCGGGCCTGAACGCGCATGAAATCCGAGTGGGCGCGCAAGCTCTGGGCCACGCCGGTACCGAAGCGGTCGGCTTGAATCAATACGGCCACCAGCTTCTTGAGGTCTTCCACCGCGGTTCGGTCCGCAAGATTTCGCAAAGCCTCGGCGCGGCGTTTTCCGGCTTTCAACTCGAGATTGACGATGGCCAGCTCTTCGCTGATCTCCGGATGCGCGTGCTCCAGTTCCTTGGACACCTGCATGACGGCCTGGTCGAGTCCCAGACCTGACTCCACGCAGACCACCATCAGGTCCAACGAATTGGCCAATCCGCGATGAATCCGCTGCTGGCGCCGCTTGGCGGCCATGCGGACGAACTCGTTCGGGCCAAAGAAGCCGACCGCCAGCGCAGCCAGAATCGCGGCAAATTTGTTGCTCTGGACGAGCGAAGCATTGAGCAGCACCAACGCAGTGAGCGCCGGGATCAACACTCCAAAGAGCGCTTTCGCTCCGTACAGGATCTTCAGAGCGTTGGGATTCCGGTAACCGGCCCGGATCAGCCTGCGCTGCATCACGGTGACGTCTTTGGGCGACGCCGGAACCAGGTTGCCCAGCCGCTTGACGATGTCGTGGAAGATCAGGCTGGGATGGATGGGCGCGACTTCGTTGCCGCGCGTGCTGGTGCCCGCTACGCGCTCGATGGCTTCCTTGGGCTTGACGTACAGCCGCATGCCAGCGTAGGAAAGGCCGGCCGCGAACACCACAAATACGAATAAGGCGATCAACAAAGGCATGGCTTAAATCTCGATTTTCACGATCTGCTTGATAATGGTGTAGCCGATGATTTGCAGACAGGCGGCGGCGCCCAACATGATGTTGCCCACGTCATCCAAGAAAAAGAACTTGACGTACTCGGGGTTGACGTAGAACATGATCACGGCCACCGCGATCGGAATACAGGTCAGCGCGGCGCCGGTCATGCGGCCATGCGCGCTGATGGCTCGAATCCGGCCGCGCAGCTTGAACCGCTCGCGGATCACGTAGGCGAGCTTGTCCAGAATTTCAGCCAGGTTGCCGCCGGTTCGCTTCTGCAGCAGGACCGCCGACACGAAAAAGTGCACGTCCAGCGACGGCACGCGCTGGGAGAGTTTCAGCAGCGCGTCATCGAGCGGCAGCCCGAGGTTGTGCTCCTCGAAGGTACGCCGGAACTCCCCGGCCAACGGCTCCTGGAATTCGCGCTGAATCATTTCAAGCGATACCGAGAACGCGTGGCCGGCGCGCATGGAACGCGCCACGAACTCCAGGCTCTCGGGAAAAAGCTCCTCGAAGCGGAACATGCGCGCCTTGCGCTTGCGCAGCACGTAGTAGATGGGAAGGGTTCCCGCCGCCAGCCCAACCAGGTAGGAGAGCCGCCGGAATTGATCCGGCAGCATCAGCCAGGCCACGGCCCAAGCTGCCACCACCGCGATCAGGCTGGTATTCACCAGCCGGTGCGTGCTCCAACGCAAACCAGCCTGCTCCAGCATTTCCTCGAGCTTGGCCTGCAATTGAAAGCGCTGCAGAAACTTGGCGGCCAGCAGTTTGTTCTTTTCGTCGCTTTGAATCAACGCGCCGATGCTGGTGGTCTTGGCCTTCTTGGGCTTGCTGCTGCCCAACAGGCGGCTCTTCAGTTTGTCCAGATCGGAGTGCCGAAAGGCGTTCGAACAGGCCCACCAGACCAGCAGCGCGCAGACCCAAACCAGAACGACGACGAGAACAAAAGTCGGCATGGCGATCAGACCTCCACCACTTCGTCGAACAGGTCGGCCCGCAGGCGGATGCCCGCGGCCAGCAGCTTTTCATAGAACTTGGGCCGGATTCCAGTGGCGGCGAAGCGGCCCACCACGCGCCCATCCGGATTCAAACCGCGTTTCTCGAAAACGAAGATATCCTGCAGCGTCACCACGTCGCCTTCCATACCGGTCACTTCGGTGAGGCTGACTACGCGCCGCGAGCCGTCGCTCAACCGCGCCGCCTGCACCAGCAGATGCACGGCGCTGGCGATTTGCTGGCGGATGGATACCAGTTGCATGTTGGCGTTGGCCAGCGCCACCATGACCTCCAGGCGGGAGATGGCATCGCGGGGGCTGTTGGCGTGGACGGTGGTCAGCGAACCGTCGTGGCCGGTATTCATGGCCTGCAGCATGTCCAGAGCTTCCTCGCCGCGGACCTCGCCGACCACGATGCGGTCCGGGCGCATACGCAGGCTGTTGACCAGCAGTTCGCGCTGCCGCACTGCGCCGCTGCCTTCCAGGTTGGGCGGACGGGTTTCCAGGCGCGCGACGTGCGGCTGCTTCAATTGCAACTCGGCCGCGTCTTCGATGGTCACGATCCGTTCTTTGGGAGAGATGAACGCCGAAAGAGCGTTGAGCAGCGTGGTTTTCCCAGCGCCCGTTCCGCCGGCAATGATGATGTTCAGCTTGGCGCGCACGGCCGCTTCCAGAAGCTCCATCATCCCCGGGGTGGTCGCGAAGCGTTCCACCAGATCGGGCGGCATCAGCTTGTCGGTGCTGAAGCGGCGAATGGACAGCAGCGGCCCGTCCACCGCCAGGGGCGGAATGATGGCATTGACGCGCGATCCGTCGCTCAAGCGGGCGTCTACCATGGGCGTCGATTGGTCCACCCGGCGACCGACCTGCGAGACGATCTTGTCGATGATCCGCAGCAGGTGCTGGGAATCGCGGAAAGTCACGTTGGTGAGTTCCAGCAGGCCTTTACGCTCGATGTACACCGACTTGTGGGTGTTCACCAAAATGTCGGAAATGGTGGGATCCTGCAGCAGCGGCTCGAGGGGTCCCAATCCAAATACTTCGTCGAGTACTTCATCGCAGATCTGCTGTTTCTCGAGAGAACTGAGCAGCGTCGGTTCCGAATCGATCAACGAGATAAGCGCCTGGCGCACTTCGCTGCGCACACGCTGGTTGTCGATGCTGGCGAGCGCTTCCAGGTTGATCTTGTCCACCAGCTTGCGGTGGAGGGTAAACTTCAGCTCCTGGTATTCGGGCTTCAGCGCGCCCTTGGATTTGCCGCCGCTCTTCAGCAGACGTTGTTCCCAGCTCATCTGGGGCGACGACGATGATTTAGGTTCTAGGTTCGGAAACATAATCGGTCTTCACTAAACGACGGGCACGGCCCTCCAGTCGGCTTGGTCAACTCTTTTCCGTTCGTTGCCGCCCCGGCCTGACAACTGCCCGGCCAACCCCTGCATGGCCTTGCCGAGTTCGGAGTGTCCGTCCACGGGCTGACCAAGGGTCACCGCCCGGTGCAGGGAGAAATAGTCGTTCGGGATCCGGGTGTTGACAGTGCAGTTGAACAATCGTTCGATGTCCGACCCGGAGATCTCATCGCGCCGGTTGATCCGGTTGATGGCGATCTGAAAGCGTTCCTTGGGGAATCCCAACTGCTCCAGCAGATTCACAGCCTTCCGCGCCAGATGCAGGCTCGGCAATTCAGCGGTCGAGACCAGCAAGGCGCGGTCTGATTCGGAAATCGCCATGAGGCTCAGACGCTGGAACACCACCGGCAGATCGACGATCACCCAGTCGTAGTTGAGCCGGGCATGTTCCAAGACAGCATGCAGGCGCGAGGCGTCCACCTGGCCAACATAAGGAGTCTCGGGGGCCGCCAGAACATCCACTCCATCGAACGGGGCCACCAGGGTCGACCAGGACGACTCGTGCAACTCATGGGCGGACTGCAAGGCATCCAGCAAGGACTTGGTGTGAGCCAGCTTCAGATAGAAGCCGATCATCCCTCCCATCAGATCGAAGTCGGCCAGCAGCACCCGCTTGGACGTGGCCCTTCGGAGCGCAAACGCCGTCTGCGCCGCCAAGGTCGATGCTCCGGAGCCGGGCTTGGCGCTGGAGAAAGCCACGATCGAGCCGGGTTGCACTTCGTCAACCGGACTGGGTTCCAGCAACCGGTGGAGCCGGGCCACCGCGGCCGCCTGGATCTCGGGGTCGAAAGGCGCGTACAGAAATTCGCTGGCGCCCATCCGCAAGGACCGAAGAATAGCGTCCGAATCGTTGCGAACATGCAGGCCGACGATATGCAACTGCAGATTCAGCGATGCAATGCCTCGGATCAGGTCGCAGGCTACATCCGGGTCCGTCGCCAAGTCCAGCAGGACGACATCGGGTCTGACTTGGCGCAGCCGCACCTCCAGAGCCTGCGCCTGCGGATAGGACTCGAACTCGGACAGGATCTGGAACGTACGGGAGCGCTCGATCGCACTCGAGAACTGGCCTGCGAGTTGGCGATCGGGAACGATCGCGAGAGCTGTCAGAACCGGCCCCCGGCGCGTCATCGGCTGCTCCTCCGCACTGGTGCTATCCCTTTCACTGGCTACTTCGACCTCCGCGTGGAGTTCGGCGGGTTCGCGGCGTTGGGGGTCGCCGGAGCCATGAATTCCCGGGGCATCGCCGGCATGGGCTTGGCCTCGCCCGGCTGCAGCGGCATGGTGATCTCGGGCGTCACCATGACCACCAGTTCCGTATTGTTCTTGTCCAACTGCTTGCTCTTGAATAGATTTCCGAGAACCGGCAGATTGGCCAGACCGGGAATGCGCGAAATGGTTTCGGTCACACGATTGTCGATAAGCCCGGCAATGACGAAACTCTGCCCCTCGCCGAGTTCGATGTTGGTTTCCATCTTGCGTGAGGAAAGGGCCGGAATCGTGAATCCGCTGAAGGACAGCGCGTTGGCGAAATCGAGCGAGGAAACCTCCGGCTTCACATACAGGCGGATGGTGTTGTTCTCGGTCAACTGCGGATTGAACGTAAGCCGGATGCCGAATTCGCGGAACTGAATGGTGACCGCGCCGGCATTGCCGCCGCCTTGCAGCACCGGAATCGGAAACTCGCCACCCACCAGGAAGCTGGCCTCTTTGCCGTTGCTGGTGACCAGGTTCGGTTCGGCCAGAATCTGGAGCAGGTTGCGCTGTTGCAGAGCCCTCAACAGGACGCCGAGATTGAGGTCCGGGCGGAACGCGAAGATATTCAAAGCGTCAGAGATGGTGAAGGTGGAGTTGGCGGCCAGTCCGGTGCCGCCCGAAATGGTGACCGGCGTCGGAGCCGGAGATCCACCGGACGTGACCCGCCCAATCGTGTTGGTGGCTCCGGTGGAGACCAGGTTCACCGCAAACTGGTTGGAAGCGGTGCGGTCCAGTTCCGCGAACTTGACGCGCAGCAGAATCTGTTTGTCGACCGGTCCGGCCATGATCTGCAGATTGTTCACGATGGTCTTGCCGAACGGACCAGCCAGCGCGGCGGCGCGGTCGGCGACCTCCTTGCTCGATACGCGGCCGGTAAGCGACAGCGAGTCCCGGGAGGACTGCACGTGGATGTCTTCCCTGGGGAAGGTCTCCTTCAATAGCTGGCGGTACGGCTCCAGGTTCTGTTCGACGTCGATGTTGTAGAAGTTGCGCTGGCCGGTCTTGCTCCAAACCACCAGCGTCACGGTCCCAAACCCTTTTCCGTGCAGCAACACCTCGCGGGCCGTAACCGGGGAAGCGTCCACGATATCCGGATTGCTGGTCGAAATGCGCGCGATGTCGGCTGGATAGTCGATCACGATGCTCTTGCCGACCGTCAGCTTGATCTGTTCCGGCCCCGCCTGAGCGAACACCGCGGCGGCGGCCGCGGCCAGCAGCACTGACACAAAACCTACTCGTTGGATCGATGGCATGGTTATCTTCCCCCGGCTCCGACTACTTCCACGGTCTTTTGGGTGCCCCGGATCACGATGATCTGATCGGGCGGCGGCGGTGGCGGCGGTGGCGCCGGCGGCGCCGAAACCACTGCGGTCTCGACCGTCCGCGGCCTCGGCCTGGGCCGAACCGGGGCTGAGCTAGCCTCAGCGGACTTCTTGTGGGAAGGCGCTGCGCCGTACAGCTCGGCTACCTCGCTGCCTCGGATCTTTTCGACGTTCTGATCGCTGCCGTTGCGCAGCACCAGTTGAATGCGGCCCTCGTTGTTCGCGAGCGTCAACATCTCGGCCTGCTCCGGACTCGCCAGCAGCGTCACCGTGGCGGCCTGGATCGCTTGTCCCTTGTTGTCGGGCTGCAAGACCGTCCCGGCCGACAGCACCAGCATGTTCTGCAGCGGGGTCACGGTCACCGTTCCGTTACCGGCCGGCGGGTTGCCGGTCACCAGAATGTCCACCCGCATGCCGGGCAGGACGAATCCTGAAATTCCGCTTACGTCGTTGACGCGCACCGTGACGGCCCGCATTCCAACCGGAATCACGGGTGCCAGGCCGATGCCGCTCCCACGGGCAGCCAACCGTCCTTCCAGGATGGGCTCATCCATCAGAACGTTGCTGACCACCGGGCGGTCGATTACTTCTTCGGCCTTGCTGAATGCGCCTTTCGGGAAGCCGGAGCTAGGCAACTTGCCCATTTTGACGTCGGTCGGCTTCAGGGTCATGCCTACGGCCAGAGGCTTGGCAGCCAGGACGACATCCCGCAAGTCAGTGGGAGGCTCGGCCTTCTTGGCGGCGCCGGCTCGCGCGGTCATCTGATAAAAGACGCTCGAGATCACGAGCGCAAACAGCAGGCTCACTCCCAACACGGTTAGAAATCTACGATCCATATCTCTCTCTCCGGCCCGTCCTCACTGTAGGTCGAGCGCTTTCGATTCTCGGCTCATGATTTTGGAACCAGAGCCAACCAAACCCCGGCTGCAATGGCCGGAGCGTAAGGTATTGCTTCCACTCGTTTGCTTGCCGAGCTTTCCCGTTCCAGTTCCGCCGCCCCGCTTCGAGCGGCACGCCGGCTCCGCCAAACTCGGCGGACAGAGCTGGCGGCGATCACCAGCGCGGCCATGATCCCGCCGCATCCGGCGGTCCACAGGGCCGCTTCCAACAGGCGGCTGGTTCCCAACACTGCTCCAAAACCGGCCATCAACTTCACATCTCCTCCGCCCATTCCGCCGGCCAGATAGAAGACCAGGAATACGGCGGCTCCGGCCGCGGTACCGAGCAAGGCCGAACCAGCGCCGCGCCAGCCGGCTTCCAAAACATGCAGGAGCAGGCCGCACCCGAACGCCAGGCAGGGAATCCAATTGGAGATCCGCCGCCGCGTCATATCGTCGACGATCGCGGCGATGCCTACCACTCCGGCAATCCAGGCCTGCGCCGTCAACGGCTTCCCCCTCTTCCGAAATCCTTGCCGCTTCCAACGGCCTCGTCACCGGAGGTTCCAATTCGCGCTCCGTCCGCTTCCGAACTCCCGGCACGAAACAACAGTGGCGCCAGGAAACCGGCCTGCAGAGCAAACTCCGCCAGCGCCTGCCCGGAGGGTAGTCGCCAACTGCCCGCGTCCAGCCATTCCAACGGCATCCCGGACACGCCCAACTTGCCCGCGACCCGCCCGTTGCTGGAACCCGCCAGGTTCTGGTTGCTTCTCATGCCTCCCGATCTCCTGCTCTATAAGTTCGGTCAACTGGGAGGTTTTCATTAGCTCGGCGCGGCATTTTCTTTAGTACGGTGGCTGCACGGGTGGGTGTGGATTTACCTAGTCGCCTAGGTTTTGGACACTTAAGCGCGTCAACAGGATGGACCGGTGATCGTCGGCCACCACCCGCCAATGCGGGTCCGCTTTGAGTAGACCGGTTAACGGCAGGTCCACCGGCAAAAGCGCTACCTGAAACCCATAGCGCTCTAAGACAGCACGCCAGTCATAGGCCCCCTGGAGTAAGTGGAGGTAGTCCTGCCCCAGCCGTTCGCCGTAGAAGTCGCTGCGGCCGTCTACAAAAACCTTCTGCCGGGGGTACAAGCAATAGATAATGTAGTCGCCCCACTGGTCGGTGGTCAGCAGCCGGCCCGACTCCAGCAGCTTGGAATGATCGTGCACCATCTGAACCGGGAACACCTCACTTGGAAAGTCGCGCGGCCATTTGAGCGGAGCATCCAGCGCCGCCAGCACCAAAACCACAACCAGCGGCCAGACGGTGTTGCGCCGAAAGACCGGCTGCAGGTCCTCGCCCAATTGCTGCAAGATACGGACCACCGACGTCCGCTGGAGATTCCCCGCCCAGGCCTTCCACCAGGCGCTCAACTCACTTCCAATCAGCGGCGCAACCACGGCGGCGAAAAGCGGCGCATGCCGCACGCTGATGAGCGAGGAATGCGCCAGGAACAGAATGCACAATGCCTCCGCCACGCGCTGTTTCCGTAGCAAAAGACCGGTCACCACCAAGCCCACGATCAACAGCGCTTCGAACTGAAGCTGCCCTTCGGAGCGGAAGGTGGGCGCTTGAAACTCCTGGATCAGGTTCTTGATCCAGTCGGCGCGCAGGTATTCGAGGATATGCAAGTGCAGCTGGATCCCATATGGGTTGACGAGCGAGGCCAGCGAGCACCCCGCCAGCAGCGCGCCAAATCTCGCCACCTGCGGCCAGCGCGGCCGCCCGAGCCAGGCTTCGATCGCGCTGCCGAGCGTGAACAGAGCCAGGCAAGCCAGGAACACCGTGAACCCGCCATGCAGATTGGTCCACAGCGCGGTAATCGGAATCAGCCACCACACCCAGCGCGTATTCCTGCGGGCGTCGGCCTGGAGCAACCACAAGCAACCCGGCAGCGCCAGCAAGGTAAACAGATGCGGACGCGCCAGGAAGTGCATGGACGACGCCCCCACCGCGACCAGCGAAAGCATGGCCGCCACCAGCGCGTTCGCTCCCAACCACAATGAAAAGCGCAGCAAGACGGTCGCATACAGCGCCACCAACGCCCCCGCAAACAAGGTGATCGCCTTCAACCCGGCCATGCGGAAGAGCACCGCAAAGAGCACGTCGGATAGCCACTCCCAGGCGAACCAGGGCGCCTCGGGTTTGGAGAACGAGAACAGGTCGCGCGTCGGCACGCTGTGGTGGGCCAATATATATTGACCAGTGCGGATGTGCCAGCCCGTGTCGCCGTCGCCCAGCAGCGACTTCCAGCCGCTGGCGCCGCAAATGAACAGCCAAGCCAGCAGCGCGACGAAGAAACAATCCGCGAACGAAGGCGTGAGCGCGCGCACCCACCGGCTTAAGCCGAACGGAGCGGCCTCCGCCGCCGGAGGTGCAGCCGCGGGAGGCCAAACGGACTGAGTGGAAGAGGCCAAGGGATTCGCCTATCGCGCCGAGCGGGGTGTTCGCACCCCCTTGCTTGATCGGCCTTCGCGAGCGACCTCTTTAGCTGGTGACCGGCTCTTCCAGCCCGCGTTCGGCCCCTACCAGGTCGCGACCGCGCACCGCCAGCGCCAGCCGGTCCTTGAGCCCGGTCTTTTCGAAGATATGCATCAGATGGACCTTCACGGTTCCGGGCGTGATGTGCAGGTTTTCGGCGATCTGCTTGTTGCGCATGCCGCGGCAGATCAAGGCCACAATCTGTTTTTCGCGCGGCGTCAGGCGCGACGCCTCCCGGTTGCGCAGGAAATCGGGAGCCGGCTGCGGCTCGTCCATCCAGATTTTCCCGCGCCCAACCTCGCGCAGGCATTCGATGAGCTTGGCAACCGGCAAGGTTTTTTTGACGATGCCGCGAGTCCCCGCTTGCAACGCCCGAAAAGCCTCCGGCTCGGGCAGATCCACCACCCACAGCACTCCCTGCGATTTGGGCGAGACAGTCTTCAAGCCACCCACCAGGCGAAGCGCGGGCGCCAGCCCGGCGGCCAGATCGATCAAGGCGATGTCCGGGCGAACACGGCCGAAAGCTTCCATCGCTTCGCTGACCTTAGAGACCGCGCCGACGAATTCAAAGTCCTCATGCTCGGCCAGGACCTTCTGCAGTCCCTCCACCGTGACGGGTTGTGATTCGCAGGCGAACACCGAGATACGCGGCACTAAGACAGACCTCGCATTAATGCTCATCGGCGGTACGGCAACGGCAAGATAGGTACTAAGGTTATTCGGAAAATCGGCTACGTTTCACCAGCATCTTAGAAGGAAATTCGAGACCCCTGGCCAGGCCTCGCGGCTCATGTTTGGCCGTGAGTCCGCCGCCGGCACGCAGCCGAAGCAGGTGTCTGTTATGTTGTACACGTGATCACTGCTCTGGCCCTGCTGCTGGGGGCTGCGTCCGCTCCGCCGTCACCCGGACGCGGCGTTTCCGAAAGCCTGGCGAACGAGCGCGCCCACGTCATCCAAGCTCTGCGCTACGATCTATCCTTTAAGATTCCACGAGAGCGCTCCGACGCCATCCGCGCGAGCGAGACCGTGCGGTTCGTGCTGACTGCGCCTCACCGGATTGTCCTGGATTTCGAGCAGCCGCGGGAGCACGTCTCGGAAGTTCGGGTGGACGGCCGGCCCGTCGACGCCGGCTTCGCGGATGGACACCTGATCGTTCCCGCCGCGGCCACCAAGGCCGGTGAGAACGTGGTCTCGATCGAATTCGTCGCGGGAGACGAATCGCTCAACCGCAACGCCGACTTCCTGTACACGCTGTTCGTGCCGGCTCGCGCCCGCCTCGCGTTCCCCTGCTTCGATCAGCCCGACCTCAAGGGCCGTTACAAGCTCACGCTCGAAATCCCCTCCGATTGGCGGGCCGTCGCAAATGGCGCCGAAGAGGGACCGCCCGCGCCAGCTCCCGACGCCCAGCGCCAGGTGATCCGATTCGCCGAAACACAGCCTCTGCCAACCTACCTGTTTGCGTTCGCCGCCGGAAACTTCCAGGTCGAAACGGCCCAGCGCAACGGCCGGACCTTCCGCATGTTCCACCGCGAGACCGACGCGAAAAAAGTGGCGCGCAACCGGGACGCGATCTTCGATCTGCACGCGCACGCCCTCGCCTGGCTGGAAGAATACACCGGCATAAAATATCCGTGGGGCAAATTCGACTTCGTCCTGATTCCTTCCTTCCAGTTCGGAGGCATGGAACACGCCGGCGCGATTCTCTACAACGCCTCCACGCTGATGCTGGACGAATCCGCCACTCAGAACCAGATGCTCGGCCGGGCCAGCACCATCTCGCACGAGACCGCGCACATGTGGTTCGGCGATTTGGTGACGATGCGCTGGTTCAACGATGTCTGGATGAAGGAAGTGATGGCCAACTTCATGGCCGCCAAGATCGTGAACCCGTCCTTCCCCCAAGTGAATCATCAGCTCGCGTTCCTGATGCAGCACTACCCGGCGGCGTACTCGGTGGATCGCACGGCCGGATCCAATCCCATCCGCCAGCAACTCGCCAACCTGGACGAGGCGGGCACGCTGTACGGCGACATCATCTATAACAAGGCGCCCATCGCCATGCGCCAGCTCGAAATGATCACCGGCGAGGAAAACTTCCGCAACGGCCTGCGCGAGTACCTGCGGCGCTACTCTTTCGCGAACGCCACCTGGCTGGACCTGGTCGAGATCCTGGACGCTCGCGGCCCCGGAAACATCGCCCGCTGGAGCCGGGCCTGGGTGGAGCAACGCGGCCGGCCGGAGATCGCGACCGCGCTCGGCATCGGCGCGGACGGGGAAATCTCGCAACTGACGCTGACCGGGCGCGATCCCCTGCGGCGCGGTCTGGTGTGGCCGCAACTTCTGCGGGTCGACATCGGATACCGGGACCACGTTCAACAACTGCCGGTCTCGCTGGACGGCGCAGTGACCCGCGTGGCCCAGGCGCGCGGCCTGGAGCGGCCTCTGTACGTGATCCCGAACGGCGAAGGTCTCGGCTATGGGCTGTTCCTCCTGGATCGCGCGACGCTGCGCTATCTCCTCGATCACCTCGAGGAGCTTCCTGATGCCCTGCTTCGCGGCAGCGCTTGGGTGGATGTCTGGGAGAATCTGCTGGAGGCGCGAGTGACGCCGCCGCAGTTCCTGGATCTGGCGCTCCGCGCGCTGCCCAAGGAGACCGACGAGCAGAACGTGCAGCGCGTGCTGGCGTACCTGTCGCACGCGTTCTGGAATTTTCTGACGCCGCGGGATCGCGTCGCCAGGTCTACCGAAATCGAGGCTGTGCTTCGCCAGGGCATCGCGCGCGCCCGAGCGCCGAGTGAGAAATCCGCCTGGTTCAGCGCATTCCGCGACGTAGCGCTGACTCCGGACGGCCTCGCGTGGCTGGAGCGAGTCTGGCGGCGCGAGGAAAAGATCGAAGGACTGACGTTCTCTGAGACCGACGAGATCAGCATGGCGCTAGAACTGGCGGTGCGCGGCGTTCCGGATGCGGAAAAGATCCTGGCGGCGCAGCTCGCCCGAACCCAGAATCCCGACCGCAAGGCGCGCTTCGAATTCGTCATGCCGGCGCTCTCCCGCGATCCGGCCGTGCGCGCCCAGGCCTTTGAACGGCTGCGCGATCCTCAAAACCGCCGCCACGAGCCCTGGGCGCTCGATTCGCTCCGCTACCTCAATCACCCGCTCCGGGACGAGCGCCGCTTCCTTCGTCCCAGTCTGGAGCTGCTGCCCGAGATCCAGCGCACCGGCGACATCTTTTTCCCCAAGCGCTGGATGGACGCCGCGCTGAACGGCCAGCGATCGCCCGAAGCGGCGGCCATCGTGCGCGACTTTCTTAGCCGTGAACCGAACCTTCCGCAACGCCTGCGCTGGACCGTGCTGGCGTCGGCGGACGACCTGTTCCGCGCCAGCCGGATGCAGGCGCAAGCGCGGAATTAACACGCCGCTCGTTTGGCGCCCCGCGACAATCGCACGCCGGGAAAGCCGCTAGAATCGTGACATGGCGATTATTGAAACGCAGGATCGCTTCGCGAATCGCGGGTGGCGTGGCAGGCAAACCAGATGGACCCTGATCGGAACCGCCGCGCTCGCATTCGCGGTCATCGCAACCGCGCAGGATCACACCGGCACTGGCGCCGGAAGCGACATCCCCAAAGGCTTCACCATCCCCACCGCGGAGCGCGACTTCGTCAAGCGCGAAGTCATGATCCCCATGCGCGACGGAGTGAGGCTGTACACCGTCATCGTGGTGCCCAAAGGCGCCCGCAACGCGCCCATCGTCCTGACTCGCACGCCGTATAACGCCACCAACCGCACCGAACGCACCCACAGCACGCACATGCTCTCCATCCTGTCCGCGGCCGACGACGTGTTCGTCGCCGCCGGCTACATCCGCGTGTATCAGGACGTGCGCGGAAAATACAAATCTGAAGGCGACTACGTCATGACGCGCCCGGTGCGCGGTCCGCTCAATCCCACCGCCACCGACCACGTGACCGACGCCTACGACACCATCGACTGGCTGGTGAAGAACACGCCCGAATCCAACGGCCGCGTCGGCATGATCGGCTCCTCTTATGAAGGCTTCACCGTGGTGATGGCGCTGCTGGGCCCGCATCCGGCGTTGAAGGTCGCTGCACCCGAAAGCCCCATGGTCGATGGCTGGATGGGCGACGACTGGTTTCACTACGGCGCATTCCGCCAGTCCAATTTCGACTACACCGCCGGCCAGACTGCCAAGCGGGCCGAAGGCGAACCCGTCGATCGCAGCGCCTACGACGACTACGAAGCATTCCGCCAGGCCGTTTCCGCCGGCGCCTGGGCTCGATTGCACGGACTCGAGCAGTTGCCGTGGGCAGTGAAGATGATGGAGCACCCCGCGTACGACGCTTTCTGGCAGGGGCAGGCGCTGGACAAGCTGGTGGCCGAGCATCCTTCGCAGGTCCCCACCATGTGGCTGCAAGGCTTGTGGGATCAGGAGGACATGTGGGGCGCGATCCACTGCTACCTGGCCCTCAAAGCCAAAGGGCAGGCGGATCACAATTTTCTGGTGATGGGTCCCTGGCGGCACAGCCAGGTGGGCGCCGACGCATATAATTTAGGACCGCTGAAGTGGGTGGGCGACACGGCGCTGGAGTTCCGGCGCGACGTGCTGAAGCCGTTTTTCGATCAGTACCTGAAGACGGATGCACCCAAGGCCGACACGCCGCCCGTGTTCATCTACAATACCGGCGAGAATCACTGGGATCGTTTGAAGACTTGGCCGCTGGCCTGCGAAGAGCACTGCGCATCGCCCATGAAGCCGCTGTATCTCGAAGCCAACTTCGGCTTGGGATTCGACCGGCCGTCCGCCTCGGGAGCGGCTGCGGACTCCTACGTCTCTGATCCCTCGAAGCCCGTGCCTTACCTCCCGCGTCCGGTGCGCTTCTCCGATTCGGAGCGCTGGCGAACGTGGCTGGTCACCGATCAGCGCACGGTGACCGACCGCACCGATGTGCTGACTTACCAGACGCCGGTGCTCACGTCCGCGGTGCGTATCAGCGGCGCCCCGATTGCCGATCTGTACGCCGCCACCACCGGTACCGACTCCGACTGGGTGGTCAAGCTGATCGACGTGTTCCCCGAGGAGGTTCCGCGCCAGCCGGAGTTGGGCGGCTACGAGCTTTCGGTTTCGATGGACATCTTCCGCGGCCGCTATCGCGAGAGTTTCGAGCGGCCATCGGCGATCCCGGCGGGCCAGCCAGAGCGCTATCGCTTCGTGCTGCCGACCACCAACCACATCTTCGAAACCGGCCACCGCATCATGGTGCAGATCCAGTCGAGCTGGTTTCCGCTGTACGATCGCAATCCGCAGACCTTCGTGCCGAATATTTTCTTTGCCAAGCCGGCGGATTACGTGAAGGCGACGCAGTCGGTGTTCCGCACTTCGGACAAACCCAGCGCGGTCTGGCTGCCGGTGGTCGAGTAGCGGCTGCGTTCTGAGCTTCCGCGGCGGGATGCCAGGACCTGACTTTTCCGCCAAGGCACAAAGCTGTATAGCATCCATTTTCCGGTTGCCGGCGTGAATTGGATGTCACGTATTGAAATGTCATCACTGTGCGGTAAACTCGCATAGCTGATCAGGAGCCAGTGAAATGCCAACCGCAAAACCGGCGATATCGATTAAACCGGCCGCAGACCCAAACACCGGTTTCGTGACTGTCAACGTGTTCGATGGCACCCGGCAGCCGATGCCGCAGGGCACGCACATTCTCCTCACGGTTCGCGATGGCGCGCAAAACCAGCTTTTCAGGGACTACGTGAACGGCCCGAGCGTGAAGCTGGAACTACCGTTCCATAACAACTTCGCGGACGACTATTCGATTATCGCCTTCGTCGACGGATATGAACAGGCAGGGTTTCAGCCCGTGGTGATCGGCCCCAGCGCTCCGGGCCAGCTCGATTTGATGCTGTTGCCGAAGAATGGCACTTTCCATTTCGCGGGAGCCCGATGGACTGACATCGTTGCGCAGAAACCGTTGCTCGGGCAGATATTCGCTGCAAGCGTGACAGGCGCAGCCAGCGACGCGTACGCAGAGTTGGTGGAAGAGCATCCCGATCGCCTCGCTTGTCTGTTGAACATCACGACAGCTCTGCAACAAATTTCGCTGCCGCAAGATTCGCCGTTGGACTATTTTAAGACTCTCGATCTGGCGGCCTTGGCGCCGGACCGGATTTTCGGCTATGCGGACGCTAAGTTGGTGGACCAGGTGAGGCTGGCGGCGCAGCAGGGAGAATTCGATACCGAGCCGGCCATCGATCTCACGTTGCACGGAGACGCAACCAGCAGTTTCAAACAGAATCAGTTCGGCGAAGCGAACGTGCAACTTACATTTCATGAAAACCAGCGGCAAGTAGTCGCCGGAGTGGATTGCGTATATGTGGAGCCCGACATCGATTATTTCAAGGATTCCGCCGCCCATCTGCTGCTCGAGGTCATCCCTAACGGGCTGACTGGCAATGTGAGCAACCCCCGGGTCGTGTACGTGCTGCGCTGGATTGCGGGAAGGCGTGCGGGCGTACCCAACTTCGATCCGCTTTATACAATCGAGTAGGCGGCGAGTTCCTTACGGCAACTTGGTCGGCCGGGCGCAGGACGACGGCCCAATCCAGCCATCCCAGTCAACTACTTGGCCGGGCGGTGCAGAACATCCGACAAGAACTCCCGGACGAGATTGAAGCCGGCAGTGGCGGCAAAGGAGATGCCGGCGTTCTTGCCGATGTTTCCAACCCCCTTCCAGCTCGGCGGTCCCCACATGCTGGAGATCGCGCTTCCGCTCAATACGCCGGTGACGCTGGAAACGGAAAAGGTCCGGTGGCCATCCGGATTGCGGGCGGTTACCGTGCTGAGGACTGCGTAGCCCGTCCGCGGCCAGAAGCCGTGCTTCTGCGAAGCGAAATAACGGTTGTCTTCGCGAAAAACGACCGAGGTTCCGTAGGTGATGGTCTGGCGCACGGCGTTGTAGGCCAGGTTGCTGCCGTAGCGCTGGCCGTAAGCACCCCAACCCTGCCCCCATTCTTCGGGACTGTTCCTCCATTGGCCAATGCCCGCGGCCAGTGCCTCCCCCAGCAGCGGGACAGGCCCGGCCGTGCTGACCACGTACAGTTGAAAGCGTTGCTTTTCGGTCAATTGGCTCGGTTCAGCCGGACCCACGATGCCCAGTAAATCGTCTGCGACTGCGTGAAGGTTCGAGCCAATGTGCCCAGCCGCTTGGAAAGCGAAAGCGGGCGTCCACGGCAAGCAGACGAAAGCGACCAGGATCAAACGGAGCATCCCGCGATGATAGCAGAGGCGGCGGCTGTATGATCGACAGCCGCAGACTTGGGTGCCAAACAGTCGGTATAATCGTTCGGCGTCTTTCCTTAAAGGAGGAAATCCATAATGCGAATGTTACTGAGAGTTTCGATTCCCGTGGAGACCGGTAATGCCGCGGCCCAGGCCGGAACCCTGGGTTCCACGGTCGAACAGATTCTGGCCGATCTCAAACCGGAAGCGGCCTATTTCTTCGCCGACGACAGCGGTCAACGGTCGGGATCCATCGTGTTCGACATGAAGGACCCCTCGCAGATTCCGGCGGTCGCCGAGCCGTGGTTTCTCGCGTTCAACGCGACAGTTTCCTTGCGGCCGGTCATGAACCCGCAGGATCTTGCCAAGGCCGGTCCAGCGATTGGCAAGGCTGCCAAGCGATACGGAAAGTAGACTCCAACTACAATTCGTTAAGCAGCGCCGATTGCGCAAACCGGCAGGATGGCCACTATGGTCCATCGGGATTCTGTCCGGATGCGCCTTGATACCTCACTATCCGCTGGAATAGCCAACCTTGCGAACGTTCCCCGGGAATCGAGAGCTAACGTCTCTCTCGCCGGGACTGCGGACTAGAGGCCCAAAGTCTGGGACAATAACTCCCAATGCGTTGCGCGGCTTGTCAAACCGAGATCGCGAACGCCGGACGATTCTGTCCGGAGTGCGCGGCTCCGCTGGCTCGCGGAAACGCACCCGATGTCAGTGCCACCGAAACGGTCGCGATGCGGCAGAAGCCGCCGTCCTCATCGAGCGGGTCTGCTGAAGACGGGAGATTCCCGCCGGGTGCGCTACTAGGCGAGCGCTATCGGGTGATTTCGATCCTCGGGCGCGGAGGGATGGGCGAGGTGTACTACGCGACCGACCTCAAGTTGAACCAACCTGTCGCGCTGAAGTTCCTGCCCGCCGGCGTTGCGAATAAGCCTGGGCTTCTGGAACGCTTCCACGGCGAAGTCCGCATCGCGCGGCAAGTCTCGCATCCCAATGTTTGCCGTGTGTACGACATCGGTGAAATCGAAGGCTCGGCGTTCATCTCGATGGAGTACGTCGATGGCGAAGACCTCAGCGGGCTGCTGCGCCGCATCGGACGGCTGCCCGGCGACAAAGCCGTCGAGATCGCGCGCAAGCTGTGCGCTGGCTTGGCCGCGGCGCATGCCAAAGGTGTGCTGCATCGCGACCTGAAACCCGCCAACATCATGATCGACGGACGCGGGCAGGTTCTCATCATGGACTTCGGCCTGGCGGCTCTCGCGGATCAAGTCGCCGGAGCCGAAGTGCGCAATGGAACGCCAGCGTACATGGCTCCCGAGCAGCTGGCCGGGAAAGAGGTTACCGAGCGCAGCGACATTTATGCGCTCGGCTTGGTGTTGTACGAAATTTTCACCGGCCAGCGTGCGTTCAAGACAGCGGATCGGTCCTCCATTCCGAGCGCGACGAGCGTGGTACGCGATGTGGACCCGCGGATTGAACGCGCCATCTCACGCTGCCTGGATCCGGATCCGGCCAAGCGCCCGCCAACAGCACTGGCGCTCGCGCGGATGTTGCCCGGCGGTGATCCGTTGGCCGAGGCGCTGGCCGCGGGCGACACTCCGACTCCCGCGATGGTCGCGGCATCCGACAATACCGGAGCGCTGTCCGTGCGCGGCGCGGTGGCGTGCATGGCCCTGGTGGTCGTGGGCCTGATCGGGCTGCTGTGGATGAGCGGGAAGTCCAACATCCTGCGGCTAACGCCCATGCCGAGCTCGCAGGAGGTTCTCACCCGCCAGGCTCGCGACATCGCGGCTCGCCTGGGATACACTGACCCGCCGGTGGATGACGCCTACGCGTTCAACTACCGGACGGACTACCACGATTGGGCGGAGAAGAACCTGAAAACGGACCAATACCGCGAGCAAGTCCGGCGCGGGCAGCCGTCACTAATCTATTTCGCCTACCGGCAGAGCCCGCAATATATAGAGCCGCGGGACCGGAGCGGTCGGCCCAGCGACGGCGATCCGCCGCTGAACGTCCCCGGCGCGGTGAGTCTGGAGTTGGATCCCGAAGGCCGCCTGACGCGCTTCCAGGCAGTCCCGCCGCAACAGGACTCCGGGGCTGCGGCTCCGCCGATGGACTGGATCAAGCTGTTTGAGGCGGCCGGACTCGACCGGTCGCGCTGGACGGAGACGGCGTCTCAGGAGATTCCACCCTTTGGTTTCGACGAGCGCAAGGCATGGATGGGCGCTTACGCAAACGCGCCCAACACGCCCCTGCGCATTGAAGCCGCGGCGTGGAAGGGCCGACCCGTGTCATTTGAACTGTTCGGACCGTGGAGGCAGCCGACCCGCGTGCAGCCGCGGATTGCCTTCCAGATGCGGCTGCAATGGACGGTGAACGTCGCCGTTTTACTGGTCCTGCTGGGAGCAGGCTGGCTGGCATGGCGGAACTACCGCGCAGGACGAGGCGATGTGCGCGGCGCCTCACGTTTGGCTGCGATCGGATTCATAAGTCAATCGCTCGGCGGAATGGTGGCGATCCACCATGTGGGGACTCCGCTAGAAGCCTCCCACTGGGTGGACGCCGTCGGGTATGGTCTGTATATCGCCGCGATAGCGGGCATTCTGTATCTGGCGCTGGAACCGGTCCTACGCCGCAGTTGGCCGCAGAGCCTGATCTCCTGGACGCGGCTATTCGCCGGCAATGCGCGCGATCCTTTGGCGGCGGGGCACATCCTGCTCGGCACCGTCTTCGCCGTGGCTCTCGCGCTCCTGAGGAACGGAGCGGCCTGGTATCAATGGCAGTCGCGCGGCATTCTGCAATTGGACCCCAACCGGATTCAAACGCTGGATGCGGTATTGCTGGCTCGCTTGGTCTTGAGCGGATTGATTCTCCCGGCCGAGATCGTCCTGGCGTTTCTCTTCTTCTTCGTTCTTTTCCGCCGGCTGCTCCGCAATACGTGGGTGACTGCCGCTGCCGTCGGTGGTGCTTACTTAGCGGTGTTTCTTTCTAGCCCACTCAGCACGCCGGTCGATATCGCCGTCAATGCGATGTTCATTTCCGGTCTGCTGTGGGTCATGCTTCGCTTCGGCATCCTGCCTGCAACTCTGATGGTCCTCATCTCGTTGCTGGTCGGCGAGACCCCGCTGACCTCGGATCTCTCGGCTTGGTACGCGAGCAAGGGCCTGTTCATGGCGGGACTCACGCTGACCCTGGCCATCTGGAGCTTCCGCAACGCGCTCGGTGGGCGCAAGGTGCTGCCGGGCGATTTTCTGGACGAGTGACAGCGCGCTGCCGTCCTGCTGAGCCGGAGCGCCCTTCCGCGGCCTGACATCCCGAGAGCCGGTTGACTGACGCGATATACTGGCCTCGGACAACCAACTCGACGTCCATCTTCTTCGAGACACACCATGCCAGGTTCTCGCTTCTCGCGCCGGAATTTCGTGAAAGCCGCGGGCACGCTGGCGGGAGGCTCGCTGCTTTTGGACGCCGTTGGTTGCAAGCCGCCCGCCATGTCCAAATCCAACGAGGCCGCTTCGCCGGCCGGCGGCCCCGCCGATTACACCATCACCATCGCCGTGAAGCCGGTGGAACTGGCCCCCAATCGCATCGTCTCCACCACCACCTACAACGGCCAGTTCCCCGGGCCGCTGCTGCGCTTCAAAGAAGGCCAGCAAGTCACCATCGACATCCACAACCAGACCGACACGCCCGAGCAACTGCATTGGCATGGCCAGTTTCTATCCACCGATGTCGATGGCGCCGCGGAAGAAGGCACGCCCTTCATCCCGCCTCGCGGAAGCCGCCGCATCACGTTCGTCCCAAAGCCCTCCGGGTATCGCTTCTATCACACGCACGTCCACGCCGGCGCGGATCTGAACGCGGGACAGTACACGGGCCAGGTGGGTCCGGTGTATATCGAGCCGAAGAACAATCCCGGAAACTATGATCGCGAGGTTTTCCTCACGCTGAAGGAGTTTGAACCAACCTACAGCCGCGGCGGCGACATGGCCATGGATTTTCTGTCGCCCGCAACTACGGTGAAGGCGCTGAAAGATTCCGGCGAAAACGCCATGAACGCCTCGCTCGCCAAAGGCATGCCGCATGGATTCGAGGTCGGCTACGGTTCCTTCACCGTCAACGGACGAATGCTGGGTAGCGGCGAACCGATACGCGTGAAGCCAGGCGAACGCGTGCTGTTCCACGTCCTGAACGGAAGCGCCACCGAGATCCGCAGCCTGGCGTTGCCCGGCCACACCTTCACGGTTGTTGCGATGGACGGCAACCCGATCCCCAAGCCGGTCACGGTGCCGGGACTTTGGCTGGGCACGGCCGAACGGGTCTCCGCGATTGTCGAGATGAATCACGCCGGGATTTGGATCCTGGGCGATACCGCGAACGACGACCGTGAGCACGGCATGGGCATAGTGGTTGAATACGCCGGCCAGAAGGGCAAGCCGCAGTGGATCGCGCCCAAGCCGTTCCACTGGAACTACGCTCAGTTCGGCAATCCAGGGGCGGCGGCTCGGGAGCCGGATCAAGTCTTCGAAATGACCTTTGCCAAGCAGAACGCAGCCGAGGGCGGCTTCAATCGCTGGACCATCAACGATGTCGCGTTCGCGGAAGATCGTATGCAGCCGATGTTTCGCGTGCAGCAGGGCAAGCGCTACCGGCTGCGCATGCACAACGCCAGCGACGACATCCATCCGGTCCACCTGCACCGCCACAGTTTCGAGCTGACGCGCGTGGCCGGGCAGCCCGTGTCCGGCGTCATCAAGGATGTCGTCATGGTGGGCGGCTACCAGGAGATGGAGGTCGATTTTGTCGCCGACAATCCCGGCCTCACGCTGTTCCACTGCCACCAGCAGTTGCACATGGATTTCGGCTTCATGGCGCTGTTCGAATACGTCTAGCCTGACTAAAGAAGACTCCGCTGCCTGTCGATGAATCCGTTGCAGCAGAGGCCGGGCACTAGCTCGCATTGTTCTCAGGCCGGCCGCCTCCGCTCGCTTGTTACAATAATGATAAATGCATGGCATTCCTCCTCCCATCCTTTTTCTCGGAATTGCCGACGCTCACTCCGGCCGCCGCCGTTGACATCGTCATCGTCGCCTTCCTCATCTATCAGCTTCTGCTGCTGATTCAAGGCCGGCGCGCCGTCCACGCGGTAATAGGCCTTGCCATCCTGGGCCTGATTTACTTCGCCGCCATCTGGGCCCGGTTGACGCTGCTGCATACCATCCTCGCGACGCTGGTCCCTTACACCGCCATCGCGCTGATCGTGATGTTCCAGACCGAGCTGCGGCGCATGCTGGTGCGCTTGGGCCGCAAGCCGTTTCTCGGAATCAGCCAGCTCGAGCGCCGCGAGATCACGCAGGAAATCCTGCTGGCCGTCGCGCACCTGGCCCAGCGAAAAGTGGGCGCCCTGATGGTGGTGGAGCGCAAGATCGGCCTGAGAACCTTCGCCGAAAGCGGCGTCAATCTGGACGCCGTTGTGTCGCGCGACCTGCTGTGCTCCATCTTCGAACCCGGCGGCGCATTGCATGACGGCGCCGTCATCATTCAAGGCGACCGCATCGTCGCCGCGGCCTGCTTCCTCCCGCTCACCACCAACCCGCTGCTGGTCACCGAAATGGGTACCCGCCATCGCGCCGCCCTCGGCATCAGCGAGGAATCCGACTGCCTGGCCGTCGTGGTCTCCGAAGAAACCGGCCGGATCTCCGTAGCCGCCTTCGGAGAGATCGAGCTGGACGTTCCGCTCGAACGAGTGGAGCATCTTCTCGCCGAAGGAGTGCAGCCGCGCGATGCCCGAACCACGCCCTCCATGACGCGGGGTTCCTCCGCTGTTCACGAATCGACTTTCGACCGGCCATGATGCAGTTACTCACTCGGAACCTGGGCTGGAAGCTGCTGTCGCTTCTGCTGGCCGTCGCGCTTTGGATTGCCGTGGCGCGCGAGCCGGAGCTGGCCACGTCGCTTTCGGTTCCGATCGAATTCAAGAACATGCCCGAAGACCTGGATTTCAGCACCGCCGTACCTGACAACGTGCACGTGGAACTGCGCGGCCAGTCCGGCCGTCTGTCGCGCGATAACCTCGCCGGACTGGCCGTGATTCTGGATCTGTCGGATGCGCACGCCGGCCAGCGCACTTACACCATTCGAACCGCGAACCTGAATCTGCCTTCGGGAGTTTTGTTTTATCGCGCCACACCTTCGCAGGTAACGCTGCGCTTCGATCGCCTGATCAACCACGACGTGGCCGTCAAGCCGAATTACGTGAGGATCCCCGACGGCTACCGCATCCAGAGCGACACCGTCGAGCCGGATAAGGTTCGGATTCGAGGCCCCGAAGAACGAGTGAACAGCATCGATAGCGTGAGGACCGATCCGGTCGACTTGAGCGGCGTGGTGGGCCAGAAGGAATTTCGCACCCACATCAACGTCGGCGATCCCCAAGTCAGGCTCGAATCGCCCAACGCCATCACGGTCAGAGTGACGCTGCAGCACGGCGCTTCGAAGGTACCGAACTAGTGGCGCGCACGCTCTTCGGTACCGATGGAATCCGGGGCGTGGCCGGAAATTACCCGCTGGACCGCGATACCGCTCATGCCGTCGGCGCCGCGCTGGGCAAATGGATTCTGCAATCCCACACCGAGCCGCGCGTGGTGATCGGCATGGACACGCGTGAGTCCGGGCCGTGGCTGGCGGCCGAAGTCGCCGGCGGCCTGGGCGTCCACAAAGTCGGGGTGGATTTTGCCGGAGTCACCACCACGCCGGGCATCGCCTACCTTGCCAAAACCGGACCGTTCGCCGCGGGCGTCATGATCTCCGCTTCCCACAATCCGTATCAGGACAACGGCATCAAACTGATCGGGCACACTGGCTACAAGCTGCCGGACGAACAGGAAGAGCAGCTCGAGACGGAGATCCTCGCGCGGCTTGGCCAGCGGCAAGAGTCAGCCGCCGCTCCGCTCCAAGTGGACGCCGGCCTGGACCGCAGCTACATCGACCACCTGGCCGCCACGCTCCCGGGAGGCCTGCAAGGACTGCGCATCGTGGCCGATTGCGCCAACGGTTCCGCTTCTTTCCTGGCCCCCGAATTGTTCGCGCGGCTGGGCGCGCGCGTCCATGCCATCCACTGCTCTCCGGACGGACGCAACATCAACCTGAATTGTGGATCGCTGCACCTGGAGCCGCTGCGCGACGCCGTGCTCCGGCAATCAGCCGACGTGGGCGTGGCCTTCGATGGAGACGCCGACCGCGCTTTGTTTGTGACGTCCTCGGGCAAGATCGTGGACGGCGACGCCGTGCTGCTGCTCGCCGCGCGTCATCTGAAACAGCAGGGCCGGTTGGCTCGCGGAAACGCGCCCCCGGTGGTGGTGGCCACGGTGATGTCCAACCTGGGCCTGGAGCGCGCGCTCGCTTCGCACGGCATCCGGATGCTGCGCACGCCGGTCGGCGACAAATATGTTCTCGAAGAAATGCTGCGCCGTGATGCCCTGCTCGGCGGCGAACAATCCGGCCACATCATCTTTCATGAATACGCCACCACCGGCGACGGCATGCTGACAGCCTTGCGTGTCTTCGAAGTGATGCTCGCCGCGCCGGCGAGCTTGGACGCGTTGACCGCCGAGCTGCAGGTCTTCCCCCAGCGCCTGGTCAATGTGCGGGTGCGGGAGCGCAAGCCTCTCGAGGAGCTGCCAGGCGTGGCCGCTGAGATCCGCGCGGCCGAATCCTCTTTCGGCGATTCCGGGCGCGTGCTGGTCCGCTTCTCGGGCACCGAGCCGCTGGCGCGCGTCATGGTGGAAGGCCCCGACCTGGAGCGCGTGGAATCCTTCGCCAACCGCATCGCGGCGCAAATCCAGGCCGACTTGGGGGAATAGTTGATCACGCTAAACGACATTCAGAGCGCGCGCGAACGCATCTCCGGCCGCGTGGCCAGGACGCCGCTGGTGTCTAGCGCGACTCTGAGCGCGCGGCTTGGCTGCCAGGTCCACCTGAAACTCGAGCTGTTCCAAAAAACCGGCTCGTTCAAGGTGCGTGGCGCGTTCAACAAGGCGCTGAGCATCCCGGCGGAGCAGCGCGGCCGCGGACTGGTGGCCGTCAGCGGCGGCAATCACGCCCAGGCGGTGGCCTACGTCGCCGGCCAGCTCGGGCTGCCGTCGGTGATCCTGATGCCTGAAAAAACACCGCGCAACTACATCGAAGCGACGCGCGGCTACGGCGCCGAAGTGGTCCTGGTTCCCAACGCCACGGTGGCGTTCGAGAAGATCGGCGCGTACGAAAAGGAAGGCTGGACCTCCATCCATCCCTTCGACGATCCGCTGGTGATGGCGGGCCAAGGCACGGTCGGACTCGAGATCGCCGAAGACCTGCCCGAGCTGACCGATGTAGTGGCGAGCATCGGCGGAGGCGGATTCATCGGAGGCGTCGCCACCGCCATCAAGTCTCTGAAACCGTCCGTGCGAGTCTGGGGCGTGGAAACCGAAGGCGCCGACGCCATGTCCAAAGCGCTGGCCCAAGGCCGGCCGGTCCAGCTCGAAGCCATCACTTCCATCGCCCGCACGCTGGGTGCGCCCTCCGTTTCACCAGGAACGTTGGCTCTGGCGCAGAAGTATCTGGAAAGCGTCACCGTGGTCCCGGATCGCGAGGCCGTCGGCGCACTGCGTTTCCTGCTCGAACGCGCCAAGGTGCTGACCGAGCCGGCGGCCTCCTGCACCCTGGCGGCAGCCGATCGCCTGCGCGCCCATTTCACCCCGGACTCCAGACTGGTGCTGGTCCTGTGCGGCGGCAACACCGCGGTGGACGATTTGTGCAGCTACCAGACTTGATCTAACTTAAACCGATTCAACAAGATAGACAAATTTTACTAGGCGAAAATCTATCCTTCTGGTATCATGGCCAAAGGAGCGATCTGACCGGTCGTTTTTGGATCGGCTACCTATAATTGATCCGACAGTCAATTGTCTAGGGGTCCGACTCGGATTAAGCGTTGGTGTGCAAGCTCCGGTGGCCTAGGCCGCCATGGAGAAGCCTGAAGACGCTCGGGGGGCTCCGCCCCTGTTGAGTTCTGGGGTCAAGGACGGGGTCGGTCCGCTGGTGGTTCGCTCCTTCTTCCCACCGCCAGCCAGCACTGATGAACATTCTTTTTATCGGCGATATATTCGCCTCCACCGGGCGCGGCCTGGTCGCGCGCTATTTGCAGGAAATCATTTCAACCGAGAAGATTTCGCTCGCGGTCGCGAACGCGGAAAATTCCGCCGGCGGCTTTGGAATCACGCCGCTCATCGCCGAGGAGCTTTTTTCCATCGGCCTGGATGTGCTCACTTCCGGCAACCACGTTTGGGATAAGAAAGAAATATTCGACTATCTTCCGCGCCAGCCCCGGCTGCTACGTCCGGCCAACTACCCGAAGGAGCTGCCCGGCCAGGGTCTTCTCGTCACCAAGGCGCGCAACGGCGTCGAAGTTGCCGTCATCGATCTGCAGGGCCGTGCGCACATGCCTTCCACCGACTGCCCGTTCCATGCGGTCGACCAGATGCTCGCGTCGCTGGACGCGTCGGTCAAAGTGCGGCTGGTGGATTTTCATGCCGAGCTGACCAGCGAAAAGATGGCCATGGGCTGGCACCTGAACGGCCGCGTGTCCGCCGTGCTTGGCACGCACACGCACATCCCCACCGCCGACGAGCGCATCCTCGCGGGCGGCACCGCGTATCAGACCGATGTCGGAATGACGGGTCCATCCTACCCGGCGTGCGATGAGAAGCTGGAAGTTGGCGCGATTGTGCACCAGGATGTTGGCGTTGCGCATCACCGCGGCCGCCGCGTCCTGCCAGTCTTTTTGGAGGAAGGGCAGCATCGCGCTGTCCACCAGCAGAACGTCGGCGTCGCGGCAGCCGGCCGTGAACGCGGAGGAATGTCCTTCAAAGACCCACGCCGCGTGTCCGAGATAGGTCAAGCCCATCAGCAGGCCGAAAAACGGAATGGACTTGTTGGTCTCGGTGATGTTGGGCACTTCGGCGTCGCCGCCGAACTCGGTGTAGCTGATCACCGCGACGTTGCGCTGGACGCCGGCGGGGATCAGTTGCGCCAGCCCCTCCGCGAATTTCTTTAGCTCCGGCGTCGCAGCCATCGGCGGCACCACCAGGTACCTGCGATTCGGGCGCAGAATCACCAGTCCGCCCTGCCCCTTGTCCCCGGCCGCGATCATCCGGATGTTCGCGAAGACTTCTTCGATGTTGCGGGGAGTCACAACCTCGGGCATGCGCGGTTCGGCCTGAGCCGCGCGCGGGCGCGAGACACCTTTGGCATCGATGTAGTCGGAGAAATCCGGCTTGCTCGAGAGGCTGATGGGCAGCTTGTGCTTGATCACCAGATCGATCACCGCCTTGGCCTGGGCAGGAGCCTCCTTGGCAGGCGCCTCGCGGTGATACCAAACAGCGCCCTGCTGGCTCTTGGCGGTCTGAAGCGCCAAGTCTAGCGCATCCATCTCGATGGGTTGGCCGTCGAGCAGGATTTCCCCGGATGCCAGCACGCTGAGCTTGAGGGTCAAGTCGTCCTATCGTCTGCTAAGTTCTCAACTTTAGCGCACTGGATGCAGCCGCGCCTGGGCTAGACTGGTCAGGAGATGCCTTCCGCCAAAACCTGCCGGCTGTTGGCTTTCAGTTTCTGCGTGGCCGCCGGAGCCGCTTACGCGCAAGCGCCCATGTTCTGCACGACGAGCTCTTTTCCCGTCATTGCGCGGACTGAGGGAGCGGCGGAACTCGCGTCGGATGTCCTGGTGGTCTGTGGCGGTGGCGACGCCGGAAAACTTGAATCCACCGACATTCAAGTCTTCACCAACTTCCCGATTACCAGCCAGGTTCTCACGGGCAAAACGACTGACGCGCTGTTGCTGGTCAACGATCAGCTGTTGGGAGCGGAGGAAGGCGGCGTAAATGTACTGCATGGCACCCAGGCTTCCGCGAACAGTGTTCGCTTTCTGAACGTGCCCTTTACTGCGCCCGGCCTTTCTTCCCCCATACAATTCCGCATCACGAACCTGCGCGTCGATTTGACCGCGTTGGAAGGAGCGTCGCGGAACGAAAAGGTGGAATTCGTGCTAGGATTCGTCACCACTTCCGGCGAAACGCCGCTTCCGATCGACAATCCAATCGAGATCATCGCGGTTGCGAAATCCAGCCCGCCCATGGATGTCCGATCGTGCGACGGTTCCTCGCCCGGAGACGTCAATCTCTTCGCTGTGACGCCGCCCAATCCGCAACTCGCCCAAGGCCGGAGTTCCCAGGCGGCGGTGCAGTTCAACGTACGCTTTACGGAAGGATTCGCTTCCGCGTTCAAGACCCGGATTGCCACCGGGCTACAGAGCCAACCCGGTTCGGTTTCCAACACCGAAAGCGGTCTCGTGCTATCCGAAAGTGATCCAACCGGCCAAGCTTCACAGGGAACTCGCATGATCGCGAGATTCGCCGGCGTTCCGGACGGAGTGCAGGTGTATGTCACGACACGAGCCTTCGATCCTGGCGGGGCAAGCTCTTCGACCATTGAGGCCGACCTGATCAATGCCGATGCAGGTGGAAGGGGCGGCTTCCAACCAACCTCGGCAACAGCGGTCGGAACATGCGCGGCCACCGGCGCGACCGGACCGATGGCGCCCATCCCGGTGGTGAATGGAGTCGCCACGGCAGTGTGGGAAATCACTTCGGCCGACCCCTTTTCGCTCGAGCGGCTGAGCTTCGGCGTGGCGCTGGCATCGGTTTCACCCCAGCCAGCGGCGCTACTGGTGAGCGGAAACCTGGGACCGATTACACCGCTTCCGGCCCCCCCGGTTGACGGTACGGGCCTGGCGCCACTGACCCCGGCTTTCCCCGTGCCGCGATTCGCCGACATCTCGAACGGCCAGACCGTGCTAACGCAAACCGGATTGACATTCACGGCTCGATCCGGCGGATCCGCTCCGCACCCGCAGCAGTTTGGCGTCGGAACCGACGGGCAGGAACCGCTCTCGTTCACCGTGACGACGTCCACCACCGACGGCCAGGACTGGTTGAAGGCCACACCGGCATCCGGCGCGAGCGACGGCCGCGGCGTTCCTTTAATTCAAGTGACGGCTTCTCCGGACGGACTGGCGCCGGGCAACTACTATGGCCGGATCGAGGTGGTTTCCAGTCCGCTCACTCCGCGCGGGCAGTCGCTGGTCAACACCAACACCGTGCGCGTGATGACCGTGGTTTTCCAGGTACTCGAGCCTCAGCAGGCCCCTGCCCCGACGGTCGAACCGAGCGGCGTGATCCTGACTGCCACGGCTCCCAGCGCGGTGCTGCAGATCACCAATTTGTCCGCGCAGCCGCTGACGTTCCACGCCTCGTCCAGCGCTCCTTGGATTCGAGTGATGCAGCACGCGGTGGTAGCCGCGCCAAATTCAACCGTGGCCGCCGAACTGAGCGCTGACCCCAGCTTGATTTCGCCGGGAGTGAACCAGGGCACGGTGGTTTTCCAATTCTCCGACGGCAGCTCACGTAGCGTCAGCGTGCGTGCCATCCTGCCCTCGGGAGGACCGCTTAGTTCGCCGGTGCGGAGGCGCGTCGCTGACGCGGGCGTGGGATCGGATTGCTCGCCGACGCAATTGATTCCGGTGTTCACCCTGGTTGGATCGCCCAACGATTCCGCCGTCGGTTGGCCGATCCCAATCGCCGTGCAAGTGGCGGACGATTGCGGAAATGCCGTGCCAGCCGGCAATGTCCAACTGCAATTCTCCAACAACGATCCGCCCTTGACGATGACTTCGGTCCAGAACGGCCAGTGGACCGCCACCTGGAAGACCGCCCGGCCTTCCAGCAACGTGACCATCGCGGCGACAGCATCCATTCCCAACCCTGCTCTGGAGGGCCACGAACAATACAACACGGGCGTAGCGCCGAACACGGATCCGCCCACGCTGGACACCATCCGAAGTGTAGGCCCTCCCTCGGATGACGGACCGCTCGCGCCCGGCCAGCAGATCGTGATCCGCGGCTCTCAGTTGGCGGATCGCTTTCAGCAGCAGGGGAACCTTCCGCTCCCCTTCGACGTCGACGGCACTGAGGTTTTTATCGGCGGACGGCTGGCGCCGATTCTCGAAAGCGCGGGCGATCATCTGGTGGCGTTGCTGCCGTTCGACTTGCCGGTGGATGCGCAGTATGAACTAACCGTGCTCAAGGGCAGCCGCATCTCCACGCCGGCGCCGCTGCGCGTGGTCGCCGCCAGGCCATCCGTTTTCACCACCGTTCCGGATTCAACACAGGGCGAGATTCGCCTGGCATCCAGCGGCGGGCTGGCGAATGCTTCATCTCCCGCGCATTCCGGCGATACCATCCGGATTCGCGGCACGGGCTTGGGGACCGCGATCCGCGGCACGGATTTCTTTCTGCAAACCGAGACCGGTGCGCCCGATAATCCGCCGGCCAGCATCACGGTTTCGCCTCAACCACTGCGGGTGATTTCGATAACCATCGGCGGCGTGCCGGCGTTCGTGACAGCAGCGAATCTGGTGCCGGGCGCGACCGGGGTTTATGAAATAACCACCGCGGTTCCGAAAGGCGTGGCGGCTGGGGACGCGATTCCGGTGATAGTATCGGTGAACGGATTTGACAGCCCGCCGGTTACCATGGCAATACGGTAACGCAAATGAATCGAAAATTACTGTTGTTTATCTTCGCGGCTGGTCTGCTCGCGCTGCCTCTCTATGGACAGGCCGGCAAGTCATTCACGGTGGTTGAGGCGAACATCCCTCAGATGCGGGCTGCGCTGGAGCAAGGCCGCGTCACGTCGCGCGAATTGGTTACGCAGTACCTGGTGCGAATCGCGACGTATGAGGACAAACTGCACGCCGCCATTGCGGTGAATCCGAACGCGCTTCAGGAGGCCGACGCGCTGGATCGGGAACGCGCGCAGGGCCGTGTGCGCGGGCCGCTGCACGGCATTCCGGTCGCGCTCAAAGACAACATGATGACCACCAGCCTTCCGACCACCGGAGGAGCGCTGGCCTTCGACGGATTCGTCCCGCCCTACGAAGCCACGCTGGTCAAGAATCTGCGCGACGCCGGGGCCATCATCCTCGCCAAGACCGGGATGACCGAGCTGGCCAACTGGGTGGCCGGCGGGCCGACGCCCATGCCGGCGGATTACAACGCGGTCGGCGGATTCGGCATGAACCCGTACGATCCGCGGCGCGATCCGCGCGAGGGCACCGATGATGGGCGTCCCGCATTGCAGACCGGCGGATCGAGCTCCGGCATCGGAACGGCGGCGAATTTCTGGGCCGCCAATGTCGGCACGGAGACTTCGGGGTCGATTCTAAGCCCGTCCAATCAGAACATGCTGGCGGGCATCAAGCCGACGGTCGGCCGCATCAGCAGGTACGGAGTGATTCCGATCACCGCCGATCAGGACACGGCGGGACCGATGGCGAAGAGCGTCACCGACGTGGCCATCCTGCTGGGCGCGCTGGAAGGAGCGGCGCCGGATCCGAACGATCCCGCGACCACCAAGTGCACGCCGCCGGCTGGCCGCGACTACACGCGCTTCCTGCGCGCTGAAGGACTGAAAGGCGCGCGCATCGGGATTCCCCGCGCATTCTACTACGACCGCGTCACGCCGCCGGGCGCCAAGCAGCCGCGCGGAGGTCTGAATGCCGAGCAGGCCAAGGTGATGGCGGAGGCGATCGAAATCCTCAAGCAACAGGGCGCAGTCATCGTGGACCCTGCCGACATCCCGAGCGTCCTTGCGAAGGACGCCGGCAGCAATCTGCTGCTCTGGAACACGTGCTCGGGCGCGAGTGACGCCAAGGGCAAGGACGCGGACTGCTCCGTGGTTCTGAAATACGGAATGAAGCGCGATTTCAACAAGTGGCTCCAGACGCTGGGCCCGTCAGCGCCGGTGAAAACGCTGACCGAGCTGCGCGAATGGAACATCACGCACACCAAGGCGGGCGCGATCCGGTTCGGCCAGTCGAACCTGGATGTTTCCGACGAGATGGACCTGCGGGCGGATCGGGCGCGCTACGGAACCGACCGCGCCAAGGACATCGCGCTTTCGGCCACCCACGGCATCGACGAAGTCATGAAAGCGAACAATCTGGACGCGCTGCTCTTCCCTGGCCCGACCGGCGCGGCGATCGCTGCCAAGCCCGGCTACCCGACCGTCATCGTTCCATTCGGATTCGTGCCCAACGCGCCGACGCCGCCGTTTCCGGAAGGATTCAACGCCAAGCCGTCGCCGTTCGGCGTCAGTTTCACCGGGATGGCGTGCAGCGAGCCGCGCTTGATCGAGCTAGGGTACGCGTTCGAGCAGGCCACCAAGCGGCGCGTCCCGCCGCCGTCGGCGCCGTGAAGCAGGTCCAACTAGAAGACCACCGGAACGAGTTTCGACTCGATGATCCGCTGATCGGAAGTCAGGAGTCGAAGACTATGGACCCGCGCGGTCGCGACGATGGCTCGGTCGGCTGGATCTCGCAGAGAATTTCTCAAGGCGGCAACTTCGGCGGCGATCGCGTAGGTGATCGGTAGAACCTGAAACACGGGATTGAATTCAAGATCGCCGAGAAGCCCCTCGACGCTGGCACGGATTCGGTGTTTGCCGGATGTAACGATCGCGGCTATCTCAAGCAGGCTCATGGCGCTCATCGCGACAGTCTCGCGGTGCCGGACCGCGTCGCGCACAACTTGGAATTGCTCCCGGGATAGCTTCTTCGGCTCAGCAAGCCAGCGGATGACGACGTGCGTGTCCAGGAGAAATCGGGACTCCAAGCTGGCACCTGTCAGTCTTCACGCAGACATTCCCAGAGGTCCGAGGTATCCTCGTTGGCGATGTCGCCGACAATCTTAATCTTGCCGGCCCAGATGCCTTCTGGGGATTTCCACGCCCGCTTCTTGGCGCGCGTTACGTTTGCGACGGGCCTCCCGCGTTTCGTGATCGTGAGGGTGCTGCCTTTGTCATCGACCTCGTCGAGCAACGCAAGACACTTGGCCTTGAACTCGGTCGCACTGATCACCCGGTGCTTCATGCCTTACTGTAACACGTCGAACCGGTCATATGACCAGTTCGTCTATGCGACGCCAGTCAGAGCGGCTTGTAGCACCCGCGCGCGGGGTTGCACTCGTAGTCGTCCACGAGTTTGCCGTCCGGGCCGAGGCACTGCTGGGTTTTGTGGCACCAGAACAGGCGGTCGCCGGAGTGCGGAACGGTGGGGTCCCATTCCGCCTCGATGTACATGCCCTTCCAGCGCAGCAACTCGCAACGATCGTCGTCGAGCGGCGTCAGAGACGAACGTTCGCCCCCCATACTAGGCCTTTGCGGAAGCCTCCAGTAGGGCGCGCTTCACCGCCACGCGCGTGAGCTGAACTTTGTAGCCGTTCTCGCTCAGAGGCTGCGCGCCGGCGACCGCTGCTTCGGCGGCCTTCGCGATGGTCTCGTCGTTCAACGGGTTGCCATCCAGCGCCTGGCTCGCCGCGGTGGCCGGCCAAGGTGTCGGCGCGACATGGCCCAGAACCACCCAGGACTTGCTCACCACGTTGCCCTTCATCGACAAGGCCACCGACGCCGCGGCCAGCGGCCAGTCCAGCGCTTCTTTCTGCCGTACTTCGTAGGTGGCGTTCTTGATTCCGCGCGCCAGCGGAATTTCGATCTCGGTCAGGATTTCGTTCGGCAGCAGCGCGGTCTCGCGCGACGATTCATTCTGCGGCGCGACGAAAAACTTCTCCACCGCGACGGTCCTGCTCCCCGACGCCGATACCAGCTTCACCTTGGCGCCGAGCGAAACCAGCGCCGGGCCGAGGCTGGACGGGCTGACGAAGTATGCCGGACCGCCGCCGAAGATGGCGTGATAGCGATTGTCGCCGCTGGGCACCAGGCTCTTGCCGTTCTGCATGGCGAGCAGCCCGAAGCCGCGTCGGAAATACCAGCAGCGCGGCCGCTGGCACAGATCGCCGCCCACCGTCCCCATATTGCGCATCTGCGGGCTGCTGATGCCCATGACGGCTTGGACGAGCGACGGATATTCAGAGTGGGCCGCTTGATTCGAAGCCAGCTCATCGAACGTCACCGTAGCCCCTATGCGCAGTCCTTGCGAGCTGTGGTGAATGCCACCGAGTTCCTTGATGCCCTTGATGTTCACCACGCGTTTGGGCGTGTGGAGGAATTCTTTCATGAGACTGATCTGGTCGGTGCCGCCGGCCAGAACGTCGGCTTCGCCCCACCGGGATCCCAGCAGCGCGAGCGCCTCCTGCAAAGTGGAGGGGTTGGCGTATTCGAACGGTTGCATTAGGCGGTCCTCCTTTCCAGGGCCGCCAGCACTCTCGCGGGAGTGAGAGGCACCCTTGGCACTCTGACTCCGATGGCGTTGGCGACGGCGTTGGCGATGGCGGCCAGTCCGCCGATGGCGCAAGGTTCGCCTAGTCCGATGACGCCGCGGCTGTCGTTTTCTTCGCGAATGTCCATGTGCACGATGATCTCGCCGACGTCCCCGATCCCGGCCAGCTTGTAAAACTCCATGTCGGGGTTGAGCACGCGCCCGATCTGCTGATCCATGATGCGCTCTTCGTAGAGTGCGCCACAGACGCTCATGATGCAGGCGCCGAACACCTGGCTCTCGGCGGTCTTCGGATTCACCACCAGCCCGCAATCCTGCACCGCGACCATGCGGTTCATCTTCACGATGCCGGTGTCGATGTCCACCGAGACGTCGGCCATCTGCACGCCGCCGGTGCCGCCGGTGTTCAAGCCTTCTTTCGGCGCATTGCGCGGGTTGTTCTCGCCCATTTCAGAAATGCTGTTGACTCCCAGCTTCTGCGCGGCCTGCTGGAAGCTCATGCCTTTGTCCGGATTGCCCTTCACGCGGATGCGTCCGTCGACGGCTTCCAACTGGTCGGCCGGAACGTTGAGCGATTGGGCCACCACCTCGAACAGCTTCTGCAAAGCGTTGACGGTGGACTTGCGGGTAGACGACGAGATTCCGCCGCTGGTGGTGGATCCGCCCGAGCCGCCCGAGTTGGGATACGAATTGTCACCGATCTTGACTTTGATCGCGCTCACCGGCAGTCCGAAAGTTTCGGCCGCGATCATCGCGACCATGGTGCGGCTGCCGGTTCCGAGGTCCTGCGTGGCCAGCTCGACTTCGACCGAGGCGTCCGGATGGATGGTGGTCTTGCAGGTGCTGGCATGGCCCGCGCCGCCCCAGGTTCCGAGCGCCAGGCCGAGGCCGCGCTTGACGGAACCGCTGCCGGAGTCACCGCGCGGATGCCAGTTCTTTTTCCACTCCATCAGCTCGGCGGCTTTGGCGAACTGGAACTTGTACAGGTCGGCCCGCGAGGTGTAGTCGAGGTTCTTGAGGAACATCTCCAGCGGGTCCATGTTGAGTTTCGCGGCCAGGTCCTCGAGCGCCGAGCAGGTGACAAAGCAGACCTGCGGATGATTGGGCGCGCGCCAGGCGCGAGCCCCGCCGGCATTGATCGACACCGAAGTGTGATTGATGCGGCGGTTGGGAACCTTGGTGAACACGTACGGGAACAGGCCGGCGTTCAGATTGCCGCCGCCGATTCCGCCGGTGGACCAGGTCTGCGACTGCCAGGAGGTGATGGTTCCGTCGCGCTTCGCGGCGACTTTGACGTTGGCGAAAACCGACGGCCGATTTCCGGCCATGGTCAGCTCGGTAGCGCGATCGAGGAACAACCTCACCGGCTTGCCGGAGGACTGCGACATTTTCGCCGCCTCGACGCCCCACACGTCGGCGGGGAACTTGCTGCCGAATCCGCCGCCCATGTAGTCCATGTTGACGTGCACGTTGCTCACCGGGATGTTGAGCGCGCGGCCGATGTCGGTGGCGATGCCGTAGACGTTTTGCGTGGACGGGTAATACTCGACGTGGTCGCCTTTCACCGCGATGGTCTGGCCATGCGATTCCAGGCAGCAGTGCGTGAGCACCGGGATGCCGTAGTGTCCTTCGGAGACGGCGTCGGCTTCCTTGAAAGCCTTGTCGGGATCGCCGGTCACCTGCTCGCCCACCGCGCGTCCGCGGCTGCCGACCTTCGAGAGATCTTCTTCATTGACCAGGTGCGGGAGAACTTCGTAGTCGACCTTGATGAGGCGCAGCGCGTCTTCGGCGATTTCTTCGGTTCGCGCGGCGACGAAGGCGACCTCGGCGCCGGCCCATTGGATTTCAGTGCCGGCCTTCGCAACCACGCGGACCGCTTCGACGCCTGAGAGTTTTTCAGCGGCGCTGGTATCGATGCTGGTGACTTTGGCGTGCGCGTGCGGCGAAGTGAGCAGCGCGCCGTAGAGCATTCCTTCCGGCTTGCGGTCGGAGCTGTACTTGGCGGCGCCGGTGGACTTGGCGATGCCGTCCAGGCGGTTCATGGGCTTTCCCATGACGCGGCGCTTGCCCATCGGGGGCCAATGATAATCGGGCAGGTCAGGCATTTTTCGCTCCTTTCATCGTCTTGGCTGCTTCCAGCACGGCTTTTCGGACGCCCATGTAGGTGCCGCAGCGGCACAGATTGCCGCCCAGTCCTCTCTTAACTTCTTCGAAAGTCGGGTTGGGATTCCGATCCAGAAATCCTTTGGCGGCCATCACGAATCCCGGCGTGCAATAGCCGCACTGCTGGGCATCATTATTAGTAAAGGCTTGCGAGACGGCATGCGGGCGGCCGTTTTGCGAGAGGCCTTCGAGAGTTTGAATCTGGCGCCCTTGCGCGTCGATGGCCAGCACCGAGCAACTGTACATCACTTTGCCGTCGATGATGACGGTGCAGGCGCCGCAGGTGCCGCGATCGCAAACGCGTTTGGCGGCGGTCAGTTCCAGACGGTTCCGCAAGGTGTCCAGCAGAGTGGAGCGCGGCTCGACGGCGGTGCGGTAAGGCTTGCCGTTGATCTGCAGGGTAATGGGAACTTCGCCCGGCCCTTGGATCTTGGCGCCGGTTTGCGCCTCAGCTTCGGTTTCGAGAATGCCGGTGGTGAGAGCGCCGCCAGTGAGGCTGACGCCTTGGAGAAAACCACGGCGAGAAAAAGACGACTTGGGTTTCTTTTGTTTCTCGGGATCTGGCTTGAAACTCACCGGTCACCTTCCTTGGGGAAGAATCTGATTGATATTAGCAAACGGGCGTGTAGGAAGTGGCTCGAAGACTCTGTGGAAGTTGGAACACTACTCCGGCTGGATTTTCGTGGGCGGGATGACGATGCTTTTGCGCTCGCCTTCATCTCGCGCTAGCTTCCAAGACTAAACAGATTTGCGATCCCCGCTGCCCTGACGCCCGGAATTCGTGATAGCCTATCACGCATGCGCTGGCTCATTCTGCTCGCGGCCTCGGCCGCTTCTCTCTTCGCCCAAGTGGCCGCCCCCAACGGCAGCGGCGTTTCCGTCGGACACATGCATCTCATGCTGGGCGACCCCGACGCACAGAAGAAAATCTGGGTGGATATCCTGGGCGCCGAAGTAACCCACTTCGGAGCGCTCGAAGCGCTCAAGCTGCCGGGCGTGTTCATCGTGCTCGGCAAGGCGCGCACCGCGCCGGCGGACGGCTCGGACGGCTCCACCGTGAACCACTACGGTTTCCTGGTCAAGAACGCCGCGGACGTGAAGGCGAAACTAACGGCCGCCGGCGTCACCTACGCCATGGACCGGCCGGAGAACCACCAGTTCATCGCGGTCTTCCCTGAAAAGGTGCGCGTCGAGTTCACCGAGGATACGTCGCTCAAGACTCCGATCGCATTCCATCATATTCATATCGCCACCACCGACCAGGAGACCCTGCGCGCCTGGTACGTGAAGACCTTCGGCGGCACGGCCGGCAAGCGCGGCAACTTCCCGTCCGCCATGCTTCCCGGCGGCGAAGTGGATTTCACCAAGGCCGCGACCGCGCCCGCGCCCACCAAGGGCCGTTCGCTCGATCACATCGGTTTCGAGGTGAAGGACCTGGAGGCGTTCTGCAAGAAGCTGCAGGCCGACGGCGTCACTTTCGACATGGCCTATCGCGAGATGCCGCAGCTCGCCGGACTGAAGATCGCGTTCATCATCGATCCGGTGGGCACGCGCATCGAGCTGACCGACGGATTGGCAGGCCACTGATCGCGGCGAGCGGATCAGCTCCAACACAACCATGAAGAAACGCGCGCTGGTTCTCGGCGGCGGAGGCCCGGTCGGAATCGCCTGGGAATCCGGGCTGCTGGCGGGACTGGCCGAAGCCGGGCTGGATTTGTCGGAAGCCGATTTCATCCTGGGGACGTCGGCGGGATCGGTGGTGGGCGCGCAGTTGGCGATGGGACGTCCGGCGGTGGGTCTGGCCGCGCCGTTTCTTTCCGAAGATCACCAACCACCTTCGCCCAGCCAGATGCTGGGATCCGCGCCGCCCGATCTTTCCGGACTGATCACGAGAATGCAGGAAGCTCTCTCGGGCGCGAAGCCGCCTGAAGAAGCGCGCACGCCAATCGGAGCCTGGGCGTTACAGGCCGCCACTATGACCGAGGATGCCTTCATCGCCAGCTTCGGGCGCTACATTCGTGATTTTCCCGAAGACTCCTGGCCAGGGCGCGGCTTTTCCTGCACCGCGGTGGATGCCGCCAATGGCAGCTTCGTGGTCTGGAACAAAGAATCGCGGATCAGTCTCGCGCGCGCGGTGGCCTCGAGCTGCAGCGTTCCGGGCATCTATCCGCCCGTGACCATCAACGGGCGGCGCTACATGGATGGCGGCATGCGATCGGCCACCAATGCCGACGTCGCCACCGGCTACGATGTCGTGTTCGTGGTGGCTCTGACGGTGGGCGCCGCGGCTACGGGCATGGCGGAACTTTTCCGTCGCCGCCTGGAAGCGGAACTCGACGCGGTGCGCCAGAGCGGCAGCCGCGTGGAATTGATTGCGCCCGATACCGCGAGTCTCGAAGCGTTCGGATTGAACTTGATGGATTTCCGGCGGAGGCCGGACGCGGCGAAAGCCGGACTGGCTCAAGGAAGAGCCAACGCCGCGACACTACGCCAACTGTGGCGCGGCGACTGACGGGGCCTCTACTGAGCCAGCGGCGATCGCCGGTAGTTGGGCCGATACTTCAGGTGGCAGGTGGTGCATGAAGCGGTGAGCTGATCGCTGAGCGCCACGATGGCGTCCATGTTTTTCGCCAGCGCGGCTTTGTAGGCTGCGGCTCCCGCGTCCACCATCAGCTTGGCGTCCTTCACCCACTCGTCATCTCGGGCGCGGCCGGGCATCATGAGCAGGTTGCCGGACTCGGCCACCATCAGAGCTTGCATCCGGATGGCGTTCCACTGGACGTCGGTCTTGGGCGGTTCCCGCTCGATGTAAAACAGCGCGTCCGAGGCGGGGTAGATGACGTGTATCATCAACTGGCTCATGGTGCCCACGTTTTCGAAAGTAGGGGCCTGCGCCGGCGCCGTTCCCAAGAACAACACCGTACCCAACAACAGAATCGATCCGATTGCGCGCATCACGCCTCCTTAATCTTGCGGCGAACTGGCCGCACTGATCGACAGCAGTTTAGCACGCTTCGAGCGGCGCGCAGCGACATCCGGCGCGAGTCGTGTGATAATGCGAAAGAGGCACCCGTGCAGCGCTCAGAAGACATCCGCAATCGACGGCGTATCCGCGCTCTCGCGGTGTGTCTGTTCTGGCCGGTCCTGATAGCCTGCCTCACGTGCATTCCGGCAGCGGCCGCCGATCCGGTCTGTTCCGTGCTGCCCGGAGGCCAAGCGGCGGCGTGGGTGCTGGCGGATTTTGACGGCGACCACAAGCTGGACATGGCCGTCGCCGAGCTGCCCGGCCCAAACGATAGCGGAATCCTTCGCCACATCACCATTCATTCGGGAGAGGCCGGGCCGATTCCCCTTTGCGCGACCGGAGCAACCGAGCGGCTGAGTGCGCGGGATCTGGACGGCGATAGCGACCGCGACCTGGTGCTCGAGACCGCCTCCGCGGAGCCGATCGCCATATGGATCAATGACGGCGCCGGCCATTTCCAGCGGGCCGAAGTAGCGGATTTCCGCTATCAACTCTCGCACGACGATCCGCGTTCTCTCGATTCGGCCGCCCGCCCTTCACCTCAACCAGACACGGTGGACCACTCCCGGACGGATCTCGGCGCGGTGGTCCGCGCTTTCGATCTGCATCTTGCCGTGGCGGGGTTGTTTGGCAAACGCGACCGGAATCGCCCGGCTGAATTTCAGTTCCGTATTCACTCCCGCGGTCCTCCTGCCTCCGTCTGATTTTCTAATCCATTAAATGAAAGCAGTGCTGGCGCGACTCGCGCGTCCGGCGCGCAGATCGGTGCAATCCATTGGCTTGCACGATCGTGAGATATGCAAGGAGGCTTCAGTTTGTTGTCGTTGGAGAAAATCGCGGCATGCGCGACATGGTCGGTGGTGGCGATTGCTTCGGCTCATGCCCAGCAGGCGCCCCAAACCGGTAGAGCGCCGGTCGTATCCATCCAGGAAGCGGTGGCCGAAGCGATCGAGAATAACCCAGGATTGATCGCCGAGCGTACCGGTATTCCGGTGGCCGAGACCGCGCTCATCACGGCCGGACTGCGGCCCAATCCGGTGGTCAGCGCCTCGGCCGACCATCTGGATGCGCTGGGCACCGGCTTCAACGACATCAACGGAGCCGGACCGTCCGAATACGCTCTGCGCGTGGACGTGCCCTGGGAGCGCGGCCACAAGCGCGAGCTGCGCCTGGACTCCGCCTCCTATCAGCAGCGCATCATTCGGCTACGTATCGCCGATTCCATCCGGCGGCTGACGCTGGACGTCACGCTGGGCTGTGTCGACGTTCTGGAAGCCAAGGCCAAGCTGGCGCTCGCGCAGGAGAATCTGCAGTCGCTCGAACGCCTGGTAACGCTGAACGAAACGCGCCTCAAGGACGGGGCCATCGCGCCGGTGGAGCTGACGCGATCGCGCGTGGCCATGCTGCAGTTTCGCAGCAACGTCAAGACGGCTGAGCTGGCGCTGGCCACCGCTCGAACACGCCTCAAAGCGGTGCTGGGACGCAGACCGGGCAACGGCTCGATCGATGTCGCCGACACTCTGAAGACCCCTCTGCCCGAACATGCGCCCGACTTGACGAATATCCAGCAGGCTGCGCTGGCCGCGCGTCCCGATGTGCAGGCCATCCAGTTGGATCAAGCCCGGTCGCAGGCCGATCTGCGGCTGCAGATCGCGCAAGGCAAGATCGACTACACCTACGGCGCCGAATACCGCCGGCAGCAAGGCGTCAACGGCACCGGCAACTCGCTCGGATTTTTCTTCAGCGCTCCCCTTCCGGTGTTCAATCGCAACCAGGGCGAAATCGCGCGGGTTCGCGCCGAGCAGGAGCAATTGAACCGCGCGCTCGATGCGCAGCAGGCGCAGGTTTCGAGCGAAGTGGTGACGGCCTGGCAGGAATACGACACGGCGCGGTCACTGGTGGCCGAGATCGAAAAGGATTTGATCGGTCCCTCCCAGCAAGCTCTCGATACGACCACCTATGTTTACCAAGCCGGAGCGACGTCGCTGGTGGACGTGCTGGACGCGCAGCGAGCTTTCAACGAAACTATGTCGGCCTACTACGGCGCGCAAGCGGATTACCGCCGCGCGGCCAGCCGCCTTACGGCAGCGGTGGGCCAGGAGGTGACTCCATGACGAAGATCGCAATTTTGGTTTTTCTCGAGGTCTCAGCCCTGATAGGGCTGGGCGGATGCCAGCGGGGTTCTGCGAGCACTGAGCCGTCAACCCATCCTCCGGCCAATGCTACGGCCCCGCTGGATTCCATCGAACTCGAACCGGCCATGCTGGCCCAAATCAAGATCGAGCGGGTCCAGCGGAAGAACTGGCCGCGAGTGCTCACCGCGACCGGTAAAGTGCAACTCAACGAGGACCAGACCGCGCGCATTCTCGCGCCGCTGGCCGGCCAGGCGCTGGAGTTGAACGCGCGCATCGGCGACCGCGTCTCGAAGGACCAGGCGCTGTTCTCCATCAAGAGCCGCGAAGTGGCGGCGCTGGTGACCGATTGTCTGCAGGGGCAGCGCGACGAAGACCTGGCGCAAAAAACGTACAACATGACGAAGGATCTGTTCGAGCACCAGGCCGCTTCGAAGATCGCGTTGCAGCAAGCCGAGGCCGACTTGACCAAGGCCAAGGCGCAGGTGGCGCGCGCCGAAGAATCGCTGCGCGTGTTGGGGCTGGACCCTCAGCAAGTGCTCGCCACCAGCGGCGTTCGCGCGCTCGTGCCGGTGCGCTCTCCGATTTCCGGCATCGTGATGGAGCGCAACCTGACGCAAGGCCAGTTCGTGCAGGGCGACAGCACGCCGCTGATCACGGTGGCCGACCTCAGCACGGTGTGGGTGCTGGTGGACGTTTTCGAACAGGACATACACCTGGTTCACCCCGGCCAGCGCGTGCAAGTGACGGCCACGGCCTATCCGGATCGCCACTTCACCGCGCAAGTGGACCGCATCAGCGACCGCGTGGATCCGGATTCGCGCACGCTGAAAGTGCGCCTGCTGGTTTCCAATCCCGGGCTGCTGCTCAAGCCGGAGATGTTCATCACCGCTTCGGTAACGGTGAGCGAGACTACGCCCGGCGTAACGGTTCCGTCCACGGCGCTGTTTACCGAAGGCGATCGCAGCTACGCTTTCGTAGCGGTCGGAGAACGGCGCTTCGTTCGCCGCGAAGTGCATGCCACGCCGGCCGGCGAAGGCCGCATGCGTGTGACCAGCGGTCTTTCACCCGGCGATCCGGTGGTCTCCGACGGGACGCTGCTGCTGCAACTGAAACAGCAGGAGCAACTGCAGAATTAACTCGCGATGGTCCGCCGTCTTACTTCGTTCGCGCTGAACCAGCCGCTGTTCGTCCTTCTGCTCACGGGCCTTTTCCTGGTGGGCGGCGTGGTGGCGTTCCGGAATCTGCCGATCGAAGCGTTTCCCGACGTCACCGATATCCAGGTGACCGTGATCACGCTGTACCCCGGCTACGCCGCCGAGGAAGTGGAGAAGCAGGTGACCACGCCGCTCGAGATCGGCCTGGCCGGGCTGCCCAACACGGTGCGAATGTTCTCGCACACCCAGTTCGGCCTTTCGTTCCTGATCGTCACCTTCAACGACAAGGCCACCGACAATGGATCGCGCCAGTTGGTGCTGGAACGCCTGCGCGGCGTCGAGCTGCCGGACAAAGCCGAGGTGCAACTCGCGCCGCTCAGCACGCCCATCGGCGAACTCTATCGCTATCTGTTGCGCGGCGGCCCGGGCACCGATCTGACCGAGCTGCGGTCGCTAGAGGACTGGGTGGTGGAGCGGCAGATGCGCCTGGTGCCGGGCGTCGCGGACGTGGTGACGCTGGGCGGTTTCCTGAAACAGTACCAGGTGAATCTGGATTTGACCAAGCTCAAATCCTACAACGTCTCGATGCAGCAGGTGCTGACGGCGCTGGGACAAGGCAATTCCAACGCCGGCGGCAGCTACCTCGATCAGGGCGAACAGCAATACCTGGTGCGCGGGATCGGTCTGCTGCGCTCGCCCGCCGACATCGGCAACATCATGGTAAGCGAAAAAGGCGGCACGCCCCTGTTCATCCACGATCTGGCCGACGTCACCGTCAGCTCGGTGCCCCGGCAAGGCACCTCGGGCCGCGACGATCAGAACGAGATCGTGAGCGGCATCGTACTCATGCGGAAAGGCGAGAACCCGTCGGAAGTTCTGGCCGGAATCAAGCAACGCGTCAAGACACTGAACGAACAGATTCTTCCCAAGGGCGTCAGGATCGATCCCTTTTACGACCGCACCGGCTTGATCGACACGACGCTGCACACCGTATTCAAAAACCTGCTGGAAGGCGCGCTGCTGGTGATGCTGGTGCTGTACCTGTTCCTGGGGCACTTCCGCTCGGCCACCATCGTAGCGGTCATCATCCCGCTGGCCCTGCTTGCCACGTTCATCGGGCTGCAGTTGCGGAACCTGCCGGCGAACCTGCTGTCGTTGGGCGCCATGGATTTCGGCATCATCGTGGACGGCGCGGTGATCGTGCTGGAAAATATTTTTCGGCACCTGGCCGGATCGCGCGCCACGCGGAACCGTGACGACGTCAAGCGCACCATCGTCGAAGCGGTGTCGGAAGTGGGCCGGCCGACCGTGTTCTCGATGCTGATCATCATCATCGCGCACCTGCCGATTTTCACCTTGCAGCGGCAGGAAGGCCGCATCTTCGCGCCCATGGCCTACACCATCGTGTCGGCGCTCCTAGGCTCGCTGATGTTTTCCATGACGCTGGTGCCGCTGCTGGCGTTCTTCCTGCTGCGCCGCGGAGTGCCGCATGGTGAAAATTTCGTGGTGCGCTGGACCAAACGGCTGTATCGGCCGGTGCTCTTGCAAGCTGTCCGCCGGCCCTGGATAGTATTGATCGGCGCCGTGGCGGCGTTGGGCGGAACCCTCGCCCTGGTCCCTCAACTCGGCAGCGAGTTTCTGCCGGAGCTGAACGAAGGCTCGGTGTGGGTGAACCTCACGCTTCCGCCCGGACTCTCGGTTCCGCAAGCCGTGAAGGAATGCGCGCGCGTGCGAACCATCCTGCGCAAGTTTCCAGAGGTCCGCTCGGTGATCTCCAAGGCCGGACGGCCCGAGGACGGCACTGATCCCAAACAGGTGAACATGGCCGAGTTCCTGGTGGACCTGTATCCGCAGGACCAATGGAAGCGCAAGATCTCGAAAGAAGAGCTGCTGGGCGAGTTTCAAAATGCTCTGGACGCCGTGCCCGGCTACGAGCCGAGTTTCTCGCAGCCCATCCGCGACAACATTCTCGAAAGCATTTCACAGATCGACGGACAAATCGTGATCAAGGTCTTCGGCGACGACCTGACCACCTTGATGGAAACCGCCAAGCACGTCCTGGATACCGTGCGGACGGTGCGAGGCGTCAACCGGGCGTTCATCGATCGCGCCGGACAAGTGCCGCAACTGCAGATCGAAATCGACCGCGCGAAAGCGGCCCGCTACGGCCTGAACATCGCCGACGTTCAAAGCACCATTGAAACCGCGCTGGGCGGCAAGCAGGCCACCGAAATCTGGGAGGGCGAGCGCAAGTATCCGGTGGTGGCGAGACTGCGCAGCGATCAGCGCGCCGACCTGGCCTCGATCGGCCGGATCCTGATCGATGCGCCGCAAAATCAGCGCGTGCCGCTGGAGGACGTGGCCACGCTGGCGGTGCGGGGCGGGAGCATGAACATCGCCCACGAATCCGGCAAGCGCCTGGCCTCAATCGGCGTGTTCCTGCGCGACCGCGATATGGGCAGCGCCGTCGAAGAAATGCAGCGCAAGGTGCGGGAGAACGTCGCGCTCCCGGCCGGCTATTTCCTGGAATGGGGCGGCGAGTTCGAAAACCAGGAGCGCGCTATGTCGCGCTTGAGGATTATCGTTCCGATCAGCGTGTTCCTAATCTTTCTGCTCCTGTTCCACACCTTCGGCTCGGTGAAGAGCGCCCTGCTGATTCTGTCCAATATTCCCCTGGCCCTGGTGGGCGGCGTGCTGGCTTTGATTCTGACCCGCATACCGCTGAGTGTTTCGGCCGCCATCGGTTTTATCGCACTGTTCGGCCAGGCGGTGCTGAACGGCGTGGTAATCGTGAGCTACTTCAACGCGCTGCGCTCCGAAGGACACGACCCGGTGAGCGCGGCCGTGGAGGGATCCCTCATTCGATTCCGCACCGTATTGATGACGGCCCTGCTGGCCATGCTCGGCCTGCTGCCCATGGCGCTTTCGCACGGCATCGGCTCGGAAGTTCAGAAACCGCTGGCGGTGGTGATCATCGGTGGTCTGAGTTCCGCCACGTTCCTGACGCTCGTGGTTTTGCCGGCGCTCTATACCTTGCTCGAACGCCGGCGCCGCCAAACCGAGCCGCCCGTGGAAGCCGACCAGCCGTCGGTGGTCACCGCCTAGCCGAATTCGCGCCGAAACCCGTCCCCCGTTCGCGGCCTAGCGCCCTTGACGTTCCGATACCGCTCATGTCAAAATCGGCAGACCGGACTAAATCGGGCGTGTCTGAGCGATTGAGCTCCGAAACGCACCAAGTCAGTGTGGAGGGATCGATCAGATGCGAAATTTTGTTCTAGGGATCGCCGGCGCGGTGACTATGCTCACGCTGGCCATGATGCCGGCTGCCGGTCAGACCTATCGCGCGCCTCGGGCGCCCGACGGACACCCGGACTTGAACGGAATCTGGCAGGCCATCAATACTGCCGAGTGGGACCTGGAAGCGCACGCGGCGCAGCAGAGTCTCGTCGTTGAGGCCGGCACCCTCCTGGCCGAACCGGGCGGACTCAGCGTGGTGGACGGCGGCGCCATCCCCTACCTGCCCCAGGCAGCGGCGAAAAAGAAGTCCAACTACGAGAACCGCTTGACGCTCGACCCGGTGGTGAAGTGTTACCTTCCCGGCGTCCCGCGCGCCACTTACATGCCGTACCCATTTCAGATCTTTCAGAGCGACAAGTATCTGGCGATTGCGTACGAGTTTGACAGCGCGTTCCGGAACATCTATTTAAAGGACCCGGGACCGGCTCCGGTGGACTCCTGGATGGGACAGTCCTACGGACGTTGGGAGGGCGACACGTTGGTGGTGGATGTGACTGGATTGGATGAGCGCACCTGGTTCGACCGCGCCGGCGACTACCACAGCGATTCGCTGCACGTGGTGGAGCGCTACACGCCCGTCGCGCCGGATGTTCTGAACTACGAAGCCACCATCGAGGACCCTAAAGTGTTCTCGCGGACGTGGAAAATCAGCATGCCGCTGTACAAGCACGTGGAAAAGAATGCGCAGCTGGTCGAGTTCAAGTGCGTCGAGTTCGTCGAAGAGTTGATGTACGGCAAGTTCCGCAAGAAGTAACCGAGGAGGTCCCATGGGCCTTAGACATCTCGCTTCCCTGGCGGCCGCGGCGGCCTTGATGGCAGCGCCCTTGGCTGCTCAAGCGCCTGCGGCCAGGAAAAAATCCTGGACCATGCCGCGCCTGGGCGATGGCCATCCTGACCTGCAAGGAATCTGGACCAACGCGACGATCACTCCGCTCGAGCGGCCGGCACAGTTTGCCGGGAAGGCGACGGTCACCGACGCGGAGGCGGCTAAGTTCGAAAATCCGAACAACGATAACCTCTATGGCGATCGCCGCAGCAACAACGCCGAACAGGACCGCGATCACGCCTACAATGCCTTGTTTTTCGACCGGGGAACCGAACTCGCGAGGGTGGACGGAGCCAAGCGGACTTCGCTGATCATCGATCCCGCGGACGGCAAAATCCCCGCCATGACGCCGGCCGCCAGCAAACGGATTAGCAACCGCATGCGCAACCGCTTCGACAGCGTGCAGGACCGTCCGCTCGGCGAGCGCTGTATCCTGGGTTTCGGCTCCACCTCCGGGCCGCCCATGATGCCGGTGCTCTACAACAACAATTATCAGATTGTGCAGAGCGCGCACGATATCATGATCCTGGTCGAGATGGTGCACGATGTCCGGCACATCCATATGGATCGCAAGGAGCATCTCCCGCAGGACGTCCGGCTGTGGACGGGCGATTCGATCGGCCATTGGGAGGGTGACACGCTGGTGGTGGATACCACCAATTTCACCGACAAGACCGGCTACCGCGGATCCAGCCAGAACCTGCGCGTCATCGAGCGCTTCACCCGCATAGACGCGGAAACCATTTTGTACAAATTTACGATCGACGATCCGGAGACCTTCACCCGGCCATGGACGGCCGAATACCCCTTCCGGGCCACTCCGGGTCCGATCTTCGAATACGCCTGTCACGAAGGAAACTACGCGATGCCCGACATTCTGGGCGGAGCGCGGGCTGCCGAAGCAGCCGAAAAGAAGTAAACTAGAATAAGTAGTCAGTAAGGAGAACCTCTAAGATGAGAGCAAAGTTTGCTGTTGTGGTTGCCAGTGCAAGTCTGCTTCTGGCTGGAGTGCCGGCGTGGGCGCATCACGCTTTCGCGGCCGAGTTCGACGCCAAGCGGCCGGTCCACTATACCGGGAAAGTTACCAAGGTGGAGCTGATCAATCCGCACTCTTGGATCCACGTCGACGTCACCAATCCGGACGGCACCGTAACCAACTGGATGTTTGAGGCCGGCAGTCCCAACGTATTGTTGCGGCGCGGTTTCAACAAGAACACCATCGCGATTGGCACCGAAGTCGTCATCGACGGCTATCAGTCCAAGGACGGTTCGTTCCGCGCCAACGGCCGGGACATCACGTTGCCGAACGGGCAAAAGCTGTTCCTCGGCTCCTCCGGTACGGGAGCGCCTTACGACGAAAAGAAGCAGTAGAGCTTCCACTATTTTCAAGCTGCGGAAAACCTGATTAGCCGCTGGCGTGTTGGGCACCACTGCTAGCCGGTTGGGAGAGCGTGTGGACGCCGCAGCGGCGGGAGAGATCATTTGATGAGAAGCCCGCTTGGACGCTGGTTTACTCGAGCGGCTGCCGTGGCAGCCGCTCTCTCTGTTCTGGCGCTGTCCGCGCCGGGCCAAACACCCTCCTATAAAGCGCCACGCGGTCCCGATGGCCATCCCAGCCTCAACGGTCTTTGGCAAGCCCTCAACACCGCGAATTGGGACCTGCAGGGTCACGCCGCGCAACCTTCGCACGTCCTGTCGCTAGGCGCGCAAGGCGCCGAGCCGGGCGGAATCGGCGTGGTGGAAGGCGACGAGATCCCCTACCTGCCCGCCGCCCTGGCGCAAAAGAAACATAACTACGAAAACCGCTTCACCGACGACCCGGAGATCAAGTGCTTCCAGCCGGGAGTTCCACGCGCCACCTACACGCCGTTTCCGTTTCAAATCGTCCAGAGCAAGGACGTCATTCTCATTTCCTATGAGTTCGCCAACGCCACCCGAACCGTCTACATGGAGAATGCGCCGGAGAGCCCCACCGACTATCTGATGGGGCACTCGGTGGGCCACTGGGAGGGCGACACCCTGGTGGTCAGCGTAACCACCCTGGACGACCGCACCTGGTTCGACCGGGCCGGAAATTATCATAGCGACGCCCTGCACGTCACCGAGCGCTACACGCCCATCAGCCCGGACGCCATGAATTACGAGGCGACCATCGACGATCCCAAGGTCTATTCGCGGCCCTGGAAAATCAGCATGCCGCTCTATCGCCATCTGGAAAAGAACGCGCGCCGGATGGAGTTCCGCTGTGTCGAGTTCGTCGAAGACCTGGTCTACGGGCAGTATTACAAGCATCCCGTCGTAGTGAAATAGTGAGGAGGTTCGAAATGAGCTGTCGGCTTCTCGTTTCCCTTGCCGTCGTGGCTGCGATGATCGCGCTGTCCGCCGCCGCCCAAGCCCCCACCGCCGCGGCCAAGGCTGCCGCCGCCACCAAAACCGGCAGCTACACACCGCCGCGTACGCCGGACGGACAACCGGACCTGCAGGGCATCTGGAACAACGGTACCGTCACTCCCATGGAACGCCCGGCCGACCTGAAGGGCAAGGAATTTTTCACGCCACAGGAAGCACTGGCTTGGGAAAAGCAGGTGGTCGACCGAGCCAACCGCGATCAGCGCACGCCCGGAACCGATCGAGACGTCGCGCAGGCCTACAACGATGTCTGGTGGGACTCGGGCACCAAAGTCGTCCGCACTCTGCGCACTTCCATGGTGGTCGATCCGCCGGATGGAAGAGTTCCGCCGCTGACGGCCAAAGCACAGGAAGCCCAGCGCGCTCGCTTCGCCGGAATGCAGCATCCCGCCGAGACGGCCAGGGACCGCCCGCTCGCTGAACGCTGTCTCCAGTTTCCAACCAGCGGACCGCCCATGACACCCTACGTCTACAACAACAATTTCCGCATCGTTCAAAGCAAGGACACCGTCGCCATCAACATCGAGCTGCTGCACGATGTCCGCGTGATCCCTCTGGACGGCCGCGCGCACCTGCCTTCCAGCGTCCGCCTGTGGTTCGGCGATTCGGTGGGCCACTGGGAGGGCAATATGCTGGTGGTGGACACCACCAATTTCAGCGACAAGACCAGCTATCGCGGTTCGGACGAGAATCTGCACGTGATCGAGCGCTTCACGCGCCTCGATCCGGAGACCATCGTCTACCGCTTCACCATCGACGATCCCACCGCGTTCACCAAGCCCTGGACCGCCGAGATGACCTGGGCGAAGACCGCCGGACCGATGTACGAGTACGCTTGCCACGAAGGCAACTACGGTATGATGAATCTCCTCAAGGGCGCGCGCGCCGACGAAAAGGCCGCCGAGGAAGCGGCCAAGAAACAGAAGTAGCGAAGGGAATAACGAGATGCGAAAGAAACTGGCACTTACGCTGGCAGGGCTGGGGCTGATGATCTGCGGAGCGCCGCTGTGGGCGCACCACGCGTTTACGGCGGAGTTTGACGCCAAGCGGCCCATCCATCTGAAGGGCGTGGTTACCAAGATGGAATGGATCAATCCGCATGCCTGGCTGCACATCAACGTCACCGGAGCGGACGGCCAGGTAACCGAGTGGATGATCGAAGCCGGTACGCCCAACACGCTGTTCCGGCGCGGCTTCACCAAGGAATCGCTGAAGATCGGAGCCGAGGTCTTGGTGGACGGCTACCAGGCGCGGGACGGCTCAAATCGAGGCAACGGCCGGGATGTCACCTTGCCGGATGGACGTAAGCTGTTCATCGGCTCGTCGGGAACGGGCGCGCCGGACGATGCCGAGCGCAAGGAAAAGTAAAGTCCGCGCGGCTCGGCGCACCATTGAATACTAACCAGCAGTAGTTCTGCCCGCCGCGTTGACACGCGGTCTGGAAGGAGCGCATCATCATGTCTATGTCAACTTGGCAGCGGCTCGTTCGCAATTCCTCGATCGTGGTTTTTCTGCTGGCGGCGCATCTCGCGCTCGCACAGCCGTCTTCGGCCCAGGACCATTGGGTCGGCACCTGGAGCACAGCCGTGGTGGTGCGCCCCGTCCCAACCGCCGCGGCTGCCGCAGCACAGCCCCAACCAGGCCGGGGGCCGCAGGGGCCGGCTTTTTCAATCGACAACCAGACCTTGCGCCAGATCGTCCACGTCAGCCTCGGCGGCGAACGCGCGCGCGTGGTGCTGAGCAACGTCTTCGGCGCCGCGGCAGTCCAGATCGATGCCGCCGATGTCGCCCTGCACGACAAAGAGTCGACGATCGCGGCCGGCTCGGCTCACCCGCTGACCTTCGGCGGGCGCTCTTCGGTCACCATTCCAGCCGGCGCCGAAATGTTCAGCGACCCCGTCAGCCTGACGGTGGCCCCCATGTCGGACCTGGTGATCGACCTTTACCTGCCTCAGGACCTGACGCAGGCCCCGCTCACCACGCACGGCGGCGCCAACCAGACCAACTATCTGTCCAACACCGGCAACTTCGCGGGCGCCGCCGATTTTCCGGTGCACGGAACCACTCCATCGTGGTTCTTCCTGGAACGCGTTGAGGTAACCGCGCCCCCGCAGGTCAGCGCGATCATCGCCTTCGGCGATTCCATCACGGACGGCACGCGGTCCACTGCCAACACCAACAGCCGCTGGCCCGACCAGCTCGCCAAGCGCCTGCTGGCGAAGCCCGGCGACGCCCATGGAATCCTGAACCAGGCCATCGCCGGAAACCGCCTGCTCACCGAAGGCGTGGTGCCGTTTGGCATCAACGCGCTGGCCCGTTTCGATCGCGACGTGCTGGCCCAGACCGGCGCCACTCACGTGATCGTGCTGGAGGGCATCAACGACATCGGCATGGCGGCACGCGGCACCCCAGGGCCGTCGCCCGAGGATCTTATCGCGGCTCACCAGCAGATCGTCGAGCGCGCCCACGCCCACGGGCTCAAGATCTACGGCTGCACCCTGACCCCGTTCGAAGGCGCGGCGTACTTCAGCCCCGCCGGCGAAACCAAGCGCCAGGCCTTCAACACCTGGATGCGCAGCCAGAAGGTCTACGACGGGGTGATCGATTTCGACGCCGTCGTCCGCGATCCGCAGAATCCCACTAAGGTCCAGGCCGCCTACGATTCCGGCGACCACCTGCACCCCAACGACGCCGGCTATCAGGCCATGGGCGGCGCCATCGACCTGAAGCTCTTCGAGGGATCTCCCGCGCCGGCCGCAAAATCGAAGCGAAAGTAACTCCGGCCGCATCGCGGTCGTCGTTTCTTATTGGTGTAGAATTATTGTGGCTGTACAACGGTCTGTTCAGCTAAGCTAAGCAAGCCACTCGAGGAAGGGATTGAACATGAAGCTCCGGTCCACGCGACTCATTCTGGCAGTCGCTGCAATGACGGCGGTCTGGCTCGTCTGCGTGACAGCCCCGCAAGCTGTCGCCCAAGCACCGAAGGCGCCGATGGCCGAACAGGTCTTTAAGAACGTCCAGGCGCTCAAGGGAATTACAGTAGACGACTTCCTTGGAACCATGGGCGTCATGTCGGCCGCGGTCGGCTACGATTGCTCCGAGTGCCACATCGGAGCCGGCACCGATACCGTGGATTGGGCTGCGGATAACCCGAAAAAGAACACCGCGCGCAGGATGGTTCTGATGGTGAACGCCATCAACCGCGACAACTTCAGCGGACGGCGCATGGTCTCCTGCTATACGTGCCATCATGGACGTGATCGTCCATCCACTACGCCCACCATGGACGCCGTGTACGGACCCGGATCTTCCGAAATGGACGACATCCTGGTCCAGATGCCCGGACAGCCTCCCGCGGAAAAGATCATCGACAAGTATCTTCAGGCTCTCGGCGGAGCCCAGAAACTCGCGGCCATCAAGAGCTACGTGGCCACCGGCACCAGCGTCGGGTTCGGCGGATTCGGCGGCGGCGGCAAGGTCCACATCTATGCCAAATACCCGGATCATCGCACCACGCTGATCGAGTTTGAAGCAGCCACGGGCCGTGGAGAAAGCATCCGCACCTATAACGGCCAAACCGGATGGATCAAGACGCCGCTTACCGTGCTAGGTCAGTACGAGACGTACGGCGGCGAGCTGGCGGGAGCCAAAGTCGATGCGCAGATGTCCTTCCCTGTACAGATCAAGCAAGTGCTGACCAATTTACGCGTCAGTCTGCCGACCTCCATCAGCGACCTGCCCGGTCCATCAGCCCAGACAGCGGGCCAAACCGCCGAAGGCATCGGCAAGGATCGCGTGGTCAACGTCGTTCAGGGAACCGAGGGGACCGGCGTCAACAGCACTTATGTGACCATGTACCTCGACCAGGAGAGCGGCTTGCTCTTGCGCATGGTGCGTTATGCGCCTTCCCCCATCGGCCGCGTGCCCACCCAGATGGATTTCGCGGATTATCGGAGCGTCAACGGAGTGAAGATGCCCTTCCGGCTGACCTTCGCCTGGCTGGACGGGCGCGATGCCATCCAGTTGAACGACATCAAGGTCAACGTTCCGATCGACGAGAAAATGTTCGGCACGCCGGAACAGGTGAAAGGCAAATAGACCTTTCGGGCTGCAACTAGTTTGGATTCACACGCGCTCTCGAACTAAGCGAGGGTCGTCAGAACCTTGAGATCCTGCGCCGCGCCCCCGCGGCAATCCAGGATCGTCTTAGGAGGTGGCGCGAGTGTCACTGCACCGTTTATTCGAATGGCTGGCGGACACGCCCTGGAGCGTCGAGCTGCACGAATCGCTCTGGGCGTATCCCATCATTGAGTCGGTCCACGTCCTGTTCCTGTGCCTGTTTCTCGGGCTGGCGGTGATGTTCGATCTCCGCCTGACCGGTCTCTCGCTGCGCAGCATGCCCGTCTCGAAGGTCTATCACCGGCTGCTGCCCTGGACGCAGGTGGGCTTCGTGGTGATGGTCCTGAGTGGTCTGCTCCTGCTGTATGGGATCCCTCTGAGAACTTACGAGAACATCTTTTTCCGGATCAAGGCCGTGCTGCTGGTCCTGGCCGGCTTGAACGTGTTCGTGTTTCACAAGGGCATCTATCGCAGCATCGCCGCGTGGGACGACGATCCGGTTCCGCCAGCCCGCGTCCGGTTGGCCGGCTACGCATCGATGTTTCTATGGGCCTCGATCGTCATCGCGGGACGAATGATCGCCTACAACTGGTTCGATAAGACCCAGAATCCGTCCGGCTAGGAGGCCACTGATGCTACTGCAATTCTTCACCTGGATTGAAAACACCAGCGTCGGCGAGGCGATTCGCGGGTCGCTGTGGCTGTTCCCCGTCATCGAGTCGTTCCACCTTCTGGCGCTGGCAGTGATCGGCGGCGCGATTCTGATCGTGGACATGCGGCTCTTCGGGGTTATTTTGCCGGGCCAGCCAGTCCGCCAGCTCGCCCGCGACGCCCAGCCGTTTCTGGTCGGCAGCCTCATCGTGATGCTGATCTCGGGAGTTCTGCTGTTCACCTCCGAAGCTACCAAATGCTACGACCACGACGCTTTCTGGGTGAAGATGGCGTGTCTCGCGGCGGCCATCCTCTTCACCTTCACGGTGAAGCGCAGAGTGACCAACGCCGGCGATGGCGGCGTGAACCCGAGGTGGAACAAAATCGTCGCCGTGGTGTCGGTCGCCTTGTGGTCCGGCGTGGGCATCGGCGGCCGCTGGATCGGATTCTCCTAGAGCATGTGGGGCAGCCAAATCCTGGCTGCAGCCGGGCTTCTGCCCGGCCAGTAGGGAGGACTCAAGCTCACTTCCTTAAGTACTCGGCCTTGCCTTCCAGCGACCGCTCAATCGCGATGCGAACCAGTTGGCTGCGCGTCCGCACGCCGGTCTTCTCGAACAGATGCTGCAAGGTGGCTTTCACCGAGCTCAGCGATACTCCGATGTGATGCGCGATCTCTTTGTTCGACAACCCTTCCAGCACGCTCCGCAGCACCTGCCGCTCGCGTGGCGTGAGTCGGCCGGTGGCGTCCGCCGATTCCCTCTGGCTCACCGCTCCTGACACCGGCGCAGTCATCTTTTGATCCATCCACTGCCCGCCCGCGGCCACGGTGCGAATGGCTTCGAGCAGCGTGGCCGGGGAACTGTGCTTGAGAAAAATGCCGGAGATTCCCAGCTTCCAGGCGAGCGAAGCGTCCAGCTCGTCCATTCCCGCCGTCACCATCAGGATTTTCCCCCGATACCCGGCCGCGTGCGCCGCGGAGATGAACCGAGTGCCGGTATCGTCCTCCAGATCGAAGTCCAGCAGCACGATGTCGACAGCCGAACGCGCGAGCACTTCCAGAGCCTCGGCCGGCGTCCCGCACAAAGCCACGGTTTCGAAATCGGGCTCCGACACCAGCAGCCGGCTCAATCCCTCACGGAACAGAATGTGGTCGTCAAGCAGTAAGAGTCTTATGGGCCGCATCTTCTGTTTCCGATGACGCCGGTTCCTCGCGCTCGGGCGCGGCCGCCAGCTCCAGAACAAAGGAACATCCCGGATGCGCGGGATCGTGCCGCAGATCTCCCCGAAACGACCGCATGAAGGCGCGCGACAAGTACAGCCCCAGCCCGGTCGTCTCGGCGCCCTTCTGCAAAGGCTGAAAAAGCTTCTGGCCAACCGGGATGCCCGGCCCGCTGTCGGTGATCCGGACCGAAACGCCATCCGGGCGCGTCGTAACCGAGATGTCGATCAGCTTCCGCGAAACCGGCTCCATGGCGCGCTGGCTGTTCTTGGTCAAGTTGAGCAGGACCTGGAGCAGGCTGTGGCGGTCGGCCTGAACCAGAGGCAGCTCGTCCGGGACGGCCAGCCGCAGCTCGATCTCGGACTCCTCGCAGTACGGCTCCAGTACGATTCGAAGATCCGTCAGTACCTCGCGCAGATCCACGCGGCTCGGCTCCGCGCTGCGGGCGCTTTGCTTGAGCTCCAGCGACGCGATCTTAGACAGCGTCTCCACCAGCGATCCCAATGCTTCGAAGTCCTTGTTCCCGGCCAGAACTCCGTGGCGTGCCAGGTTCTCGTGCATCACCCCGATGGCCCCGCATACGTTTCTGACTTCGTGCGACACCGCCGCCACCATGATCCGCGATCCGGCCAGCAGTTGCTGCAAGCTGGCCTCCTCGCGCTCGCGCAAGTGTTCAGAGGCGTCCACCAGCAGAGCCGCCAGACGCGGCCCGGCGGCGGTGCTGTAGGTGGAGAAGAACACGTCGGCCAGAAAAACTTCGCCGCTCTCGCGCTGCCCTCGCGTTTGCATTTCGGTGCGGAAAATCTTGTCGGTCTCATCGATGGACGGCACCGATCCCAGCGCCGGAATGTAGCGCGTGATTCTCCTTCCGGGCAGCGACCCCGCGGTTGCCGCGAACAAGCGATGCGCCGCTGGGTTCGCCAGCAGGATCTCTCCGTCGGCGGTCATAGTGAGAACCGCGGCGGGACTGCTCTCGATCAGGAATTCAAGCTGCTCTTCGGCCGAACGCCGGGCCACCACTTCCTTCTCCACGCGTCGATAGCCCTTGGAAACGCCCCGAGACAGCAGTCCGGTGGTGGCCAGCGTGAGAAAGATCAGAATGTCCCTGGGGACCTGCATGTCGAAAGAAAACGGATCCAGCCAGTGCGAGAGGAACGTGCAGAACAAAGCCGCCAGGATGATTTGCCACCAACCCAGGACCGTCCCGAGCAGCACCAGCGGAAACATGTAGAGGAATCCGAGCGTGGCGTCGAACTCGATGCGCCAATCGCAGACCGCGATGATCGCGATGAGCAGCGCGGCCCAACCGGTCGCGGCCCACGGACCCCATCGCAAGATCCTCTGGATCATACACTTAGCCCCTCTTTGATTCTACCCCCCGCAGGCCGCGCGAAAGTCGCCAAGAAATGGCCGAAAGATATCTGGCGGCGTTGCTGTAGCCGACGCTAGCTTTGAAGAGGAAAGTTGTGGACGTTGATGCTTAGTTCTCGTCATGCACTGGTGTTGATCGCGGCGCTCCTGGCGTGTCTCACGCCGTCCTGGGGAGCCGTCACCGGTAGCATTGCGGGCACCGTCAAGGACCAGACCGGCGCGGTGATTCCCGGAGCCAGGCTGACGGTGACCAACACCGCGCAAGGCATCCAGACCAAGACCAAGTGCGATTCGAAGGGAACTTACTCCTTCCCCAGCCTGACCGTCGGACGTTACGATCTCGAAGTCGAAGCCCCGGGCTTCAAGCCGCAGAGTCGCGCCGGCTTGACCGTCGACCTGGACACGGTGGTGCAAGTCGACCTGTCGCTGGAAATAGCGGAGAAAGTCGAGACCGTCGACGTTCAAGAGAACGAAGTTCACGTGGAGACCGCCAGCACGCAAGTCGGCGACGTGGTGACCGGAAAGTCGATGACCGCCGTCGCGCTGAACGGCCGCAGTTATACGGATCTGCTGGCGCTGCAGCCGGGTATCGTGCCGGCCACCACGCAGCAGCCCGATTCCATCGTCATGGCCGGCGTCACTGTCGCCATTGCTCCCTCCGGCACTTTGAACGCAGGCAACCAATCCATCAGCGGCCAGCGCGAAGACGCCAACGGCTTCATGGTGAACGGCGGCGACGTGAAAGAGCTGATGAACGGCGGCACTTCGATCGTGCCGAATCTCGATTCCATCGCCGAATTCCGGATCCTGACCAACAACTTCGACGCCGAATACGGCAACTACAGCGGCGGCATCGTCAACGCCGTCACTAAAGCCGGAACCAATAATCTGCACGGCAGCGGTTTCGAATTCCTGCGAAACACCGCGCTGGATGCCCGCAACTTCTTTTCGCCGGAGCGCAGCTTCTACCGGCAGAATCAGTACGGCGGCACCTTCGGCGGGCCGATCAAGAAGAACCAGGTGTTCTTCTTCGGCGACTACCAGGGCACCCGTCAGAACCAGGGCCTCGACACCGGCCTGATTCCCGTCCCATCGCTCGCCAACCGGAACGGCGATCTGAGCAGCGAAGCGGATGCTCTCAACGGCGCGGTCTCCGGCCCCTATCTCGCCAGTTTGCTCTCGCAGAAGCTGGGCTACGCCGTATCCGCCAACGAGCCTTATTACACTCCAGGCTGCAGTTCGCCGCTGCAGTGCGTCTTTCCCGGCGCAATCATCCCCCAGCGAGCCTGGTCGGAACCCGCCAAACACCTGCTGCAATACATCCCGACTCCGAACATCGGCGGCTCGACTTTCTCCAGCGCCTCCGAAGGAAAAACGTTGAGCGACAGCAAAGGCGGCTTCCGCCTGGACAGCAACAGCCAGCGCTGGGGACTCATCTCGGGCTACTACTATTTCGACGACTACTCGCTGATCAATCCGTATCCGCGCGATCAAGGCGGCGCCAGCGTGCCCGGGTTCGGCGCGCGCAACCTGGGCCGCGGACAATTGCTCACCCTGTCCGACACCAAGACGTTTGGCCCTTCCATGGTGAATGAGCTGCGGCTGAGTTTCATGCGGACTTCCAACAACGTGGGCGAGCCTTCGGGCGGCGTCGGGCCAAGCTTGGCCTCGCAAGGATTCGTTACCGGAGTTGGAACCCCGGGCATCGTTCCTCTGGCGCCGTCGATCGAGGGAATCGAGAATGTCGTATTCAACGCCTTCACCATGGGCACGCCCATCACGAATCTGAAACAGGCCAACAACACGTTCTCCGTGATGGATCACTTCTCCAAGGTGTGGGGCTCACACACCTTGAAAGCCGGCGGTCAATTCAGTTACGAGCAAGTCAACGTGAATCCGAACGCCACCTTCAACGGATCGTTCCTGTTCACCGGGTCGGAGACCGGTTCGGACTTCGCCGACTTTCTCATCGGCGTAGCGAGCAACTACAATCAGGCCGATTCGGAAGCCTACTACGGACGCCATAAGTACGCGGCCGGTTTTGTTCAGGACAACTGGCGGGCCAGACCGAACCTCACGCTGAACTACGGACTGCGTTGGGACCTCATGCAGTATTGGTCGGAGAAGTACAACCAGATTCCGACGTTTGTCCTGGGACAACAATCCAAGGTCTACCCGACCGCTCCCACCAGCCTGGTCTATCCCACTGATCCCGGCGTTCCGAACACGCTGGTGCCGCAACGCAGCCGCTTTGCTCCGCGCCTGGGTGTGGCTTACTCGCCCAGCGCGTCCACCGGCCCGCTCGCGAAGCTGACTGGCGGGCCGGGCAAGTCCAGCATCCGCGCCGGATACGGGATGTTCTACTCGGTGATTCAGGGCAACACCATCGGCGTAGACGAGCCGCAGCCTCCCTATGGGCTGAGCTATACCAGCACGGGCCGCCCGTTATTCGCCACGCCGTTCATCAATGCCTCGGATGGGGAAACGCACGTCAACCCGTTCCCGCTGACCTTTCCGCCGCTGAACGCCTCGATCAAGAATCCCAACCCGAACATCGATTTCGCGCCGTTCCTGCCGCAAGCGGGCATGACTGCTCCCCCGCCCTCCAACACCTATCCGTACAACGAGAACTATTTCTTTTCCATCGACCGGCAGTTTGGCGACGATACAGTGATGACGTTGAGTTACGTCGGATCGCAAGCGCATCATCTGCTGGTGGTGTATTCGGCCAATCCCGGCAACCCCGCCTTGTGCCTGGCGCTCAGCAACCCGAATGCGGTGGCGCCGGGTTCGCCGACCTGCGGTCCCTTTAGCGAGGACAATACTTTCGTGACCGCCGGTGGCCAGATCATCGATGGAACGCGCGGACCGCTGGGGCCGAGTTATCACAACGACGCCTACGACGCCAGCATCGGAAACTCGAATTACAACGCCTTCGAAGCCAGCCTCAAGCATTCCAGCAGGCGCCTGGATGTGATGGTTTCCTACACCTTCAGCAAGTCCATCGATCAATCCTCCGCGCTCGCGGACCCCATCAATCCGTTCAATTTCCGCCTCACGCGGGCGCTCTCCGCGTGGGACTTGACCCACAATCTGGTGGTCACGTATCAATATCAACTGCCGCTCGAACGTTTGTTCGGGCGCGCCAAGGGTTGGGCCGAAGGGTGGGCGCTTTCCGGCATCTCTCGCTTTAGCTCGGGATTCCCGGTGACGCTGCACGCCGACGGAGACAATTCGCTGATGGGGAGCATCCCCAACGGCGTAAACAATCACAGCCTGGATCTGCCGGACTACATCGGCGGCGCTCTGAATCTGAACGGGAATCCGCGCAACGGCCTGCCCTACTTCAACGTGTCGGCGTTCAGCCAAAATGCCCTGGGCAGCCCGGGCAGCGCGTCCCGCCGGTCCTTCCACGGTCCCGGTGCGCTGAATTTCGATATGGCTCTGCTCAAATCGATCCGCTTGAGCGAATCCAGAGCTCTGCAATTCCGCCTGGAAGCCTTCAACGCCTTTAACCACGCTCAGTTCTTCGGCGCGGCCGCGGTGGATGGCGGCATTGACACCGCGCTCTTCGGCCAGGTGGTAAATGCCGCCCCGCCTCGGCTCATGCAAGCCGCGCTCAAGTTCACTTTCTAAGGCCGGCTCTGGCCCGACGATTGCTCCCCGGCCTGACAGATGGTGAGGGAAGCTTATCCACGCCACGTTCGCTCCCGAGCGATCTTGCTGGGAACTCTAGGGTTAGCATGTGCCTTGGCGCTCGGCTCGGGAGTCTGCTACGCCCAGATCTTCGGAACCGTGCGCGGGATGGTGGAGGATCCGCAGAACCGCGCTATTGTGGGTGCGGCAATTTCCCTCAAGGCGCAGGCTTCGGCGTTCGAGCAGCACGCTGTTTCTGACAACAACGGCGCGTTCACCATCCCCGCCGTACCAGCGGGCGCTTACACCATCCAGATCGACCGTCCCGGATTTCAGATCTCCACCCAATTGCTGACCGTCACCATCGGCAGCGCACCACTGCTCAAGTTCGTCCTGCAGTTGAGCTCCGTTTCTACCAGCGTGGAAGTCACGGCGATGCTCGAAGCCACCAACCCGGAGGCGTCCAGCCCCCCGGTCATGGTGAGCGAATCGGAGATTCAACACACGCCCGGCGCCGAACGCACCAGCAGCCTGGCGTTCATCACCGACTTCGTGCCCGGGTCCTATCTGCTGCACGATCATCTGCACATGCGGGGCGGGCATCAAGTGAGCTGGCTGGTGGACGGCGTTCCGGTGCCCAATACCAACATCTCGAGCAACGTGGGCCGCGCCATGGACCCCAAGGATATGGAGACCGTCGAGGTCTCGCGCGGCGGCTATTCGTCAAAATACGGCGACCGCACCTACGGGATGATCAACATTGTCCCGCGCTCGGGCTTCGAGTTCGCTAATCGCGAGGCGGAATTGACGTTGAGCGTTGGCAGCCTGCACCAGACCAACGACCAGTTGAGCTTCGGCGGGCACAGCGACAAGTTCGCCTACTACGCGAGCGCGACGGGCAACCGCACCGATCTCGGTCTCGAGCCGCCCACCGAGCAGGTGATTCACAACCAGGGTAGTGGATTAGCCGGCTTCACCAGTCTCAGCTACAATCTGACGGAACGGGACCAGTTTCGGCTGGCCGCTTCCCTGCGCCAGGACCACTACCAGGTCCCCAACACGCCGGAGGATCAGACGGCCGGCGTCCGGGACACCGATCAGGAAGTCGACTCGTTCCTGAATTTCTCCTGGGTCCACACCCTGACTCCGGGCATGCTGCTCACCGTGTCGCCGCTGTATCATTACAACCGCGCCGAGTACACTGGCGGCGCGAACGACCCTCTCATCACCGATGATCACCGCGCCTCGCAGTACGTCGGTGCGCAGGCTTCGCTCGGCATCGTGCACGGCGATCACAACTTCACCGTTGGGCTGTTCGGCTTCCGCGAACATGACGAGCGTGTGTTTCGGCTCGCCGATCAGCACGGACTTTCGATAACGGAAAACGAGCCGGTCACTGGCGGCGTGGCCTCCGTCTTCGTCGACGAGCAGTACAAACCCTGGAAGTGGCTCACCTTGAACGGTGGCCTGCGCATGACGCACTTCTCCGGAGAGGTCCACGAAAACGCCGCCGATCCGCGAATCGGCGCCGCGATCCAGGTGCCGCGACTCAACTGGGTGCTGCGCGGCTTCTTCGGCTTATATTATCAGCCTCCGCCGCTCGAGACCATCGCCGGGCCGGTGCTGGGTTTCGCGCTCCAGCAAGGCATCGGCTTTCTGCCGGTCCACGGCGAGCGCGATCAGCAACACGAGATCGGCGTCACCATTCCGTGGCACGGCTGGATTCTGGACCTGGACCATTTCCGAACCGCCGCCAGCAATTTCTCCGACCACCAGGTCCTTGGCAACTCCAACATCACACTTCCACTGACCATCGAAAGCGTCACGGTCCGCGGCTGGGAGGCGGTGCTGCACTCGCCCGCGGTTTATCGCCGCCTGCATTTCCATCTGGCGTACTCCAACCAGGTGGTCAAGGGCCAAGGCATGGTGACTGGAGGCTTGACGGACTTCGCACCGCCTTCTGAGGGTTTCTTCTACATCGATCACGACCAGCGCGATACGCTGAGCGCGGGCGGCGAAGTCAACCTGCCACGCCGCGCCTGGCTGAACGCCAATTTCGTATTCGGCTCCGGCTTCCTGGACGGAGACGGCCCCCAGCATCTGCCGCCGCACGGTGGGGCCGACATCTCGATGGGCAAATCCTTTGGCGAGCGCTTCTCCGTCACCCTCTCGGCGCTCAACGTATCCAACAGCCGCTTCCTGTTCGGGCGCGACAGCTCGTTTGCCGGCACCCACTATAACGATCCCCGGCAGTTCATCGCGTCGATGCGGTATCGTTTTCATTTCTGAGACGGTATATCCTCCAGACTGCGATCTTCTGCCATCGCTGGCTCGGCCTCGCGCTGTGTTTGCTCTTCGCGCTGTGGTTCGCTTCGGGAATCGTCATGATGTATTGGGGCTTTCCCGAAATCAGCCCCGCGGAGCGATTGTCTAGAGCAGCGCCGCTCGCGCCCGCGGCGATCCGCGTAACGCCCGAAGCCGCCTGGGACCGCGTGCGGCAGTTCGCGACACCCGACACGACCCGCCTCACAATGCTGGATTCGCGGCCGGTCTATCGATTTCGAACCGGACGCTCGGAAGCCATCGTTTATGCCGACACGGGCGAGCCGCTGCTCACGGCCTCGCGCGACATGGCCCTGCGTATCGCGGCGGCGTGGATGCAACGTCCTGCGCCGGAGGCAACGTTCGACGGCCTTCTCCGCGATGCCGACCAATGGACCGTCAGCGGCGAGTACCGCGCGCTGCGGCCATTGCTCAAGTTCTCCTGGTCGGACGGCGATCAGGTGTACGTCTCCACCTTGACCGGCGAAGTGGTGCAACACACCACCCGGCTGTCCCGGCGCGCAGCGTACTTCGGCGCCATTCCACATTGGCTCTACTGGACGCCGCTCAGAAAAAACGGCCCGGCGTGGAACAAAGTCGTAGTCTGGTCCTCGGGCATCGGAACAGTCGCCGGAATCCTCGGCTTGACCGCCGGCGCTTGGATCTATTTGCCCCGCCGGCGCATTCCTTACCAAGGCCAAAAGCGCTGGCACATGATCCTAGGGCTCGCCTTCGGCACGCTCGCTTGCACGTGGGCATTCAGCGGCCTGCTCTCGATGGAGCCGTTCCAGTGGCTGCTCGGCGACAACCAGGCCGCATTCGACATCCAGGCCGCGCTGCGAGGCGGCCCTCTCGACCTCAAGGTCTTCAGCGCCAAGCCGCCGCGCGATGCCCTCGATCAGGCCGGCCCCAACACAAAGACACTCGAGTTCGCCCTGTTCGATGGAGAACCGCATTACCTGGCGGACTCCCGCATCATACCGGTTCGCGGCGATCCCTCCGTGCAATTCGATCCCGCGCGCATCCTGAAACTCGTAGCCGAAGCAAGCCGCCCAGCCACCATCACCGAGTCTCGTGTCCTCACCGAATACGACGCCTACTATCTCGACCGCCACCGGCAGCATCCCTTGCCCGCGCTGTTCGTGCGCCTGAACGACCCGCAAGCATCGACGCTTTACATCGACCTGAAGACGGCGCAGATCGTGGAAGCCTACAACAATCGATCGCGCTGGAATCGATGGCTGTATCACGGTCTCCACTCCTGGAACCTGCCCTGGTTGTACCGCCACCGCCCGGCCTGGGACATTATGGTTATGGTGTTCCTCGCGGGAGGAGCATCGCTGACCGTCACGGCCATGATCATCGGCTTCCAACTTTTGCGCCGCAAGCTTCGCTTCAATCGAGAACTCACTCCATGAAACTATTGCGATCCCTCTTTCTCTCCGCCACGCTGGTTCTCCCAGCCGTGAGCCAGACATTCTCTGCCACGCCGCTCGCAAACCCGGCTGGCCCTGGGAGTCTTGAACCAAACTTGTCCGCCACGCCCGACGGAGCCGTGGTCTTGAGCTGGATTGAACCATCGAAGGACGGCTCATCGGCGCTGCGCTACGCGGTGCGCCGCGGCTCCACCTGGTCCCAGCCGCAAACCATCGCGGCGAATCGCCACTTCTTCCGGCATCCGGCCGAGGTCCCGGAAGTGATGACCACTGCCGCCGGCCATTGGCTGGCGCACTGGGTGGAGCTGCCCAATCCTTCGAGCGACGCCGAGTACGTGTACGTTTCTTCTTCCACCGACGGCGCGCATTGGACCCCGCCCGTGCAAGCGCACCGCGACCACAGCCCGGTCCAGCACGGTCTGGTGTCGATGCTGGGCGACACAAGCGGCGGCGCGTCGCTCTTCTTTCTGGAATCGCTCAAGGGCGAGGACGGCCCCACCTTCCTGATGCGATCGATGGTGGACGCATCAGGCAAGCTGGTGAACGAAGAGCGCCTGGACGCGGACGTCTGCTCCTGCTGCCCCACCGCCGTCGCGAAAACCTCCAAAGGATTGCTGGTGGCCTACCGCGACCACACGCCGAAAAACATCCGCGACATCGCCGTCGTGCGCCTGGAGAACGGGCGCTGGTCCGCGTCGAAAATCATCTACGCCGACAATTGGGAAATCGACGCCTGCCCGATCAATGCCGCATCCGTCGCCGCCCAAGCCGACCGCGTCGCTGTCTCCTGGTTCACCGCCGCCCAGGATTCGCCCAAAGTGCGCATGGCTTTCTCCTCCGACAGCGGCGCCAGCTTTTCGAAACCAGTTACTGTCAGCACCGGCCACGCGTTCGGATATACGTCCGTGGTGCTCGACGGCGCCGGCAACGCGATCGTCTCCTGGCTGGAGCGAGGCGCGCAGGACGCCCGCGTGCTGGTCCGCGGCGTCACGGCGGCTGGAGTGGCCGGTCCGGTGGCCGAGATTGCGAAAGGCGAAAAATCGGGACTCGGGTACCCCAAGCTCATTCAAGCCAGCAACGAGACCTTCATCTCCTGGGGATCCAAGGTGCAAACAGCCAGGCTCGCGGTTGTAAGCCACTGATTCAAATAACCAATAACAATTTTATCCGGGTGTTATTGACAAACTATTTTTACCCGGATATTATAGGGCATGACTGATGCCCAACTCAAACCCTGCACCGCCTTCGAGGGTCATCGGCGGCTCTGCTCAGGCCCGCTGAACGAGGTCGCGCTCGCGGTCAAAAGCACGATTGAAAATGGGGCGATCGGTCCCTTACATATCTATGACGACTCGACCGGCCGCGTGATCGACGTCGATACCCGCGGGAGCGCCGAAGAGGTTGTGGCGCGTCTGGCGCAACCGGCCGCAGTTGAACCGCCCACCGGTGAACCGCGCGGACGTGGCCGTCCGAAACTCGGCGTGGTCGCCCGCGAGGTGACGCTCTTACCGCGCCACTGGGATTGGCTGAACACGCAGCCCGGCGGCGCTTCGGTGGCCTTGCGCAAGCTGGTGGAAGAAGCTCGCCGCACCAGCGGCGACAAAGATCGAAGGCGCGCAGCGCAGGAAGCCGCCTATTACTTCATGTCGGCTATCGCCGGAGACCTGCCCGGCTTCGAGGAAGCTGCCCGAGCTTTGTTCGCCTATGACCGGCGCCGGTTCGGCGAGCTCATCGCCGAATGGCCGCCCGACGTGCGCGACCACGCCATCCGGCTGGCGTTCGCCGATCTGGATCCAAGCGGAAAGTAGAGGACAGCAACATGACCAACATTTACAAATCCGACCAGGGCGCCCGCGCGGTTCGCGAGCGCTATGTGAAATTCCTGGAGCGCTGGCCGGTACCCAACCAGCAACTGCGCGTCCCGACACGCGAAGGCGAGACCTTCATCGTGGCTTGCGGCGAGAGAACCGCGCCGCCCTTGCTGCTCTTGCACGGCTCGGCGGCAAACGCGGCCATGTGGATGGGCGATGTGGCCGCCTGGGCCGCGCACTTTCGCGTCTTCGCTGTGGATATGATCGGCGAGCCCGGCTTGAGTGCGCCCTCGCGCCCTCCACTAGATTCCGAAGCGTATGCGCTCTGGCTGGACGACGTGTTCCAGGCGTTGTCGCTCGCGAGCGCATCGATGGTGGGCGTGTCGCTCGGCGGCTGGCTGGCCCTGGACTACGCAACGCGGCGCCCGCAGCGTGTCGAGAGCCTGGCGTTGCTTTGTCCCGGCGGCGTCGGCCGCCAGAAGACCGGATTTGTATTCAAGGCGATCGCGCTTAGGCTGTGCGGCCGATGGGGATCGCGCAAGCTCCGGGAGATGATCCTCGGCCGCGCGCCTGCCGATCCGCCCCCGCCCGTTCAGCGCTTCATCGAATTCGTTTCGCTCATTCACGCCAACTTCCAGCCGCGCAAGGTAAAGCTGCCGGTCTTCAGCGACGATGCGCTGCGGCGGCTCACGATGCCGGTGCTGGCGATCGTCGGCGGCAAGGACGTGCTCCTGGATTCAGCGGAGACCAAGCGCCGCCTGGAGCGCGGCGTTCCCCACGCAGAGATTCGCTACCTGCCCGAAGCCCTTCACTTCATCCCTGGTCAGACCCAGCCGATCCTCGAATTTCTGGAAGAGCAACCAGCCATCAGCCTTCCCTAACGGGGCGGGTTGTGGCGCACGCACTCATGCGTGCCGCGCCGGCACTCGTGCCGACGCATGGTCAGCGCTGAT